>NZ_QYLP01000006.1 GCF_003614925.1 Arthrobacter celericrescens
TGTTTGGTGCACTGTTGGGTCCTGAGGCAACAGGACCTGCAACGATTGTGTTGCCGGGGGCCCTGGGGTTTCTGGTTTTCCTGTCCTTGCCGATCATGCACTGGTGTGTGTGGGGTGTGGGGGTTGGGGTTGTTGTTTGAGAACTACATAGTGGACGCGAGCATCTTGAGGCATGCACCTGTTTTTGTGCGGGTGTGTGTTGATAGCAATTTCTTATGATAGGACCCTGGCCCTTGGTGNGGGTGTGTGTTGATAGCAATTTCTTATGATAGGACCCTGGCCCTTTGTGGGTCGTGGTTCTCTCGAGTCAAGTTTGATCTGTGTGGTCAAGTTTTTAAGGGCGCACGGTGGATGCCTTGGCATCAGGAGCCGATGAAGGACGTAGGAATCTGCGATAAGCCTGGGGGAGTTGATAACCGAGCGGTGATCCCAGGATGTCCGAATGGGGAAACCCCGCACAACGCTTTTCGGGGTGATTGTGTGACCCGTGCCTGAATATATAGGGTGCGTGGGGGGAACGCGGGGAAGTGAAACATCTCAGTACCCGCAGGAAGAGAAAACAAGAGTGATTCCGTTAGTAGTGGCGAGCGAACGCGGATCAGGCTAAACCGACCCATGTGTGATAGCCGGCGGGCGTTGCGTGGGCGGGGTTGTGGGGCAGTTGCGTGTTGGTTCTGCCGGACCGGCGGGGTGTGTGTGCGTGCATAGGCGAACGGTTTTGAAAGGCCGGCCGGAGAGGGTGTGAGTCCCGTAGCCGTAATGTGTTGTGCCGCCCTGGTGATTGTTCCCAAGTAGCACGGGGCCCGAGAAATCCCGTGTGAATCTGTCAGGACCACCTGATAAGCCTAAATACTTCCTGATGACCGATAGCGGACCAGTACCGTGAGGGAAAGGTGAAAAGTACCCCGGGAGGGGAGTGAAACAGTACCTGAAACCGTGTGCTTACAATCCGTCAGAGCAGGCTTTGTTCCTGTGATGGCGTGCCTTTTGAAGAATGAGCCTGCGAGTTAGTGTTACGTCGCGAGGTTAACCCGTGGGGGGTAGCCGTAGCGAAAGCGAGTCTGAACAGGGCGAGTGTAGTGGCGTGATCTAGACCCGAAGCGGAGTGATCTACCCATGGCCAGGTTGAAGCGACGGTAAGACGTCGTGGAGGACCGAACCCACTTCAGTTGAAAATGGAGGGGATGAGCTGTGGGTAGGGGTGAAAGGCCAATCAAACTCCGTGATAGCTGGTTCTCCCCGAAATGCATTTAGGTGCAGCGTTGCGTGTTTCTTGCCGGAGGTAGAGCTACTGGATGGCCGATGGGCCCTACAAGGTTACTGACGTCAGCCAAACTCCGAATGCCGGTAAGTGAGAGCGCAGCAGTGAGACTGTGGGGGATAAGCTTCATAGTCGAGAGGGAAACAGCCCAGACCACCAACTAAGGCCCCTAAGCGTGTGCTAAGTGGGAAAGGATGTGGAGTTGCTTAGACAACCAGGAGGTTGGCTTAGAAGCAGCCACCCTTGAAAGAGTGCGTAATAGCTCACTGGTCAAGTGATTCCGCGCCGACAATGTAGCGGGGCTCAAGTACACCGCCGAAGTTGTGGCATTCACATATTTTCCAAGCCTTTGTGGTTCAGGAGTGTGGATGGGTAGGGGAGCGTCGTGTGGGCGGTGAAGCTGCGGTGGAAACCAG
>NZ_QYLP01000045.1 GCF_003614925.1 Arthrobacter celericrescens
GGGCCCCACCTTCAAGGTGGGGCCCGCCGTCGTTGTCATGCGGGTGTCAGTGGGCGTGGTCGCCGCGGCTGTACTCGAAGACCCAGCCGACCAGGGCTACCAGGGCCAGGCCAGCGGCAACGAACACGATCCAGAAGCCGACCGCCAGGCCAAGGAAGCCAGCGGCGCAGGCGAGGCCGAGGACCAGCGGCCACCAGCTCCACGGGCTGAAGTGGCCCTGCTCGCCGGCACCTTCGTGGATCTCGGCGTCGGGACGGTCCTCAGGACGCAGGCCGATGCGCTTGCCGGTGAAGCCTAGGTAGGCACCGATCATACCGGCGAGGCCGCCGACCAGGAGGATCCCCAGGATGCCGACCCATTCGGACCACTGGGTCAGGAAGCCGTAGGCAAGGGAGACCGGGACGAAGAAGAAGACTCCGGCTCCGAAGAGCCACGATTCGATTTTCACTTGCGGATGTCCTTCTGATCAGCGTTGCCCAGCAGGTCAGCTGCGGGTTCCGGGGCCTGGACGGTGTGCGCCTGGGACAGCTCGGGGTGGTGCAGGTCGAGCGCCGGGCGCTCCGAGCGGATCCGCGGGAGGGAGGTGAAGTTGTGGCGCGGCGGCGGGCAGGAAGTTGCCCATTCAAGCGAGGCACCGAAGCCCCACGGGTCGTCCACTTCCACCTTCTTGTTGCTCCGCCAGGTGATGTACACGTTCCAGAAGAACGGCAGCAGGGAGGCGCCGAGGACGAAGGAGGAGATCGTGGAGAACTGGTTCATCCAGGTGAAGTTGTCCTCGACCAGGTAGTCGGCGTAACGGCGGGGCATGCCCTCGACGCCGAGCCAGTGCTGGATCAGGAAGGTGCCGTGGAAGCCCAGGAACAGGAGCCAGAAGTGGATCTTGCCGAGCCGTTCGTTGAGCATCTTGCCGGTCCACTTGGGCCACCAGAAGTAGAAGCCGGCGAACATCGCGAACACGACGGTGCCGAACACCACGTAGTGGAAGTGCGCGACCACGAAGTAGGAGTCGGACACGTGGAAGTCCAGCGGCGGGGAGGACAGGATGATGCCGGTCAGGCCGCCGAAGAGGAAGGTCACCAGGAAGCCGATGCTCCAGAGCATGGGGGTTTCGAAGGTGATGGAACCCTGCCAGAGGGTACCGATCCAGTTGAAGAACTTCACGCCGGTGGGAACCGCGATCAGCATGGTCATGAAGGCGAAGAACGGCAGCAGCACGGAGCCGGTGACGTACATGTGGTGTGCCCACACGGTCACGGACAGGGCGGCGATGGCGATGGTCGCGTAGACCAGGCCCTTGTAACCGAAGATCGGCTTGCGGCTGAAGACCGGGAAGATCTCCGAGACGATGCCGAAGAACGGCAGGGCGATGATGTACACCTCGGGGTGGCCGAAGAACCAGAACAGGTGCTGCCAGAGGACGGCACCGCCGTTTTCGGGGTCGAAGATGTGTGCACCGAAGCGGCGGTCGGCGCCCAGGGCGAACAGGGCTGCGGCCAGCGGCGGGAACGCCATCAGGACCAGGATGGCCGTGACGAGGGTGTTCCAGGTGAAGATCGGCATGCGCCACATGGTCATGCCGGGGGCACGCATGCAGATGATCGTGGTGATGAAGTTGACCGCACCGAGGATGGTGCCGAAACCGGACAGCGCGAGGCCGAAGACCCAGAGGTCACCGCCGACGCCGGGGCTGAAGGTGGTGTTCGACAGCGGTGCGTAGGCGAACCAGCCGAAGGAGGCGGCACCCTGCGGGGTGATGAAGCCGGAGACGGCGATGGTGGAGCCGAACAGGAAGAACCAGAAGGCCAGCGCGTTCAGTCGCGGGAAGGCGACGTCGGGGGCACCGATCTGGAGCGGCATGATGACGTTGGCGAAGCCCGCGAAGAGGGGCGTGGCGAACATCAGGAGCATCACCGTGCCGTGCATGGTGAAGAGCTGGTTGTACTGCTCCTTGGTCTGCAGGATCTGCATGCCCGGTTCGAAGAGCTCGGCGCGGATGAGCAGGGCCATGACGCCGCCGAGGCAGAAGAACACGAAGGAGGCGATCAGGTACATGTACCCGATGGTCTTGTGGTCAGTGGAGGTGATCCAGTTGACGACGATGCGTCCCTTGGATTTCGGCACGACAGGAGACTCGAGGACTCCGGCGGGTTGGGTGTAGGTAGACACGTCGCTTCCCTTACTTAATTTCGTTCAGGTTCGGGTTGCGGTCGTACTTCTCGTCGAGAAGGCCCGTGTTGCCGTCCTGGCGCAGCTTCTCCATGTGGGCCTGGAATTCAGACTCGGAGACAACCTTGACGCGGAAGAGCATCTCGGAGTGGTATTCACCGCAGAGTTCGGCGCACTTGCCGTCGTAGGTGCCCTCCTTGGTGGGGGTCAACCTGATGTAGTTCGTCTTGCCCGGGATCATGTCGCGCTTCTGCAGGAAGGCGGGAACCCAGAAGGAGTGGATGACGTCGCGGGAGTTCAGTTCCAGGTCGACGGACTTGCCAACCGGCAGGTACAGGGTGGGCAGCTTGTCCTTGTCGATCGTGTTGCCCGTGAGGTGCGCCTGGACGCCGGCTTCGTGCAGGTCTTCGCTGACCACGGAGCCCTTCTTGTAGTTGAAGTCCCAGGCCCACTGCTTGCCGCGGACGTCAACGACGACGTCGGCCGGCTTGGAGCGGTCATCGATGGCCACCTGGTCACGGTCGGTGAAGTAGAAGAACACCAGGATCATGAACAGCGGGATCGTCAGGTAGAAGACCTCCAGCGGGAGGTTGTAGCTGAGCTGGCGCGGGAACCCGACGGTGCCTTTGCGGCGGCGGTAGGCGATGATGCACCAGACCAGAAGGCCCCAGGTGATGATGCCGACCGCGAGGGCCGCGATCCATGAGTTGACCCAGAGGTCCATGATGCGATCGGTGTGGTTGGTGGTGCCCCGTTCAGTGGGGAGCCAACCCTTCTCAACCTCTGACGAACATCCGGTCAAAACCAACGCGCCGGCTAGTGCCAAGCCAGTGATCGTAGTGATCTTTGTGCGTCGGCTGCCGGTTCGGTTCTGCGAACTCACAGACGGCCCTTCCTCTTGTTGCTGTAGCCCGGCAGGCCGAAGGGCACGCCGGGCACACTAAGTTTTACTACCCGATGTAGAGCTTACCGCTACGCAGGGGTTTTCGCTGACACGCCGCGGCAGTGCGTCGGAACAACCGCAAGGCTGTCCCGCCGCACCGCACCACGGCCGGCCGTTTACCTGCTTAGTGGAATGAATCGCCGCAGGCGCAGGAGCCGCCCGCATTCGGGTTGTCGATCGTGAAGCCCTGCTTCGAAATGGTGTCTTCGAAGTCGATGCTGGCGCCATCCAGGTACGGAACGCTCATCTTGTCCACGACGACCTCAACGCCCTCGTAGTCACGGACGGCATCGCCGTCGAGCAGCCGCTCGTCGAAATAGAGCTGGTAGATCAGGCCGGAGCAGCCGCCCGGCTGCACAGCCACGCGCAGGCGGAGGTCGGTGCGGCCTTCCTGTTCAAGGAGGCTCCGGACCTTGCCGGCAGCGACGTCGGTGAGATTCACGCCGTGCACCGGGAGCTCCCCGCCGGTGGCGGTGGTGTTTTCGTTTGTTGCAGTGCTCATTGGCCTACCTAACTATGACGCTTGCGGCATGCAGTGCCTGCGCACCGCATGCCCTTACCCACTTGCTTTCGGGTTACAGCTCAATGCTACGTCGCAGGGACGCAGAGCTATAACTTCAACCGTAACCAGCGGGCAGCTTCCGTTGTTCCCGGAGCCTAGGCCAGGCCCGTGGAATCCAGCCGTGCGAGCATCAGCGCCTCGGCCAGGACGGCCCGGCGGAAGTCCTCGATGTGCAGCGACTCGTTGGCGCTGTGGGCGCGGGAGTCCGGGTCCTCGACGCCGGTCACGAGGATCTGAACCTCCGGGTAGACCTCGGTCAGGTCGGCGATGAACGGGATGGATCCGCCGATGCCCATCTCCACGGCCGGGACGCCCCAGGCTTCACCCAAGGCCCACATGGCGATCCGGGCGGACGGGGAGGAAGTGTCGGTGGCAAAGGCGTTGCCGCGCTCCCCCGGCGTGAACGCCAGCCGGGCACCGAAGGGGACCTTCTCCACCAGGTGCGCTTCCACTGCGGCCATGGCGGCCTCCGGATCCTGGCCCGGTGCCAGGCGCAGGCTGAACTTTGCGCGGGCAGAAGGAATGAGGGTGTTGGACGCAACGTCGACGGCGGGAGCGTCGATCCCGATGATCGACAAGGCCGGCTTGGTCCAGAGGCGGGAAGCGATGCTTCCGCTCCCTGCCAGGCTGACGCCGTCGAGCACTGAGGCATCGGCGCGGAACTGGGCCTCGTCGAGGTCCACCGCCACTTCGTCCTTGGCGAGCAAGCCGGGAACTGCCACGTTTCCGGCGTCGTCGTGCAGGGTAGCGATGAGGCGGGAAAGGACGGTGGGTGCGTCCAGCACGGGACCGCCGAACATCCCCGAATGCACGGCGTGCTCCAGCACGCGTACCTCGAAAGTCCCGTCGACCAGGCCGCGCAGGCTGGTGGTCAGGGCAGGCACGCCGACCTTCCAGTTACTGGAATCGGCCACCACGATGACGTCGGCGCGCAGGAGTTCACGGTGGGTCTCAAGGAAGGTGCGGAACGTCGGCGACCCGGCTTCCTCCTCACCCTCGAAGAACAACGTGACACCGAGGCCGAAGCTGCCGCCCAGCACCTCGCTGACAGCGGAGAACGCGGCAAGGTGGGCCATGATGCCGGCCTTGTCGTCGGCGCCGCCGCGGCCATACAGACGGCCGTCGCGCTCTTCGGCAATGAAGGGCTCCGAGTCCCACGCGGCACGCTCCCCCGGCGGCTGGACGTCGTGGTGGGCGTAAAGGAGGATGGTCGCCTTGCCCGGCGCGGCAGGGCGGCGGGCAACGACGGCGGGACCGCCCGGGCTGCCGTCCTCCTTGTCGCAGCGCAGGATCTGGACGTCGCTGAAGCCGGATTCACGCACCAGGCCGGCAACCGTTTCGGCGCTGCGGTCAAGTTCCGCGGGGTCGAAGCTGCTCCAGGCGATCCCGGGAACGGCGACGAGCGTTTTGAGCCGCGCCAGGGTCAGGTCGAAGGAAGCGTCGACGGCGGCCTTCAGGGCGGCGGCGTCGACGGCGCCGGGGATCCCGGTGTGGTTCTGCGGGGTCTGCGCATGAATGGAAGTCATGGCGAAAACACTACCGCCGAGTACGGGCCGCCGAAACCAGCGGTCCTCCGCGGCCTGCACGCTTCGCGGTGTCGCCCCGGTCACGCTGCCAGGGTATTCTGTACTGGTGTTTGGACGTAAAAAGGAAGAGCCCAGCGCTCAGGACTCAGTAGACCAGCTTGCCGCCGACGCCGCGGCACAGGGCCCGGGCAAGGGTGCACCGACACCCAAGCGCAAGGACCAGGAAGCGGCGCGGAAGCGGCCCCTGGTCCCCAGCGACCGGAAGGCTTCGAAGGAAGCCGAACGGGTTGCCATCCAGGACCAGCGCCAGAAGATGCGCCAGGCCCTCGATACCGGCGACGAGCGCTTCCTGCCGCTTCGCGACAAGGGCCCGCAGAAGCGCTTCACGCGGGACTTCGTGGACGCCCGGTTCAACCTCGGCGAATACCTGATGTTCGGCGCCCTCGCGTTCGTGGTGGTTTCCTTTGTCATCCCGCAGTCCAGCGATGCCCTGACATATGTCCTGATCGGCTTCTGGGTGATGTTCCTGGCCGTCTTCGTGGACGTCTTCATCCTGTCCCGCAAACTCCGCAAGGCATTGACGCAGAAGTTCGGCGACGTCGAGCGCGGCACCGTTTGGTACGGAAGCATGCGCTCGCTGCAGTTCCGGAAGCTGCGCCTGCCCAAGCCGCTGGTCAAGCGCGGCGAATACCCTTCATAGGACTCAGCATGCAGAAGGACCCCGGAACGGTTGTTCCGGGGTCCTTCTGCGTTTGCCCGGTGTCAGCGCGCCTTGGCCAGGCCCTTGTTGAGCAGGCCTTTGTTGATCCGCGCGGCCCAGAACGGTCCTTCGTAGAGGAAGGCCGTGTAGCCCTGGACGAGGGTGGCGCCGGCGTCGAGCCGTTCCTGGACATCCGCGGCGGTTTCCACGCCGCCCACGGCGATCAGCACCAGCTGGTCCCCGACGGCGGCCTTCAGCCGCTTGAGCACGTCCAGTGAGCGCTGCTTCAGGGGCGCTCCGGAGAGTCCGCCTGCGCCGCAGGCCTCCACCTTGCCGGCGTCCGACGCCAGGCCGTCCCGGCCGATGGTGGTGTTGGTGGCGATGATCCCGTCCAGGCCCAGGTCGAGGGCAAGGCGGGCGACGTCGTCGATGTCCTCATCGCTGAGGTCGGGCGCGATTTTGACCAGCAGCGGAACGTGGCGCCCGGCCGCCTGGTCGGCGGTCTCCCCTACTGCGGACAGCAGCGGACGGAGCGTTTCGACGTTCTGCAGCAACCGCAGTCCCGGGGTGTTCGGGGAGCTGACGTTGACTACGAGGTAGTCCGCCGCGGGGGCAAGGTTCCGGGCGCTGACCAGGTAGTCCTCCACCGCGTCCTCGAGTTCCACCACCTTGGTCTTGCCGATGTTGACGCCGATGACGGGACGGACTCCGGCGTGCGTCTTCTGCAGGCCGGCACGCGCGGCCTTGAGGCGGGGGGCCACGGCGGACGCGCCGTCGTTGTTGAAGCCCATGCGGTTGATGACGGCGCGGTCTTCGACGAGGCGGAACAGGCGGGGTTTTTCGTTTCCGGGCTGGGCCTGGCCGGTGATGGTGCCTACCTCGACGTGCCCGAAGCCCAGTTCCGTCAGGGCCTCGATGCCGTGGCCCTCCTTGTCGAAGCCCGCGGCGAGGCCGAACGGGGAAGGGAAGGTCAGGCCGAGGGCCTCGGTCCGGAGCGAGGCGTGCGGGGCGGTCAGCCTGCCCAGGATCCGCCCGGCGCCGCTGGAGTGGGCCAGCCGGATCGCCCGGAATCCGATCTTGTGGGCCTTTTCGGCATCCATCCAGGAGAAGGCAAGCTTGAAGAAAGTGGGGTACACGCGCATACCCCCTAGTTTTCCGTCTTCCGCGCCCCGCACCAAACCGGCATCGTTACCCGGGAGTAGCATGTTGGCATGTCGGCGAACAGCGGAATCCGTACCCTTGGCCACGGTGTGATCGAGAGCGATGTCGTGGTGGTCGGGGCGGGGCTGTCCGGGCTGGTCGCGGCGTCGGTGGCGTACGCCGCGGGCCGCCGGGTGGCCATCATCGACCAGGAGCCCGAAGCGTCGTTCGGCGGCCAGGCGCATTGGTCCTTCGGCGGCCTGTTCCTGGTGGACAGCCCGGAGCAGCGACGCCTCGGTGTGCGTGACTCTGTGGACCTCGCCCTGGGCGACTGGTTCGCCTCGGCCGCGTTCGACCGGCCCGAGGATCTGTGGGCACGCCGCTGGGCCGAGGCCTACGTCCATTTCGCAGCGGGCGAGAAGCGTCGTTGGCTGCGTGCCCTGGGGGTGAAGCTGTTCCCGCTGGTGCAATGGGCGGAACGCGGCGGCCACGGTCCGGCCGGCCACGGCAATTCCGTGCCGCGCTTCCATGTCGTGTGGGGCACGGGGCCGGGCCTGCTGGAACCCTTCCTGGCGAAGGTCGCCGAAGGCGTTGCCGCGGGCCGGATCAGCCTGCACTTCCGCCACCGGGCGGGCACGCTGACGACGGCGGCGGGCCGGGTCAGCGGGGTGTCCGGGGACGTCCTGGCGGACTCCGCCGCAGCGCGGGGCGTCGCGTCGTCGCGGACCGCCGTCGGGAGTTTCGAGGCCACCGCCGGGGCGGTGATCGTGGCCAGCGGCGGTATCGGCGGCAACCACGCCATGGTCCGGAGGCTGTGGCCCGGAGCAGCCGCACCAGAACGGCTGCTCAGCGGTGTTCCAGCCTCGGTGGACGGGGAATTCCTGGCCGCCGCCCGGGACTCCGGGGCTGCGCTCATCAACGGCGACCGCATGTGGCATTACCCCGAAGGCGTCCACAACCACTCCCCCGTCTGGCCGCGGCACGGCATCCGCATCCTGCCGGGGCCGTCGTCGTTGTGGCTCGACGCGACAGGCCGGCAGCTGCCGCCTCCGCTCTTTCCCGGGTTCGACTCGCAGGGCGCGCTCCGGCACATCGTCGCCACCGGGCACGGCTACTCCTGGTTCGTGTGCAACAGGACCATCGCCATGAAGGAATTCGCGCTGTCCGGGTCCGAACAGAACCCGGACCTCAGCAACCGGGACCTGCGGCTCCTGGCCGCCAGGCTCCGCAAGGACGCCCCGACGCCGCTGGGCACCTTCCTGGAGCGGGGCGCCGACTTTCTGCAGGCGGCCACGCCGCGGGAACTCGCGGCGCGGATGAACTCACTGGCCGGCAATGACCTGATCGACCCCGCAGCTTTGGAGTCCCTCATCAGGCAGCGGGACCTGCAGCTCTCCACCGGGCTGGGGAAGGACCTCCAGGTGGCCGCGGTCCGGGCGGCGAGGCAGTTCGCGAGTGACAGGCTGATGCGCGTCGCACCGCCGCACCGCCTTGCGGATCCGGCCCACGGTCCCCTGGTGGCCGTGCGTCTCTCCGTCCTGACCCGGAAGAGCCTCGGCGGATTGCAGACGGACCTGCAGTCCCGGGTGCTGGACGGAAGCGGGTCTGCGCTGCCGGGGCTCTTCGCGGCAGGGGAAGCAGCAGGTTTCGGCGGCGGCGGCATCCACGGGTACCGGGCCCTGGAGGGAACTTTCCTGGGCGGCTGCCTGTTTTCGGGGCGGGCGGCCGGGCTCGAAGCGGCAGCTTCTGTCTAAGCTGGTCCCGTGGAGTGGCAGACCGACATCCTTGGCACCGACTTCGAAAGCTGTGCCTTTGAGGCCCGCGGCGTGGACGGGGTGCCCAGGCGCGCCACGCTGGTACGCCATGTCCCGGGTTCCGGGCACCGGCCGGCCCCGGCCAACGGCGCGGTGCTGTTCCTGCACGGCTGGAGCGACTACTTCTTCAACGTGGCGCTGGCCGAATTCTGGACGTTGCAGGGGTTCCGTTTCTACGCGCTCGACATGCACAACCACGGCAGGAACCTGGGCGAGGACAGCACGGGCGGGTACGTGGCGCACCTGGACGACTACGACGCCGAGATCAGCACGGCCATCGACATGATCCGGTCGGGCGCAGCAGCCAACGGGGGCCCGGTTCCGCTGACCCTGATGGGCCATTCGACCGGCGGGCTGGTGGCCGCGCTCTGGGTGAGCCGGCACCCCGGGAAGGTGCAGTACCTGGTGCTCAACAGCCCCTGGCTGGAGATGCACGGCAACTCGCTCGTCCGCAAGGCCGCGCAGGTCCTGGTCAAGCCGATGGCCCGGGTCCGCCCCCTGACTGTGCTCCGGCTGCCCGAACGCGGCTTCTACTACCGCAGCATCAGCAGCAGCGCCGAGGGCGAATGGGCCGTGGACGAAAAGTACCGGCCGCCCCTGGCGTTTCCGCTTCGGGCGGGCTGGCTGAGCGCGGTGCTCAGCGGCCACACCCGGGTGGCCCGCGGCCTCGACATCGACATCCCCATCCTGGTGCTGCTCTCCGGGGCCAGCGCCAACGGAATGATCTGGAGGGAATCCATGCGGCACTCGGACGCCGTCCTCGACGTGAACATCATGGCGCTGCGGGCCATGACACTGGGCCGCAGCGTCACCCTGGAACGGGTCGACGGCGGCCTGCACGACGTCTTCCTGTCGGCCTCGCCGGTGCGCGAGGACGCCTATGCGCGGCTGGCCCGCTGGATCCGGGGATTCATCGCGGACGACGACGGCGCGGGTTCAGGCGACGGCGGCCGCCCGTGAGTACGCCCGGGACACGCGCACCGTGGCAGGCCGACTTCCTCGGCGAAAACTTCGAAGCCTTGGAACTGGAACTGGTCCCCGACGAGGAAGGGCCGGTCTGCGCCACCCTCGTCAGGTACACGGTGCCGCCGCCCGCGACAGCCCGTCCGCGCCGGCTCCGCGACACGTTTGCCGAACTCACCCGCCACGCCATTCGCCGGGAAACGCCGCGCCGGGACAAGGCTCCGCGCGTGGTGCTGTATGTCCACGGCTGGGCGGACTACTTCCTCCAGGACGAACTGGCCGAAAGCCTTGCCGGATCGGGATTCCACTTCTACGCGGTCGACCTGCGCAAGTTCGGCCGCAGCCTCCGCCGTTGGCAGACTCCCGGCTACACCACGGACCTTGCCGTCTACGACGAAGACCTCGACGCCGCCCTGGCCGCCATCGACGCCGACATCGCCCGCCGCACCGGAACCACCGCGCCGCCCACCGTGCACATGGTGGCGCACTCGCTCGGCGGGCTCATCGCCACCCTCTGGGCCGACCGGCACCCCGGGCGGCTCGCGACCCTGATCCTGAACTCGCCCTGGCTCGAACTCCAAGGAAGCAGTCTCATGCGCAGCATTGCGATGCACCTGGTGGAGCCCTTTGCCCGGACGGATCCCAAACGGGCGTTCCGGTTCCCGGAGATGCCCGCCTACTGGGAGAGCGTCAGCAGCCAGGCCCACGGCGAATGGGCCCTTGATCCGCAGTGGCGCCCGCGCGCTTCCTTCCCCATCCGGGCCGGATGGAGCAAGGCCGTCCTGGCCGGGCACGCCGCCGTCGAACGCAAGCTCGACATCGACGCACCCGTGCTGGTGATGTTGTCCGGCCGCACCCGGATCCAGGGCGAATGGAGCGCGGAGCTGATGCGCGTGGACGCCGTGATCGACGTCGAAGAGACCGCGCGGCGGGCCCTGGGCCTCGGCCGCCGGACCGCGGTGTTCCGCTACCCCGGAGCCCTGCACGACGTGTTCCTGTCCCGCCGGATCGTCCGCCAGCAGGCGTACCGCGACGTGGCGATCTGGCTCGAGTCCTACCCCGGCTGAGTTTTCAGCACGCCCGGGTTAACAAGCGTTCAGGCCTTCCCTGCGGCATCCACGGCACCGCCGTAGCGGCGGTCACGTTTTGCGAAGATCTCGACGGCGTCCCACAGGGTGCGCCGGTCGACGTCCGGCCAGAGGGTGTCCATGAAGACGAACTCGGCGTATGCGGACTGCCAGAGCAGGAAGTTGGAGAGGCGCTGCTCGCCGGAGCTGCGCAGGAACAGGTCCACGTCGGGCAGGTCGGGTTCGTCCAAATACTTCTGGATGGTCTTCTCGGACACCGACGACGCCTTCAGCCTGCCGTCCGCCACGTCGCGGGCAATGGCCGCGACGGCGTCGGCGATCTCAGCACGGCCGCCGTAATTAACACACATGGTCAACGTACAGGTGCTGTTGTTCCGCGTGTACTCCTCGGCGTCTTCGAGTTCCTTGATCACCGAGCCCCACAGCCGGGGCCGCCTGCCGGCCCAGCGGATCCGCACTCCCCATTCGTCAAGCTGGTTGCGCTGGCGCCGGAGCACATCCTTGTTAAATCCCATCAGGAAGCGGACTTCCTCCGGGGAGCGGCGCCAGTTTTCAGTGGAGAAGGCGTAGACACTGACGTATTTGATGCCCAGCTCGATCGCGCCCGCCATGACGTCAAGCAGGGCGGGTTCACCGGCCTTGTGGCCTTCGATGCGCGGCAGTCCGCGCCGGTTGGCCCAGCGTCCGTTGCCGTCCATCACGATCGCCACGTGCCGCGGCACGAGCTCGGCGGGAATGGCCGGCGGGACCGCACCGGAAGGGTGCGGATACGGCGCCACCACCGGCGTGTTCCGGCGGGACGGTGAGTTCTTCTTTGCCAATGCCACTGTCAGCTACGCTCCACGTGTTTGAGTGATTTCAAGGATCGTTCGAGATGCCACTGCAGATAGCTGGCCACCAGGCCCGCCGCCTCCCGCCGGTGCACACCGTCGGAGGCGTCCGCCGTCGTCCAGTCACCGGTCAGCAACGCGCCCAGCAGCCCTACCGTCTCCGGGGCCGGAGCCGGTGAGCCGGGCGGCCTGCAGTCGCCGCAGACCATGCCGCCCAGCGGCGCCGAGAAGGCGGTGTGCGGTCCCGGGACACCGCAGCGGGCGCAGTCGGTGAAGCTCGGTGCCCAGCCGCCCGTCGCTAGGGCGCGCAGGAGATAGGAATCCAGGATCAGTTCCGGCGGATGGGCCGAACGGCTCAGCGACGCCAGGGCGCCCACGAGGAGGTTGTACTGGGCAGTGCCGGAGTCGGCGTCCGCATCGCTGAGTTTTTCGGCGGTTTCCACCATGGCCGCCGCGGCCGTGTAACTGGTGTAGTCGGAAGCGATCGCCGTGCCGTAGGCGCCTTTGGCCACGGCCTGGGTGACGACGTCGAGGGTGCGGCCGGACACAAGCTGCAAGTCCGCGACCATGAACGGTTCAAGCCGGGCGCCGAAACGGCTGCTGGTCCGGCGCACGCCCTTGGCCACGGCCCGGACCTGGCCGTGGTGCTTGGTGAGGAGAATGATGATGCGGTCGGCTTCACCCAGCTTGTGGGTGCGCAGCACCACGGCATCGTCCCGGTAGGACCGGGCTGCAAAAGACGGATTGGCCACAGTTAATCTTCGCACCAGGCCGGACACCATTGCGTCCGGTGCAGCCGTGCGGCGGAAGGGAAGTTCCGCCGCACGGCTGCCAAGCGCGGACCCGACGCTAGGCGCGGACCGAGCGGACCGCCCGGTTGACGGCCGAGATGACGGCCTTCAGGGCGGCCGTACTGGTGTTCGGGTCGATGCCGACGCCCCACAGGACCCGCTCGCCGACGGCGCACTCGACGTACGCTGCTGCGCTGGCACTGCCGCCTTCGGACAGGGCGTGCTCGCTGTAGTCCAGGACCCGGACGTCGACGCCGTCCTCGCGCAGGATGCTCAACAGCGCTGCGATGGGGCCGTTGCCGGTGCCGGTGCGCTGGACTTCCTTGCCGTCAATCCGAAGGGCGGCGTGCAGGGTCAGTTCGCCCGACTCATCCGTTTCCGTGCGGCCGGCGCCCAGGGAGTAGCGTCCCCACTGGCCTTCCTCGACGCTGGAGGGCAGGTACTCGTCCTGGAACATGGCCCACAGCTGGGCCCCGCTGACTTCGCCGCCCATGGTGTCCGTGCGATGCTGGATGACGCCCGAGAACTCGATCTGCGCACGACGCGGCAGGTCCAGGCTGTGCTCGCTCTTGAGCAGGTAGGCCACGCCGCCCTTGCCGGACTGGGAGTTCACGCGGATCACGGCCTCGTAGCTGCGGCCGAGGTCCTTGGGGTCGATCGGCAGGTACGGAACCTGCCAGGTGAAGTCGTCCACAGCCTTGCCGGCAGCGGCGGCGTCCTTCTCCAGCGCTTCGAAGCCCTTCTTGATGGCGTCCTGGTGCGAACCGGAGAACGCCGTGAACACCAGGTCTCCGCCGTAGGGCGAACGCTCGGGGACGGGCAGCTGGTTGCAGTACTCCACGGTGCGGCGGACTTCGTCGATGTCGGAGAAGTCGATCATGGGGTCGATGCCCTGGACGAACATGTTCAGGCCCAGGGTGACCAGGTCCACGTTGCCGGTGCGTTCGCCGTTGCCGAAGAGGCAGCCTTCGATCCGGTCGGCGCCGGCCAGGTAGCCCAGCTCGGCTGCGGCGACACCGGTGCCGCGGTCATTGTGCGGGTGCAGGGAAATGATGATGCCTTCGCGCGGGTGCAGGTTGCGGTGCATCCACTCGATCGAGTCGGCGTAGACGTTCGGGGTGGCCATTTCCACCGTTGCCGGCAGGTTGATGATGACCTGCTTGTCGGCGGAAGCCTCGAAGATGTCGGCGATGGCGTTGCAGACCCTGGCGGCGTATTCGAGTTCGGTGCCCGTGAAGGACTCCGGGGAATACTCGTAGGTGATGTGCGTGTCGGTGAGGGTTTCCTCATACTTCTTGCACAGGCGCGCACCCTGCAGGGCGATGTCCAGGATGCCGTCTTCGTCCTGGTTGAAGACCACCCGGCGCTGCAGCACGGAGGTGGAGTTGTAGAGGTGCACGATGGCCTGCTTCGCGCCGACCAGGGACTCGTAAGTCCGTTCGATCAGGTGCTCGCGGGCCTGGGTCAGGACCTGGATGGTGACGTCGTCCGGGATGTGGCCGCCTTCGATCAGCTGGCGGACGAAGTCGAAGTCGGTCTGGGATGCCGAGGGGAAGCCGACCTCGATTTCCTTGTAGCCCATCTTCACCAGCAGCTGGAACATCTTCAGCTTGCGGGCCGGGCTCATGGGGTCGATCAGTGCCTGGTTGCCGTCGCGCAGGTCCACGGCGCACCAGCGCGGGGCCTTGGTGATGACCTTGTCCGGCCAGGTGCGGTCCGGCAGTTCAACGTTGATCTGCTCCTGGAAGGACAGGTAGCGGTGGATCGGCATACCGGAGGGCTTTTGTGCGTTGTGCATGACTAAGGGCCTTTTCTTTGGATCTTGAAGGAAGATTGGCCGGGCATAGCAAACTCCGCAGCGAGGATTGGCCTAGCGATTGATCGCTTTTGAGGCCCCGCCGCGGCAGCTAAGGAGAAGCATTCCTGCACGCACCATGTCACAGTAACACGATGCGTATGATGACAGTGCAATAACCTGAAGCAACGTCCACTATGCAGACGCGGCAACGGTGCCCTGCCGGCGGCGCGTCATCGAAGGAGCTTTCGTGCCACAGTCCGGGATCACCCTGTCCAACATCGACCAAAGCGTGCGCCCCCAGGACGACCTCTACCGGCACGTCAACGGGGCCTGGCTCAACTCCACGACCATCCCGGATGACAGGCCGTTGGAAGGCACCTTCACGTCGCTGCGGGACAGCGCGGAACTGGCAGTCAAAGAGATCATCGAGGAAGCCGCCGCCAAGGGCGCCGGCGCCACGGGCATCGAGCGCAAGATCGGCGACCTCTACAACAGCTTCATGGACGAAGCCACCGCGGAAGCCAAGGGTTTCGATCCGATCCGCGAACGCCTGGCCGAAGTCTTGGCCGTCGAGGACGCAGCCGGCCTCGTGGAGCTGACCGGGCGGCTCTTCCGTTCGGACGTGTCCGGGCTGTTCTCCATCTACCCGGCACCGGACGCCGGCAACCCGGACCGGGTGCTGCTCTACGCAGGACAGGGCGGCCTCGGCTTGCCGGACGAATCCTACTACCGTGAGGAAAAATTCGCGCCGATCGTAGAGGCCTACACGGGGTACGTCGCCACCGTGTTCGGGCTGGCCGGAATTCCCGACGCCGGCGAGGCGGCCCTGCGCGTCGTGGCACTGGAAAAGGCGCTGGCCGCCCACCACTGGGACAAGGTGACGCTGCGCGATCCGCAGAAGACCTACAACTTGAAGACGATCGACGAGGCCGCTGAACTCTTCCCCCTGCTCGCCTCCTGGTTCGACTCCGCGGGCATCGAAGGAAACAAGTACGGCGAACTGGTCCTGAGCACCCCGGACTTCTTCGACGGCGCGGCCGGGCTCCTGGACTCCGAACCTCTGGCCTCCTGGCGCGAGTGGCTGGCCCTGCGGGTCATCAACGCCGCCGCCCCGTACTTGTCCCCGGCCTTCGTCGACGCGAACTTCGCCTTCTACGGCACCACCCTGAGCGGCACCCCGCAGAACAAGGAACGCTGGAAGCGCGGCGTCGCCGTCGTCGAGGCCGCACTGGGCGAGGCAGTGGGCCAGATCTACGTCGAACGGCACTTCCCCGAAGACTACAAGGCAAGGATGCAGGCCCTCGTGGCCCGCCTGACCGAAGCCTACCGGCAGAGCATCACGGGGCTGGCGTGGATGGGCGAGGAAACCAAGGCAGAGGCACTGAAGAAGCTTGACGCGTTCCGGCCGAAGATCGGCTTCCCGGACAAGTGGATCGACTACTCTGCCGTGGAGATCGACCCCGAGGACCTGCTGGGGAACGTCGAACGCGGACACAACGCCGACGTCGACCGCCACCTCGACGAGGTCGGCAAGCCAGTCGACCTCGACAAGTGGCTCATGACTCCGCAGACGGTGAACGCCTACTACCACCCGCTGCTCAACGAGATCGTCTTCCCGGCCGCGATCCTGCAGCCGCCGTTCTTCACGGCCGAAGCCGACGACGCCGTCAACTACGGCGGGATCGGTGCCGTCATCGGCCACGAAATCGGCCACGGCTTCGACGACCAGGGCTCCCAGTTCGACGGCAGCGGCGCCCTGCGGAACTGGTGGAGCGCCGAGGACCGTGAGGCCTTCGAGAAGCTGACTGCCAAGCTCGTGGCGCAGTTTGACGCCCTCGCACCGGGGGAAGCACCCGGCCACAACGTCAACGGCAAACTCACCCTTGGCGAGAACATCGGCGACCTGGGCGGCCTCGGGATCGCGTACAAGGCCTACATGCTGAGCCTGGACGGCACCGAGCCCCCGGTGCTCGACGGGCTCACGGGCCGGCAGCGTTTCTTCATGTCGTGGGCGGCGGGCTGGCGCCAGGTGATCCGTCCGGAAGAAGCCATCCGCCGGGTGGCCACGGACCCGCACTCCCCCAACGAATTCCGGACGAACGCGATCGCCAGCAACCTCTCCGAATTCCACGAGGCTTTCGGCCTGGAGGACGGCGACGGCATGTGGCGTTCCCCGGAGGACCGCGTCAGCATCTGGTAGCCGCCACGCTGCCGCCAACGGCGAAGGGCCGGACCATATGGTCCGGCCCTTCGCCGTTGATTCAGCTGCTTGCGTGAACGTTATTGAACCACGAGGGCGGGGTTCGCCGTCTGGCATTTGACGTCGCCGGCGGTCTGGTTCACGACGTTTTCCGGCACGGACGCGGTGCCGAACTTGAGGCCGGAGGTGAAGTCGGAACCGGCGTAGAGCTGGACTCCGTTGACCGCCGTCGAGGCTTCGACCTGGGCGGCCGGGATGCCGAAGAGCTTCGCGACGTCGGTGGCGACGTCCTCGAAGCCGGCCGCGTAATAGACAGCGGTCTTCGCCGTCGGGTCCGCGGCGAACTGCGAGCTCTGCGTGAAGCCGGCCTTGGCCAGGGCTGCCACCAGTTCCTGGGCGTGCTCCGGGACCCCCGAACCGTCGGCCACCGTGACCGGCTGCAGGGACTTGTCGTACGGCGGGGCCGCCGGGGTCTTGGTGACCGGTGCGGTGGTGGTTGCGGGGGCGGTGGCAGTCGCGGACGGGCTGGCTGACGGAGTCGCGGCCGGCGTGGAGGTCGCACCGGGGCTGGTCAGGTCGAGGTTCGCGCGCATCGCCGCGAAAAGCTGCGAGGCCTGCGGCTGCATCAACTCGAGGCGGTTGGGGTCGGCGGCGGCGGGCCGGTTGGGCACCGCGACGAACGCCACCTTCGAAAGGTCGATGTCCTTCAGCCGCGAGGAGATGGTCAGCAGGGACTGCACGTTGGCCAGTCCCTCGTCGACCGTCAGGTTCTGGGTGATGACGTCGGCGATGGTGAGCAGCTTCTGGGGGTTGCCGAGGGTGCCGTCGTCCTTGACCTTACGGGCAAGGGATGAAAGGAAGCCCTGCTGCGCCTGGATGCGGCCGAGGTCGCTCCCGTCGCCGAAGGCGTGGCGGGTGCGCAGGAAGGATAGCGCCTGTTCGCCCTTCACCTGGGAGGTGCCCTTGGGCAGCCGGAGCCCGGAGTCGGGGTCGTAGACGGCGTCGCTGATGCAGACCGACACCCCGCCCACCGTGTTGGACAGTTCCTTGACGGCGTTGAAGTCGGCCATCATGAAGTGGTCGATCTCGAGGCCGGTCACCTTGTTCACTGTGTCCACGGCGCAACCGATGCCGGCCTCCGCCATGGCCGCGTTGATCATCTCGCCGGACCGCGCGGGGTAGCGCTTGTGGGTGGTCTGGTCGGTGCATTCGGGGACGTCCACCAGCAGGTCACGCGGGAAGCTGATGATGCTGACGCGCTTGTTGTCCGCCGAAATGTCCAGCAGCATCATGACGTCCGAGTGGCCGTAGCCGGTGGAATCGTCCGCACTGCCGTACTTGGAGTTCTTGCCGTCCCGGGTGTCGGAGCCGAGGATCAGGATCTGCAGGCGGTCCTTGGCGTCGTTCGTGTCGCCTTCGGTCTTCTGCGCCCCGGCGTTGAGCGGAGCCTTGGTGATGTTCATCTGGAGGCGGATGAACCAATAGGCCGCGAAGGCCACACCCGCCAGGAGGAGCACACTCACCGCCCCGGCACTGATCTTCAGCCAGAGCGGGTGCTTGCGGAACCGCATGTGGCGCGGGGTGCCGGGCGCGTCTCCATGGCGTGCAGCCGCAGCCTTGCCGATCCCGCTGCTTTCCTGCACGCGCGTTTCACGACGTCGCACTACTCGGTCAACCTTTCCTCGGAACATGGATTCCGGCCATTTTAGGGCCCGAATCTGTGAACTTCCCCAGCGGCTAGAAGCCGAGCTTCACCAGCTGCTTGGGGTCCCGCTGCCAATCCTTGGCGACTTTGACATGCAGGTCGAGGTAAATCCGGGTGCCGAGCAGGGCTTCGATCCCCTTGCGGGCGTTGGTTCCCACCTCACGCAGGCGGCTTCCGCCCTTGCCGATGATGATGGCTTTCTGTGACGGGCGCTCGACGTACAGGTTCACCCGGACGTCCAGGAGGGGGTTGTCCTCCGTGCGGCCTTCGCGCGGAACGATCTCTTCGACGACGACGGCGAGCGAGTGCGGAAGTTCGTCGCGCACCCCTTCGAGGGCTGCTTCGCGGATCAGTTCGGCCACCATGACGGCCTCGGGCTCGTCGGTGAGTTCGCCGTCGGGGTACAGCGGCGGCGAGGCCGGCATGTGGCTGATGAGGACGTCGGCCACGGTATTGACCTGGAAGCCGTCGGCGGCCGAGACCGGCACGATGTCCGCCCAGCCTTCCCCGCCCAGGGCTTCCTTGCCGAGCGCAGCCACGGCGAGCAGCTGTTCGGTGAGTGCCTGCTTGTCCACGAGGTCGGTCTTGGTGACGATCGCGATGACCGGTTTACGGCCGACGCCGGCGAGCTGGGCTGCGATGAACTTGTCGCCGGGGCCGATCTTCTCATTGGCCGGGAGGCAGAAGCCGATTGCATCCACTTCGGCGAGGGTGTCCGCGACAAGTTCGTTGAGCCGCTTGCCGAGGAGCGTGCGCGGCCGGTGCAGGCCGGGGGTGTCCACGAGGATGAGCTGTGCATCCTCGCGGTGGACGATGCCGCGGATCGTGTGGCGGGTGGTCTGCGGCTTCGCCGAGGTGATGGCCACCTTCTGTCCCACCAGGGCGTTGGTGAGCGTGGACTTGCCGGCGTTCGGCCGTCCGACCAGGACCGAGAAGCCCGCGTGGAAGCCGCCGAAGTCCTGGGTGCTGTCGAAGGTCTTACTGTGCTTGCTCACGTGGTACTCCCTGTTGCTTTATGTCGGCCTCGTCGAGAAGCCCGTCTAGGTCAGTGTCTTCCTTCGGCACGGCGGCCGCAATGATGTGGCTGACCCGGTTCCGCCGGCCCTCCAGCCTATCTGCCCGCAGCGATATCCCCGCCACGTCGACCGTGCTGCCGACGATCGGCACCCGGCCCAGGGCCTTGGCGAGCAGGCCCCCCACGGTGTCCACTTCGTCGTCGTCGAGGTCGATGTCGAACAGTTCCCCGAGGTCGTCGATGCTCATCCGCGAACTGACCCGGTAACTGCCGTCGCCGAGGTCGGTGGCGTCCTCGACGCCGGCGTCGTACTCGTCGACGATCTCCCCGACGATTTCCTCGATCAGGTCCTCGAGCGTCACCAGGCCGGCCGTGCCGCCGTACTCGTCGATCACGACGGCGACGTGCGTGGACTCCTGCTGCAGTTCCTTCAGCAGTTCGTCCACCGGCTTGGATTCGGGGACGAAGCGTGCCTCGCGGGCGAGGGAGTCGACGTCGTGCGTGACGGCATGGAAGTCGGGCCGGTGCAGGGCGGCTGCGACGTCCTTGAGGTAGACGATGCCGCGGATCTGGTCCGCGTCGCCGGCGATCACGGGGATCCGCGAGTAGCCCGAGCGGAGGAAGAGCGCCATCGCGTCTTCGAGGCTGGAGCCGGATTCGATGCTGACGATGTCTGTGCGGGGCACCATCACGGCCCGCACCAGGGTGTCTCCCAGGTCGAAAACCGACTGGATCAGTTCGGCCTCGTCGTCTTCGATCACGTCCGATTCCGTGGCACGTTCCACCAGTTCGCGGAACTCTTCCTCGCTGAAGAAGAACTCGTCGCCTCCCGGCGCTCCCGGCGCGACGGCGCTGCCGATGGAGACCAGCCAGCCGGGGACCGGGCCGAGGATCCAGCAAAGGAAACGGATCAAGGGTGCCGTGAAGCGGGCCACCCCGCCGGAATGCGCCCGTCCCAGTTGCCGCGGCGAAACGCCCACCAGGACGAAGCCGATGACGGCCATGATGCCGGTGGCGGCGAGTCCGGCGAGCCAGACGTTGCCCAGGAGGCTGTGCAGGACGACGGCGACGGCCACCGCGGCCGCCATTTCGAACCACACGCGCCAGAAGCGCAGGGCCCGCATGTGGGCCACCGGCTTGGCGACGATGTGCCGCAACGCGGTTCCCTTGCCGTTGCTGACGGCAAGTTCCGCCTCATGGCGGGGAAGGAAGTTGAAGGCGGCCTCCGCGGCGGTCAATAACGCCACGAAGCTGAGGAAGACAAGTGCCATCCCGACCAGGATGAGCGAGGTCACTGCATGGTCTCCATGGGGGCGTCCTTGCCGAGGAAGGAGGACAGGAGTTCACGCTGGAGCGAGAACATTTCTTCCTTTTCTTCGGGTTCGGCGTGATCGTAGCCCAGGAGGTGCAGGATGCCGTGGGTCGCCAGCAGCAGCATTTCCTCCTGCGTGGTGTGCCCTGCGTTGCGGGCCTGGACCTGGGCCACTTGGGGACAGATCGCGATGTCGCCCAGCATGCCCTGCGGGGTCGGCTTGTCCGGGGTGCCGGGGGTGAGCTCGTCCATGGGCACCGAGAGGACGTCGGTGGCGCCCGGTTCGTCCATGAGCTCGATGTGCAGTTTTTCCATGGCGGGCTCGTCCACCAGCAGGATGGACAGCTCCGCCTGCGGGTGGATGTACAGCCGCTCGAAGATGAACCGGGACAAGGTGACCAGCTGGGCCTCGTCCACCTGCACGCCGGATTCGTTGTTGACTTCGATGCTCATTGCTGGGTTCCCCGCTTCTTGTGGCTGTCTGCTGTGCGTGCCGGCTGGCGGTGGTTCTCGTCCCACTCGCTGTAGGCGGAGACGATATCGGCCACAAGGCGGTGGCGGACCACGTCGCCGGCGTCCAGGATCGTAAAGTTCACGTCTTCGATGCCGTCGAGGATCTCGCGGACGACGCGCAGGCCCGAGCTCGAGCCGAAGGGAAGGTCCACCTGGGTGACGTCGCCGGTGACCACCATCTTCGAGCCGAAGCCCAGGCGGGTCAGGAACATCTTCATCTGTTCCGGGGTGGTGTTCTGGGCCTCGTCGAGGATGATGAACGCATCGTTGAGAGTGCGGCCGCGCATGTAGGCCAGCGGCGCCACTTCGATGGTCCCGGCGGCCATGAGCCGAGGAATCGACTCGGGATCGATCATGTCGTGCAGGGCGTCGTAGAGCGGCCGCAGGTAGGGGTCGATCTTGTCGTTCAGGGTTCCGGGCAGGAAGCCGAGCCGCTCCCCCGCCTCCACGGCCGGCCGGGTGAGGATGATCCGGGTGACTTCCTTCATCTGGAGCGCCTGCACGGCCTTGGCCATGGCCAGGTAGGTCTTGCCCGTGCCGGCGGGGCCGATGCCGAAAATGACGGTGTTGCCATCGATGGCGTCGACGTAGTTCTTCTGGTTCAGCGTCTTCGGCCGGATGGTGCGGCCGCGGCTGGACAGGATGTTGTGGGTCAGCACATCCACAGGGCTTTGCACCGACTGGCTGCGCAGCAAGGATACCAGCTGCTTCAGGGCGTCCGGGGTGATGACAGTCCCCTTGGCTACCAGGGCGCGGACTTCTTCGAGGAGGCGCATGATCCGGGGAACATCCGCGGGCGGGCCGCTGAAGGAAAGTTCGTTGCCGCGGACGTGGAAGTCGATGCCGGGGAACTGCTCCTCGATGTACCGCAGCGCCTCGTCATGGCTACCCAGCGACTGAACCATCTGATCCGCGTTCTCGAAGACGACTACTTCCGTCCGGAGGCCCGGAACAGAATGCGGAAATTCGGTTCGAACCGTCTCGGCGCTGCCAGCCCGTGGCCGCCCGTTCAAATCAGTCATGGTGTTGGCCGTGTGGCCTATGCTCCTCCGCTGTGGATGTATGCGTTGCCTTTCCGGGCCCTGGCCTGCCCGCGGCAGGTGTTTCCCGGAATGATTCCCATCCTACGCCAGCAGCCCCGTGGCCCGACGGCGGCAGGCGGGTCCGGCAGGGCCGGTCCCGGACGGTTTGGTATCAACTCGGCATCGGCCGCGTATCAATAGCGTTTCAGTTCCGCCGGGGGCCGCGGAAGCGGCGCCGCGGGCTGCCGGGCTGTGCCAAGCTGAGTTAGGACAAACAGTCCAACTGCCCGTTTCGACGGGGCAGCTCAACACCTGCCGCAACGGCAGGACACCCAACAGCAGGAATCCAGCATCAGAACAGCAGCCAGCATCCGCAGGGGCGGCAAGCGGAACCATTCCGTCTTGTTCGTTTCCGCGCTGGCCGCTGCCCTCCTGCTGAACGGCTGCATCGCCGACGGCGGAACCGTGGAACAGGCCGGAGCCCCGGAGGCCGGGCAGCAGCAGGTCCAGAACACCCCGTCCAGCAACGCACCGCTGGAAACCACGCAGGCATCGAGCAAGGTGCCCGTGTACTGGATCGGCCGCAACGGCAGCGGGGTGGCCCTGCACCGCGAATTCCGCGACAACCCGGGCACGGAAAACCCCATCACCACCGCCCTGCGCACCATGATGACGGCGAAGCCGCTGGACCACGACTTCTTCACTCCGTGGCAGGAGCCCGGCGACCTTGCGACGTCGATTTCGGGCAAGAACGTGGTCACGGTGGACGTGTCCCGTGACGCCTTCAATTCGAACCTCGACGCCGGCATGGCCCGGCTCGCCGTGCAGCAGCTCGTGTATACGGCCACGGCGGCCGCGGCGAGTTCCGGGCTGATCGACTCCGGACAGCAGATCCAGGTGGTCATCCTGGTGGACGGCCACAGGGATTTCATGGCCTTCGGGCAGGTCAAGCTCGGCGCCCCCATGGTCCGCGACGCATCCATGGTGGCCCCGGTCTGGATCATCGACCCGCAGGAAGACCTCACCCTGGCCAGCGGTCCCGTGAAGTTCAACGGCCGCGCCACCATCGAGGGAGCGAAGCTGAAGTGGCAGATCTTCCGTGAGGCAGCAAACGGTGAGAAGGCCCTTTACCTGGACGGCGGAACCACCGCGTCCTCTGTGACCGGCCAGGGCGGCACCTTCAGTTTCACGGTCGGCCTCGGCACGGGCCGCTACGAGCTGCGGGTCACCTTGCCGGCGCAGGCCGGCGAGATGGCGTCCACGGACACCCGTTCCTTCAACGTCCGCTGACCTTCAGTCCTGACCCTTAACTTCGGCCCCGCCAGCATCAGCTGATTCCGCCGTGCTGCATTGCCCGACGAACGCGGGCTACCAGCGCCCGAGGATGTCGCTCGCCAGCACGATCGCGGCCGGGCCGGCAGTTGACGAGCGCAGCACGTGGTTGCCCAGCAGCGCAGTCACCGCTCCCTCGTCGGCCAGCCGGGTGACTTCGCGCGGGGTGATCCCGCCTTCGGGCCCCACCAGGAGCAGGACTTCGCGCACTCCGTCCGTGCCGCCGTCGGGCAGTCCCTCCAGCCAGTCCGCGAGGGCGGCGCGCAAGGGACGCTTGGCGTCCTCGTGCAGGATGACGGCGAGGTCGGCCGCCGCGACCGCTTTGGCCAGCCCGGCGCCGTCGACGGCGGGACGCACCTCGGGGATCCAGGCCCGCCGGGCCTGCTTCGCCGCCGCGGAGACGACCGACTGCCATTTGGCATGGGCCTTCGCGGCCCGATCACCCTTCCAGCGCACGATCGACCGTTCCGACTGCCAGGGGATGACGGCGTCGACGCCGAGTTCCGTGGCGGTTTCGATGGCGAGCTCATCGCGGTCGCCCTTGGCCAGGGCCTGGACAAGTACCAGCCGCACGGCGGGCCGCGGCTCCTCGCGGAGCTCCACGGCTTCGACGGTCAGTGTCCCCTGGCCGGTTTCGAGGACCGTGCCCACCAGGCGCTTGCCGGCACCGTCGGCGATGTCCACCGCTTCCCCGGCTTCGAGCCGCTTGACGGTGACTGCGTGCCGGGCCTCGGCCCCGTCAAGGACGAAGGTGTCGCCGGGCGTCAGCCCGTCGAGGGCTCCCGCCGGAGCGAAGAAGACGGGGTTGCTCATTGCTGCAGGCTCCCGGGGCTACAGGTTGCCGAACTTGTCCCGCAGCTTGGCGAACATGCCGCCGCTGGCCACGAGCTTGCCCTCGGTGAATTGTTCGCCGCGCAGCTTGGCGAGCTGGCGCAGCAGGTCTTCCTGGGCAGGGTCGAGCTTGCCCGGCGTCTCCACGTGCAGGTGCACCTTGAGGTCACCTCGGCCGTAGCCGCGCAGGTGGGTGACGCCGAGGCCGCGAAGGGTAATGACCTCCCCGGACTGGGTGCCGGACTTCACGTCCACTTCCTGCGGGCCGTCGAAGGTCTCGAAGCTGAGCTCGGTGCCGAGCGCGGCCGCGGTCATGGGCACGCTCAGGGTGGCGTGCAGGTCGTCGCCCTCACGGGTGAAGGTGGCATCGCTGTTGACGCGGATCTCGACGTACAGGTCGCCGGACGGACCGCCGGCGGGACCGGCTTCGCCCTGGCCGGAAAGCTGGATGCGGGTACCCGTGCCGACGCCGGCAGGCACCTTGATGGTCAGCGAACGGCGGCTGCGGATGCGGCCCTGGCCGTTGCACTCGTTGCAGGGGTCCTTGATGACGGTGCCGAAACCCTCGCAGGAACCGCAGGGCGCGGCGGTCATGACCTGGCCGAGGATGGAACGCACCGCGCGCTGGACCTGCCCGCTGCCGCCGCAGATGTCGCAGCGTTCCGGGTGGGTGCCCGGGCGGCAGCAGGAGCCTTCACAGGTGGGGCAGACGACGGCGGTGTCCACCTCGAGCTTCTTGTTCACACCGAACACGGCGTCCTTGAGGTCCACGCGGACGCTGATGAGCGCGTCCTGGCCGCGGCGGGTGCGCGAGGCCGGGCCCTGCATGCCGCCGCCACCGCCGAAGAAGGTGTCGAAGATGTCCTGGAAGGCGAAACCCTGGCCGGCGTAGCCGCCGCCGAAACCGTTGTCCGTGCCGTTCTCGTTGCCGGTGGCGTCATAGACGCGGCGCTTCTGGGGGTCGGAGAGGACCTCGTAGGCGTGCGTGACGGCCTTGAACTGCTCCGCCACGTCCTCCCCCGGGTTGACGTCGGGGTGCAGCTTCCGTGCAAGCTTGCGGTACGCCTTCTTGATCTCCTCGCCGGTCGCTTCCGGGGAGACGCCCAGGACGTCGTAGTGGCTGCTCAAAGTCGGTTTCTCTTCCTTCTTGTCCTGCTGTTCTTGCTGCGGTGGATCCGGCGGGCCTCAGCTGCCGAGGATCCTCGAAAGGTAACGTGCCACCGCGCGGACGGCGGCCATGCTGCTGGGATAGTCCATGCGGGTTGGGCCGATGATGCCGATCTTCGCGGAGGCACCCGGACCGTATCCAGTGGCGACGACCGACGCTTCGGACAACCCGTCATAGGGGTTCTCCCGGCCGATGCTGACGGTGACGCCGCGCGGATCCTCGGCCATTTCGGAAAGCAGGCGCAGCATGACCACCTGTTCTTCGAGGGCTTCCAGGACCGGGCCGATGCTCAGCGGGAAGTCGACGTTGGAGCGGGCGAGGTTCGCCGTACCGGCCATCATCATCCGTTCGTCGCGGCTGCTTTCGGCCAGTTTGTCCAGGCCGCGGGCGAGCACGGCCGCCGGGGCCTGCAGGGCCGGCGGACACAGGGCCACAACCGGCGCCAGCAGTTGCGGCAAGTGCGCCAGCGGCGCGCCGGAGATGCCGGACAGGAAGCGTGCCCGCAGCAAAGTGAGGTCCTCGTCGCTGACGTCCACGCCGGCGTCGACGACCCGCTGTTCGACCTTGCCGCTGTCCGCGATCAGCACCACGAGCACCTGGCGCGGCGCCAGGAGCACGAATTCGATGTGCCGCAGCTTGGCGCGCGTGGAGTGCGGGTACTGCACGACGGCGACCTGGTTGGTCAGCTGCGAGAGCAGCCGGACGGTGCGCTCCAGGATGTCGTCGACGTCGTCCGCTCCCTCGAGGAGCGAGTGGATGGCCCTCCGCTCCGCGGCCGAGAGCGGCTTCATCGCCGAGATGCGGTCCACGAAAAGACGGTAGCCCTTGTCGGTGGGGATGCGCCCGGCGCTGGTGTGCGGGGCCGCGATGAGGCCCTCTTCCTCCAGCAGCGCCATGTCGTTGCGGATGGTGGCACTGGACACGCCCAGATGGTGCCGTTCCACCAATGCCTTGGAGCCGACCGGTTCGCGCGAATGCACGTAGTCTTCGACGATGGCACGCAGCACTTCAAGCTTGCGTGGCTCGCTCATGCTCCTGCCTCCCCTCGGACGTTCCAGCCCTGGATTCCCTCGTGTCTTGTGCGCGTCCGCCTGCCGGCGGATCCGCAATTCTTAGCACTCAACATGCCCAAGTGCTAACAAGTCTAGTATGTGCCGGGCCGTTGTTAGCATTGGTACCGCTCGCGGCGAACAAGCTTCCCGCAGGCTCCGGCGGCTTCCGGCGGCCGGAACGACCTCCGACAGCGAAGTGGTGTGACACTGTGTCGTACGACAACTGGGGCCCCCGGACGCTTTCCGCCCCCGCCAAAAGGGCGCTTCCCGAGGTTCCGGCCGAACCTGGAATGGTCCTCGAGGACGTGCAGTCCGGCTGGGTGGGCGCAGTGGTCCGCATCGAGAAGTCCGGGGGCATGCACATCGTCGCGCTGGAGGACCGGCACGGCAGGACCAAGTCCTTCCGCCTCGGCTTCGGCTTCCTGCTGGACGGCCAGCCCGTCAAGCTCCTTCCGCCGGTGCCCCGGTCCGCATCAGCCAGTGCAGCGCCGGGTACGGCGGCCGCCGTCCCGGCCGGCCGCACCGCGTCCGGTTCCGTCAAGGTCGCCGGCCAGCGAGCCCAGGTGGCCAAGGCCAGCCGCATCTGGGTGGAAGGCAAGCACGACGCCGAACTCGTCGAGAAGGTCTGGGGCGACGACCTCCGGGTGGAGGGCATCGTCGTCGAGCCCCTGCACGGCGTGGACGATCTCAAGGCCGCCATCGCGGACTTCTCCCCCGGCCCCGGGCGAAAGCTCGGCATCCTGGTGGACCACCTGGTCCGGGATTCCAAGGAATCCCGCATCGCGGCCGACGCCATGACCCTCCCCGGGGCGGCGGGGAACGTCCTGATTGTCGGGCACCCGTACGTGGACGTGTGGCAGGCCATCCGGCCGAAGACGCTCGGGATCGAGCGCTGGCCGGAGGTGCCCCGCGGAACGGACTGGAAGACCGGCATCCTGAAGGCCTTCGGCTGGCCGCACGCCACCGCCGAGGACGTCGGCCTGGGCTGGCAGAAACTCCTGGGCGCGGTGCGCAGCTACGCGGACCTCGAAGCTTCGCTGCTGGGCCGCGTGGAAGAAGTCATCGACTTCCTCACCGCCCCCTGACCCTGCCTGCCGCAGCGGACCGCCCGCGCCATGCCGGGCAGCTGGTCCCGTAAGCACCCCCGACCCAGTATTCTGGGACAGCACCACCGGAACCGAGCCTTTAAGGAAGACACAGTGGCAGAGAACGCTCCCGACGGGATGGACGCCCCCCAGGGCGAGCCCCAGTACCACGGCGTCCCTGCCAACGCGCTCCCCCTGACCGCGGGTGAAGACCGCCAGTGGGCAACCCTGGCCCACTTCGGCGGAATCCTCGGCTGTGTACCAGCGCTGCTGATCTACCTGATCTTCCGGGACCGCGGCCCGTTCACTGCCCAGGAGTCCAAGGAAGCCCTCAACTTCACCCTGCCTCCCACCATCGCGGCGGTACTCGCCAACATCCTGGTGATCCTGCCGGTGGTGGGCAACCTGTTCGCGGTGCTGGCCACGGCGATCTGGGTGGCGCTGACGTGCTTCGCGGTATCAGCGGGTATCCGGGTCAACCATGGCCAGCCGCACAGGTACCGCTTCAACCTGCGCTGGATCAAGTAGCAGCCTAGAGGTTGCGGATCCACGCATCCGCGGACGGCAGCACGAACGGTACCGAGTCGCTCTCCAGGGCGGCGATGAGCAACGCGAGCAGCACCCAGCCGACCCACGCGCCGACCACATCGACCGCCCGGTTGCCCAGGGTCTCTTTCTCACCGAATCCCGGCACGTACCTCTCGAAGAATTCCCAGCCGATGGTGATGACCGCAACCACGACGAGCGGCACCGACCAGAAGCCCAACATGGCACCGGCCGAGGCATGGATCCACGACCACCGGTCGAAGGGGACATGGTCGATGTCCTGCGGCCCGTTGCCCTGCTTCTGGACGATGTCCCGGTAGCCCAGGTACAGGGCAAAGGCGACCCAGACCACCGTGCCGCCGATCCTGATGACCCAGGCGGCGGTGCCCACTTTCGGGTCGAAGGTCATCAGGGAGAGCAGCAGGAATCCTGCCACAACTACGAGGAAAAGGACTGCGCTCCGCCAGGGAACGCCGAACGGGGACTGCGCTGAAATCGAAGACATGATCCCTCCCAGCATTGGTCTTCACACAGCGGGCGGAGCCGGCCAGCCAGGGCGGATCGCCGGGCGTCCACGCACATGATATTCCCGGCAGGAACAGCTGAACAGGTGCCTGCGTGGCCCTATTCGGGCAGCAGCCGGCGCACCACGGCGTCGGCCAGGAGGCGGCCCTTCAGGGTCAGGACCAGGCGGCCCTTGAAGGCTTCCGCGGGCTCCACCAGCCCGTCCGCGATCAAGCCGGCGACGGCGTGCCGGCCGACGGCGTCGAGCGCGTCCACTTCCAGCCCGCTCCCCAGCCGCGCCTCCAGCATGATGCGCTCCACCTCGCGGGTTCCGGCGTCGAGGGTTTCGCGTCCTGCCGCCGGGGACTCACCCGCGGTGAGCCGGTTGGCGTAGGCGGTGGGGTGCTTGACGTTCCACCACCGGACCCCGCCGATGTGCGAATGCGAGCCCGGTCCGATGCCCCACCAGTCGTCCCCGCGCCAGTAGGCCAGGTTGTGGCGGCAGGCATGGTCCGGAGTGCGGGACCAGTTACTGACTTCGTACCAGGACAGGCCGGCGGCGGAAATGAGTTCGTCGGCGAGTTCGTACTTCGCGGCGTGGTCGTCGTCGTCGATTCCGGGGACCTCGCCGCGGCGCATCTGCGCGGCGAGCTTGGTGCCTTCCTCGACGATGAGCGCGTAGGCGCTGATGTGATCCGGCGCGTAGGACAGGGCGGCGTTCAGGGAGGTCCGCCAGTCGTCCATGGACTCGCCGGGTGTGCCGTAGATGAGGTCCAGGCTGACGTCGAGGCCGGCGTCGCGGGCCCACTGCACGGCCTGCGGCACGCGTTCGGGGCTGTGGGTGCGGTCCAGGACCTTGAGCACGTGCGGCACCGCCGACTGCATGCCGAAAGACACGCGGGTGAAGCCGGCGTCGGCCAGCAACTGCAGCGACTCCGGTGTGACCGAATCCGGGTTCGCTTCCGTGGTGACTTCGGCGCCCGGCTCCAGTCCCCAGTGCCCGACGCCGGCGCTCAGTATCCGCGCGAGGTCTCCGGCGGGGAGCAGCGTGGGGGTGCCGCCGCCGAAGAAGACGGTGCTGATCCTGCGGGCCGGGAGCCCGGACGCCTCCATGGCGCGGGCTGCGAAGTCGACCTCGGCCACTGCCGTGCCGGCGTAGGCGTCCTGGGACGCACCGCCGCCCAGTTCCTTGGCGGTGTAGGTGTTGAAGTCGCAGTACCCGCAGCGGACGGCGCAGAACGGGATGTGGACGTACAGGCCGAATTTCCGGTGTTCGACGCCGTCCAGCACCTGCGGGGGCAGCAGACCGTCCGCAGGTGCCGGATCGCCGAGGGGAAGGGCGCTTGGCACTACTTCTTGGCCTTGTCCTTGGACTCGTCGGTGGTGAGGGCGGCGATGAAGGCTTCCTGGGGAACCTCGACGCGGCCCACCATCTTCATGCGCTTCTTGCCTTCCTTCTGCTTCTCGAGCAGCTTGCGCTTACGGGTGATGTCACCGCCGTAGCACTTGGCCAGGACGTCCTTGCGGATGGCGCGGATGTTTTCGCGGGCGATGATCCGGGAGCCGATGGCGGCCTGGATCGGCACCTCGAACTGCTGCCTCGGGATCAGTTCGCGCAGCTTGGAGGTCATCATCACGCCGTAGGCGTAGGCCTTGTCACGGTGGGTGATGGCACTGAAGGCGTCCACCTGTTCGCCCTGGAGCAGGATGTCCACCTTGACGAGGTCGGCGACCTGTTCGCCGTCGGCCTTCCAGTCCAGGGAGGCGTAGCCTCGGGTCTTGGACTTGAGCTGGTCGAAGAAGTCGAACACGATCTCGGCAAGCGGGATCCAGTAGCGCATCTCCACTCGGTCCTCGGAGAGGTAGTCCATGCCGCGCATCTGGCCGCGGCGGTTCTGGCAGAGCTCCATGATCGCGCCGACGAATTCGTTCGGGGCCAGGATGGTGGCTGCCACCATCGGCTCGCGGACCTCATTGATCTTGCCCGAGGGGAATTCGGACGGGTTGGTGACCGTGGCGACCGACTTGTCTTCGAGGGTGACCTCGTAGACCACGTTCGGCGCGGTGGAGATCAGGTCCAGGTTGAATTCGCGTTCCAGGCGTTCGCGCACGATTTCAAGGTGCAGCAGGCCGAGGAAGCCGACGCGGAAGCCGAAGCCCAGTGCGGCGGACGTCTCCGGTTCGTAGACCAGGGCGGCGTCGTTGAGCTTGAGCTTGTCCAGGGCTTCACGCAGGTTCGGGTAGTCCGTGCCGTCCAGCGGGTAGAGGCCGGAGAAGACCATCGGCTTCGGGTCCTGGTAGCCGCCCAGCGATTGGGTGGCCGGCTTGGCGAGGTTGGTGACGGTGTCGCCGACCTTGGACTGGCGGACATCCTTCACGCCCGTGATCAGGTAGCCCACCTCGCCGACGCCCAGGCCCTTGGACGGCACAGGCTCCGGTGAGCTGACGCCGATTTCGAGGAGCTCGTGGCTGGCCTTGGTGGACATCATCTGGATCCGCTCGCGCGGACTCAGGTGGCCGTCGACGACGCGGACGTAGGTAACCACGCCGCGGTAGGTGTCGTAGACGGAGTCGAAGATCATGGCCCGTGCGGGGGCATTGGCGTCGCCGACCGGGTTGGGGATGTCACGCACGATGCGGTCGAGCAGGGCTTCGACGCCGACGCCGGTCTTGCCGGAAACCTTCAGGACCTCTTCGGGGTCTCCGCCGATCAGGTTCGCCAGTTCTTCGGCGTACTTCTCGGGCTGCGCGGCCGGGAGGTCGATCTTGTTCAGCACCGGGATGATGGTGAGATCGTTCTCCATGGCGAGGTAGAGGTTGGCCAGGGTCTGGGCCTCAATGCCCTGGGCGGCGTCCACCAGCAGCACCGCGCCTTCGCAGGCGGCCAGGGAGCGGGAGACCTCGTAGGTGAAGTCGACGTGGCCGGGGGTGTCGATCATGTTCAGCGCATAGGCGGTGTTGTCGACTTCCCAGGGCATGCGGACGGCCTGGGACTTGATGGTGATGCCGCGTTCACGCTCGATGTCCATGCGGTCCAGGTACTGGGCCTTCATGTCGCGTGCCTGCACCACGCCGGTGAACTGGAGCATCCGGTCGGCCAGGGTGGACTTGCCGTGGTCGATGTGGGCAATGATGCAGAAGTTCCGGATGATGGCCGGATCTGTTGCGGCAGGCACCGGGGCGGTGCGGGCCATGGGAGACACGCAGGAGTCCTTACTGTCGACACTCACGCGGAAAAGTTGCCCGGACAGTCCTGCCGTCCCGGCGTGCACCGCATATCTGAACTCATAGTCTCCCATGAACCCCGGCTCCGGCGCGCATCGGATTCGCCCCGGTGCCGCGGCCGGCGGATACGGTGGTGGGATGGCATCCCTCTTCAGCACCATCCTCGCCGGATCCCTGCGCTACCTGCGCCGGCTGGCCGGCGGAAATTCACCGGCCTCACCGCCGCGTACGCAGCGGCGAGGCACCCCGGGAACCGCGGCTCGGGGAACAACAGCTCGCGGAACCGCAGCGAAAGGGCAGCGGCGCGCCTCGCCGCCGTCCGGCGTCGGGCATTACCCGGGCGACTTCCACGGCCCGCTGGCGCCCCGCTACTCCCCCGCTTTGGACGGCAGGCCCGATCCGGGCGAGATCGTCTGGACCTGGGTGCCGTTCGAGGAGGACCACACGAGGGGCAAGGACCGCCCCGTGCTCCTGGTGGGGCACGACGGGCCGTGGCTGCTGGGCTTCATGCTGACCAGCAAGGACCATGACAACGGACGCCGGGAGGATGATTACGTGGACATCGGGACCGGTCCGTGGGATCCGCAGTGGCGACCGAGCGAGGTGAAGCTGGACCGGGTCGTCCGGGTCGATCCCGAACGGGTGCGCCGGGAGGGCGCCACCTTGGACAATGCGACGTTCCAGACGGTCGCGGACCGGCTGCGGCGGCGCTAGGCGCACCGCGGAAAACCGGAATCCAGGTCCACGCGAAGTGTCTGCTAGGATTGATGGCTGTATGTCCGTGCAGGTCGACGGCCATGCATGGTTGGCTGCCATAGGCATCCCCACGCCGCTCAGTCGATGGCCAACCTGATAACCCTCTAGACCATTTCCGCATTAAAAAGAGAGTTCACACACGTGGCTAATATCAAGTCCCAGAAGAAGCGCATCCTCACCAACGAGAAGGCTCGTCTGCGTAACAACGCCGTCAAGTCCGAGCTGAAGACGGCCATCCGCGCCGTCAACACCGCCGTTGAGTCTGCTGACAAGGATGCTGCAACGACTGCTCTTGTAGCTGCCAGCCGTAAGCTGGACAAGGCTGTCAGCAAGGGCGTTATTCACAAGAACAACGCTGCGAACCGCAAGTCGGCGATCTCCAAGAAGGTCAACGCACTCTAAGGTTTTTCCAGTTCGACTGAGCTGAAATTGGGGCCGGCCCGTTTGGGCCGGCCTCATCGCATTTAACGCGTTCAGTGGTGCCGGTTCAGGGGCCGCCGCACTTGCGGCCTTGCTGCCTCAGCGGCCGCGGGCCGAGGCGGCGATGACTGTTACGGCGTGTTCCACCGCGTACACGGGATCACGGGAAAGCCCCTTCACTTGGGCATCCGCCTCAGCTGTGACCTGGATGGACCGGATCAGCCCCTCCGGTGTCCAGCGCCGGACGTCCCGCTGGGCCTGTTCCACCAGCCAGGGCTGCATGCCCAGCTGCTTGGCGATCTGCGCCGAGGAGCCCTGCGCCCCGGCCACCCGGGCCAGGGTGCGCAGCTTGGCGGCCAGCGCGGCGACAAGCGGCACAGGGTCGACTCCAGTGGCCAGGGCGTGGCGGAGGCTGGATAGGGCCAGCGGGGCGTTCCCCGCCATCGCCGCATCCGCGACCTTGAAGGCCGTGGCCTCGACCCGCCCGCCGTAGTAGCGCTCGACCATGGCGGCGTCCACCGCAGTGGCGGCGTCGGCGATGAGCTGCCTGCATGAGGCAGCCAGCTCGGACAACGACGTGCCGACGGCGTTGACCAGGGCCTGCACCGCCTCACCGTCGATCCGGCGGCCGCCGGCCTTGAACTCGGCCACCACGAATGCCACCTTGTCCGCGTCCTTCTTCAATGGCTGGCAGTCCACCACCGGCCAGCCCGCGGCCTTGATGGCGTCCAGCAGCTTTTTGCCCCTCGTGCCGCCGCTGTGGCGCAGGACCAGGACGACGTCGTCTTCCGGTTTGGCCACGTACGCCAGCGCATCGCTGAGGAAGGCCTCGTTCATGGCCTCGAGCCCTTCGACCTCAAGCAGCTTGCCCTCGCCGAAGAGCGACGGCGTCACCGTCATGGCCAGCGCGCCCGCTTCATAAGCGCCGGCGTTGAGCTTGCTGACCTCGACGTCGGGCATGGCTTCGCGGACAAGCCCGCGGACGCGGTCCATGGCACGGATGCCCAGGTACTCCTCCGGCCCGGTGATCAGCACTACGGCGGCCGGCGTGACGTCCCGCCAGGTGGCAGCATTCGCCGACGGGGTCTTGGCTTTCGAGGCCTGGGCAGCAGCCAACTGTGCTTCCTTCCGGACGGGTTTTGTGCAGGGTTCCAGTCTCCCACGATCGCCGGGCGATCCCGAGCCGCCGGCTCCCGGGATCGACTCCCGTTTCTGAACTCCCGTTTCTTAGGATGAGCCTGCAGTTCACGGGCTCCTCTAGGATGGCCGCATGACCAACGGCTACACACTGTTCGGGCGTCTTCCTACTCCGGAAGAGCATCGCCGATTAGCCGAAGCAGTCGGCTGGTCCCACGCCTTTGAATGGGAGACGATGGCGGCAGCTTTGAACGGATCGCTGGCCGGCGTGGTGGCCCTGGCGGACGGGCAAGTCATCGGCATGGGACGCCTTGTCGGAGACGGCGTCAAGTTCTTCTACGTTCAGGACCTTGCCGTTCTGCCCGCCTACCAGGGTCAAGGCATAGGGACAGCCCTCCTGCGCAGCCTCCTGGATTATGTGTGCCGTTCGTCGCCGGCCACTGCATTCGTAGGGCTTTTCGCCACCGAAGGCGCTCAGAGCTTGTACAAGCGGGACGGCTTCACGCCCGGCGATATGAGAGGCATGTTCAGGCTCATCGCGCCGGCAAGCATTAGCAGTCAGTAACGGGCAAATGCCGGGACTGTGTGTCACCGAACGGCGGCTGCCCACTCCTGCCCTTCCTTCCGGGCCCGCTGGCGCAATTCGGACAAGGGCCGGGCGTTCCTAACGGACTCAAGATCCCGCTGGGTTGCGGAAATGGCCGACTGTACGACAGCGGATTCAAAGGATGCCTTTTCCTCGGCCTTGGTCATGAAGCTCCCGCCGGGGTTTGCCTGAAGGTATGCGAGATTCGCGGCGTCAAAGATCTGGCGCGCAGCCCAGGCAGCGTGTTGGGGGTTGTTGGTGCGCCACGTCCTGATGGCGTATCCCGCGGCAGCTGCAGCGTTGCCTGCGTAGCCCGCGCCGGCTGTCCACCCTTCGTCGTCCTCGTCTGGAACCATCGCCTCTGCTTCAGCCTCAAGACCAGTCGCATCGACATCTCTGCCCGAGGCGACCTGCCAAGCTGACAGGACGATGACGCCGAGCCGCCACTCACGGAGCGGGTCGCCGACTTGCCGCGCATATCGATCGGACAAGGGCAACATACGCTCGGCGCACGCAGCGGCAAAGGCTGTCTTAGCGAAACGGTCAAGAGGTTCCAGATGCAGCATCAACAGCATCTCATGTATTCAAGCACCAGAACTGTCACTCCGCAGGCGGTGCTGGCTTTCTGTCTCGATCAGGGTTTGCCTCCGCAAGAGTTTCACGGGTTAGCCTTTTGTCGGCGTCCATGACTTCGACGCCAATCAGGCGACCGTCTCTGTCAAAATCCAGGTTGATCATGCCACCCACCTCAATTGGATCGCATGAGTAAGTCTTGGCGGCGGATCCGGCGTATATGTCCTCCACGAGATAGATATACGCTGCATTGGCAGAAGGGTCGTATTTGATTCTCATAGGCCTGCCTTCTTCAGGTTCTGGATTTACTGGGGTTTTGCATTGTTGATCACTGTGGTGATCCTTCCGTCAACCGTTCCTAAGAATAAGCGTGCTTCGCCCTAGCAGCCGGCTTTTCATTTTCCGTCCTTGAGGTATTGGTACGGTTTCTGCGCGAGAGCGTCACCATCATCCAGCCAAGGCCAGAGTCGCCTCATACTCCCTAATTGGATCCGAAGGGCCCCCTTGTGCAATGGCGAACGTCATGCAAGAGTGCACGGACAGTGGCGGCGGTTGCACCGAAATCCCGTCCGGATGCTCAGGGGGAAGTATTGAACACGACAAACTGGAGCGTGGAAAGCCGTAGAAACATCCGGACGATGATCGACTGGTGCGGAAGTAAAGCGAATCTCGCCAATGACTGAATCCATCCATCCTGAGGTCCAGCGCACCCTCAGCGCGATTCAAGTTCGCGTGTCCCGCCAAATGACCACCATCGAGCATCATGTTCGCGTGGCCGAAGTCCTCAGACTCTTCGACATCGATGCAACCGGCAACGAAACAGGCGTGTATTACGGAGACCAGGGCGTTGAGCTGGAAGACCAGCCATTGGTCTGGGCCATTCACACACTCGTTGAGAGACGATTCGGTATCCCGGAAGGACTATGAATCGGCCAGACCGGATGGCCCTCAAAGGGGCCCTTCGAATCCAGTGTCGCCTTCTGGCGTTGCGGGACGGTTGGCTTTCGCGAGGACCTGCACCGCTGGATGTCAGTCTCCAAGGGTGCGGAGCTTGGCCGCAACGAATTCCTCATCAGAGAGTGCCCCCTTTGCATGGAGCTCTGCCAGGAGAGCCAGCTCTGCCGCCAAGGATCCTCTGCCCCACGGCCTGCCAAGCAACATCCGATTCGCTCCCGTGCGGGCCTGGGCCGACGCTGATTCTTGCGTAGTCTGTCGTCGTGAAGAACCTTTCACGGAAAATGCGATGAACAGGGTTATCGCGAGCACACCTAGCGCGATTCCCAAGGGGGCCCGGAACGGCTCCGCTGCGATTGCCACAACCGCAATAACCACCCCAGCAACTGCAGAGGATCCAATTATCCAAAGCCAGTTCCGGCTAAGGCTGAACGCGAATATGTAACCGGGTTCGGTCGGAACCGCATTTTGGTTCATCTGCCGAGGATAACCCCGCGAATACTCATTGAACATCCCTGATTCCGTAGCCACCGGCTCATTTGCCAGTCAGCATGTGGCGAGGGTGAGCGACGCGCGAAGCCAGCATCGCAGATTCCGTTGTCTGCGCGGCTACGTCGAGAACTAGATCAAGCGCGGAAACACCCTATGTCGCGAGCCGGGCCCGGCGGCTGTTGCGGCACGCAGCTTGGTCGCGCCTGGTTGCGACCGCGGGCCGTCCGTGAACTAAGTGAGGGCTTAGGAGCATGATCTCGGATCCGCCGAAGGTGAACGGGACATGTTCCAATTCATGTTCGCAAGGGTGGGCTGGCGCATTAGCAGTCAGTCACCTGCAGAGAGTGCTCGGACGAGCTCATCGAAGCAGCCGCCTAGTTCGCGGCAACCCCTCCGGCTTTTCAGATATGTGCCAGCGTGAGGTCGCGGCGGGTGACCGCATCCGCAGTCGGAAAGGCCGAGGGCGGTGTTCCAGCCACGCCTCGAAGCCCTCGATCCGCTCCACAACAAATCCGTGGCTGTCCAAAGCGAACCGCAGGCACCGGGCCGGGTGCAGGAGCAGCCAGAGCAAGGCCTGGTTGCCGGCCGAGCACAGTGTCATGGTGACCATTCCCCACGCACCCTCGGGCCACGGCAGCACCGCACCCGGAAGGCCGGCGAGGAACCGCGCGATTCCCGCGATCGCCCCGACGCACACTGCGGCCGCCCCCAGAAGCACCGCTGCTGCTCCCTCGTGGACAGCCAGGACAGGCACTGCAAGGGTTCCGAGGACCGTCACGGGCGCAACGAACGGCGCCATCACGATATTGGCCAGCAGGGAAAAGACCGTGAATTGCGGCTGCAGGCCCACAATGACGGGCGCGCAGAACAACTGCGCGGAAAGGGGCACCGCCAAGGCCGCAGCGACGGGCCGGGGCAGCCAGGCCGGTGCCCGGGCCATGAGCGGACGGGCCAGCAGGATGATCCCCAAGGTGGCGAGGACCGAGAGCAGGAACCCCGGGCTGCCGGCCAGGGACGGCTCGCCAACGAGAAGCACGGCAACGGCAAGGCACAGGAAACCCAGGCTGCGCCCCGGCCGTCCGCTGCTGAGTCCAAGCAGGCCGATCGCCCCCATGACCGCGGCGCGGAGCACGCTCGGCTCGGGACCGACCAGCCACACAAACGCGCCCAGGCCGCACAGGGCCAGGACAACAGCGGCCGGACGGCCGAACCGGCAATTCCTCGCGAGAAGAATCAACAGTCCCAGAATCAGGCTGCAATTGGCCCCGCTCACCGCCGTCAGATGCGTAGTGCCGGTGTCGCGCATGGCCGCGACAAGTTCTTCGTCCATGCCGTCCGTGTCTCCGATGACCATCCCGGGCAGCAGGCCCGCCGGATCGCCGCCGAGCTTCGCTGCGGCGTCGCGGTACCGCTCCCTCATCGTGGCCGCCCAGTCCGGCGCTGCGCTTTGTGGTGTTTCTGGCCCTGCGCCCCGAGCCGCACGCTCCGGGTCTGTCGCGTGCTGCAGGCTGCCCCGGGCCGGGAGTGGCCGCGTGCTCGCCGTGAAGACCGCCGTCTCCGCTTGTCCGGGGCGGGCCTGCGCCAGTTTTCCGGCGGCCCGGATGCGTTCCCCGGCGCGGGGTTCCTGCCAGCCTTCGCCGCCGACCACGAGGATCCGGGTGGCCGGGCGGTAGAGCTTGCCGCCAGCGGCGAGCTCGAGCAGTTCGGCACTGAGGATCCATCGTTCGGTCCGTCCGGCGCCTGCACGGACTTCCTTGGCCTCGCCGGTGACCAGGAGGTTCACGAGGGCGGTGCCGTCCGGGCCGGGGCCGGCGACCGGCAGGCTTGACCGCGCGGTGGACACGGTCAAGGTGTGCGCGGCCGCCGCGGCGCCCAGGAGGCATGCCAGGGACAGCGCTGCAGCCAGGTTCCGGCGACCGGTCCGGGCCTGTGTCCGGCCGGGCCGTGGCCTTCGCCATCTGCCGGCCACGAGCAGCAGGACCGCGCCGCCAAGCAGGAACGCCACGATGCCGGTGGTCCATGCCGGGGACAGGTGGCTGCCGGCCAGGGCCGCCGTCCAGGCCAGCACGGCGGAGGGCACGAGCCGCAGGTCCAAACGCGGCCCCGGATCGGCGACGCTGCCCGTGTCTTCTCCGACTCCGGAGCGGCGCATCGGTCTGCGGCCGGCCATCAGACGGTCACCAGGGGAAGGAGCGCTTCGAGCATCTTGGGGCCGACGCCATCCACGGCGTCGAGTTCTTCGACGGCGGCGAAGGGGCCGTGTTCTTCCCGCCAGGCCACGATGCGCTCGGCAAGGACCGGGCCGACCCTGGGCAGTTCATCGAGCTCAGCCGCCGAGGCGGTGTTGATGTTGATCCTGGCGCCCGCCCCGCCCGCAGAACCAGTGCCGCCGCCGGTGGTGCCGTCAGTGGCGGAAGAACTGCCACCCGCTCCGGCCGTTGCGGGTTCCTCCCCCTTCCTTGGAACGTGGATCCTGGTGCCGTCCTGGACCACCGCGGCAAGGTTGAGGCTGTCCAGGGACGACCCGGAAGCCGCCCCTCCAGCTGCGGCGATAGCCTCGAAGACCCGGGACCCCGCGGGCAGGCTGACTATCCCTGGCTTCTTCACGGCACCGGCCACGTGGACCACGATGCGGGTGCCCCCGGAATCGCCGGCTCCCGGGCCAGCCGAGCCCGGTTCCGCTCCTGGCGGGGCCGGGCTGGAGACGTCCGCGGGTGTCCCGTCCGACGCCGCCAGTTGTTCCGCGGGAGGCCGGCCGGCCCACGCCTGCCAGCCAATCCAGAGGGCCAGCAGCAAGGCCGGAATGAGGAGCAGGGCCGGGACCCGCCAGGGCACCCGCCAGCGGACGCGGGAGGTCCGGCCAGTTTGCGCGTCGTTCCAGTCAAGGTCCTGCAGCGTGGAGGATTCCCTGCCCGGGAGGAGCAGGTCATCCCCCGGCCCTTCCGCCCCGGAAACCGTTTCCGCGACACCCAAACGGGATCTCAGCCGGTGCCTGGCTGCGCGCGCGGCATCGCCGGCTAGCGGGTCCTGGTTCCGGCGCGGCATGGGTCCGAGCCTAGGTTCCGCGGGGCTGCGCCGCTGCCCAAGGCAGGTGCTATGTGGAAAGCCGCGCCCGTGCGGAGCCTGTGGAGGAACGGAGTTACTGCCCTGGCACGGCCGTACCGGGCGTGCTGCTTTCGCCGACAATCACGGCCAGGACGCCAAGTCCCGCGTGGGCGCCGAGCACCGCTGGCAGGGCACTGAGCTGTGCCTCCGGCGTGCCGGGGCACAGGCCTGCCAGCCGTCCGGCCAGCCCCTCCGCCTCGGCGAGGTTCCCGAAATGGTGGACGGCGAGCCTGGCTTCGCCGGCCGGGCGGGCGGCGACGTCGGCGGCGACGATCTCCTCGAGCCGGGCGATCGCCTTCGCGGCGGAACGGACCTTTTCGAGCGGCACGATCCGGCCGCCGTCGACCGCCAGGATCGGCTTGATGGCGAGCATGGTGCCCAGCAGGGACGCGGCGGCGCCGATCCGCCCGCCGCGGCGCAGCTGCTCAAGGCTCGGCACATAGAAATAGACCTTGGTGCGGCGGAGCCGCTCCTCTGCGAAGACGCGCACGTCCCCGGCGGAACGGCCATCGGCCGCGGCCAGGAGCGCGCTTTGCACGCCCATCCCCTGGGCCATTCCGACCGTGCGGGAATCGAGGACTTCCACCGGGATCGGAACGCGGCCGGCGGCCAGTGTGGCGGCCTCGACCGTTCCGGACAGCTCGGCGGAGATATGGATGGACACCACGGACTCGAAGCCGCGCGCCGCCGCGGCCAGGTATGCCTGTTCGAACTGCCCGGGGGACGGCCGGGACGTCTTCACGGCCGAACCCGAGGCCAGCGCGAGGGCCAGGGTGGTGGTGATGTCGTCTTCGCCTTCGCCGAAGATTTCCTCGCCCACCATGACGGGCATCGGAACCACGGCCAGCCGGCCGTCGTCGACGAAGGCTTTCACCCAGTCCGCGGGCAGTGCCGCTGCCGAATCGGTCACGACGGCGGTGCGTACGACGGCGGGCGCCGCACCTGGGGTGCGGCCCGGCGTCGTCGACTGCCGCAGCCGCGACAGCCGCTGTTTGAGCCATAGCCATGCAGGCGGTTCACGGTCCGGCAACGGGCACCTCCTGGAGCAGGGCTGGGTGATGGATAGGCCGCCGGCCGGGAGCCGGCGGCCCTCCCCGGCTAGGCCGGGACGATGTTCACCAGTTTGGGGGCCCGCACGATCACCGTGCGGATGCCACGCCCATCGAGCGCACGTTGCACGTTGTCGCTGGCCAGCGCCAGTTCGCGCAGCGCGTCCTCGGCAATGTCCGGGGAGACCTCGAGGCGGTCGCGGACCTTGCCCTGCACCTGGACGACGGCGGTGACCGTTTCCTGGACCAGCAGCGACTCGTCGTGGACCGGCCAGCCCGCGTTCGCCACGGAGGCCGGGTGGCCCAGCTGGTTCCAGAGGTCCTCGGCCGTGTACGGGGCGAAGAGGCTCAGGATCACGGCGACGGCCTCGGCGGCTTCGCGGACGGCAGGGTCCGATCCGCCGGCGCCGGAGTCGATGGTCTTGCGGGTGGCGTTGACCAGTTCCATCAGCTTGGCCACGACGACGTTGAACTTGTTGTTGTCCAGCAGTTCCGCGGCTTCGGCGATGGTTCGGTGCGTGACGGTGCGCAGGGCGCGGTCGCCGCCGGAGAAGTCGACGCCGGGCGTGCTGCTGACGTCCTGGCCGAGCCGCCAGGCGCGGGCCAGGAACTTCGCCGAACCGGCCGGCGAAACGTCCGCCCAGTCGACGTCGTCCTCCGGCGGGGAGGCGAACACCATGGTCAGACGGACGGCGTCGACGCCGAACTTGTCCAGCTGTTCGCCGAGATCCACACCGTTGCCAAGCGACTTGCTCATGGCCTTGCCGCCGTTGAGCACCTGGCCCTGGTTGAGCAGGGCGCTGAACGGTTCATCGGCGTCCAGCAGGCCCATGTCGTGCACGACCTTGGTGAAGAAGCGGGCGTAGAGCAGGTGCAGGATGGCATGCTCGACGCCGCCCACGTACTGGCCGACCGGCATCCACTCGTTGATCTTCGCCGGGTCGAAGGGGCCCTCGGTGAAGTGCGGGGAGACGAAGCGCAGGAAGTACCAGGACGAGTCCACGAAGGTGTCCATGGTGTCCGTGTCGCGCTGCGCGGCCCGGCCGCAATTGGGGCATTCCACGTTGACCCATTCCGCGGCGGCGGCCAGCGGGGAGGTGCCCTTCGGGGCGAGGGCTTCACCGCGCAGGTCTTCCGGCAGCGTGACGGGCAGTTGGTCGTCGGGGACCGGAACCTCGCCGCATTCGGCGCAGTGGATGATCGGGATCGGGGTGCCCCAGAAGCGCTGGCGGCTGAGCAGCCAGTCGCGCAGGCGGAAGTTCACGAACTTTTCGCCCGTGCCGAGCTGCTCGAGGATGCCGATTGCTGCAGGGATGGCCTCGGCCTTGGACAGGCCGTCAAGTTCGCCGGAGTTCTTCAGGGTGCCCTCGCCGGAGGTCGCGACGCCGCTCTCCGCCGGGTCCTCGCCGCCGGTCTCCAGGACGGCCCGGACGGGCAGCCCGAAGGCCTTGGCGAAGTCAAGGTCGCGCTGGTCGTGTGCCGGGACGGCCATGATGGCGCCGGTGCCGTAGTCCGCCAGGACGTAGTCGGCGGCCCAGACCGGCAGCTTCTCGCCGTTGAGCGGGTTGATGGCGTAGCGGCCGGTGAAGACGCCGGTCTTCTCGCGTTCGGTGGACTGGCGCTCGATTTCGGAGAGGGCCTTGACCTTCTCACGGTAGGCCATGAGTTCGTCGTGCTGCTCCGGGGTGACCAGGTCCAGGGCCAGGTGGGCGTCGGCGGCGACGACGAAGAAGGTTGCCCCGTACAGGGTGTCCGGGCGCGTAGTGAAGACCGTGACTTCCTTCTCGGGACGGCTTCCGGCCGCCTCGATGACGAAGCGGACGTGGGCGCCCTCGGAGCGGCCGATCCAGTTCCGCTGCATGGCCAGGACTCGCTCGGGCCAGTGTCCCTGCAGCTCGGACATGTCATCCAGCAGGCGGTCGGCGTATTCGGTGATCTTGAAGTACCACTGGTTCAAGGACTTCTTGGTGACCGGGGTGCCGCAACGTTCGCAGGCGCCGTTGACGACCTGCTCGTTGGCCAGCACGGTCAGGTCCTTCGGGCACCAGTTGACCGGCGAGTCCTTGCGGTAGGCCAGGCCGCGTTCGTAGAAGCGCTTGAACAGCCACTGGGTCCAACGGTAGTACTCCGGGTCGGAAGTGTGCAGGCGGCGGGACCAGTCGGCGGAGATGGCGTACCGCTTGAACGACGCCGCCTGGGTGTCGATGTTGGCGTAGGTCCACTCGCTGGGGTGGGCGTTGCGCTTGATGGCTGCGTTCTCGGCGGGCAGGCCGAAGGAGTCCCAGCCGATCGGGTGCAGGACGTCGTAGCCCTTCTGGCGCAGGTAGCGCGCGACGACGTCGCCCATGGCGAACGCCTCGGCGTGGCCCATGTGCAGGTCGCCGGAGGGGTACGGGAACATGTCCAGCACGTAACGACGCTCGCGGGAGCCGTCGTCGAGGGGGGTGAAGACCTTGAGGTCCTCCCACACCTGCGGCCATTTGGCCTCCATCGCGGCGAAGCTGTACACACCCTCCTCGGGGGTGTTCGCTGTTCCTGCCTGTGCTCCGGTTTCGGTCTCCGGGTGAACGCTCACTGCTGCCCTCTTCTGTTCTTCCTTGGCTGTATGGCCTCCTGCTGCAGCCCCGGCACCTGCCCGGACACACAAAAGCCCCTCGACAAGGAGGGGCGGCCGCTCGGTAACTCCGGTACCGGGCGGCTAGCTAAGCAGAAGGATCGCACGCATGCCCCTACTCTAGCGCACCAAAGGCGCGGACCCTGGCCCGGCCGGCACGCATCCCCCCGTCCGACTGGCGTTCGTCCGCCGTCGTTTCGACGGGGGGTTCCTTGCCCGGGCGGTGCGAACGGCACGCGAGTACGCGAGTATGCAACCCGGCCCAAAAACAAGTACCGACCTTCATTGCCAACTTGCAAAGAGGAGTCCACTATGTTAGCAGGCCTGGGGGGAATGGAAAAAGGTCTCAGGGTTTGGAGCCTGAAATGTGCCTTTTGTCTGCCCTTTTCCCCATTAGTTCCGGGGACAGGAAAGCTGTCCCCCGCCCCGTCCGCAGCGAACAGTCCAGGCGTTAGCGATGTTCGGCGCTATAGCCCGGTTCAGCCTGCAGTTCCGGATCCTTGTGTTGGCCATCGCGGCCGCCGTCATCGGCTTCGGGCTGATCCAGATTCCCCGCATGCCGGTGGACGGCCTCCCCGAATTCGCCCCCGCCCACGTCGAGATCCAGACCGAGGCGCTGGGGCTTTCCGCCGTCGAGGTGGAGCAACTCATCACCACACCCATGGAAGCCGATCTGCTCAACGGCGTCCCGTGGCTTGAAGAAATCCGGTCCAAGTCCGTTCCGGGCCTGTCCTCCATTGAGCTCGTGTTCCGTCCGGGCACGGACGTGATGCGGGCCAGGCAGATGGTGGCAGAACGCATGACGCAGGCCCACGCCCTGCCCAACGTGTCCTCTCCCCCGCTGATCATGCAGCCGCTGTCTTCAACCAGCCGGCTCCTCATGGTGCGGATGTCGTCCAAGGAGCTGTCAGGCATCGATATGTCGGTGCTGGCCCGTTGGAAGATCAAGCCGCGGCTCATTGGCGTCCAAGGCGTGGCCAACGTGTCGATCTGGGGGCAGCGTGAACAACAGCTCCAGGTGGAGGTCGACCCCACCACGCTGCGCGACAAGGGCGTAACCCTTGAGCAGATCATCAAGAGCGCAGGAAACGCCGTCTGGGTTTCCCCGCTGAGCTTCCTCGAAGCATCCACACCGGGCACCGGTGGCTTCATCGAGTCGTCCAACCAGCGCCTCGGCATCCAGCACGTCCTGCCGATCCGCAATCCCCAGGAACTGGCCCAGGTGCACATTGAGGATTCGGATCCGTCCCTGGTCCTGGGCGATGTGGCCACGGTGAAGGAAGACCACCAGCCCCTCATCGGCGATGCCGTTATCGGGCAGGACCCGGGGCTGCTGCTGGTCATTGAGAAGTTCCCCGGCGCCAACACGCTCCAGGTGACCCAGGATGTCGAAGCCGCGCTGAAGGACCTGGAGCCTGGCCTGACCGGCGTCCAACTGGACACCTCGGTATACCGGCCGGCATCAGCCCTGCAGGAAAATGTGGACCAGCTTGGCATCGCGTTGCTGATCAGCCTCATCCTGGTGGTCGCCCTGTTCTGGCTCCTGTTCAGGTCCTGGCGGGCGGCCCTGGTGGCCTTCGTGTCACTCTCGACGTCGGTGAGCGCCGCCGTGCTTGTCCTGGGGTGGCAAGGGGAAACGCTGAACGTCACAGTCCTGATAGGAGTCCTCCTGGCTGTGGCCCTGATCGTGGGAGACATCGTTGAGGACGTTCAAGCGCAACTGCGTGGCTCGAAGGTGCCGGAAGGAAGGCAACAGGACCGTGACTTCAAGTCGTACGTGACCGCTGTTGTCCGGTGGGTGCGTGTACCTCTCCTGCTCGCCTCCCTCACGCTCGTCCTGGTCATGGTGCCTGCTCTCTTCACCACAGGCATCGGGGCAGCCTTCTTCAGGCCCTTGGTCTGGGCAATGGCCCTGGCACTCCTGGCCGCGTTCGTCGTCGGCATCAGCGTGACCCCGGTCATGGTGCACCTGCTGCTGAAGCGCGGCGCGTTCGAACGGCTTGAATCGAGCCGCTTCAAGCGAGTCCGCCGCTACTACGGCGACCTCCTGGACCGCGGACGCCGGATGGTGCCCGCCGGTATTGCCGCAGTCGCCGTCGTCGGACTCGCCGGCCTGCTGGCCGCATCCCAGCTCGCCGGCAACCGCGCAATCGTCCCGACGCTCCCGGACCGGACGCTCCTCGTCCAATGGGATGCCATGGCCGGAACCTCGACGGCCGAAGTCAGCAGGATCGCAGCGAGGGCAGCGGATGAACTGCGCAGCGTCTCCGGCGTCACCGGAGTGGGCGGCCACGTGGGGCGCGCCATCACGTCCGACCAAGTCGTAGGCAACAGTTCAGCCGAGCTATGGGTCTCGGTGGCCCGGAGCGCCGACTACCCACAGGTTGAAAGCGCCGTCCGGGAGATCGTCACCGGCTACCCGGGAATCGCCCAGAACATCACGAGCTACTCCCAGCAGCAGATCGGCGAAACCCGCGCTGGCGTCGAACCCGGTTTCACTGTGCGGGTCTACGGCACGGAAATGAACACACTGAACCAAAAGGCCGAAGAGGTCCGCCAGGCGCTGGCAAGCGTCAAGGGCCTCGACTCTCCGCGCCTCAGCTCGGCCCCCCGGCTTCCCGTCCTCGAGGTCGAAGTAGACCTGAAGGCAGCCCAGACGGCCGGCGTCAAGCCCGGCGACGCCCGACGGGCAGCGGCGACGCTCATGCAGGGCATCGTGGTCGGCAACCTGTTCGAGCAGCAGAAGGTCTTTGAAGTCGTGGTCCGCGGTACAGCCGACGTCCGCAACGACCTGACCAGCCTGCGTGAGCTTCTCGTGGACACCCCCGCTGGAGGCCATGTGAAACTCGGCGATATCGCCAACGTCCGGCTCGTCCCGAACGAAACCGTGGTCAACCACAACGCCACGAGCCGTTACATCGACATCGTCGGCGACGTCAGCGGCCGCCCCCTGGGTGATGTCGAGCGCGACATCCAGGCCGCGATCCAGACCGTGCAGTTCCCGGTGGAGTACCACGCCGAGATCCCGGCGAAGTACGACGAGCAACAGAACGCCGCCCTGCTCGCCTTGGGCATCGGTGGCGCTGCGCTCCTGGGCGTGCTCATCCTGCTGCAGACTGCCGTCCGCAGCTGGAAGACCGCGCTGGCCGCCTTCCTCGGCCTCCCGGCGGCGCTGTCCGGCGGTTTCCTTGCAGCCCTGCTGGCCGGCAGTTCCGTGTCGTGGACGTCGCTGGCCGCCCTGGCCGTGCTGCTGGCGATCGCGGTCCGCAACACAGCGGCCTTTGCCGCAACCTGCGACCGTAGCTGGCGGGAGGTCCCCGGAGCCTCCCGTGCCGCGATGGTCATGGCGGCCGCCAGGGAACGCCTGGCTCCTGTGCTGAAAACCGCGGCCATCACCGCCGTCGTGCTCATCCCGATTGCCCTCTTCGGCGGGGCGGCAGGATCGGGTGCCGTGAGCCCGATGGCATTCATCATCGTCAGTGGCCTGGTGACCACGACGCTCTTCGCTCTCCTGGTGGTTCCCCTGGTGCTGCTGTGGTTCGGTCCCGAGCACGGTCCGGAGGACTGGGAAGCGATCTACCGTGTGGATATCCCTGCAACGCAGGTGAAGGTGGAAGCAAAATGACACGTCGTCCATTGAATGGCCGCCAGGCGGCGGCCGGTGTGGCCAGTTCGCTCTGGCTGGCTCTCGGCTTGTTCCTCGTGTCAGGCTGCAGCCAGCCTGCGTCGGTGGCATCCTCGACGTCCTCGCACGCCGAGCAGGCAGCCAAGGTCGAAAAGAACAGCTCGACAGGGATTGCCAAGATCACGCTCTCCGAAAAGGCCATCAGTCGCTTGGACCTCAAGACGACCAAGGTCCAGGCCGGGGCGGGCGGCGCGGCCATCAGGCTGCCCTATGAGGCACTGCTCTACGACGCGAAGGGGGCGACATGGGTCTACACCAACCCGGAGCCGCGCGTCTACCAGCGGCAGGCGGTCACTGTGACACGCATTGAAGGGGGCACGGTCTTCGCTTCCGCCGGGCCGTCAGTGGGAACCGTGATCGTCACCACCGCAGCGGCAGAGCTCTTCGGCGCCGAATTCGACACGGCACACTGACATGCGCCGCATTGTTGCCGCCAGCCTGAGGTTCCGCTCAATCATCCTGGCACTTGCAGCGGTGCTCATGGTGGTGGGCAGCGCCCAGCTGAGCACGGCATCCGTGGACGTGTTTCCGGAGTTCGCTCCGCCGCGCGTCGAAATCCAAACGGCCTGCCTTGGCCTGACCGCCTCCGAGGTCGAACAACTCGTCACGGTGCCGCTTGAAGAGGCGTTCAACGGCATCGAGGGGCTGGACGAACTGCGATCCAAGTCGGTGTCGCAGCTGTCCTCCATCGTCCTGCTCTTCAAGCCGGGCACCGACCAACTCAATGCCAGGCAGCTCGTGTCGGAGAGGATGGCCACGGTCATCCCCACACTTCCGACCTGGGCCGCGCCGCCGGTGATGCTGCAGCCGCTCTCCTCGACGAGCCGCGCGATGAAGATCGGGCTGTCCTCGGACACACGGTCACTCATGGAAATGTCGATGATCTCCTACTGGAACATCAGGGCGCACCTGCTCCGGGTCCCCGGCGTGGCCAACGTGGCCATCTGGGGTGAGCGGCTCCAGATGCTCCAGGTGCAGGCGGATCCCGTCCGGATGAAGGCACACAAGGTGAGCCTCGAGACGGTCATGACAGCGACCTCCGAAGCCCTCGACTCAGGCCTCCTTCAGTACACCCCCGGTTCGCTCATTGGCACCGGCGGCGCCCTGGAGACCCCCAGCCAGAGCCTCAGTATTCGGCACGTCCAGGCCATCACCACCCCGGCGGACCTGGCCCAGGTCACCCTGGAGGAACGGCCAGGAGGTGCGCTGAAGCTTGGCGACGTGGCAAACGTGGTCGAGGATCACCAGCAGCTGATCGGCGACGCCGTGATCGACGGCGGCCCGGGAATCATGCTGATCGTGGAAAAGCTCCCGTGGGGCAACACCCTGGAGGTAACCAAGGGCGTTGAGGAAGTACTCAAGCAAATCGAACCCGGCCTGAGCGGGATCAAGGTGGACACCACCCTGTTCCGGCCCGCCACGTTCATCGAGGAATCCATCCACAACCTCAGCCTGGCGCTCCTCTTTGGCTGCCTCCTGGTCATCCTGGTGCTCAGCCTCTTCCTGTTCCAGTGGCGTACGGCCTTCGTCAGCGTCGTGGCCATCCCGTTGTCGCTCATGGCCGCCTTGCTGGTCCTCTACTGGACCGGCGGCACAGTCAACACCATGGTGCTGGCCGGGCTGGTGATCGCCGTCGGAGTCGTGGTCGATGACGCCATCATCGACGTCGAAAACATCGTCCGGCGGCTGCGCAAGCACCGGGCCCACGGCGACGGCTCCGGCACGGCGCGCGTGGTGGTCAACGCCTCCATCGAGGTCCGTGGTCCGATCGTCTACGCGACGCTCATCATCATCGCCGCCACAGTGCCGATCTTCTTCCTGGACGGCCTCACCGGCGCCTTCTTCCGGCCGCTGGCCACTTCCTACACCTTGGCCGTGCTCGCCTCGATGGTCGTCGCGCTGACGGTGACGCCCGCGCTCGCCTTCATCTTCCTGCGCAATGCACCGCTGGAAGACAAGGACCCGCCGGTGGTACGGGTGCTGAAGCGCTGGTACCACGCGGCCCTGCAGCCGGCCGTGAAGCATCCCGTCCCGGGTTACGCCGCCGTCGGCGTGCTCGCCATCGCCGGTTTCGTCACTGCGCCCCTGCTGGGGCAGTCCCTGCTCCCCGAGTTCAAGGAGCGCGACTTCCTGATGCACTGGATCACGCAACCGGGCACGTCCAATGCCGAGGAGGTCAGGGTCAGCCAAGCCGCGTGCAACGAGCTCATGACTATCCCCGGGGTTCGGAACTGCGGCTCCCACATCGGGCAGGCGTTCGCCGCCGACGAGGTGGTGGGCGTGAACTTCGGCGAAAACTGGATCAGCGTGGACCCGGCGGTCAACTACGACAAAACCCTGGCATCGATCCAGGAGGTCGTGGAAGGCTACCCCGGCATCAAGCGTGACGTTCAGACCTACCTGAAGGAACGCATCCGCGAGGTCCTGACCGGCAGCGGCTACGCGGTCGTAGTCCGTGTCTACGGCGACGACCTGACGGTGCTCCGGGCACAGGCAGACAAGGTCAAGAAGATCCTGGCCGAGGTGCCAGGCGCCCTGGGCGCCAAGGTGGAGCTCCAAGTCGAGGTGCCGCAGATCGACGTGCAGGTGGACCTTGCAAAGGCCAATCAGTACGGCCTGAAGCCCGGCGATGTCCGGCGCGTGGCCGCCACTCTTGTGGGGGGCGAGGAAGCCGGCGACATCTTCCGCGACAACAAGGCCTACGACGTGCAGGTCTGGAGTCCTCCGTCAACCCGCACGAGCGTCAGCAGCATCGAAAGCCTGCCCATCGACACCCCCTCCGGCCAGAAGATCCGGCTTGGCGACGTCGCTTCGGTGCAGGTCAAGCCGACGCCCAACCAAATTGAACGGACGGACGGGACCCGCCGCATCAACGTCAGCGCCAACGTCAAGGAAGGCGACCTGGCCGCCGTCGTCGAGAAGCTCAACGCCGGCCTCGCGACGATCGAGTTCCCCACCGGCTTCCACGCCGTGGTGCTCGGTGAGTACGCCGAACGCCAGGCTGCGTCCCAGCGGCTGCTGATCTTCGCCGCCGGTGCGGTGATCGCGATCTACCTGCTCCTGCAGGCCGCCTTCCGCAGCTGGCGCCTCGCGACGCTCATCATGTTGACGCTCCCCGTGGCACTGGTGGGCGGCATCCTTGCCGCCCTGCTGGGTGGCGGCATCCTGTCCCTCGGTTCGCTGGTGGGCTTCCTCACGGTGATGGGCATCGCCGCCCGGAACGGCATCCTGCTGGTCAACCACTTCCAACACCTGGAGCAGCAGGAGGGCGAGGAGTTCGGCCATGCGCTGGTCATGCGCGGCGCGGCGGAAAGACTCTCGCCGATCCTGATGACGACGCTCGCAACGGCCCTCGCCCTGGTTCCCCTGGTGGTCATGGGCAGCCTCCCGGGACACGAGATCGAACATCCCATGGCCGTGGTGATCCTCGGCGGCCTGGTGTCCTCGACGCTCGTGAACCTGTTCATCGTTCCATCGCTCTACCTGCGGTTCGCCAAGCCGAAGCAGCGCCGGCGGCCACGCCCGGAGCCCGAGCCGGTTCCGGCCGCCTGACGCCCTTCGCACACATGAAAGGAATCCCCATGCTCCATCGACGCCGCCGGATCACAGCAGGCACATCGGTGCTGCTGCTGGTCGCGGCCACGCTGTCAGTCGTGACCGCGGCAAGCGCCAATGCGGCACCGGCGCCAGCCGAGTTGTGCGGACCCGGCTCCGCCATCAACTACTCGTCCGATGACTTCCCGCAGCCCACGAAGATCAGCAACAAGTGGTTCTCGCTGGTGCCCGGCATGCAGTTCACGACCACCGGCACGGTGACCTCGGCCGACGGCGTCCACAGCCATTCCGTGGTCCACACCGTCACCGGGCTGACCAAGGAGATCGACGGCGTCACGACCCGGGTGCTCTGGGACCGTGACTACCAGGACGGTCAGCTCCAGGAATCAGAGCTGGCATTCTTCGCACAGAGCAGTGACAGAACTGTGTGGCTGTTCGGTGAGTATCCGGAGGAGTACGAGAACGGCGAGTTCATCGGAGCGCCCAGCACCTTCATCCATGGCCTCGCCAAGGCGCAGGCCGGGATCGCCATGCCGGCCCGTCCTTCGCTGAGGGCCCCGGACTATGTCCAGGCGCACGCTCCCAAGGTCGGCTTCCTGGACTGCGGCAACGTCATCCTGAAGGACCAGCACGTGTGCGTGCCGACCGGCTGCTACAACGACGTCCTGGTCATCGACGAGTACAACCCCCTGGACCCTCCGGAAGAGGGGCACCAGCGCAAGTTCTACTCGGCGGGCACGGGACTCGTTAAGGTCACCGCTGTGGGTGGCACGGACCAGGAATTCATGGACCTCGTCAGCATCCGCACGCTGACCGCGGCCCAGCTGAACCAGGTCAATGCCCAGGCGCTCGAGCAGGACTCCCGCGGCTACGAGGTCAGCAGGAGCGTCTACGCGAAAACCGCCCCGGCCACGGTCGGTCCGTGAACCGGTCCGAGAACCGGTAGGTGCGACGAAGGCCGGGGCGGTAACTGCCGCCCCGGCCTTCGCGTGCGTCAGCGGGCTTCCGGCGGGCGCTTGCGACGTTGGCTACGGAACGTTGAGGGAGGCCGCACTTCGCCCGGGTGTGGTGGGCACCGCGATGGGCCCCCGGCTGCGAGGGCCCCAGCGCGAGCTTGCGAGCGTTGGGAGCAGCTGGGGACGGGCGGGGCAGGTGCGGCCTCCCTCAACGGAGGCTGGACCTACTTAACGTCCTCGTCCACCCAGTCCATGGACTTGGTGACGGCCTTCTTCCACAGGCGCAGCTGGCGCTCCTGCTCTTCGACCGGAAGCTGCGGCTCCCAGCGCTTGTCTTCGCCCCAGTTCGCGGACAGTTCACCGAGGTCCTTCCAGAAGCCGACGGCGAGGCCCGCCGCATAGGCGGCGCCGAGGGCCGTGGTTTCCACGACCTTCGGGCGGACGACGGGAACGCCCAGGATGTCCGCCTGGAACTGCATGAGCGCCTCGTTGGCGACCATGCCGCCGTCGACCTTCAGCTCACTGAGCGGAACGCCCGAGTCGGCGTTGACGGCGTCGAGCACCTCGCGGGTCTGGAAGGCGGTGGCCTCCAGCGCCGCTCGGGCGATGTGCCCCTTGTTTGCGAACCGGGTCAGGCCCACGATGGCGCCGCGGGCGTCGGCCCGCCAGTAGGGGGCGAACAGGCCGGAGAAGGCCGGGACGATGTACACGCCGCCGTTGTCCTTGACGGCCGCGGCGAGGGTTTCGACTTCCGGGGCGGTGGAGATCATGCCAAGGTTGTCGCGCAGCCACTGGATCAGCGAACCGGTGACGGCGATGGAGCCTTCCAGGGCGTAGTGCGGCTTGGCGTCGCCCAGCTTGTAGCCGAGGGTGGTCAGCAGGCCGTTCTTCGAGTGGACGATTTCCTCGCCGGTGTTGAAGATCAGGAAGCAGCCGGTGCCGTAGGTGTTCTTCGCCTCGCCGGGCTGGAAGGCGGCCTGGCCGAAGGTGGCGGCCTGCTGGTCGCCGAGGATGCCGGAGACGGGCACCTCGCGGAGCAGCTGGGAGCTGTGCACCTGCCCGTACACCTCGGAGGAGGAGAGGATGGCCGGCATCATTGACGCCGGAACGCCGAAGACGTCCAGGATGTCCTGGTCCCACTGCAGGGTTTCCAGGTCCATGAACATGGTGCGTGAGGCGTTGGTGACGTCCGTGGCGTGCACGCCGCCGTCGGGCCCGCCGGTGAGGTTCCAGAGCACCCAGGCGTCGGTGTTGCCGAAGATGAGGTCCCCCGCCTCGGCCTTGGCGCGGGCGCCCTCGACGTTGTCCAGGATCCATTTGATCTTGGTACCGGAGAAGTAGGTGGCCAGGGGCAGGCCCACCTTCTCCTTGAACCGTTCCACTCCCCCGTCGGCGGCCAGTTCGTCCACGATCGGCTGGGTGCGGGTGTCCTGCCAGACGATCGCGTTGTAGACCGGCTCGCCGGTGTTCCTGTCCCAGACGACGGCGGTCTCCCGCTGGTTGGTGATGCCGACGGCGGCGATGTCGTGGCGGGTCAGGCTCGCCTTGGACAGTGCGGAGCCGATGACCTCCCGCACGTTGTCCCAGATTTCCGCCGGGTTGTGTTCCACCCAGCCGGCCTGCGGGAAGATCTGCTCGTGCTCCATCTGGCCCGTGGAGACGATGTTGCCCGCGTGGTCGAACACGATGGCGCGCGAGCTGGTGGTGCCCTGGTCAATGGCGATTACGTACTGGTTCACGATGACGTCCTTGTCTTTCCGGTTCTGTTCTGTCTGGTTGCTTGGAGACTACTTGGCCACGGTGGCAATGATGGGAACCCAGAGGGCCACGACGCCGGCGAGGGTGCCGCCGATCAGCGGACCCACCACGGGAACCCAGGAGTAGGCCCAGTCGCTGGAGCCTTTGCCCTTGATGGGCAGGATGGCGTGCGCGATGCGCGGGCCGAGGTCACGGGCGGGATTGATGGCGTAGCCGGTGGGGCCCCCGAGCGAGACGCCGATGCCGACCACCAGGAGGGCCACCGCCAGCGGGCCCAAGCCCGAAGGGGTGCCGCCGAAGGTCAGGATGACGAAGACCAGCACGAAGGTGCCGATGATTTCGGTGACCAGGTTCCAGGGCAGGGTGCGGATGGCGGGGCCGGTGGAGAAGACGCCCAGCTTGTTGGCGGCCGCCGTTTCAGCGTCGAAGTGCTGCTTGTGGGCCAGCCAGCTGATCACCGCGCCGAGGAAGGCGCCGAGCAGTTCGCCGCCGAAATACGTCAGCGTGGAGGCGAAGTCCACGGCGACGCCCGGGGCGTATTCGGCCTTGCCGTTCACCAGGAGGCCGAGGGTGACGGCGGGGTTCAGGTGGGCACCGGACTTGGCGGCAACGAAAACACCCGCGAACACGGCGATGCCCCACCCCCAGGTGACCATCAGGAACCCGCCGTTGTTGCCCTTCGTCCCCTTCAGGGCCACGTTGGCCACGACGCCGCAGCCAAGCAGGGTCAGCATCGCCGTGCCGAAGACTTCGGACAGGAAAACAATTCCAAGAGACATCTTTGACTCCTCATTTCAGGTGTTGCGGCCCCGCGGGTTCTGCGGGCCGCAACGCTCTTCTCATACCGGCCGGCGGGGTGGAGCCGGCCGGCGGCGGGGTGTCCGTGCTGCACGGGCACCCCCGCCTTGGTTCCCGCGCCGGATGGGCGGGAACCGAATTCCACGCGCGCGTCAGTACACGAGGCTGTGTACCGTGACCCGGTGGAAGCGCTGCAGTACGTCCTGGGCGTGCCGGATTTCGTTGGCCTTGCGGGCCTTGTCCCAGCCCAGCGGTCCGGCCAGGACGTCGGCCAGTTCGTTGAGCAATTCCCCGGTGACGAGTCCGCGGAAGGCAAGGGAAGTGCGGCGGATCAGCACGTCCACGAGGTGGCCGATCTGCTCGTGCGCGGCCATGAACTCCAGTTCCCGGACGCTCAGTTCGTGGGTGGAGCGCAGCAATTCGTCGTGGCCGGCCCTCAGGTAGCCGAGGACCTCCTCGGCGCGGGTGCCGTAACGGGCCAGGAGCCCGGCCACCCGCTCGGCGCCGAAGCCCGGAGACACGTGCCGCTTGATCCAGTCCTGCTCGCCGTCCTCGCTGGAGGGGAAGCCGGCGCCGCCGCCGATGGCGAGTTTCGCCGTCGAGACTTTGCGTTCCATGCCCAGTTCGGCGAGCACGTCGTTGCTGAGGTGCTCGGCCAGCGCGCGGAAGGTGGTCCATTTGCCGCCCACCAGGGAGAGGACGACGGCGGAGCCCGCCCCGCCGGGGACGCTCCGCTCGATGCGGTAGTCGCGGGAGACGAAGCCCGGCTGGGTGTCGTCGTGGCGGGGCAGCGGCCGGACGCCGGAGAAGCTGTAGACGATCTGGCTGCGGTCGACCCGGATAGCCGGGAACACCTTGCCCACCAAGTCGAAGAAGTAGTCGATCTCCTGCTCGGTGCAGACGGCGTCCTCGGCCATGTCCGCGTTGACGTCCGTGGTTCCCACCAGGACCCGGTCGCCCATCGGGTAGATCAGCACGATCCGGCCGTCCGTGTGCTCGAAGAAGATCTCCCGGCCGTTGCACGCGGCCAGCAGCTCCGGGTGGTCCAGCACGATGTGCGAGCCCTTGGTGCCGCCCATGAAGGTGCTGGGCTGGCCGAGCGAGTTGTTCGTCAGGTCCACCCACGCACCGGTGGTGTTGACGATGACGTCGGCCCGGAAGGTGAATTCCCCGCCGGTGAGTTCGTCGCGCAGGCGGGCTTCGCCGTCGGCCATCGACACCAGCGAGACGTAGTTGCTGGCCCGGGCGGAACCGCCGTCGAACGCGCTCCCGGCGCCGGCCTTCACGCCGTCCTGCAGCACGTCCAGGGTGAGCCGCTCCGGGTTGTGGACCGAGGCGTCGAAGTAGGTGGCGGTGTATTTGACCTTCGGGTCCAGGGCGGGCAGTTCGGCCAGGGCCGCGTCCCGGCCGCGGAACTGGTGGCGCGGGACGCTGCCGCCGTCGCGGGAGAAGGAGTCGTACAGGCTCAGGCCGAGCTTGATGAGGAAGGCGCCGCGCTCCTTCGGCTTGCCCTGCTTGTGGGTCAGGAAACGCATCGGGGCGGACAGGACGCCGGAGAAGGTGCTGAAGATCGGGATGGTGGTCTGCAGCGGCTTGACGTAGTGCGGGGCGATCTTCAGCAGGCGGTTGCGTTCGACGACGGACTCACGCACCAGCCGGAACTCGCCGTTCTCGAGGTAGCGGATGCCGCCGTGGATCATGTGCGAGGACGCGCCGCTGGCGCCCTGGCAGAAGTCACCGCGTTCGACGAGGGCAACGTCCACGCCCTGCAGGGCCAGGTCGCGGAAGGTGCCGACGCCGTTGATGCCTCCGCCGATGACCAGGACCCGGGCGTGGGGACGGGTACGCAGTGCTGCTGCCGAGGCCCGCTCGCCTGCTGCGGAAGGGGTGTTCGTGGTGTGTCCCAAAACTGCTCTCCTGGGGCTGGGGGTTGTGCGCCGCATCACGCCGGGCGCATCTTGCACACCCATTCTTCGAAATCGTGGAAAATGAAATCAAGCTATTTGCACAAACGTGCAGAACGGAGTTGGGATGCCACGGTCACGACACTCGGACGCGCTCCGGGCGGCACAGATGTACTACCTTCAGGACCTCACCATGGACGCGATTGCACGGGAGCTGCGGACCTCCCGCTCCACTGTGTCCCGCCTGCTGTCCTCCGCCCGCGACACCGGGCTGGTGCAGATCCAGATCCGCAGCCCCTTGGACACGGCCCCGGAGCTGGAACGGCTCATCCGCGAGCAGTACGACGTGGACGTCCATGTGGTCCCCGTGCTGGACACCCTGAACGAGGCCGAAGCCCTGGACCGCGTGGCGATGCAGGCAGCCCGCACCATCGGCCCGCTGGTCGATTCGAACGCAATCATCGGCATCGCCTGGGGCGCCACGATCAGCGCCGTGAGCCGGCACCTGACCCGCAAGATCACGCACGACAGCGTCGTGGTCCAGCTCAACGGCGCCGGAAACATGCAGACCACCGGCATCACCTATGCCAGCGACATCATGCGCCGTTTCGGCATCGCCTACGGCGCCCGCGTGGAGCAGTTCCCCGTGCCCGCGTTCTTCGACCATGCCTCCACCAAAACCGCCATGTGGAAGGAGCGCAGCGTGCGGCGCGTGCTGGACCTCCAGGACCGGATGAGCATCGCGATCTTCGGCGTCGGGTCCGTCGACTCCTCGTATCCGAGCCACGTGTACGCCGGCGGCTACCTGGACGAGGACGACCTCAAGCTGCTCGCCAGTTCGGACGTGGTGGGCGACGTTGCCACGGTGTTCTTCCGCGCCGACGGCTCCTCGGACGGGATCACCCTGAACGAAAGGAGCACCGGGCCCAGCCACGAACAGCTGCGCGAGGTGAGGCGCCGCATCTGCGTCGTGTCCGGCGCGTCCAAGATCGACGGGCTGCGCGGGGCGCTCGCGGCGCGGCTCGCCACCGAACTCATCGTGGACGAAGCCACGGCGCGACGCTTGGTGAGCTACGGTGACTCCGCGTGAGCCCGGTGGATAGGTAGAGTCTTTGCTATGAAACCCTCGCCGCGCCTCAGCCTCAACAACGGCGTCCTGATCGACCAGTTGGGGTTCGGTCTGTACAAGGTCCCCCCGGCCGACGCCGCGGGGCTGGTGTCAACGGCCGTCGCCACCGGATACCGCCATTTCGACACGGCCGCCATGTACGCCAACGAGACCGGCGTGGGCAAGGGAATCGGCCGTGCGCTCGCCCCGACGGACGGCTTTGAAGACACCGGCGGGTCCGGGGAGGAGTTCCACTCGCTCTCCCGCAACGACATCTTCGTCACCACCAAGCTGTGGAACGACGACCAGGGCTACGACTCCACCTTGCGCGCCTTCGACGAGTCCATGACACGGCTGGGCCTGGACCACGTGGACCTCTACCTGATCCACTGGCCGTGCGCCGGCCGCGGGCTGTTCCAGGAAAGCTACAAGGCCATGGAGACCCTCTACCGCGAGGGCCGTGTCCGGGCCATCGGCGTTTCCAACTTCCAGGCCGCGCACCTGGAGACCCTCATGTCGTCCGCGGAAGTGGTTCCGGCGGTCAACCAGATCGAACTCCACCCGTGGCTGCAGCAGGGCAAACTCCGGGCCCTTCACGAGCAGCTGGGCATCCGCACCGAGGCCTGGAGCCCGCTCGGCCGCGGCCACGTGCTGGCGGACCCGGCCATCCTGGCGCTCGCCGAAAAGCACGGCAGGACGCCGGCCCAGATCGTGATCCGCTGGCACCTGCAGCTGGGCAACATCGTCATCCCCAAGGCGAGTTCCGGTTCCCGCATCGAGGAAAACTTCAGAGTGTTCGACTTCGAGCTGCCCGCCGAAGACATGGACGGCCTGGCCTCCCTCGAACGCCACCACCGCACGGGCTCGCACCCGGACAACGTCAACTAAGAGCGCCGCCCATGAAGAGCGCTGCCAACTAGACCCCCAGCCGACTTAGGATCCTACGCATGGAACAACTGGACACCGGCCGCTCCGGCCCCGCACCGGACCCGCAGGCGGCGTTCTTCAGCCCGTCCCTCGCCGGACGGACCCGCGCCTCGGACCTGGAGCTCGACGGCGGCACTGTCGCCTACTGGTCCTACGAACCGGTCCGCGCCACACCCGCCACCCGCACGATCCTGGTGATCCACGGGTTCCGCGGCGACCACCACGGGCTGCTGCGCGTGGTCGACATGCTGCCGGAGATGCGCATCGTTGTTCCGGACCTTCCTGGGTTCGGCAGTTCCGACGCCTTCGCCCGGGACGAGCACACCGTGGAGCGCTACGGGAAGTTCATCTCCGACTTCATGGCCGCCCTCGGCCTCGGACGCGACACTGTGCTGTTGGGGCATTCCTTCGGCTCCATCATCGCCAGCCATTTCGTCGCGGCGCACCCCGGCGCCGTCACTCCCCTGGTGCTGATCAACCCCATCGCCCTCCCCGCGCTGGAGGGCCCCAAGGGCCTGATGACCAAGCTCGCCGTGTTCTACTACCAGCTGTCCGCACGGCTGCCGCGGCGGCTGGGCCTGGCCCTGCTGCGGAACCGGCTGATCGTGCGCGTCATGAGCGAAACCATGGCCAAGACCCGCGACAAGCCGCTGCGCGGATTCGTGCACGCCCAGCACGATGCCTACTTCTCCGCCTTCGCGGACCGGAACAGCCTGCTCGAATCGTTCAAGGCCTCGGTGTCCAGCCACGTGGCCGAGGCGGCGCCCCGGCTGCGGCTGCCGGTCCTGCTCATCGCCGGCGAAAAGGACGAGATTGCCACCCTGCCCGCGCAGCACAAGCTGCTGGAAGCGCTGCCGGACGGCCGCCTCGTGGTGATTCCCGGCGTCGGGCACCTGATCCACTACGAGACGCCGGAACCCGCAGCCGCCGCCATCCGCACCTTCCTGGAGGAACATCCCGCGTGAAAATCGTCATCGACGCCCGGTTTACCCGGACCGACCACCACGACGGGATCAGCCGCTACGGCTCAAGCCTCATCGCGGCCACCGCGAAGATCGCCGACGTGACCATGCTGATCAGCGATACGCGCCAGCTGGCCTTGCTGCCGGACGTGCCCCATGTGCTCGTCAACAGCCCGCTCTCGCCGATGGAGCTCTTCGTGGCCCGGGAGGTCAACAAGCTCGGGGCAGACGTGGTGGTGTGCCCCATGCAGACCATGGGCACCCTGGGCCGTAAGTACGGGCTCGTCCTGACCCTGCACGACCTCATCTACTACGAGCACCCCGCTCCCCCGGGCTTCCTGCCCGCGCCAGTGCGGCTGCTGTGGCGGCTCTACCACAAAGCCTTCTGGCCACAGCGGGTCCTGCTGAACCGGGCCGACGTCGTGGCCACCATCAGCCACACCACCGAAGCCCTCATGGCCAAGTACCGCCTGACGAGGCGGCCGGTGCGGATCGTCGGGAACGCACCGCAGCCGGGCCAGCAGCCGCGGGACCCGGAGGCCGGTGCCGACAAGTCGCTGCTCTACATGGGCTCGTTCATGCCGTACAAGAACGTGGACACCATGATCCGAGGCATGGCCGGCCTTCCCGGATTCACCCTGCACCTGCTCAGCCGGATCACCCCGCAGCGCCGTGCCGAACTCGAGGCCCTGGTGCCCGCCGGGGCGGACGTCCGCTTCCACAACGGCGTCACGGACGGGGAATACAGCGACCTGCTTGCCAAGGCGACCGCCTTGGTGAGCCTGTCCCGCGCCGAAGGCTACGGACTTCCCCTGGTCGAGGCCATGGCCCTGGGCACCCCCGTGATCGCCAGCGACATCCCGATCTTCCGGGAAGTGGGCTCCGACGCCGCCAGCTATGTGGACCCGGATTCGCCCGCCGCGTTCACGGCCGCGGTGCAGGAACTGCAGGGCGCGCAGTTCTGGCAGAAGCGCTCGCGCCGTTCGGTGGAGCGGGCAGCTGACTTCAGCTGGGAGGATTCGGCCCGGCAGTTGCTCGCCGTGGCGGAAGAAGTCGTGGCCCTGCGGGGCCGGAAGCGGCGCTGAGCGCTTCGGTTACAGCACGTCCACGCCGTCGAGCCTGAGCTGCACGGGGCCCGCGGTCCGCTTCGCCGCACTCGCGGCCTTCACGGCGCGCATCTCCTTGGTGGCCTGCGCCGCCTGGCCGTAGGGAATGAACAGCAGGGTGCGGACGTCGGCCTCCTCGGGCTGGCTTCCCTGCCGGGCGGCCGACACCGAGAGCGGGGACGGCCCGACGGCGCGCAGCTCCAGCGAGCGGCCGAGGGCACCGGTGAAATGCACGACGTCGGCGCGCGGCCCGGTCACGGAAGCGACGCGTACCGCGGGCGGCAGTTTCAGTTCCTGGCGCAGGGCCAGTTCCCGGGCGGCGAAGCCGGCAGGGTCCCAGCGCAGCAGGGCACCGGTGGCCGTGCTGTCGTCAGCGGTGACCACCACCAGCCCGCCGTCGGACGCCGGACGGACCAGGGCGGCCGCGTTGAACCAGCGCCGCACGGTGTCCTCCCCGGCGCGCAGGTTTTCACGCCGGAGCAATGAAGCGCCGTCCAGGAGCAGTGCCGCCGCGTAGCCGGCGTCGGCCACGGGTTCGGCGCCGATCGTGGCAACCACCAGCGCAGGCGCTGTTCCGACCCTGGCCTTCACTTGGTCTCCCGACGACGTGATGACCGTCTTCCCCGGAAAGGCGCGGCCGAGTTCCTCGGCAGTCCGCAGCACCCCGGCGGCACCGCGCCGCAGCCGCCGTCCGCCGCAGTGCCTGCAGTGCCATTCGGGCGCAGGAGTGGAGCACCAGCGGCATTGCGGCGGCGAGGAAGGCCCCGTGACGGCGAGGGGCCCCTGGCAATTGGTGCAGCGCGCCGGTTCCCGGCAGTCCTCGCACACCAGCGACGGGGCGTAACCGGCACGCGCCACCTGCACCAGCACCGGTCCGCGTTCCAGCCCTTCCTTCGCGGCGCGCCACGCCGCTCCGGGCAGCCTGGCGATGCGGGCCAGGGGGTCCCGCTCCTGTTCGAAGCTGTCGGCGGTGTTCAGGACGCGCGGGGTCCTGCTGCGGACCACAGGCCGCGGGGCTTCGACCGGCACTGCCCAGCCGGTGCCGACCAGACGCTGCAGTTCGGTGCTCCGGCTGTGCGCGGCCATGAGGCAGGCCGCTGATTCCTGTTCGCTGCGCAGCAACAGGACCTCGCGGCTGTGGGCGTAGGGTGCGCGCTGGTCGATGTGGAGGTCGTCGCCGTCGTCCCAGCACACCACGAGGCCGAGGTCCTGCACGGGCGCGTACGCCGCCGAGCGGGTGCCGACAGCCACTCCCGCGTCGCCGCGGAGCAGCCTCAGGTAGCTCCGGTAGCGCGGCGTCTGGCCGTCCTCGGCGGTGAGCCGCGCGACATCCGCGGCGGGGAGGACCTCCAGGAGGGCCTGCTCCATGCGGTCAAGGTCCCGGTGGTCCGGAACGACGACGACCGCGCCCCGCCCCGAGGACCGCACGGCGGCGACGGCCGCCGCTACCAGGCGGGGCCAGCCGTCCGGGCCGTAGCCCTGCACGGCCGTGAGGACGGCGTGCGGGGATCCGCCAGCCGCTAGGTGCTGGAGGAAGGCGGTGCCGTTGCCGTAGGAGGCCCAGCTTCCGGCGGTATCGCGCCGGATGGCCGTGATTTGTTCCCCTTCTGTGCCCGATTTCGGGGCGTCGTGGAGTTCGTCCCCGGCGAGATAGCCCTTCTCTAGGCCGGCAACGCGGGGCGGGATGGCGGTGCGCAGCACATCGCTGAGCGTTCCGGCGTACCGGCCGGCGACGGCGGACGCGAGGGCCAGCAGGGACGGGCCCAGCACCGGGACCTCCGAAACCACTTTAAGCAGGGGAACGAGCGCCGGTCCGCCCGGGTCGTATCCCTTCCGCTCGAGGATGTAGCCGCTGAGTTCCTGGCCGTTGAAGCGCACCTTGACGCGGACGCCGGGCAGCGCGGAATCCGCCAGTTTGGCGGGCACGCTGTAGTCGAAGGGCCTGTCCAGGTGCGGCAACGGAGATTCAATCAGCACCGCGGCCACGGGATCCACCGCTGCCGGCTCGGGGCCGCCCGCGGCGGACTGTGCGGGGAATCCCTGCAGCAGGGAGGGCTGGCGTGCCGACGCCGCAGCGGAAGGGTTCCCGGCCAGGGGGAACAATCCGTCCTCGCCCATCGTGGTCACCCCCTGTCCTCCGGCTCCGGCCCTTGCTTTGCTGGCACCAGCAAAGCAAGGGGCACTGACATTTTCAGTGCAGCGTCGCCGGCGGCCGGGTCAGGCGTTGAAGAATTCCTTCAACTCCGCCACGCGGTCCAGGCGTTCCCAGGTGAAGTCCGGCTCGTCCCGGCCGAAGTGGCCGTGGGCGGCGGTCTTGGTGTAGATCGGACGCTTCAGGTCGAGGGCGTCGATGATCGCGCGGGGGCGCAGGTCGAAGATCTCGGCGATGGCTTCGCTGATGCGGGCCGGATCGACGGTTTCGGTGCCGAAGGTCTCCACATAGGTTCCCACCGGGCGCGCCTGGCCGATCGCGTAGGCGATCTGGATCTCGGCGCGCCGGGCCAGGCCCGCGGCCACCACGTTCTTGGCGACCCAGCGCATGGCGTAGGCGGCCGAACGGTCCACCTTCGACGGGTCCTTGCCGGAGAAGGCGCCGCCGCCGTGGCGGGAGAAGCCGCCGTAGGTGTCCACGATGATCTTGCGGCCGGTGAGGCCGGCGTCGCCCACCGGGCCGCCGATCACGAAGGCGCCGGCCGGGTTGAGGATGTTCAGGGCACGGGACGTGTCCAGCTCGGAAGCTTCCAACACCGGCTTGATGACGTGCTCGGCAAGGTCGGCGCGCAGGAGTTCGAGCTTGGTTCCCTCGGCATGCTGGCTGGAGATGACCACCGTTTCGACCGAGACGGGACGGTCGCCGTCGTACCCGACGGTCACCTGGGTCTTGCCGTCCGGCCGCAGGTACGCCAATTCGCCGCTCTTGCGGACGTCGGTGAGCCGCTCGGAGAGGCGGTGGGCCAGCCAGATCGGGGTGGGCATGTAGGAGTGGGTTTCATCGCTGGCGTAGCCGAACATGATGCCCTGGTCGCCGGCACCCTGGAGGTCGTAGTCGTCCTCCTGGCGGCCTTCGCGGGCTTCGAGCGAGTTGAAGACGCCGCCGGCGATGTCGTTGGACTGCTGGCCGATGGACACCGACACGCCGCAGCGGGCGCCGTCGAAGCCGTTGGCCGAGGAGTCGTAGCCGATGCCCAGGATGGTCTCGCGGACGATCTGCGGGATTTCGACGTAGGCGTCGGTGGTGACTTCACCGGCAACATGCACCAGGCCCGTGGTGGCCATGGTTTCCACCGCGACGCGGGACTCCGGGTCGGCGGCAAGGAGGGCGTCGAGGATCGCGTCGCTGATCTGGTCGCAGATCTTGTCCGGGTGCCCTTCGGTGACTGACTCTGAGGTGAAGAGCCGGAGCTTGGACGGATTTCCGTGGGCGTGGTGCAGGGGTAAAGTCACGTGACTACCTTACTTGGTTGAGGGACAACGGCCGGTGCCGTGTGTCCCCGTGCTAAGGATGCTGCCGATGCGGCGTCAGCCGGCGGGCGAAACGCGGTCGAGCTCGGCGGCGATCCGGTCAATGACGGCGGCGGCGACGTCGGCCTTGGACCCGGCGGCCGACTGCGGCACGGCGCCATGCCCGGAGAGGATCACCACGGAGGTCTCATCCTGGCCGAAGACCCGGCCGATGCCGACGTGGTTCACCACCAGCAGGTCGCAGCCCTTGCGGGCGAGCTTGGCGCGGGCGTGTTCCAGGACGTCGCCATCGGCGTCGCCCGTCTCCGCGGCGAAGCCGACGATGAGCTGGCTGCCGTGCGTCCCGCCGGCGTGGGCACTGCCGCGTTGTTCGACAAGTTCGCGGAGGATGTCGGGGTTCCGCACGAGCCGGACCAGCGGTGCGTCCTGGTCGTCCTTCTTCTTGATTTTCGTGTCAGATACCTCGGCGGGCCGGAAGTCAGCCACAGCCGCGGCCATGATCACGACGTCGGACTCCGGCGCGGCGGCCAGCGCCGCCTCCCGCAGTTCGAGCGCCGATTCGACGCGGACCAGCTCCACGCCCGACGGCGGTTCGACGTCCATGTGGGCGGCCAGGAACCGTACCCGGGCGCCGGCGTCGAGGGCGGCCTGGGCGAGGGCAGCGCCCTGCTTGCCCGAAGAGCGGTTGCCCAGGAAGCGCACGGGATCGAGGGCTTCGCGGGTGCCGCCTGCGGTGATGGTGACGGTGCGTCCGGCAAGGGGCCCGGGCGTTAACGGGGAAACAGCGACCGCAGCGGCGCCGGCCAGGGCCAGCGCGGCGTCGAAGATCGCTTCAGGTTCCGGCAGCCGGCCGGGGCCGGAGTCGGCGCCGGTCAGGCGCCCGACGGCGGGTTCCAGCACGGTGGCGCCGCGGCTGCGCAGGGTTTCCACGTTGGCCCGGGTTGCCGGGTGCTGCCACATTTCACTGTGCATGGCGGGGGCGAAAAGCACCGGGCCATGCGCCATGAGGAGCGTGTTGGTGAGCAGGTCGCCGGCCTGGCCGGTGGCCGCCTTGGCGAGCAGGTCCGCCGTCGCGGGGGCCACCACGATGAGGTCCGCCTCGTGGCCGAGCCTGACGTGGTTGACCTTCTCGACGTCGTCGAACACGCTGTTGCTCACGGGCTTGCCCGAGAGCGCCTCCCAGGTGGCCGTCCCGACGAAGCGGGTAGCCGCTTCGGTGGGAATGACCGTGACGTCGTGTCCGGCTTCAGTAAAAAGCCGGAGGAGCGATGCAACCTTGTAGGCTGCGATCCCTCCCCCGACTCCGAGGATGATGCGCACGTGGCCCCCGTCTACAGGCTGACTGCCTACTCGGCCGATTCGATCGGCGTGGATACGAGCAGGCCCTCGTTGATCTCGCGCAGTGCGATGGAGAGGGACTTCTCGTTCAGCTTGGTGTCAACGAGCGGGCCGACGTATTCGAAGAGGCCCTCGTGCAGCTGTGCGTAGTACGCGTTGATCTGGCGTGCACGCTTGGCGCCGAAGATCACCAGGCCGTACTTGGAATCGGCGGCCTTAAGCAGCGAGTCGATCGGCGGGTTGATGATGCCTTCAAGGTTCGTGGACACGAATTCTCCAAATTCTAGCGGGCTGACAGTTCCCGGCGCTTAGCGCTGGTGCGGGGTAAGCCCCATGAGTGAAACAAGCTCGTCCGCTGCCCGTCGGACGTCATCGTTGATGACGGTGTGGTTGAACTCCGGTTCAGCGGCAAGTTCCAGTTTAGCGGTTTCCAGGCGGCGCTGCTGTTCTTCCGGGGTTTCCGTGCCGCGTCCCACCAGGCGGCGCACCATTTCCTCCCACGAGGGCGGTGCCAGGAAGACGAAGTTGGCGTCCGGCACCGCGTCCTTGACCTGGCGCGCGCCCTGGAGGTCGATCTCGAGCAGGACGGACTTGCCTTCGGCGATGGCCGCCTCAACGGTGCTGCGCAGGGTTCCGTAGCGGTTGTGACCGTGCACCACGGCCCATTCGAGGAGCTGGCCGTCCGCGACCAGGGAATCGAACTCGTCGGCGCTCTTGAAGAAGTAGTGAACGCCTTCCGTCTCCCCCGGGCGCGGCGCCCTGGTAGTGGCGGATACCGACAGCCAGACTTCCGGGTAGTTGTCGCGGATGTAGGTGGATACGGTTCCCTTGCCGACGGCGGTGGGGCCTGCGAGGACGGTCAGTCCCGGTTTCTTGCTCACGTGATCCTTCGGGGTGAGGCGCTAGACGCCGTGTTTGTCTTCCATAAAATCTATCAGCGCCCGGGATTGGTGGACGCCAAGGCCCCGGAGCCTGCGCGAGGCCGCAATGCCAATCTGTTCCATGATCGCGGCCGCCCGGACGGGGCCGACGCCCGGTACGGCTTCCAGCAGCTCGGCCACCCGCATCCGGGCCAGGGCTTCGTCCTCGGCCGCGAGGCCGATCAGCCCGGCGATGTTCAGCTCGCCCTTCCGGAGGCGTTCCTTGGCCTGGGCCCGGTGCGCCCTGGCTTTGGCCGCCTTCGCAAGGGCATCGCTACGTTCCTGTGCAGACAAAGCCTTCAGAGCCACTGGTCTCCCCATTCTGTGCACCACTGTGCCCGCAGCGCAGTGGACTACCCCGAAGCTACCGGCATCCGCGCCGTGAAAGCAACGCGGAGCCGGTGCCCGCCTGGTGGCGGGTACCGGCTCCGTGTGCAAGGAGCGCCCGACGGCGGCCCGCACCTGGCGTGGCTCAGCTGGCGAGCAGTCCGTCCCGGGTTTCTTCGGTGGCCGCGCGCAGCCCGGCGACGGCGGGACCGGCGGCCAGGATGCCGCGGCTGGAGGTTGCGAGGACGGCCGGATACGCGGCACCGAAGGTGCTGCGAAGATCCGCGGCGGTGGCCCCCTGGGCGCCCAGCCCGGGCGCCAGGAGCGGCCCGTTGACCGCGTTGAGGTCCAGGCCCAGGTCCGCCAGGGCACTGCCGATGGTCGCGCCGACCACCAGGCCCACCGAGCCCAGCGCGCCGTCGTAGCGCCCGTTTTCGACGGTGGCCGCTTCCACGATGCGCTTGGCCACGGATTCGCTGCCGCCCACGTGCTGCACGGACTTGCCCTCGGGATTCGAGGTCAGTGCCAGCACGAACACACCGCGTCCGTACTCGGCGGCCAGGTCCAGGGCGGGGCGCAGCGACTCGAAGCCCAGGTACGGGCTCAGGGTCACGGAATCGGCCGCGAGGGCCGAACCGTCACGCAGCCAGGCATCCGCGTAGGCAGCCATGGTGGAGCCGATGTCCCCGCGCTTGGCGTCGGCGATGCTCAGCACCCCGGCGTCGGACGTGGCGGCCAGCGTGCGCTCCAGCACAGCCATGCCGGCCGAGCCGTGGCGTTCGTACAGGGCCACCTGCGGCTTGACCGCGGCAGCGAGGGAAGCGACGGCCTCCACGACGGTGAGGGAGAAACGCTCGAGTCCGGCGACGTCGTCGTTCAGTCCCCAGTCGGCCAGCAGCCCCGGGTGCGGGTCGATGCCGACGCAGAGCGGACCGCGGGCGGCCATCGCGGCGGCCAGCCGGGAACCGAAGGATTCCCGGCCGGTCCGCTGGTCAACCGTGGACTCAGGCATTGACCGATTCCTTGGCTGCGGTCAGGTTGGCCGCGTGCTCCTGCAGGCTGGTCACGGACCATTCGTAGGTGCGCTGTGCCTCGATCGCCTGCACGGCGGCGTTGAATTCAGCCACCGTGGTGATGCAGGGAATGCCGATCGAGGTCGCGGCGGCACGCAGTTCGTAGCCGTCGGAACGGGCCTCGCCGCCGGAGGGCGTGTTGAAGACCATGTCGATCTCACCGGCAACGATGAGGTCGGCGATGGTGCCTTCGCCTTCGGCGCTGGAGCCTTCGGCCACCTTGCGCACCGGGGTGGCCTGGATGCCATTGCGGCGCAGGACGTCGGCGGTGCCGCCGGTGGAGACGATCTCGAAGCCGAGGTCGGAGAGGCGCTTGACGCCCATGATCACCGAGCGCTTGTCGCGGTTGGCGACAGAGACGAAGACCTTGCCTTCGGTGGGCAGCGCGTTGCCGCCGCCAGCCTGGCTCTTGGCGAACGCGGTGTCGAAGTGCTTGTCGATGCCCATGACCTCGCCGGTGGAGCGCATTTCCGGGCCGAGCAGGGAGTCGACGACCTTGCCTTCCAGGGTGCGGAAGCGGCTGAACGGAAGCACGGCTTCCTTCACGGCGATCGGCGCGTCGAACGGCAGGGTGGAACCGTCACCGGTCTCCGGCAGCATCTTGTAGGCGCTGCGGAGCTGGTTGATGGTGACGCCGGTGCCGATCAGGGCCGCGGCCTTGGCCATCTGCACGCCGGTGGCCTTGGAGACGAACGGCACGGTGCGGGAGGCACGCGGGTTGGCTTCCAGCACGTAGAGCACGTCCGAGGCGAGGGCGAACTGGATGTTGATCAGGCCGCGTACGCCCACGCCTTCGGCGATCGCGCGGGTGGCAGTGCGGACCCGGTCGATCACGTTCTTGCCGAGGGTGATCGGGGGCAGCACGCAGGCGGAGTCGCCGGAGTGCACGCCGGCTTCCTCGATGTGCTCCATGATGCCGCCGAGGTACATGTCCGTGCCGTCGAAGAGTGCGTCGACATCGATTTCGACGGCGTCCTCGAGGAAGCGGTCGATCAGCACCGGGTGGTCCGGGGTGATCTCGGTGGCGTTGGCGATGTAGCGGGAGAGGTTGGCTTCGTCGTAGACGATCTCCATGCCGCGGCCGCCCAGCACGTAGGACGGGCGGACGAGGACCGGGTAGCCGATTTCGTCGGCGATCTTCTTGGCGTCCTCGAAGGAGACGGCGGTGCCGTTCTTCGGGGCGATCAGGCCGGCGCTGTCCAGCACGCGGGAGAACTCGCCGCGGTGCTCGGCCAGGTCGATGGCCTCGGGCGAGGTGCCCAGGATCGGCACGCCGGCGTCGGCCAGCTGCTGGGCGAGTTTCAGCGGGGTCTGGCCACCGAGCTGGACGAAGACGCCCATCACGCCGCCGGTGCGCTCTTCGGCCGCGATGACTTCGAGGACGTCCTCGAGGGTCAGCGGTTCGAAGTAGAGGCGGGTGGACACGTCGTAGTCCGTGGACACCGTTTCCGGGTTGCAGTTGACCATGACGGTCTCGTAGCCGGCCTTGCGCAGCGCCATGGAGGCGTGGACGCAGGAGTAGTCGAACTCGATGCCCTGGCCGATGCGGTTCGGGCCCGAGCCGAGGATGATCACGGACGGCTTGGCGTGCAGGCCCACCTCGTCCTCCTCGTCGTAGGCCGAGTAGTGGTACGGGGTGTAGGCGGCGAACTCCGCGGCGCAGGTGTCCACGGTCTTGTAGACGGGACGGATGCCGAGGGCCTGGCGGACGCCGCGGACCACGGCTTCGCTGTTGTGCGTCAGGGCACCGATCTGCTCGTCGGAGAAGCCGTGGCGCTTGGCGTTGCGCAGCATCTCCTCGGTGAGGGCGCCGGCCTTGCGGATCTCCTGGGCGGTTTCGTTGAGCAGCTGCAGCTGGTCCAGGAACCACGGGTCGATCTTCGTGGCGGCGTACAGTTCCTCGACGGTGGCGCCGCCCAGCAGGGCGCGCTGGACCTGGTAGAGGCGGTCCGTCGTCGGGCGCTTGGCCTTTTCGACGAGTTCGGCGACTTCGTACTCGGGCACGTGGCTGAAGTCCAGCTGCGAGCCCTTCTGCTCCAGGGAGCGGAGGGCCTTCTGCAGGGCCTCGGTGAAGTTGCGGCCCATGGCCATGGCCTCGCCCACGGACTTCATGGTGGTGGTGAGCGTCGGGTCTGCGGCCGGGAACTTCTCGAACGCGAAGCGCGGCACCTTCACGACCACGTAGTCCAGGGTCGGTTCGAAGGACGCCGGGGTTTTCTGCGTGATGTCGTTCGGGATCTCATCCAGGGTGTAGCCCAGGGACAGCTTGGTGGCGATCTTGGCGATCGCGAAGCCTGTGGCCTTGGATGCCAGAGCGGAGGAGCGGGAGACGCGCGGGTTCATTTCGATGACGACGACGCGGCCCGTGTCCGGGTGGATGGCGAACTGGATGTTGCAGCCGCCGGTGTCCACGCCGACTTCGCGGATGACCGCGATGGCCACGTCGCGCAGCTTCTGGTACTCGCGGTCGGTCAGGGTCAGGGCCGGGGCCACCGTGATGGAGTCGCCGGTGTGCACGCCCACGGGGTCGAAGTTCTCGATGGAGCAGACCACAACGACGTTGTCGTTCTTGTCGCGCATCATCTCGAGCTCGTATTCCTTCCAGCCGAGGATGCTCTCTTCGAGCAGCACCTCGGTGGTGGGGCTGTACTGCAGGCCCTGGCCGACAATGCGGCGCAGGTCGTCCTCGTTGTACGCCAGGCCGGAGCCGAGGCCGCCCATGGTGAAGGACGGGCGGACCACCATCGGGTAGCCGAGGTCCTCGGCGGCGGTGAAGGCCTCTTCCATGGTGTGGATGATGTGGCTGCGGGCGGATTCGGCGCCGCAGCGTTCCACGACGCCCTTGAACTTCTCGCGGTCTTCGCCGAGCTCGATCGCGGCGATGTTCGCGCCGATCAGTTCCACGTTGTACTTGGCCAGCACGCCGTTCTTGTCCAGGGCGATCGCCGTGTTGAGGGCCGTCTGGCCACCCAGGGTGGGCAGGACGGCGTCGGGGCGCTCCTTGGCGATGATCTTTTCGACCACCTCCGGGGTGATCGGCTCGACGTAGGTGGCGTCGGCGAATTCCGGGTCGGTCATGATCGTAGCCGGGTTGGAGTTCACGAGGATGACGCGCAGGCCTTCCTCCTTGAGCACGCGGAGGGCCTGGGTTCCGGAGTAGTCGAACTCGGCTGCCTGGCCGATGACGATCGGGCCGGAACCGATGACAAGGACGCTCTTGAGATCTGTACGCTTCGGCATTACTTGGTGTCCTCGCTGGTCTGAGCCGATGTGGTCTGGGCGGAGTTCTGGGTGCTGTCCATCAGGTCGATGAAGCGGTCGAAGAGGTACGCGGCGTCGTGCGGACCCGCGGCGGCCTCGGGGTGGTACTGGACCGAGAAGGCGGGGATGTCCAGGCAGGACAGGCCTTCAACCACGTTGTCGTTGAGGCTCACGTGGCTGACCTCGACGCGGCCGTAGCGCTCCTCAGGCGCCGTGCTGGCCCCGTCCATGGGGGCATCGACTGCGAAGCCGTGGTTCTGCGAGGTGATTTCGACCTTGCCGGTGCGGCGGTCCATCACGGGCTGGTTGATGCCGCGGTGGCCGTACTTGAGCTTGTAGGTGCCGAAGCCGAGGGCCCGGCCGAGGATCTGGTTACCGAAGCAGATGCCGAAGTACGGCAGCTTCTCGTCCAGCACGGAGCGCAGCAGCTTCACCTGGGCGTCGGCGGTGGCAGGGTCGCCGGGGCCGTTGGACATGAAGAAGCCGTCCGGGTTGACGGCCTTGACGTCCTCGAGGGTGGCGGTGGCCGGGAGCACGTGGACGCGGACGCCGCGTTCGGCGAAGCGGACCGGGGTCATGGCCTTGATGCCGAGGTCGATGGCCGCGATCGAGAAGCGGGCGTCGCCGTCCCAGCCGTGGTCCTTCGGTTCCACCACGTAGGCTTCGTCGATGCTGACTTCCTCGGCCAGGCGGGCGCCTTCCATCGGGGCGCTGGCCTTGACAGTGGCGAGCAGTTCGCTTTCGGCGGCCTTGGCGGCTTCGCCGGAGAAGATTCCGGCGCGCATGGTCTTGTTTTCGCGCAGGTGGCGGGTGATGGCGCGGGTGTCCACGCCCTGGATGCCAACGATTCCCTGCTCCACGAGTTCGGCGTCGAGGCTGCGTTCGGAGCGCCAGTTGGAGGGGCGGCGGGCAGCGTCGCGCACCACGTAGCCGGCAACCCAGATCTTGCGGGATTCGGCGTCCTCGCTGTTCACGCCGGTGTTGCCGATGTGCGGTGCGGTCTGCACCACGAGCTGGCGGGCGTATGAGGGGTCGGTGATCGTTTCCTGGTACCCGGTCATTCCGGTGGCGAAAACGGCTTCACCCAGGGCAGTGCCCGTGGCACCGTAGCTGCGGCCGCGGAACACGCGGCCGTCTTCGAGGACCAGCACTGCGGGAGCGGCGCTTGCCGCTGCGCTGGCGTCAACGTCGTTCGGATGTGTCGCTGCGTTGTTGTCCGTCACTGTCTTACTTTCCACTATCGGCTTGCGCCTGGGGGTTTGCGGAGATCAATTCTTGAAGTGCGTTGATGAGCGGCTGTTTGTCGGCGGCATGCCGGGTACGGAATCCCGTATCCAGTGTGCGGCTTCCCAGAGTCCAGCTGATGACCACGAGTCCGTCCTTCTCGACGAACTTGCCGGCCATCCCGCTGTCCTGTCGCTGGGCTAGGAGTGCCTGGCGCGGCACGAACAGCGGCTGGGAGCCTTCCCGGTCGAACAGCACGCCTTCCGGGTGCACGCTCGCTTCGGCGTTGCCGCGCAGGCCCAGGCCGTGGACCGCAATCCGGTCCAGCCAGTCCCCCGCCGTCGTCGTGGCCACGTACTGGCCCTCGACGACGACGGCGGCCGCGCCCAGTTCCGCCGGAACGGCCGGGGGCTGTTCGACGTCGGCCTGCCGCCGGAGCCGGGAGCGCCAGCCGAGCCAGATGAGCGTGAACGCCACGGCGCACAGCGCCAGGACGAGCAGCAGGGAGGCGAGCTCGTTCATCAGTTCCCGCTGACCGCGCTGGCGGTCTCCGGGTGGCGGTAGGGTGCGTTCAGTTTGCCGTCGAGCACCGTGGGGTGGCCCTTGAAGAAGGTGGCGATCACGGCGCCGGGCAGTTCCCGGCCCTTGAACGGGGAGTTCCGGCCCATGGTGGCCATCTTGTAGGGGTCCACGGTCCAGCGGGCGGCGGGGTCCACGAGGATGATGTTGGCGGGTTCGCCGGCTTCGAGCGGGCGGCCCTGGTCTTCCAGGCGGCCGATGCGTGCCGGGACGGTGGAGGTGACGCGGGCGAAGTCGGCCCAGCCCATCAGGCCGGTTTCGATCATGGTTTCCTGGACCACGGACAGCGCCGTTTCCAGCCCGGTCATGCCCATGGCCGCCTGCGCCCATTCGCATTCCTTGTGCTCGCTGGGGTGCGGGGCGTGGTCGGTGCCGATGACATCGATGGTGCTGTCGGCGAGAGCCTCGCGCAGGGCCAGGACGTCCGTTTCGGTGCGCAGCGGCGGGTTGACCTTGTAGACGGGGTCGTAACTGCGGACCAGTTCGTCCGTGAGGAGCAGGTGGTGCGGGGTGACCTCGGCGGTGACGTCGATGCCGCGGGACTTGGCCCACCGGATGATCTCGACGGAACCGGCGGTGGAGACGTGGCAGACGTGCAGGCGGGAGCCGACGTGCTGGGCGAGCAGGACGTCGCGGGCGATGATGCTTTCCTCGGCCACGGCCGGCCAGCCGCCCAGGCCGAGCACTGCGGAGACGGCGCCTTCGTTCATCTGGGCCCCGGCGGTGAGGCGCGGTTCCTGCGCGTGCTGGGCCACCACGCCGTCGAACGCCTTCACGTATTCGAGCGCGCGGCGCATGAGGACGGGATCGTGGACGCAGATGCCGTCGTCGGAGAAGACCCGCACCTGGGCGCGGGAATCGGCCATGGCGCCGAGTTCGGCGAGCTGCTCGCCGGCCAGGCCGACGGTAACGGCGCCCACCGGGCGGACGTCCACCCAGCCCGAGGCGCGGCCCAGGCTGTGGACCTGCTCGACGACGCCGGCAGTGTCCGCGACTGGGTTGCTGTTGGCCATGGCGTGCACGGCGGTGTAGCCGCCGAGGGCGGCGGCGCGGGTGCCGGTCTCGACCGTTTCGGCGTCTTCGCGGCCGGGCTCGCGCAGGTGGGTGTGGATGTCGACCATGCCGGGCAGGGCGACAAGTCCGGCGGCCTCGATGACGGTGGCGTCCGCCGCGGCCTCATGCGTGGCCGCGCCGTTGCCGCGGGCGGCGATGACGCCGTCGTGGATGAGCAGGTCCTCAGCGTCCCCGCCGAGGATGGCAGCGCCACGGATCAGGTAAGTGTTCTCTGCCATCAGTGGCTCTCCTTGGTGGACTGGGTGGTTGCGCCGGGCTGGGCGGATGCGGGAACTGCTTCGCGGGTGTCCCCGGAGAGCAGCAGATACAGGGCGGCCATGCGGACCGAGACACCGTTGCGCACCTGGTCCAGGACCGTGGAGCGCGGCGAATCGGCGGCGGCCGAGGAGATTTCCAGGCCGCGGTTCATCGGGCCCGGGTGCATGATGATGGTGTCCTTGAGGCCGAGTTCGTCCAAGGCGCGCAGGCGGGTGTCGTCGAAGCCCCAGCGCCGGGAGTACTCGCGGGTGGACGGGAAGAACGAGGCGTTCATGCGTTCGCCCTGCACCCGGAGCATCATCATGGAGTCCACGCCGGCCTGGAGCGTCTCGTCGAGGTTGTAGCTGACCTTGCAGGGCCATTCCTCGACGCCGATCGGCAGGAGCGTGGGCGGCGCCACCAGGGTGACGTCCGCGCCCAGGGTGCGCAGCAGCCAGACGTTGGAGCGGGCCACCCGGGAGTGCAGGACGTCGCCGGCGATGGCAACCCGCATTCCGCTCAGGTCCGTGCCCTGGGATTCGGTGCCGTGCAGGCGCGCCCAGTGGCGGCGCATGGTGAAGGCATCCAGCAGTGCCTGGGTGGGGTGTTCGTGGGTGCCGTCACCGGCGTTGATGACGGCGGCGTCGATCCAGTCCGTGGCGGCCAGGCGGTGCGGGGCACCGGAGGCCCAGTGCCGGATCACGACGGCGTCGGCACCGATCGCGGCGAGGGTCTGGGCGGTGTCCTTGAGGGATTCGCCCTTGGACACCGAGGAGCCCTTGGCGGCGAAGTTGATGACGTCCGCGGACAGCCGCTTGGCGGCGGCCTCGAAGGAGATGCGGGTACGGGTGGAGTCTTCGAAGAAGAGGTTCACCACGGTGCGGCCGCGCAGGGCCGGGAGCTTCTTGACTTCGCGTTCGCCGACGGCGGCCATTTCCTCGGCGGTGTCCAGGATGCGGATCGCGTCGGTGGCGCTGAGGTCCTGGGTGGAGAGCAGGTGCTTCATGCGCCGGCCTCGATCACTACCTCGTTGACCGGGGCGCCGTCGACGGTGTCGAGTTCCTCGAGGTGCACGCGCACCTTTTCGGAGGAGGCGGTGGGCAGGTTCTTGCCCACATGGTCGGCCCGGATGGGGAGTTCCCGGTGCCCGCGGTCCACCAGGACGGCGAGGCGGACGATGCGCGGACGGCCGAGGTCCACGATGGCATCGAGGGCGGCGCGGATGGTGCGTCCGGAGTACAGGACGTCGTCGATCAGCACCACGACCTTGTTGTCGATACCGGACTTCGGCAGCTTCGTGGGGTACGGGGGGCGGGCCGGCTGGCGGGAAAGGTCGTCGCGGAACATCGTGACATCGAGCTGGCCGACGATCGCGGCGGCGTCGACAGCAGGGTCCGCGGCGGCGATCTTGTTGGCGAGGCGGACTGCCAGCGGGTAGCCGCGGCGCGGGATGCCCAGCAGGACCAGGTCCTTGGAACCCTTGTTGGCCTCGAGGATCTCGTGGGCGATACGAGTGAGTGCACGGTCAATATCGCCCTGGTTCAGTACAACCCTGGACGGCACCGGTGCTGCGACATCAGTCATCGCTCGTCTCCCCTTTCCCCGCCTCACAGGACGGAATTAAAAAAGGAACATTTGCCTTCCAAAAGTATCACAGCGGCGCCCGGCGTCCGCCGGTGTGAAGGCGGCCTTCATGAGTTTTCGCTCACAGCGGCCGGGCCGTCGAGCGGGGCACGCTTTGGCGGGAGCGGAACGGCAAATAGGCTCGTTCGCATGACGACGAACCACCCCGGCCACCCCGGCGGCCCGCAGCCGGATCCACGAGTGCTCATGGAGGCCGGCGCCAACCCGACGTGGTTCGGCCGCGTCGATCCCCGCAACTACCGGCCGGCCCCGGGCACCCCGGGCGGCGTACCGGGCCAGCCCTGGCTGCCGCCGCTGCCCGCCCCGCGACGCCGGACGACGGGCACGCTTCCCCTGCTGATCGCCGGGGCCATCCTGGCGTTCGCGAGCCTCCTGCTGATCGTGCCGTTCCTGCTCGGGAACACCGGCGTCGCCGGCTTCGGGATCGGTTTCGTGGTGTCCCTGCTGCCCCTTTCGGCCGTGCTGCTGACGGTGTCCTTCATCGACCGCTGGGAACCCGAACCCAAGCGGCTGCTGGCCTTCGCGTTCACGTGGGGCGCGGCCGTGTCCATCGCCGGGACCTTGCTGATCCAGCCGCTGTTCGCGGTGGTGGCACCGCGGACCAGCGAGGCGGACTTCCGCTTCTTCATGGCCACGGTGGAGGCCCCGATCGTGGAGGAGTTTACGAAGTCGCTGGGGCTCCTGCTCCTGCTGCTGGCCGCGCGGAAGTACTTCGACGGCCCCGTGGACGGCGTGGTGTTCGCCTTCACGATCGCCGGCGGCTTCGCCTTCACGGAGAACATCCTCTACTTCGGCCGGGAGATCGCGGAGTCAACGAATCCGGGGACGGACCTGGTGCGGATCTTCATTCTGCGCGGCATCATGTCGCCGTTCGCGCATGCCATCTTCACCGGCACCACGGGCCTCATCATGGGTTTCGCGGCCCGGAAATGGCACACCGGCCACTCGGTGCTCGCCTTCGTCGTGGGGCTGCTTCCGGCGATGTTCCTGCACAACCGCTGGAACAGCATGGGCGGGGACTTCCTGGTCGAATACATCCTGGTGCAGGTTCCCATCTTCCTGGCCGCCGTCGTCGGGATCATCCTGCTGCGGGTCGCGGAGAGCAAGCTGACCCGGCAGCGTCTGCTTGAGTACGCACGCGCCGGCTGGTTCTCCCCCGTGGAGGTCGACATGCTCGCCACCGGTCGGGGCAGGCGGCAGGCCGTCCGCTGGGCGCAGGGACGCGGCAGGGAAGCGCAGATGCGGCAGTTCGTCAGGGCGGCCACGGCCCTGGCCTGCACAAGGCAGCGCATCCTGAGCGGGCGCGACGTCGGGCAGCACCAGGCGGACGAATTCCGCCAGCTGGCCGAGGTGCCCGCCCTGCGGGCCGCCGTGTTGGGGTAAAGCGTGCTGGGCTGAAGAGTGTTGGGGTGAAGCGTATTGGGCTGAAACCCCAGGACAGCGAAGAAGGCGGGCATCCCTTCGGGGATGCCCGCCTTCTTGTGCGCGTTACCGTGTATGCTGCGGGCGGCTACGCCAGCAGCGACGGCTTCAGCTTCTGGAGCCGGCCAAGGAGCCCGTTGATGAATGCCGGTGACTCATCGGTGGACATGGTCTTGGCGAGGGCCACTGCTTCGCTGACGGCGACGCCGTCGGGGACGTCCTCGTTGTAGAGCAGTTCCCAGGCGCCGATCCGCAGGATGATGCGGTCCACCGACGGCATGCGCTCCAGGGTCCAGCCCTGGGCATACGTCTGGAGGAACTCATCGATGGTGGCCTGCTTGGCCAGCACACCCTCCACGATGTCCATCGTGTAGGGGTTGACGATCAGGTCGGTCTTTTCGCGCCGGGCCCTGAGAACCTCAAGCGCAGGGGCGGAACGCTGTTCCGCCTCGAAGAGCACCTCGAGGGCCCTGGTGCGGGCCTTGCCACGGGCGCTCACTAGTCGTTGACCCGGCCCAGGTAGCTGCCGTCGCGGGTGTCGACCTTGACCTTGGTGCCCTGCTCGAGGAACAGCGGAACCTGGATCTCGTAGCCGGTTTCCACGGTGGCGGGCTTGGTGCCGGCGGAGGAACGGTCGCCCTGGAGGCCCGGCTCGGTGTAGGTGATTTCGAGGACAACGCTCGGCGGCAGTTCGAGGTACAGCGGGGCACCTTCGTGCATGGCGATCAGGACCTGCTGGTTCTCCAGCATGAAGTTCTTGGCGTCGCCGACGACCTCGCCGGACACGGTCAGCTGGTCGTAGTCCTGGACGTCCATGAAGACGTAGTCTGCGCCGTCCTGGTACAGGTAGGTGTAGTCGCGGCGGTCAACCGTGGCGGTCTCGATCTTGGCGCCGGCGTTGAAGGTCTTGTCGACCACCTTGCCGGAGAGAATGTTGCGCATCTTGGTGCGGACGAAGGCACCACCCTTGCCGGGCTTGACGTGCTGGAACTCGATGACGTTCCAGAGGTTGCCCTCCAGCTTCAGGACGGTTCCGTTCTTGATGTCGTTTGTGGTAGCCACTCGTATCCTCTTGGTTTGTTGCGCCAGACCGCTATGCCCGCCAGGGATGCCATACAGGCCGCCGGCGCTAATTTGTCAAAAATCCCGTACTTCGTGAAAAGTCCTCAACCATTCTAGCGGCAATGTCCAACTGCCGCCGTCGCGAGGCTGCGGGACAGGGCTCAGGAGGCCAGTTCGAGCACGTTCCGGGCACGCTGCAGGGCAACCGCCGAGGAATAGATGAGGGACGCGTCCGCGGCCTGGGCGACCCGCAGGTCCAGCGCCTTGGAGAACGATTCGGCGGCGGCGGAGACATTGCCGGCCACGAAGTGGGCCCGGCCCAGGAACTGGTGCACCAGCGGCTCGCGGCTGGTGCCGTGGACTTCGGCCAGGAGCTGGCGGAACAGTTCCACGGCACGGTCGAAGCGGTTCGTGGCGCGGTGCAGTTCGGCCTCGTAGATCCGCAGCTTGAAGGACTCCGGGTCGTTGCAGCGCGCCTCGGCCAGTTCCTCGGCGGCGTCGCCGAAGTGGCCTTCGAGCAGCAGGGCCATGATGCGGTCGGCGGGGTCCGTGGATTCGGCCAGGGCGGCTTCCATGGCGTCTTCGTTGACGACGTGCGGCAGCAGGGTGTCCGGGTTGACGCGGACGCCGGGGAATCCGCCGGTGGGCCAGTCCGTCATGCCTTCTGGGGTGATCAGTGTCATGATGCGATTTCCTGGTAGGCGGCAAACAGCAGGGAGGTGTCCGGCACGTCGAGGATGCCGGGCTTGGCGATACCATCGAGGACCACGAAGCGCAGGAGGTCTCCGCGGGACTTCTTGTCCCGGCGCATCCCGTCAAGCAGGCCCTGCCAGCGGTCCTTACGGTAGGTGACCGGAAGCCCGAAGCCCTCGAGGATGCTGCGGTGCCGGTCGGCGTCGGCGTCGGAAAGGCGCCCGACGCTGCGGGAAAGCTCGGCGGCGAACATCATGCCCACCGACACGGCGGCGCCGTGCCGCCAGGAGTAGCGTTCCACGAGTTCAATGGCGTGGCCCAGGGTGTGGCCGTAATTCAGGATTTCCCGCAGTCCCGATTCCTTGAGGTCTTCGGAGACGACCCTGGCCTTGACGGCGATGGCGCGCTCGATGAGTTCACGCACGACGTCGGACTCGGGGTCCACCGCTTCGGAACCCTTGTTCTCAATCAGGTCCAGGATGGCGGGGTCGGCGATGAACCCGCATTTGATGACCTCCGCCATGCCGGAGATGAATTCGTTCTTCGGCAGGGTGCGCAGGGTGTCGAGGTCGGCCAGGACGGCGGCCGGCGGGTGGAAGGAACCCACCAGGTTCTTGCCTTCGGCCGTGTTGATGCCGGTCTTGCCGCCAACGGAGGCGTCCACCATGCCGAGCAGGCTGGTGGGCATGTGCACCACCTTGACGCCGCGCAGCCAGGTGGCCGCGACGAAGCCGGCGAGGTCCGTCACGGCCCCGCCGCCCACGGAAACCACCGCGTCGGAGCGGGTGAAGTCATTCTGGCCCAGCACCTGCCAGCAGAACGCGGCCACCTGGATGTGCTTGCCTTCCTCGGCGTCCGGAATCTCGGCCGTGACGGCGGTGAAGCCGGCGGCCTCCAGTTCGGCGCGGACGGCATCACCGGTGAGGCGCAGCGCCCGGGGGTGGATCACCAGGACACGCTTGACCCGCTCCCCCAGCGTTGCGGGAAGGGAGGACAGCAGGCCGCGCCCGATCACGACGTCGTAATTGTCTGTGGCGGCCTGTCCGGTGACCTTGATGATGGTTGATTCAGTGCTCATTGTTGAACTTCCTCTTTCAAGGCCATGAAGCTTTGCAATCCTTCTTCGACCCGCAGGGCAATCTCCGCGACCGTGCCGCTGCGGACGTCGATGGTGATGTCCGCCAGGCGGGTGTAGACGGGCCTGCGGGCGTCGAACAGGGTCTGCCAGCGGGCCATCGCGTCGCCGGCGAGCAGCGGGCGGCCGCTGTTCCGGGCGATGCGTTCGGCCACCGTGTCGGCGTCGCACTCGAGGTAGACGGCGGTGCAGCCGCCCAGCAGCTGCTGGGTCCCCGAGTCGAGGACGGCGCCGCCGCCCAGCGAGATGACAGCGCCGTCCTGCCGGGAATCCTCGACGGCGCGGGCCACCGTGCGTGCCTCGATTTCGCGGAACGCGTGCTCGCCGCGGCCGGCGAAGATGTCCGCGATCGCACCGTGCTGTTCGACGATGACGGCGTCCGTGTCGATGAACGGCAGGCCCAGGTGCTGTGCGAGCTGCTGGCCGATGACGGACTTGCCGACCGCCATCGGACCCATCAGCACAATCACGGACCGGCTGCCGGCGCCGGAATTACCACGGACCACTAGTTGCCGACCGTGTCCAGGGTTGCCGGGATGTTCTCCAGGTAGGCCTTCAGGTTGCGGGCAGTCTCGGCCACGGAGTCGCCGCCGAACTTCTCGGTGACGGCCTCAGCCAGCACCAGGGCCACCATCGCCTCGGCGACCACGCCGGCGGCGGGAACGGCACAGACGTCCGAGCGCTGGTGGTGGGCCTTGGCGGGTTCGCCGGTGCGCACGTCGATGGTCTTCAGGGCACGCGGAACCGTGGCGATCGGCTTCATGGCGGCGCGGACGCGGAGCACCTCGCCGATGCTCATGCCGCCTTCGACGCCGCCGGCGCGGTTGGTCTTGCGGATGATGCGGCCGTCTTCGTCGCGGACGATCTCGTCATGGGCGGCCGATCCGCGGCGGGCCGCGGTGCGGAAGCCGTCGCCGACTTCCACGCCCTTGATGGCCTGGATGCCCATGAGGGCGGCGGCGAGCCGGGCGTCGAGCCGGCGGTCCCAGTGGACGTAGCTGCCCAGTCCCGGCGGCAGGCCGTAAGCGAGGACCTCGACGACTCCGCCGAGGGTTTCGCCTTCCTTGTGCGCCGCGTCCACCTCGGCCACCATGGCGTCCGAAGTTTCACGGTCGAAGCAGCGCAGCGGGTCCGAGTCCAGGGCCAGGACATCGGAAGGCAGCGGCAGGGGACGGCCTTCCGGGACCGACACGCTGGCGATGGACACGGTGTGGCTGACGAGTTCGATGCCGAGCTGCTTGAGGAAACGCGCCGCGACGGTGCCCAGGGCAACGCGGGTGGCGGTTTCGCGGGCGCTGGCGCGTTCCAGGACGGGGCGCGCCTCGTCGAAGCCGTACTTCTGCATGCCGGTGAAATCGGCGTGGCCAGGACGGGGCCGGGTCAGCGGGGCGTTGCGTGCCTGGTCGGCAAGCAGTTCCGGGTCCACCGGATCGGCGGACATGATCTGCTCCCACTTGGGCCATTCGGTGTTGCCGATCTGGATCGCCACCGGGCCGCCCTGCGTGACGCCGTGGCGGACACCGCCGAGGATGCTGACTTCGTCCTGCTCGAACTTCATGCGGGCGCCGCGGCCGTAGCCTAGGCGGCGTCGGGCCAGCGCCTCGCGCAGGTCATCACTGGCAAGTTCCACACCGGCGGGGACGCCTTCAACAATTCCGAGCAGTGCCGGCCCATGGGATTCTCCGGCAGTCAACCAACGCAACATATATCCAATCCTGCCATGTAAGGGGGTTACTAGACCCGCCGGGGAAGCCCGACTGAGTCGCACATCACATCTATGACATCGGCGCCGACGCTGCGGCCGCTGAACAGTCTGATCTGCTCGACCGCCTGATACAGGAGCATCTCCAGGCCCGGGACCACCGCTCCGCCGCGCCGCTGCCATTCTTCGGCGATCCGGCTGGGCCACGGGTCATAGGCGACGTCCAGCAGGACCCCGCCACCTGTGCCGGGGCCGAGGGCCGCCAGGGCGTCCGCGATGCCGTCGGCCGCCCGCGGCGGCAGGGTGGAGATCACCAGTTCCGCCGCGGCGATACCTTCGGCGGCACCATTCATGGGGAGCAGCTCGATGGCCAACCCGACGGCGTCGGCGGCCTTGACCGCTTCACCCGCCCGTCCGGCGTCGCGCACGTACACCCGGGCGCCGTCGCAGCCGAGCTCGCGGAGCGCCGCGATTGCCGCGGCGGACGTCCCGCCGCCGCCGAGCACGGCGGCGTCTGGCCGCTCGGTGACGCCCGCGTACCCGACCGCGTGGACGATCCCGGCGACGTCGGTGTTGTAGCCGATCCGGCGGGGCGCCCCGCCGTCGTTCTCGAAAGCGACCGTGTTGATCACGCCAAGGTGCGCACCGGCGCCCCGCACCTCGTGCACTTCCGCGACCATCGCCGTCTTCAGCGGCATCGTCACGGACAGGCCGCACCAGTCCGCTTGGGCGGCAACGCCGGCCATGAACTCCGGCAACTGCGCGGCGGTCACGTCGATCGCCGTGTAGCTGATGTCCTCGCCGAGCCGGGCATAAGCGGCACGGTGCAGGGCCGGCGACTTGGAGTGGCCGATGGGGTGGCCCAGGACCGCGGCACGGCGGCTCATACGCACCGTCCCGGGTTGTCGGTGCACCATGCGGTGTACAGCTCCACGTACTTGTTGTGCTCGGCCAGCGTGCTGGAGAACTTTGTTTCCTTGGTGTCCAGGTTGATCGTCACCCAGTACAGGTAGTTGTTCGCAGCGGGCTTGGCGGCGGCGTCGATGGCCGTCTTGCCGGGCGAACCGATCGGACCCACCGGCAGGCCGGCAATGGCGTAGGTGTTGTACGGGTTGCCCTTGTCCGCCTTCTGCTCATCCGTCAGGTGGAAGGTCTTCGTGCCCAGGCCGTAGGTGACCGTGGCATCGGACTGGATCAGGCCGTTCGTCTCCTTGTTGCTCGGCTTGAGCCTGTTGTAGATCGCCCCGGCGACATTCCGGTAGTCGGCCTGGCCGCCCTCGGCCTGAACGATGCTTGCCACGATGATGGCCTGGTACTGCTTGGTGGGGTCCGTGATGCCCTGTGCCTTGAGCTCGTCCATGGTTCCCGTGACGAGCTTCTGCAGGATGTCCTTCGCGCTGGTTCCCAGCGGGAAGCGGTACTCACCCGGGGCGAGGAAGCCTTCGAGGTTCTTCGCCTTGGCGGGCACGCCGAACTGGCCCGGGCTGTTGCTGAGCGCCTTGAGCTGGTCCACCGGGATGCCCGAGCCTTGTGCGATGGCATCCAGCGACTCGTTGATCCGCAAGCCCGCGCTCAGGGCGAAGTAGATGACGCCGGCCCCCTTGTCCACGAGGACCGCTACGGCGTCCGAGTTCTTCATTTCCTTGCGGAAGGTGAAATCGCCGGGCGACAGTTCGCCGCCGGACGCCGAGAAGGCCTGGAGGAACGTGGCGGAGTCGGCAACGATGCCTTCGCTCTGCAACTGGTCGGCCACCTGCTTCGGCCCTGCGCCGGGCATCACCGTGACGGACACGGATCCGGTTCCGGGTCCGGGGTAGTCCGTCACCCTGTCCATGCCGAGCAGCGGTTTGAGGAACTGGGCGCCAAGCGCCACGGCGGCGACAAACACCGCGAAAGTCAGGAACAAGGCCAGCCCGCGGCGGCGGCGCCGGACCTTCTTGGATGCCTTGGGTTCGGGCTCGACGGCGGCCAGCACCGGGTGCGGCTCGGTCTCGTCGTGGTGGACTTCCTCGTGGAAGTCCGCGTAGCCGCCATGATGGTGTGCGGCGCCGACGTGGTGCGCCCCGTCGTAGTGGCCGTGGTGTTGGTCCTCGTAGGCGTACGCCGGTTCCCCGGGATGAGCTTCGTGTGCCTCGTGGCTGTCATCGGCGGACAGGCCGTCGTAGGCGGAGTGCGCGTGGCCGGCAGGTTCCCCGGCGGCGTCCTGGTGCACGGGGAGTTCCGGATCCGCCGCGGGTTCCGGGTGTTCGTCGTGCGCGGCGGGTTCCGCGTGCAGCGCAGCTTCCACTTTCGCCGCGGGTTCGTCATCCACGACGGGTTCATTCACCGGCTGGGGCGGCACGACAGGCCGGTGCGCGGGTACGGCGGGCACCGCGCTGGTCGCAGGGGCCGGGTCAGCAGCTGTCTCAGCGTCAGCGGCAGGTGCGTGGTGCCCCACCGGGTCCGGCTGCCTGGCGGGAGGCACCGGCTCCGGATGCTCGGCGGCATCCGGGAAAGCAAACGGCTCGCCGAAATCCGGGGTCTCGGGGACCTCGGAAGCAGGGAGGGGGACCAGCAACTGCTGCTGGGTTTCCAGATAGCGCTCCCTGGCCCGCAGTTCGCGGCGCGTCAGGGGGCGTCCGGCGGGCTCGGGTGTTTCACCGGAGGGGTCATGATTGACCGGGCTCACGATTGCCTTCCGCTCGTTGGGAATCTGTCTCAGTTGCTGGACCAGACCCGCCCGCGCCGGCTCCCCCGGTCTGCGCGGACTCTTCGGCCGGAGCGGGCGCTGACACGCGCCTGCCGACATCCTGGCCCCTGGATTTCTGCATCTCGATGGCGTGCTGCAGGATTCCGGCCGCAGCAAGCTGATCCACCACTTTACGGTGATCCTTGCTGCTCAATCCAGCTTCGTGCAGGTTCCGATGGGCCGAAACCGTGCTGAGGCGTTCGTCGATCAGGTGGACAGGAATGTCCAAACCGGCCCGGCCCAGCGCCTCCGCGAGCAGCATTGCGTACTCTGTGGCCATGCGCGCGGACGGACCTTCCTGGCCCTTCAGGGTCCTCGGAAGTCCGACGAAAATCTGCACGGCACCGCGTTCGCTTGCCTGCCGGACGATGACTCCGACGTCGGAATTCTTCTTCGCATCCCGGCTCAGCGTCCTGAGCGGACTGGCAAGGATGCCGTCCGGGTCACAGGCCGCAAGCCCGACCCGGACGGTTCCGACGTCGACCCCCAGTTTCACTCCCCGGGGGTAAGTACCGTGGTCCGGCATGGAGTCCGGGATCACCGCGCGGCGATCGCGTCCACGACGGCAGCGAGGGCAGGCCCGACCTTGGCTGCGTCCGTGCCGCCGCCCTGGGCGACGTCGTCCTTGCCGCCACCGCCGCCGCCGAGGATGCCGGCGGCCACGCGCACGAGCGCACCGGCCTTCACGCCGGCGCCGCGGGCGGCGTCGTTGGTGGCAACGATGATGACCGGGCGGTCGTTGCTGACGCCGGCCACCGCGACGGTGGAGGCCTCGGATCCGAGGCGGTTGCGCAGGTCCATGGCGAGGCCGCGGAGGTCGTCCGCTCCCCCGACCTGGCCGGCGTCGTGGGCGATGACACGTACGCCTGCCGCGTCCTTGGCGCTGGCGAGCAGGTTCGCTGCCTGCGCGGCGAGCTGCTCCTTGCGGAGGCGGTCGAGTTCCTTCTCGGTGGCCTTGAGCTTGTTCAGCGTTGCGGAGATGCGGTCGGCGAGCTGGCCGGACGGGACCTTCAGCATCTCGGTCAGCTCGGTGACGAGGGCACGCTCGGCGGCCAGGTGGCGGAAGGCGTCGAGGCCGACGAATGCCTCCACGCGGCGGTTTCCGGACCCCACGGACTGTTCGCCCAGCAGCGAAAGGCTGCCGATCAGCGACGTGTTGGCCACGTGGGTGCCACCGCAGAGTTCACGGGACCAGGCGCCGTCGATCTCCACGACGCGCACTTCGCTGCCGTAGTTCTCGCCGAACAGGGCCATGGCGCCGAGGGCCTTGGCTTCGGCCAGGCCCATGACCTTGGTGTCCACGCTGAAGTTGTTGCGGATGGCGATGTTCGAGACCTCTTCGATCTCGGACCTGGTGGCCGGGCTGAGGCCCTCGCCCCAGGCGAAGTCGAAGCGCAGGTAGCCGGCCTTGTTGAAGGAGCCGCGCTGGGTGGCTTCCGGGCCGAGGATCTGGTGCAGGGCGGCGTGGACGATGTGCGTGCCGGTGTGCGCCTGCTCGGCGGCGTGGCGGCGTTCGCGGTCGACGGCGGCGCGCACCAGCGAGGCTTCCGCGATCTCGCCTTCGCGGACGATCGCCTTGTGCACGCTCAGGCCCTTGACCGGGCGCTGGACGTCGAGGACCTCGACGACGAAGCCGTCGCCGGTGATGAGGCCCTGGTCGGCGGACTGGCCGCCGGCCTCGGCGTAGAACGGGGTCTCGGCGAGGACGAGCTCGATCTCGTCGCCGGTGGAGGCGTGGGCGAGGCGCTTGCCGCCGCTGACGATGCCGCGGACGCGGGATTCGCCTTCCAGCTCGCCGTAGCCGGTGAACACGGTCGCGCCCTCGGCCAGGAGTTCCTGGAACACGGCGACGTCCGCATGGCCGCCCTTCTTGGCCTTGGCGTCGGCCTGGGCGCGCTGGCGCTGTTCGAGCATGAGGCCGCGGAAGCCGGCTTCGTCGACCTTGAGCCCGGCTTCTTCGGCCATTTCGAGGGTGAGGTCGATCGGGAAGCCGTAGGTGTCGTGCAGGGTGAAGGCGTCCTCGCCGGAGAGCGGGGTGCCGGCGGCCTTGGAAGCCACCACGGCTTCCTCGAGGCGGGCGGTGCCCGACGCGATGGTGCGCAGGAAGGCCTTTTCCTCGGCGTAGGCGATGCGGCTGATGCGTTCGAAGTCGGTCTCCACCACGGGGTAGACGCCCTTCATGGCGTCGCGGGAGGCAGGCAGGAGGTCGGGCAGGCACGCCTTTTCGACGCCGAGCAGGCGCATGGCGCGCACGGCGCGGCGGATAAGGCGGCGCAGCACGTAGCCGCGGCCTTCGTTGGAGGGGACCACGCCGTCGGAGATCAGCATCAGGGCCGAACGGATGTGGTCGGCCACGACGCGCATGCGGACGTCGTCGGTGTGGTGCGGATCGTCGTCGGACTCGGCGGAGGTGTATTCCTTGCCGGAGAGCTCCGCGGCCTTGTCGATGACCGGGCGCACCTGGTCGGTCTCGTACATGTTCTCGACGCCCTGCAGGATCATGGCGAGGCGTTCCATGCCGAGGCCGGTGTCGATGTTCTTCTTGGGCAGTTCACCCACGATGTCGAAGTCCACCTTGGAGCGCACGTTCTCGATCTGGTACTGCATGAACACGAGGTTCCAGATTTCGATGTAACGGGTCTCGTCGGCCAGCGGGCCGCCCTCGATGCCGTAGGCGGGTCCGCGGTCGTAGTAGATCTCGGAGCAGGGGCCTGCGGGGCCGGGCTGGCCGGTGGACCAGTAGTTGTCGGCCTTGCCCATGCGCTGGATGCGCTCGGCCGGGATGCCGGTGTTCTTCAGCCAGAGTTCCTTGGCTTCGTCGTCCTCTTCGTACACGGTCACCCAGAGGCGCTCGGCAGGCAGGCCGTAGCCGCCGTCGTCAACGCTCTTGGTGAGCAGTTCGAAGGCGAACTTGATGGCGTCTTCCTTGAAGTAGTCGCCGAAGGAGAAGTTGCCGCACATCTGGAAGAAGGTGCCGTGGCGGGCGGTCTTGCCCACCTCTTCGATGTCGCCGGTGCGGATGCACTTCTGCACGCTGGTGGCGCGGGTGAAGGCGGGCTCTTCGCGCGCAGTGAGGTACGGGATGAAGGGAACCATGCCGGCCACGGTGAAAAGCAGCGAGGGGTCGCTGGACACGAGCGACGCCGAAGGAACAGCGGTGTGGCCCTTGCTGACAAAAAAGTCCACCCAGCGCTTGGTGATCTCCTGCGACTTCATTAGCTGATTACTTACCCTTCTGAAACCTGACTCAATGCGCGGGCGGCAGACGCCGTTCCCGCAGCTTCCAATTCTGCCCTGTTGTTGGCGGTAGGGCGAACCGCGGCGGCTAGCGGCGGGCGGCGCCGTCGTCATCCAGGCCCAGCGCGGCCCGGAGTTCGCTCTCCCGTTCGCCCATCCCTGCCCGCACGGCATCCGCGAAGTCGTAGATGCCGTCGGCCAGCCTGCCCACCGCGCGGTTGAGCCCTTCGGCACCGAGGCCTTCCTTGGCTTCGCTGATCTTGCGGAATGCGATCACGCCGATCGCGACCCCGATTCCCATCCAGACGATTCTTTTCACGATGTTCCTGACTTACGGGTGCTGGTTGATGGGGTTCAGCGGCTGCGGCGGCCGGACGAGGGCTTGCGGCGGGCGGTAAACGCGGAGCGGACGCCGTAGCTGAAGGCGGCCACCTTGATGAGCGGGGAACCAAGCGTGGCGGCGACCAGCGAAGAAAGGGCCGAGATGTTGGCCGAGGCGTCCGAGACGTTCGAGGCGATGCCGTCGACCTTCTTCAGCTGCTGGTTGGTGGTGGAAACGGTGGCCGTCACTTCGTCCATCAGCGGAGTGGCACCGTCGCTGATGCTGCGGATGGAGGTGCGGACCTCATCGAACACCCGGCCGAGCTTGAGGATCGGCACCGCCAGCAGGAGGACAAGGAGGGCGAAAACCCCGGCCGCGATCAGTCCTGCGATATCGCCACCAGTCATGTTCTCTCATCTCCTTGCGTCGCGTGTTTGGCGGGCCGGCCTGCGGAAACTCCGGCCGCCGTCCTGCTGTTCTCCCCCAAGTACCTTACATACAAAGAAGCCCGCGGCGCGTGCCACGGGCTTCTTTGTATACGTTCGCTGGAATTTAGCGTGCGTAGAATTCGACGACGAGCTGCTCTTCGCAGGTCACGGGGACCTCGGAGCGCTTCGGGCGGCGAACCAGGCGTGCCTGCAGGGCGTCAAGCTTGACGTCCAGGTAGGCCGGAACCTGGGGCAGAACGTCGCGGTGCGCACCTGCTGCTGCAACCTGGAACGGGGCCATGGTTTCGCTGCGGCTGTGGACGTGGACGAGCTGGCCTTCGGAAACGCGGAACGACGGGCGGTCCACGCGGACACCGTCAACCAGGATGTGGCGGTGCACAACCAGCTGGCGGGCCTGGGCGATGGTACGGGCGAAACCGGCGCGCAGCACGAGGGCGTCGAGACGCATTTCGAGCAGTTCGATCAGGTTTTCACCGGTCAGGCCCTTGGTGCGGCGTGCTTCTTCGAATGCACGGGTCATCTGGGCTTCGCGGATGCCGTACTGGGCGCGCAGACGCTGCTTTTCGCGCAGACGAACGGCGTAGTCGGAGTCCTGCTTCTTGCGGGCGCGACCGTGTTCACCGGGGCCGTACGGACGGCGCTCCATGTACTTGGCGGCCTTGGGAGTCAGGGCGATGCCGAGCGAACGCGAAAGGCGTGCGGTACGGCGAGCACGAGTGTTGTTAGCCACTTGTGTCCTTCCAAATTACTGCGGTGTGTTGATGTAACTGGCCTCCATGTGGGAGAGCATCGGCCAACCGCCGCCTTTTGCTACTGCTCCGCGGCACAGCACCGTCAAAGAAAATCTTCGACGGAGGTTGCGCCCGGACCATGCCAGACAAGCATCAATCCTAGCATCCCGTGGCAAGGGCGGCCGCCGGGCGTGCCCGGGCTTCCAGGACTTGTCCGGCTAACGCGGCTACTTCCCCCGGACGATCTTCCGCAGCCGCTCGAGCCGGGGCGCGATCTCCCGCTCGGCACCGTTCGCGGTGGGGTTGTAGTAGTCCTTGCCTACCAGGTCGTCCGGCGGGTACTGCTGGGTGGCCACCCCGTGCGGGGCGTCGTGCGCGTATTTGTAGCCCTGTCCGTGGCCCAGGCCCTTGGCGCCCTGGTAATGCGCGTCGCGCAGGTGCATCGGGATTCCGCTGCCCAAACCTGCCCGGACGTCGGCGATTGCGGCGTTGATGCCCATGTAGGCGGCATTGGATTTGGGTGCGGTGGCGAGGTGGACCACGGCCTCCGCCAGGATGATCCTGCCCTCGGGCATCCCGATGAGCTGGACGGCCTGGGCGGCGGCGACCGCCGTCTGCAGTGCGGTCGGGTCCGCCATGCCGATGTCTTCGGACGCGGAGATCACGATGCGGCGGGCGATGAAGCGCGGGTCCTCCCCGGCTTCCAGCATGCGCGCCAGGTAGTGCAGGGCGGCGTCGACGTCCGAGCCCCTGATGGACTTGATGAACGCGCTGGCCACGTCGTAGTGCTGGTCCCCCGCCCGGTCATACCGCACGGCGGCGGAATCCAGCGCGCGTTCGGTGTGCCGGAGTTCGACGAGCAGCGCGGAGTCCGCGTCGGCAGCCGCGGCGCTGCCGCCGTCGTCGTCCTTTTCGGTGCCGCCCTGGCCGGGATGGTCGTGGCGGTCACCGAAGGCGACGCCGGCAGCCGCCTCCAGCGCGGTCAGCGCCCGGCGGGCGTCCCCGGCCGAGAGCCGGACCAGGTGTTCGAGGGCTTCCGGGCTCAGCTCGACTGTCCCGCCGAGGCCACGCGGATCGCTGACGGCACGCAGCAGCAGTCCTTCAATGTCCTGGTCGGTGAGCGGCTTCAGGGTCAGCAGCAGCGACCGCGACAGCAGCGGCGACACCACGGAGAAGGAGGGGTTTTCGGTGGTGGCGGCCACCAGCACCACCCAGCGGTTCTCGACGCCGGGCAGCAGCGCGTCCTGCTGGGCCTTGTTGAAGCGGTGGATCTCGTCGAGGAAGAGGACCGTGGTGGTCTTGTACAAGTCCCGCGCCGTCAGGGCCTCGTCCATGACCCGGCGGACGTCCCGGACTCCGGCAGTGATCGCTGAGAGCTCCACGAACTTCCGGCCCGGGCCGCGGGCAATGACATGCGCGAGCGTGGTTTTGCCGGTGCCCGGCGGACCCCAAAGAAGCACGGAACTGGGACCGGCCGGGCCCGCGGCGTCGGCACCTGCAGCGAGCTGGCGCAGCGGCGATCCCTGCCCCAGCAGGTGCTGCTGGCCGACTACTTCGTCGAGGTTCTTCGGGCGCATGCGGACGGCCAGTGGCGGAGCCTGCCTTCCGTTGTCGCCCGTGTCCTGGTCCGTGTAGCGGCTGCCGGTGTCGTCCACGCTTTCGGCGCCTGAACCAAAGAGATCTTCCACACGGACTAGGCTACTCATGGATTCCGGAGAAGGAGGCATCGCGATGGACAGCGCCCGATCGAAGGCGGCACCGTCCCGGACCGCGATGGTTCCCGCAGCCAGGCTCGCCGGCTGGGTGGAGCGTTTCGCCGCCAGCCACGGCAGCGTCCAGGAAGAACCGGACGACGGCGGTCTGCTGCTTCGGGCGTCCGACGGCGCCACTGCCCTGCTGCAGGCACCCTGGCCCGACGACGGGCGGCCCGGACGCGGGGCCGACGGCGTGGAGCGGCTGATCTCCCTTGCCTCCCAGGAGCGGAAGATCGGCCTCGTCCTGGTGCGCCGCGGCGGGTTCGCGGTGGGCGTCGCCAGCGGAGGGAAGATCCTGGCTTCCAAGACCGGCAGCCGTTACGTACAGTCCCGCTCCTCGGCCGGCGGCAGTTCGCAGCAACGGTTTGCCCGGCGCCGGGCCAACCAGGCCGACGCCCTCATATCCGCCGCTGCCGCACATGCCGCCATTGTTTTCGCGGGCCACGCCGTGGAATACCTCCTGCCCGGCGGGGATGCCGCCCTGGCGGCTGCCGTCCTTGCCGATCCGGCGCTGCGGGACTACGCGCAGCGGAGCCGCTTGCCGTTCGTGGCGGTCCCGGATCCGAACGCCGGCGTGCTCCGGCAGGCGGCGGCAGATGCCTGTTCGCTGAGGATCCTGGTCACGGACCCCGCGTAGCCAGGGTCTCCTGCGGAGTTATCCACAAGCGGGCCACTCCCCCGCGCGAACCATGCGCCCGACTGCCTAGACTCCAGAGGAGCCGGGGGCCGCGGGTCCCCAACATTCTTGGGGGAAACGATGAAGACCACACCGCGCCCATTTGCCGTCCTGGCGGTCCTGCTGCTGCTAACAGCCACAGGGTGCACGGATGCATTGTTCAAGGATCCGAGCCGCCTGGAATTCAATACCAGCGGCATGGAATCGGACGCAGCAAAGACCCCGTTCCTGCGCATGGGCACCGATGTGCTTGAGAGCGACGGGACGAACGTGATGCTTGCCGCCGGTGGCCGCGACGCGGGAGGCGCACGGCGTCTGGTGTGGAACTCCTCCGACGCAGGTCGGACTTGGGTACCGGCCCTGTTTGACGGCGAGGAACTCAACTCGCGTCCCTACGCCTTCATTCGTGGAAACGGCCAATGGCTTGCCCTGATACCCGAGGACAATCGACTGCTCGGCTATTCGAGCAAGGACGGACGCGCTTTCAGCAAGACTGGGGGTGCGTTGGAGCTGCCGCAAGGTAGCACGAAACTTGGCGCGCTTTGGACCAAGAATGCGTGGACCGTGGTGACCGCCAAGAAGTCACGCATAACGATTCATCGAAGCGGCGACGGATCGGGTTGGACATCGATTACGCCGAAAGGCCTCCCCGGTACCGAAGACACATCCATCTACGCAGCCGCGGCCAGTGCTTCGACTCTTGTCTTGGGCGGGCAAACAGACGGGCCGGGCGGGAAAATCCGCGCAAGAGCCTTCGCTTCGGATGACGGCGGAAAAACCTGGCGCGACATCAGCCCCGACGCTTCAAAAGCGGCACCGCGAAACAGCGGCTTCCGCTCGGTTTCCTGGGACGGCAAAGCCTTCCGGTTCCTTGGCTTCGGTTGGCCTGAAGACTCATGGCCTGGCCAAACCGCTCGGGGCTTGGACGCGTCATGGGCACCTGGCCGGGCGCCCAAGGGCAACTGGAACGTTGCGCTTGATACCTCGTGGGCGGACGGCGAGGACGACTTCCCCTGGGTTTTTGGACGATCAGCTGCGCCAAACCGGCAGGGCATGCTTACGGTGGCCGGCAATGGCGGAGGAGCGGAATACAAATTTCTGCAGCGCGCAACTGCGGGAGGCTGGAAGGAAACGGCCCTGCCCAAAATCGGCCGGGAACAGTTCCTCTATCCCGAAGATACGGCACAGGTACCGGAAGGCACGCTACTCGCCGCTAATTTCGGCGCCGGTGGGACATTCCGGCCGCGGATCTACTTGTTTTCCGGGAACGGAACAGCACAGGAGCGCAGCCCGCAGCTTCAACCGCTCGCACCCGGTGCGCCCGTTGTTTCCCGCTTTGTCTCCGCTGAGGGCAGGACTTTCGCGCTCGGTTCGATCGGCCGTCGGACCGCCCTGTGGGAATCGACTGACGGAAAGGACTTTTCCCACCACACCGTCCTGACTCTCGGTGCCACGCAAATGTTCACCAGCATGAGCAGCACTCCTCACGGCGACATCATGTCCGGCATGGAAGACGCCTGGAACAACAGCGACACGTTGATCTGGTCCCGCAAACCCGGCGGCGTGTGGAGCGGTTACAGCGGAGACATTTTCAGCGCCGAAGCCGGCGTGGACCACGCGGCTGTCGAATCCACTTTGTCCACCGTTCATGGATTCCTCGTTGCCGGAAGCTACGCGGGCGAGGACGGATCTTCAACGAGCGCGGGCCTGGCAATGTCCAAAGACGGCCGGAGCTGGAAGCGTATTGACGCGCCGTCCTTTGCGGGCAAGGAGGATAACGACCGCGCCATCCACGTGTTGATGGAAACGCCCGGAAAGACCTTCCTGGCGGGCGGCTTCATGGAAAAGGACATCAAGAACGCCCCGGTAGTGTGGCGCTCCGCCGATGCGAAGTCATGGACGCCGGTGGCATTGGCCAAGGTGAAAGGCTTTACCGATTCCAAGGTTCTCGGGCTGGCTGTTGGCCGGACCATGACGGTGGCCCTGGTCTATGCGGAGCAGGAAGGCAAGGGCACGCGCTACGTCCTCTACAGCAGCACCGACCAGGGCAAGACCTGGACGTCGGGCACCGCCCTGCCTGAGGCACTCGGCAGGGAAGCCTACGGCCCGGTTCATCTGCTCCAAAACGGTGACGGATTCGCCGTTACCGGAACAATGGGCACACCGCAAGAGCAAAAGCCGTTCCTGTACACCAGCCCCGACGGCAAGGAATTCCAGGCCAAGGAGCTCAAGCACGAAGCATTTGGCAACGGCAGCGTCGCCATCGATGCGGCCACCATCCAGCACGGCAAACTTCTGCTCAGCGGATTCGCGGGAGAACCGGACAGCCGCGCTCAGTTCGCCCTGACCATCAACATGCCGCGGTGATCGGTGCCCCTGCTAGCAGCCGGACTGTGTCAGCAACCGCTCAAAACCCGCTGCAGAGGCGCCTGGCGGTACAGGTACCGTCCCTGCTCAGCGAAGCCGGCCCCGGCATACAGCGCCTGCGCCGGGGCGTTGCCGGCTGTCACCATGAGCCAGAAGCTCCCGGCTCCGCCGGCAGCACCGGCGGCGAGCAGCGCATCCAGGATCTTCCGGGCGAAGCCCTGGCGGCGGTGCTCCCGGCCGGTGGCCATGCAGTAAAGCCCGCCCCAAGCTGCCGCACCCGGCGGCAAGGCGAGGCGGCCGACGGCGGCGGGCACGCCGTCGTCGGCCCTCACCAATGCGTAAAGCGAAGGACAGCCGGCGAGGATGCCGCGGACGATCTCCCGTTCCGCATCTCCGCCGCGGCCGTCTACGGACCACCAGAGACTCAGCCATTCCTCCGAGGGCGCGGCGGAGATTTCGACGCCGGGCACAACCCCGGGCAGGATGCCTTCCGCCGCGCGGGTCATGATGAGGGTTTCCGACTGGCGGGTGAAGCGTCCGGCGTCGAGCAGGGCATCCAGCTCGGCGCTGCGCGGAGAGTCGAACACCTGGAAGATCAGCGGCAGCCGGCGGCTCCGGTACCACAGCGTCGCGGCGGAAAGGGCGGCAGTGTCCGCGACAGCAACGCGCGGCCACACCGAGTTGGCACGCTGGGTAACGCCGCCCGCTGCGCGCATCACCCAGCCGGCCAGTTCCTCCCGGTCCGGAGCCGGCCAGGCCCGGTCCATGAGTTCCTCAAGCAGTCCCGCGTCCGCCATGGTCGTGTCCTGCACCATCGCTCTCCTCCATTAAGAGTCCACTGAATGCCGAAACTCCCCGCTCCGCGGGTGCGGGGCGGGGAGTTTCGGGATGTTCGCTATTCCGGCTTGGCTGCGGGCTTGGCTTCCGGCTTGAAGTCCACGCCGGCTTCCTTGCGCTGCTGTGCCGTGATGGGCGCAGGCGCGGCGGTCAGCGGGTCGAAGCCGCCGCCGGACTTCGGGAAGGCGATGACGTCGCGGATCGAGTCGACGCCGGCCAGCAGCGAGACGACGCGGTCCCAGCCGAGGGCGATGCCGCCGTGCGGGGGTGCACCGTACTTGAAGCCTTCGAGCAGGAAGCCGAACTTCTCCTGCGCTTCTTCATGGCTGATGCCCATGACCTTGAAGACGCGTTCCTGGATGTCGCTCTGGTGGATACGGATGGATCCGCCGCCGATCTCGTTGCCGTTGCACACGATGTCGTAGGCGTAGGCCAGCGCGGCGTCCGGGTTCTCGTCGAAGTTGTCCAGGAATTCCGGCTTCGGCGAGGTGAAGGCGTGGTGCACGGCCGTCCAGGCGGAGTAGCCCAGGGCCACGTCACCGGACGCGGTGGCCTGGGCAGCGGGTTCGAACATCGGGGCGTCGACGATCCACACGAAGGCCCAGTCCTTCGGGTCGATCAGGCCGGTGCGGTGGCCGATCTCCACGCGGGCTGCACCAAGCAGCGCACGCGACGGGGACGCTTCACCGGCGGCGAAGAAGATACAGTCGCCCGGCTTCGCGCCGACGGCATCCGCAAGACCGGCACGCTCGGTGTCGGTCAGGTTCTTCGCCACGGGGCCGGCGAGCTCGCCGTCTTCCTTGCACAGCACGTAGGCCAGGCCCTTCGCGCCGCGCTGCTTGGCCCATTCCTGCCAGGCGTCCAGGGTGCGGCGGGGCTGCGAGGCGCCGCCGGGCATGACGACGGCACCGACGTAAGGCGCCTTGAAGACACCGAAGTTGGTGTCCTTGAAGAATTCGGTCAGTTCCGTCAGCTCGAGGCCGAAGCGCAGGTCCGGCTTGTCGGAACCGTACTTGGCCATCGCGTCCCAGTAGGTCATGCGGCGGATCGGGGTCGGGACCTCAACATCGATCAGCTGCCAGAGCACCTTGATCAGGGCTTCGCCGAGCTCGATGATGTCGTCCTGCTCAACAAAGCTCGCCTCGATGTCCAGCTGCGTGAACTCCGGCTGGCGGTCCGCACGGAAGTCCTCGTCGCGGTAGCAGCGGGCGATCTGGTAGTACTTCTCGAAGCCGCCCACCTGCAGTAGCTGCTTGAAAAGCTGCGGGGACTGCGGCAGCGCGTACCAGGAACCCGGCGCCAGACGGGCGGGGACCACGAAGTCGCGGGCGCCTTCCGGCGTCGAACGCGTCAGGGTGGGGGTTTCGATCTCCACGTAGCCCTGTTGGTGCAGCAGTTCGCGGGCAACACGGTTCGCTTCAGAGCGCAGGCGCAGGTTGCGGGCCGGGCCGGGCCGGCGGAGGTCCAGGTAGCGGTGCTTGAGGCGCGCTTCCTCGCCCACTTCGACGTGCTCGTCGATCTGGAAGGGAAGCGGGTCCGAGGTGTTGAGGATCACGACCTTTTCGGCGATAACCTCGATCTCACCGGTGGCCAGGGCCGGGTTCTCGTTGCCTTCCGGGCGCTTCTCGACCGTGCCGATGACCTGCAGCACGTATTCGTTGCGGAGCCCGTGGAAGACCTCTTCTTCGCGGACGACCACCTGGGCGACACCGGAAGCGTCACGCAGGTCGACGAAGGCCACACCACCGTGGTCACGGCGGCGGCCCACCCAGCCTGCCAGGGTAACGGTCTGTCCAATGTGCTCGGAACGCAGCGATCCGAGGTCATGTGTGCGCAGCACAGCATTCCTTTCAGCATGATTTTCGGCCGATCGTGGCGAAACGATCCCGTCTGAGTTTACCCGCCCGGATGCTGGGCAGCCGCCACCGGGCTCAGGACCGGGCGGCCACAAGCCGCAGCCGCACCAGACGGTACAGGATTCCGGCGGCGAACACCGCCACCCCCGCGAGCAACGACGACGGCGGAAGCGTCGCCACGAGCAGCACGCACGCCAGCGCCCCCAGGACCTGGAGGGTCTTCGGGTACCGCCGCTGCCCGCCTTTTTGCGTGAAGGCGGCGAGGTTCGCCACCAGGTAGTAAAGGAGCACGCCGAAGGAGGAGAAGCCGATCGCGCCGCGCAGGTCCGCCACCGCGATCACCACGCAGACAACGACGGCGAGGACCACTTCGGCCCGGTGCGGAACTTTGAAGCGGGGATGCACTGCGGCGAGCCAGACGGGCAATTCGGCGTCGCGGGCCATGGCCAGCGTGGTCCGGCCGATGCCGGCGATCAGGGCCAGCAGGGCGCCGAGCGCCGCGAGGCCGGCAGCGACCGACACGAGGGGAAGAAGCCAGGTCCATGGCCCGGAAGCGACGGCGGCAGACAGCGGTGTGGCACTGCCGGCCACTCCCGCGGGGCCGAGGACCGCGAGGAGGCCGGCAGCGACGGCGGCATAGACCAGGACGGCGATGCCGAGCGAGGCGGTGATCGCCCGGGGGATGGTGCGCTCGGGCCGGATGACTTCCTCGCCCATGGTCGCGATCCGGGCGTACCCGGCGAAGGCGAAGAACAGCAGACCCGCCGACTGCAGGATCCCGTACCAGCCTCCGGCGAGCAGGCCGCCGTCGAACATCCCGCCGAACCCCGGCCCTGCGGGAGATGCCGCACCGGCAAAGCACGCAGCCACGAGCAGCAGCAGCACCAGGAGCACAGCGGTAACGATGATCCGCGCCAGCCGGGCCGTGCGGGTCACGCCGCGGTAGTTGACCGCAGCCAGGCCCAGCACCGCGGCGATGGCGAGCGGCCGCTCCCAGCCCGCAGGCGCCAGGTAGGCGGCGAAGGTGAGGGCCATCGCCGCGCTGCTCGCTGTCTTGCCGATCACGAAGCCCCAGCCGGCCAGGAAGCCCGTCCACTCCCCCAATTGCTTCCGGCCGTAGAGGTACGTGCCGCCGGAGGACGGGTACGCGGCGGCGAGCTGGGCCGAGGAGGTGGCGTTGCAGTAGGCGACGAACGCGGCGATCACCAGGCCGACGAGCAGCCCGGCACCCGCGGCCTGGGCCGCAGGGGTGAAGGCTGCGAACACGCCGGCGCCGATCATCGAGCCGAGGCCGATGGTCACCGCGTCGGCGGTGCCGAGGCGCCGGGCGAGAGTTCCGCCCGCGTTGTCTGCCATCGCCGCGCTGCCGTCAGGCAGTGGTGATGCGGACGTTGAGATCCTCGGCCGGGGGCGACCAACTGGCCGGGTCCGCGTCGGTCTGCTCGCCGCTGCGGATGTCCTTGACCTGGTGCTTGCCGTCGTCGTCGGTGAACCAGACGAAGGGGATGCCGCGGCGATCGGCGAACTTGATCTGCTTGCCGAACTTTTCGGCCTTGGCGGCGACCTCGGTTGCGATTCCCCGGGCGCGCAGCTGTGCGGCCACGTCCTGGGCGCCTGCCCAACTGTCGTCGTTGTTCAGGGCGACGAGGACCGCGGTGGGGACGGAGCGGGAGGCCGTGGCGAACTCCTGGCTGAGGATGCGGGACACCAGGCGGGTGACACCGATGGACAGGCCGACGCCCGGGAAGGTGCGGTTGCCCTTGCGGGCCAGGGCGTCGTACCGGCCGCCGGAGCAGATGGAGCCCAGCTGTTCGTGGCCGACCAGCACGGTTTCGACGACGGTGCCGGTGTAGTAGTCCAGGCCGCGGGCGATGCTGAGGTCCGCGAGCACCTTGCCCGGGGCGCGCTGCACGGCGGCTTCGATGACCTGTTCGAGTTCGCTGAGGCCTTCCTCGAGCAGTTCGTGGCTGACGCCGAGCGCACGGACCTGCTCCACGAATGAGGTGTCCTCGGTGCGGATCTTCGCCAGGCTGAGGGCGAGCCGGGCCTGGTCGTCGCTGGCGCCGAGTTCGCTCTTGAGGAGTTCGGCGACCCTCTCTTCGCCGATCTTCTCTAGCTTGTCGATGCTGCGCAGCACCCCGGCTGTGTCGTCAAGGCCGATGCCGCGGTAGAAGCCTTCGGCCAGCTTGCGGTTGTTGACGCGCAGGCGGAAGTCGGGAATCGGCAGGGCGCTCAGGGCCTCGGCGATCACCAGGGCGATCTCGACGTCGTAGCGGAAGGGCAGTTCGCCGTCGCCGACCACGTCGATGTCAGCCTGGGTGAACTCGCGGGCGCGGCCTTCCTGCGGGCGTTCGCCGCGCCAGACCTTCTGGATCTGGTAGCGGCGGAACGGGAAGCTCAGGTATCCGGCGTTCTCGACGACGTAACGGGCGAACGGGACCGTCAGGTCGAAGTGCAGGGCAAGGGAGTGGTGGTCACCCTTCGCGGCCCGGGATTCCTCTTCGTCTTCCTGGAGCCGGCTGAGGCCGTAGACCTCTTTGTCGATCTCGCCCTTGCGCAGCAACTGGCCGACCGTTTCGACCGCGCGGGTCTCAATGGAGGAAAAGCCGTGGAGTTCGAAGACGCGGCGCAGCGTGTCGAGCACATGCAGCTCCACCAACCGCTCCTGGGGAAGCCACTCGGGGAATCCGGACAGGGAGGCGGTACGTGCCATGGTGGAATTTTCTCCTCAAACGTTGCGCGCAGCGGGACGGACCTGGAACCGGCGCCGAATCGGCAGCCGTGTCCTGCCTGCGTCCAGTCAGTCATGCATAAACTATGTGCGGCAGCCAGTTTATGCTTCCCGGCACCCGCACATCCAATGCAGGGCACGGGCGGGCCGCCGTGAATCGTAGCTGACCAGACAAGCAGGAGGACTCTTGGCAACAAGGCCGCGGGAGACCCGTGAAGCCAAACGGCGCATCCGGCAGATGGAGGCCAAGCGCGAGCTCCGGCAGGAGCAAGGCAAACGCCGCCGCTTTGACAATATTGTCGCGGCCGCGGGCGGTGCCGCCCTCCTGGCTGCCGCCGTCGTCCTGCAACTCACGGTCTTCAACTCGAACCCGACGGAGGCCGAATACGCCGCCGCGCAGGCGGGCCTGAACACCCCGTCGGCCAGCCCGTCGCCGTCGAACGGACCGGACATTCCCAAACCCGACACCGCGGCCGGCAAGACCTTCACGGGCGAGCTGAAGCTCAACGGCGCCGCGGTCGGCGTTTCGCTGGACGGCACGAAGGCCCCGCAGGCCGCTGCCGTCTTCAAGTCCCTGGCCGACTCCGGCTATTACAAGGGACTGTTCTGCCCCCGCGTCACTACTGGCGATACGTTCGCCCTGCTGCAGTGCGGCGGCAAGCAGCCGACGGATACCAGTGACGACAGCAACTACCGCTGGGGTCCCTTGGAGAACACCCCGGCGGACAACAAGTACCCGGCCGGCACCATCGCGGTGGCCCGCAGCGGGGACAACGCCTACGGAAACGGGCACCAGTTCTTCATCGTCTACAAAGACACCGTCATCCCGGCGGACAGCGCCGGCGGCTACACGATCGTCGGGAAGGTGACCAGCGGCCTGGACGCCGTAGCGAAGATCGCCAAGGCAGGGACCAAAGACGGCGGATCCGGCACAGACGGCGCCCCTGTGGCAACAGTCACGATAGACTCGTTTTCCCTGAAGTAAACAGCCGGGCCACCCCGCGCGGCGCCTTACCTTAGTAATCCCTCCAAGCGAAAGACTTTTAGCGGTGACACACAGTCAGCAATCCGACGAAACTGCAGTAACGGCCAACGAAGCGGAGCAGCTCCCTGCCACGGAGACGCCCACCCCTGTTGCATCGGAGGCGCCGCGCCCGGCCGCCCCCTCGCCGGCGGCGTTCGCTGCCCGCCCGAAGGCCGCACCGAGCGTCATTCCCGCGGCGCCCGCTCCCGCACCGTCCGCCGTTTCGCTGGCGGAGGCATCCAAGTGGGGCCGCGCAGAGGATGACGGCCACGTCTTCCTGACCATCGACGGCGGCGAGCAGCCGGTGGGCCAGTACCCCGGCGTGAGCCGTGAGGAGGCCCTGGGCTACTTCGCGCGCAAGTTCGAGGACATCCTGGCCCAGGTGGTGCTGCTGGAACACCGCGTCGAGTCCAAGGCCCCGGCCACGGATATGCAGAAGACCGTGAACCACCTGCGCGAGCAGCTGGCCGAGCGCAACATGGTGGGCGACATCCGCTCCGCCGAGGCACGGCTCGACACTCTCACCGCGCAGATCGCCGAGCTCGAGCAGTCCGAGAAGGCCGCGCACGAAGCCTCGCGCGCCGCTGAGCTGGCCGCCCGTGAAGCCATCGTCGCCGAGGCCGAAGCCATCTCCGGCCAGGACCCGGCCCAGGTGCAGTGGAAGACCTCCAGCGCCCGGATGAACGAGCTCTTCGAAAGCTGGAAGACGGCACAGAAGAACGGCATCCGCCTCGGCCGCAGCAACGAGGACGCCCTGTGGAAGCGGTTCCGCGCGGCCCGCACCGTGTTCGACCGCCACCGCCGCGCCTACTTCTCCCAGCTGGACAGCACCAACTCCGCCGCCAAGGCGGCCAAGGAGAAGCTGATCGCCGAGGCAGAAGCGCTGTCCGACTCGACCGACTGGGGCTTCACGGCCGGCGAGTACCGCCGCCTGATGGACCAGTGGAAGGCCACCCCGCGTGCCAGCCGCAAGGACGACGACGCCCTGTGGCTCCGCTTCCGCGCCGCTCAGGACGTCTTCTTCAGCAAGCGCCAGGCTGCCAACGAGGAAATCGACCAGCAGTACGCTGCGAACCTCGTGGTCAAGGAAGAGCTGATCGCCGAGGCACAGGCCCTGCTGCCGATCTCCGACCTCGCCGCCGCCAAGAAGGCGCTCCAGTCCATCCGCGACCGTTGGGACGAGGCCGGCAAGGTTCCGCGCGCCGACATGGGCCGGATCGAAGCGGGCCTGCGCAAGGTGGAGGACGCGGTCCGCGAGGCTGAAGACGACAAGTGGCGCCGCAGCAACCCGGAAACCAAGGCACGCACCAACAGTGCCCTCGCCCAGCTCGAATCCGCCATCGCCGGGCTGAAGGACGACCTCGCCAAGGCCGAGCAGTCCGGGGACGCCCGCGGCATCAAGGAAGCCCGCGAAGCCCTCGAGGCGCGGCAGGCCTGGCTCGACCAGATCCAGCGCTCCGCCAGCGACCTCGGCTAGGCGTTCAGAACTGCCTGTACAGGCCCGGTTCCGGTTATCCACATAACCGGAACCGGGCCTGTACGCGTTAAGGGGCAGAAGGCAATGATGGCTCAATGAGCGCGCCAACGCCGACGGAGCCGGGGCCTCCGTTCCAGGAGCTGTACTCCCCCAACGATGTGTTCAGTCACGCCGAACTGCAGTCCATGGCGTTCGACGGCGTGCTCCAGCCGTTGTACGGCGAAAGTTTCACCGCACCGGGCGTGAGCGCGACGCCGCGGTTGCGGGCACGGGCGGCCGGCCTGGTGGTGCCGGAGAACATCCGGCAGAAGGTGGTGGCCGGGCGCATGACGGCGGCTTGGATCTTCGGCTGCGGAACCGTCCCCGAGCGCCTCTCGCTGCTGGTGGACGCCAAGCACCGGGTCTCGAGCCTGCGGTCGACCCGGGGCTGCATCCTGCACGAGGTCAGGCTCGGGCCATTGGATGTGGTGAGCATCGGCGGACTCCTGGTCACCAGCCCGCTGCGCACCGCCGTCGACGTCGCCCTCCATGTGGAGGCCGAACGTGCCGTTCCCGCGCTCCAGGCGCTCCTGGACAAGGCCGAACTGGGAATCCGCCTACGCCTGCTGGTCCTGGCCGTCGAAGCTAGCCCGCGGGTGCCGCACAAGAAGGCGGCCTTGGCCAAGCTCGCGCTGCTGTCGGCACCTGCGGCGGCGTGAGCCTCGCGTGGCTGCTAGCTGCGGCGCCGGTTACCGGTGGTGCGGTAGACGTCGAAGACGCCGTCGATCCTGCGGACCGCGCTGAGGACGTGGTGCAGGTACTTAGGGTCACCCATTTCGAACGCGAAACGGGAAATCGCCACACGGTCGCTGGAGGTGTGCACGGAGGCGGCCAGGATGTTGACGTGGTTGTCCGAGAGCACCCGGGTCACATCGGACAACAGCGACTTCCGGTCGAGGGCTTCCACCTGGATTTCGACGAGGAACACGCTGGACTGGGTCGGCGCCCATTCCACGTCCACGATCCTGTCCGGCTCGTCCCGGAGCCCGGCCACGTTGGTACAGTCCGTCCGGTGCACGGAGACGCCCGAGCCGCGGGTGACGAAGCCCAGGATGGGATCGGGCGGCACCGGGGTGCAACAGCGTGCCAGCTTGACCCAGACGTCGCCCACGCCGCGGACGATGACGCCGGAATCCGAGTAGCGGGTCTTGGCCACCTGGGTGGGGACGCTGACCTCGTCCAGTTCCTCGTCCGGCGATTCCTGCCCGCCGAGGTGCTCCATGAGCTTTTCCATGACGGACTGGGCCGAGGTGTGCCCGTCCCCGACACCGGCGTACAGGCCGGAGATGTCCACGTAGTGGAAGTCCTCGGCCACGGTGGACAGCGCGTCGTGGGTCATGAGGCGCTGCAGTGGCAGGTTCTGCTTGCGCATGGCGCGGGTCAGGAGGTCCTTGCCGCGTTCGATCGCTTCCTCGCGGCGTTCCTTGCTGAACCACTGCCGGATCTTGTTGCGGGCCCGGGCGCTCTTGACGAAGTGCTGCCAGTCCTGGCTGGGGCCTGCGCCTTCGGCCTTGGAAGTGAAGATCTCCACCCAGTCGCCGTGGTTGAGTTCGCTGTTGAGCGGTACGAGTTTGCCGTTCACCCGGGCGCCGATGGTCCGATGGCCCACCTCGGTGTGAACCGCGTAGGCGAAGTCCACGGGGGTGGAGCCGGCCGGCAGGGCCATGACCTCGCCCTTGGGGGTGAACACGAAGACTTCGCGGGCGTTGATTTCGAAACGCAGGGAATCGAGGAACTCGCCCGGGTCGGAGGTCTCCTGCTGCCAGTCGACCAGGGAACGCAGCCAGCCCATGTCGCCGTCGCGGGGGCTGCCGGGTCCGACGGCGGTCCGGTTGGGCTGGTCCTTGTACTTCCAGTGCGCGGCCACGCCGTATTCGGCGCGGCGGTGCATCTCGTGCGTGCGGATCTGGATTTCCACCGGCTTGCCGCCGGGCCCGATCACCGTGGTGTGCAGCGACTGGTACATGTTGAACTTCGGCATCGCGATGTAGTCCTTGAACCGGCCGGGCAGCGGGTTCCAGCGCGCGTGCAGGGTGCCGAGTGCGGCGTAACAGTCCCGGACGGTGTCGACCAGGACGCGGACGCCCATCAGGTCGTTGATGTCGTCGAAGTCCTTATCGCGGACCACCATCTTCTGGTAGATGGAGTAGTAGTGCTTGGGCCGGCCGGTGATGGTGGCCTTGATTTTCGCCAGGCGCAGGTCGTCGGCAATCTGGTTGCGGATGACGCTGAGGCTCTTCTCGCGTTCCGGGGTCCGGTCCCCCACCATGCGGACGATTTCCTCGTACACCTTGGGGTACAGGGCCGCGAAGGACAGGTCCTCGAGTTCCCACTTGATGGTGTTCATGCCGAGGCGGTGGGCAAGCGGCGCGAAGATTTCGAGGGTTTCGCGGGCCTTGCGCGAGGAGGATTCGGCGGAGACGAAGCGCCACGTCCGGGCGTTGTGCAGGCGGTCCGCGAGCTTGATCATCAGGACGCGGATGTCCTTGGCCATCGCGACGACCATCTTGCGGACGGTCTCGGACTGGGCGGCGTCACCGAACTGGACCTTGTCCAGCTTGGTCACGCCGTCCACCAGCATCGCAACTTCGGGTCCGAAATCCCGGGTGAGGTCGCCCAGGGTGTACGGGGTGTCCTCAACGGTGTCGTGGAGCAGGGCCGCGGCGAGGGTGGTCCCGGTCATGCCAAGTTCGGCCAGGATGGTGGCGACGGCGACGGGATGGGTGATGTAGGGATCGCCGCTCTTGCGTTTCTGGCCCTGGTGGCTGCGCTCGGCGACCGCGAAAGCCCGCTGGATGAGGTCGAAATCTTCCTTCGGGTTGTTCGCCCGGACGGTGCGCAGGAGGGGTTCGAGGATCGGCGAGTAGCTGGCGACGCCGCGGCCGGTCAGGCGCGCGAGCCGGGAGCGGGTCCGTTCGCGCCGGCCGGGGAAAGTCGGGCGGATGCCGAAGCTGTCCACAGGCACGCCGCCTGCGGTGCCTGCCGACAGCGCAGGGGCAGTTCCGGAGGCAGGGCCCAAGCCGCTGTCCCCGCCTGCCGGTGGCGCCGACGTCGTACGTTCCTCCACAGAAGTCCCCTCACGAACGGATTAATTATCCCAGTCTATTCCTGCCGGGGCATCCGTTTGGAACCGCCGGCAACATGACGGAAACGCGAAGGCCGGCCACCGCGGCATGCGGTGGCC
>NZ_QYLP01000036.1 GCF_003614925.1 Arthrobacter celericrescens
CCACGGGTGCTGACCCGAACACGCCGCTTGACGGCCATTGGTGGCGTTCCGCCCGCCCCACGATCACGTTGTTCAGCAGTCTCCTAGGACGTGCAGGTCACTGTTACACGAGCAACGCCTCGATCTCCGGAAGTCGGCCGAACAGTTCGGGGAGGCCGCGCACCCCGTTGCGCACGGACTCGTGGGACAGAGCGAGGCCGGGGCCGGTGCTCACCTCGACACCGGCGAGGCATCGGAGGATGTTCCATCTGGTGTGCCCCAGCCAGCCGCCGATCATGAACACAAACCAGCTTGGACCTGGAGGCGGCAACGCTCCGCCCCCTGCGACATAGCCGTCGAGAACCGAGCGGAAAATGGCGGGCCTGATGTCGTCGAAGCCAGGTCCCTTCGCGAGGCTCAGCGCGGTCGAGCCGAGCTCACCGGACAGGTCGAGCATCCCCGAGAGCTCCCAGTCGAGCACAACCGGCCGACCCTCCCGAGAGAGCAGGTTCCACGGTTGGATATCCCTGTGGGTCAGCACGACGGGGCCGGGCCGTTCGCAGGTGTCGACGAAGTGGGCAATTGCGAGGAACGTCTCTACGTGAGAGGCGAGCTCGTCGGCCCACGGCTGTCCGGTCGCCGCCGCCCGCGCGGCGAGCTCGGACCAGTCCCGTGGCGTCGGGTCCTCGATCGACACACGGGTCCACGCGACGTCGAGAGCGTGGATGCGCGCGAGGATCTCACCGATCTCAAACGCGTACGCCGCCGATACCGGCGCCTCAGGCACCTTCTCGCCTTCGACCCATCGGTGAACGAGGGTGCCGTGGCTGGCCGAGATTGGTTCTGGCATCGGAATGCCGGCATCAAAGGCCGCCCGCTCGAACCTGAACACGTCCTCGACGTTATGGGTCCAGCGACGGTCGTCGAGATTCAACTCCTTCACCGCGAATGACCCCTGGTCAGTGTCGAGCCGGTACATCCGGTTGGCGTACCCGCCGTGGACGCGAATCAACGGCCCGATCGGCGCGCCGAGATGCGAAAGGTTCACCCGCTCATTCTAGGAGTTGGCAGTTCATGCTTGCGATGGAGGAGAAGTCCCGGCAACAAGGAGACGACGGCACCGGTGGCGATGGACATTCAGCGGGTATCCACGTCCTCGAACACCAGGAAGGTTTGGGTGTCGATGACCCCCGGCATGGACTGCAACTGATCGAAAATGACCCGGCGCAAGTGGACGTTGTCCGTGGCCCGCACCAGCAGGATCACGTCGAAGCTGCCGCCCACGAGGGCGATGTGCTGGATCTCGGGTATCGCCCGGAGCTGTTCGCGCAGGGTCCGCCAGGAATGCTGCTGCACCTTCAGGGTTACGTAAGCGGAGGACTTCAGCCCTGCCTTGACCGGATCCACCACGGCCGTGAACTTGGTGATGACCCCTTCGCCGGTGAGCCGCCCGATGCGGGAGTAGGCGTGGGCGCGGCTGATGTGCACGTTCCCGGCCACCTGAGTCACGGACATCCGCCCGTCCCGCGTGAGCTCGGCGATGATGTCCCGGTCCACATCGTCCAGGGAGACTTCCAGCGGCACCTCGGGCGGCGCCGGCAGGGCCTTCGTCCGTTCTTCTTCCGTTTCGGCCATGGTGACTCCTTCAGGCGCAGGAACTTCGCGCAATTCGTCCACGTGCGGCCGGTAACCCAGCTCACATTCCGCAATTCGTCTTCAAGGATAGCCACTTTTCGAAAGGCCTTCCATGATTTCGGCCAGAGCTGGATACGAAACTTCGCCGGGGACCATACTTGAGGCAAATAGTGAAAAGCTAAGGACGGACCAATGACGATCTCCGCAAGCCAGGAGTCCACCGCGGACCAGGCATCCGAGGTGCAGCGCAAGTTCGGCATCAGCGTCGAGGACTACATGCTCCCGGCCCGCCGCCAGATCCAGATGGTGGCCCCGGACGGCGCCCTCAAGCCGGACGCCGAACAAGGCACCGAGCCCGGCCACGAGTATCCCATCCCGGGCGACGCCGAACTCATCGCCGCCTACGAACGCCTCGTCGTCGGCCGCCGCGTCAACGACCAGAACTCCGCGCTGGTCCGGCAGGGCCGCATGGCCGTCTATCCCTCCAGCCACGGGCAGGAGGCCTGCCAGGTGGCCGCGGCCATGTGCCTGTCCGAGGGCGACTGGCTGTTCCCCACCTACCGGGACGCCGTCGCCGTCATGGCCAAGGGCGTAGACCCGGTGCAGGCCATGACCATCTTCCGCGGCGACTGGCACGGCGGCTACGACCCCCAAGAACACAAAGTGGGCATCCAGTGCACCCCGCTGACCACCCAGCTGCTGCACGCCGTCGGCGTGGCCCATGCGGCCAAGCTGCGCGGCGAGGACACCGTGGTGATGGCCATGTGCGGCGACGGCGCCACCAGTGAGGGCGACTTCCACGAGGCCCTGAACTTCGCCGCCGTCTTCCACCTGCCGGTGATCTTCTTCGTGCAGAACAACAAGTACGCCATCTCCGTGCCGCTGAGCCACCAGTCCGTGGCCCCGTCTCTGGCGCACAAGGCCGTGGGCTACGGCATGGCCGGCGAACGCGTGGACGGCAACGACCTCGTGGCCCTGCTGGCTGTGCTGGACCGTGCCGTGAAGCTGGCCCGCGAGGGGTCCGGGCCGCTGCTGGTCGAAGCAAACACCTACCGCATGCAGGCCCACACCAACGCCGACGACGACACCCGCTACCGGGACAACGCCGAGGTCAGCGAGTGGAAGGCCAAGGACCCGCTCAGCCGCATGGACACTTACCTCAGGAGCCGCGGACTGCTCGACGACGACGGAGCTGCCCGGATCGCCGACCACGCCGAAGCGGTGGCCACCCAGCTTCGCGAGGGCCTGGGCGAGGACGTGCCGGTGGAGCCGCAGAACCTGTTCCGTTACGTCTTTTCCAGCCCCACGCCGCAGCTGCAGGAACAATCCGCGCTGCTGGCCGACGAACTCGCACGCGAAGAGGCCGGCAAAGCCGCCCAGAAGGAGGCAGGAAAATGAGCCCCACCATCACCACCTCTTCGGAAGCGAACGGCAACGTCAGCGCCGCCACGGCCCGCGCGGCAGCCAGCGCCGCCGCGGCGGCCGAAGCCCGCGGACCGCAGAGCGTCACCATGGCCAAGGCGCTCAACACCGCCATGGCCGACGCCATGCGGGACGACGCCTCGGTGCTGGTCTTCGGTGAAGATGTCGGCCGCCTGGGCGGCGTCTTCCGTATCACCGACGGCCTCATGGACGCCTTCGGCGAGCAGCGCTGCTTCGACACCCCGCTGGCCGAGTCCGGGATCGTCGGCATGGCGGTGGGCATGGCCATGAACGGCATGCGTCCCGTCATCGAGATGCAGTTCGACGCCTTCGCCTACCCGGCCTTCGAACAGATCGTCAGCCACGTGGCCAAGATGCACAACCGCACCCGCGGCGCCCTCAAGCTGCCCATGGTCATCCGGGTGCCCTACGCGGGCGGGATCGGCGGCGTGGAGCATCACTGCGACTCCTCCGAGTCCTACTACGCCCATACCGCGGGCCTGAAGGTGTACACCCCGGCCACCGTGGCCGACGGCTACCGGATGCTGCGCGAGGCGATCGACTCCGACGACCCCGTCATGTTCATGGAGCCCAAGAAGCTCTACTGGTCAAAGGACCAGGTGGACCTGGAGGCGCTCGCCGCCGAACACGCCGCCCACCGGGCCGCAGGATCCAGCAGCGAGGGGAGGGCCGCCGTCGCCCGTTCGGGAACGGACGCCACCCTGATCGCCTACGGTCCCTCCGTCCCCACCGCGCTCGCAGCCGCCGCGGCAGCCGCCGAGGAAGGCCGCTCGCTGGAGGTGATCGACGTGCGCACCATCGTGCCATTCGACGACGAGACCGTAGCCGCGTCCGTGCGCAAGACCGGCCGCGCCGTGGTGATCGCGGAAGCGCACGGCTTCGCGTCCGTGGCTTCCGAGATCGTGGCACGGGTCCAGGAACGCTGCTTCCACCAGCTCGCCGCCCCCATCCGCCGCGTCACGGGCTTCGACGTCCCCTACCCCGCCCCGAAGCTGGAGCACTACTACCTGCCAAGCGTCGACCGGATCCTCGACGCCGTTGACGACCTGCAATGGGAGAACTGACCATGAGCGCCGAACTGCAAGTCTTCCGCCTCCCGGACCTCGGCGAAGGCCTCACCGAAGCCGAACTCCTTAGTTGGCTCGTGGCCGTGGGCGACGAAATCCGCGTCGACCAGCCGATCGCCGAAGTGGAGACCGCCAAGTCCGTCGTCGAGGTGCCCTCGCCGTACGCCGGCACCGTGGCCGTGCTGCACGGCGAACCCGGCCAGACGCTCGACGTCGGGAAGCCGCTGATTTCGGTGGCTCGGGTTGGGGCCGCTGCCTCCGCTGGTGGTTCCGGCGCCTCCGCGGATGATGCCGCCCCCGCCCCTTCGGCGGACAGCACTCGTCCTGCGGACGGTGCTGCCGCCTCAGGAAGGCCCGATGCCACTCCCGGGGCGGCATCATCCGCTCCGGCTGGCGCTGTCGGCTCGCCTTCTGCCGGTGCTTCATCGTCACCTTCTGCGTCTCCCGCTGCCGAGGCGTATCGCACCGAGGAGCGGGCCGGGTCTGGGAATGTGCTTATTGGGTATGGGACGTCCGGTGGGGGTGAGGCCCGGCGGACCCGGCCTCGGAAGGTTCCTGCCGCCGTCGTCGTTCCTGCGCTGGAAACTCCGGTGGCGGCGTCGCGGGTTCCTGGGAAGCTTTCTGCCGTGATTTCGCCTCTGGTGCGGAAGATGGCCCGGGACCATGGGGTTTCGCTGGATAGCGTTCCGGGGTCGGGGGAGAGCGGATTGATCCTGCGGCGCGACGTGGAGGCCGCGATCGCGGAGCCTCGGAAGGCTGCGCCGGCACCTGCCGTTGCGGAAGCGCCTGCCGGTTCCTTGGATGCCCGGACCGGGCTCGGTGTGGCGTCGCGCTCCGCCGTCCGCGGGGTGCGCAAGGCCGTGGCCGCGAACATGGCGCGGAGCCGTTCCGAGATTCCCGAGGCCACGGTGTGGGTGGATGTGGATGCCACCGCGCTGCTGGAGCTGCGGGCAGGGTTGAAGAAGGCCGGCGACCAGCACGTGCCGGGCCTGCTCGCGTTCATCGCCCGCTTCGTCACCGCCGGACTGAAGAAGTACCCGGAGCTGAACACGCGCTTCGAGACACTGCCGGATGGCAGCCAGGAGATCGTGGCCTTCGACGGCATCAACCTTGGCTTCGCCGCCCAGACAGACCGCGGCCTCGTCGTCCCCTCCGTCCGGGGTGCGGAGAAGCTCAGCGCCCGCCAACTGGACGCTGAGATCCGCCGCCTGACCGCCGTCGCGCGTGACGGCAAGGCCACGCCCGCGGAACTGGGCAGCGGCACGTTCACCCTGAACAACTACGGGGTGTTCGGCGTGGACGGGTCCGCCGCGATCATCAACTACCCCGAAGTGGCGATGCTGGGGCTCGGCCGGATCATCGACAAGCCGTGGGTGGTCGACGGCCAGCTCGCTGTCCGCAAAGTCACCGAACTGACCCTCGCCTTCGACCACCGGGTGTGCGACGGCGAAACCGCGGCCGGCTTCCTGCGCTACGTGGCGGACGCCATCGAAAACCCGGGAGCCGTGCTCTCGGACCTCTAGGATCGGGACCGGACCGGCTCTACTGCAGCTTCAGCAGGTTGTGGGTTGCCGGGCCTTCCAGGAGTTTGCCCGAGGCTGAGAAGCGCGAGCCGTGCAGCGGGCAATCCCAGGACTTTTCGGCGTCGTTCCAGTGCAGGATGCCGCCCAGGTGTGCGCAGTGCGCAGACAGCCGGCAGGTGACTCCGTCCACGGTGCAGACCGCGGCAGGCTTGCCATGGAAGAGCCCGGTGACGCCGGCGCCTTCCGCGGGCGTGGTCTCCTCCGTGATCTCGGGCTTCTTTTTCAGGGCGGCGTTATCGCGCACGTTCTGCAGCTGGGTGTCCAGGTTGAACGACACCGCCGACGACGTCCCCCGGGGTCCGGTGGTGCGGAAATGGATAGTGCGTGCCCAGGGGGCCTGCGGACTTCCCGTGATGTCGGAGACGATGTCCAGGGCCGCGGCGACGCCGTTGGTCATGCCCCATTTGTTGTAGCCGGTGCCGAAGAGGATCCGGCCGCGTCCCCGGGGCAGTTTGCCGAAGAACGGCATGAGGTTGATCGCCTGGTAGTCCTGCGCCGACCAGGTGTGCGTCACCTCGGCGCCGGGGTAATGTCCCTTCGCCCAGGCCACGAGCTCGTCCAGGTTGGCCTTGGGCGACGGCGCCCGCCCGCCCGGGTGCCCGAAGCCGCCCACCAGCAGGAGCCTGCCGTCGGGGGACCCGCCGTCGGAAGCTCCGCCGTCGGGAGCGCCCGGATAGTCGCGGATCGACCGGGTGGGCGGCTCGGCCGAGAGGTACATTCCCGGCGGCGGGGTGAGCCCGTCCGGGAGCCGCAGCGCGGCGGCGTAGGAGCGGTTGGGCCGGAGCTTGGCAAAGTAGAGTCCACGGTTCAGGACCGGCGTGCCGGTGGCCAGGACCACGGTTCCAGCGCGGACGTCGCCGCGGCGCGTGACCACGGTGAGGGGATTGCCCGCCCGGACGTTCATGAGGCGCACCCCTTCGACGATGGTTCCGCCGGCCGACCGGACATCCGCGGCCAGCGCCCTGAGGACATCCATCGGGTTGAATTGGGCCTGGCGTGGAAGGCGCAGGGCGCTTTCGACGTCGAACGGAAGCCCCGTTTCGCGGGTCGCCTCCACTTCGAGGCCGGCCGCCAGGGACACCTCCAGTTCTGTGCGCAGCTTCTCCGCCCCCGCGGCCGTGGTGGCGAAGGTGTAGGCGTCGCGGTACTGGAACGGCACGCCGCGCCCTTCGAGGTAGCCCAGCAGCCACTCCTGTGCCGCCCGGCTCGCGTCCACGTAGGCGTGGACCTGCCGGATCGAATACATGCTGCGCAGTCCGGACAGCACCATGCCCTGCAGCAGGCTCAGCTTGGCCGTGGTGTTTCCCGTGGCCGCCGCCCCGATATGGCGCCCTTCAAGAACCAGCACCTTGGAACCCGCCTGGGCAAGCATCACGGCTGTAGCCAGGCCGGTGATCCCCGCGCCCGCAACGACCACGTCGTAGCTGCTTCCGGGAGTGAACTGATCGCTGTCGATCCTGGTGCTGCCCTGAAGCCACAAGGAATCCATGGCAGAAGTCCCTTCCGCCGGCCCGGGGCAACCACGCCTGGGGTGGTCCGTCGGCGGCCCGGCACACCTTCAGGGAAGCAGACGGCGGGGCGGGAAACAAGGGGTTCTCCGCCGCCGTCGGGGGTGTATCGCTTCCCGGCGGACGCGGCTTGGCACGGCACGGAATCTGCCCTGGGTGCCGCCGTTGCGTGGGTAGAATCGAGGCCTGAACACCGCCGGAACGCGTCTGGATACGGAGACGAAATGTCAGCTTGGCTCGAAGTAGGCCCGGATAACTATGTGCTGGAAACCCCTGGGCGGTTGCTGAACACGGGCCTGGTGGTGGGCCAGGAGCGCGCCATGGTGATCGATACCGGGAGCGGACCCCGGCAGGGCCGCGAGATCCTGGCCGCCGTCCGGGAAAAGACGGACCTGCCGCTGGTGGTGGTCAATACCCACGCCCACTACGACCACTTCTTCGGTAACGCGGTGTTCGCCGACGCCGGGGTCACCGAGTTCTGGGCACACGTCAACTGTGCTGCAACCATCGACGACGACGCCGACCACCAGCGCCGCCTGGTGGCGGACATCGAGCCGGAAATGGCCGCCGGAAGCGGCGAAGCGGTGGAGATCGTCATCCCGAACGCCATCGTCAAGGACCAGCCCGTGCTGGTGGACCTGGGCGGGCTGACCGTCACCCTGTTCTACCTGGGCCGCGGCCACACCGACGGCGACCTCCTGGTAGGCACCCCGAGCACCCTGTTCACCGGCGACCTGGTGGAACAGGGCGCGCACCCGTCGTTCGAGGATTCCTACCCCGAAGAGTGGGCGGACGTGCTTCGGCACATCTCGGCCCTGCGCCACCGCTACGAGTTCCTGATCCCCGGCCACGGAAAGCCCTGCAGCGACCTGTTCGTCAAGACCCTCGCCGACACCATGACCACCGCGGTGCGCCAGGCCCGGCAGTCCATCCGGGACATGCCCACCGACGCCACCAAGGCGATCCCCGTGCTGCCGTACGGTCCGGAACAGTCGCGCTGGTTCATCAAGCGGCTCCAGGAAACGCAGCCCCACTACTGAGACTTACGGGTTGAGTGCTCATTTATGGCGGGTATTCCGCGGAATATCCCGCCACAAGCGAGCACTCAGCGGGGGGAATCGCTGAAGCGTTCCATGTCCCGGTTCAGCCCCTCATAGACTGCGGGCCGCCGGGACTTCAGCCACGCCGCCGTGGCCACGCCGGCGACCACCGCAAGCAGCAGCAGCCACGGCAGGGCGCCGATCACGGGGTTGTCCGAACCGGCCAGAGCCGGGAAGTTCGAGACCGCCAGCCCGACGATCAATGCCAAGCCCAGGGCTCCGAGCCCGGGAGCGACGAGCGTCCGCCAGAGCCGCGGGTCCCGCTGGCGCCGGAAATGCACGACGACGGCCACCGCGGCCAGGAGCTGCAGGCTCAGGATGCCGAGGGTTCCGAAGCCCGTCATGGACGCCGTGAGTGCCGTGATCGGGTCGAGCCCGGCGATCCAGAAGACGAAGGCGATGCCCGTGCCGAAGGCCAGCTGGGCGATGCTGGCGTTCTGCGGGGCGCCACTGCCGGGGCGGGTCCGGCCGAGTGCGCGCGGCAAGACGCCGACGCGTCCGAAGGCGTAGATGTACCGGGATGCGGAGTTGTGCAGCGCCAGCAGTGCCGCGAAAAGCGAGACAAGCAGCAGCACCATCATGGCCTTGGTGAGGAAGTCGCCCAGGTACTCGGTGGAAATCGCGAAGACGAGGTCCCCGGTGGCCAGATGTTCCACGGCCGTGCCCTGCGCCTGTTCGACGCCGAGGGCGCTCACGATCGCCCAGCTGGTGAAGGCCGCGAAGGCGCCGATGAAGAGGATGGACAGGTAGGTGGCCTTCGGGATGGTGCGGCGCGGATCCTTCGCCTCTTCGCCGAACAGACCGGTGGCTTCGAAGCCCACAAAGCAGTTGGCGGCGAACAGCAGGCCGAGGCCGAGCGAACCGGAGAACACGAACTCGGGCGAGAACGCCGCGGGCACGAAACCGTGGCGGAACAGGATCGAGAAATCCAGGACCAGCAGGATCGACACTTCCAGCACCAGGCAGACCCCCAGGACCTTGGCGCTGACATCGATGCCGCGGCGGCTGAGCAGGAAGACGGCGGCAACCGAGACCAGGCTCCAGACGAACCAGGGAAGGTCCAGTCCGGTGAGGTCCTTGACCACCGTCGCGGTGAAGAAGCCGGAGGTCCCGATGGCCCCGGCGACGAAGCAGTTGTAGCCCAGCATGGCAATGAAGCCGGCGGCGAGGCCGAACGGCCGGCCCATGCCGCGTACCACGAAGGCGTAGAAGCCGCCGGCGCTGACCAGGGTGCGGGCCATCTGCGCGTACCCCACAGCGAAGAGCAGCAGGATGGCGGTGGCAATGAGGAACGAACCAGGCATGCCGCCGCCGTTGCCGACGGCGATGCCGATGGTTGCGATCACGATGATGCCGGTCAGCGGGGCGACGGCGGCGAGGACGAGGAACACGATGCCGCCGACGCCGAGCGCATCGCGCCGCAGATCCTGCCGCGGCGCCGTCACGGTGGGCTGCCCAAGGGACTGTGGTGAAGGTTTCATGCAGGGAGTATGGTCCGCCGGAGCAGGCCGCGACTTGTTCCTGCGTGTGTTCGCTTTGTCACACAGCGCAGGGTGGAACGGGCACCGGAGGCGGCTTTGACCTGCAGCGGTGTCGGCTGGCCCTTAGACTTGGCGTTTGATGCATTTCAATCGAGCTCCGCAGCGTGCGCCGTTGCGGGTCCGGGGGGACGACACCATGGCGGATTCCGTGCAGAACGACAACGACCCAGCCACTGCTACCGAAGGGCAGCCAGAGTTCCGCAGCCGCCGCGACCGCCGGCGTGCCCAGGACGATGCCCGGACAGGAACCATGCCCATCGTCTCCGCAAACCCGCCGGACCAGGGATCCGCCTCGGGCGGCCTCATCCAGAGCAGTTCCTGGGCCGCGGCGGCCGCCGCAGCCGACGCCTCGGACACGGAAAGCGGCCCGGAAAACGGCCCCGAAACAGGCCCCGAGACACGGGCAGCGGAGACTCCCGCCGTCGTCGACGATCGGCGCACGGAATCCGGCACGGAAGAGGACCGATCAACGGAACGAACGGCCCTGCGTTCGGCGCCGATGCCCGACTTCATCAGTTCCCCGGGTTCATTCGTGAAGGAGCAGAAGCCTCGGCCCGTCGGCGGGTTCCGCGGGGCGATCTACCGGCTCACCGGCGGCGCCTGGAACCTCGGCCCCAGCGCCAAGCAGCGCCAGGAAGACGAACTGGCCCGGCGGATCTCCCGGCAGCTGCAGGGCAGCTTCAATACCGCGATCCTGAGCCTCAAGGGCGGCATCGGCAAGACCTCCACCACGGTGGGTGTGGGCCTGACCTTGGCCGAGTACCGCGGCGACCCGCCGTGTGCCATCGACGCCAACCCGGACTCCGGCGACCTTGTGGAGCGGGCGCTCGGCGAGGGCATCTACCAGCGCTCCACCCCGCGCACCATCACCGACCTGCTGGGCAACCTGGAGAGCATCGATTCGCTGACCGGGCTCTCCCGCTACATGCACCACGCCGGACGCCTGCACCTGATCGCGGGGGAGCAGGACCCGGAGGTGTCGGACTCCCTGACGGCGGCGGAGTACCTGAAGATCCGCCAGCTGATTTCCAGCTACTACTCCGTGGCCCTGACGGACTGCGGCACCGGCGTCACCCACAACGCCATGAAGGGCATCCTGCAGTCCGCGGACAACCTCATCATCGCCGCCGGGTATGCGGTGAGCGGCGCCAAACGGGCCCGCAGCACCCTACACTGGCTCGCCAGCCACGGCTACGAGGAGCTGGCACGCAACGCGATCGTGGTCATCACGGACAAGGACGAGGTGTCCTCCCGCGTGGACAAGAGCGCCATCGAGGAACACCTCTCCGGGATCTGCCGCCAGCTGATTGCCGTGCCGCACGACAGGGGAGTGGCCGACGGCGACCTCGTCACCCTGGACGTGTTGCGGCCTGAGACGCGCCGCGCCTACAAGGAGATCGCCGCCGCGATCGTCGACGGCTATGTTTAGCCGACGATGACAGGCAAGACATGGTGCTCGATACCGTGACCCTGAGGGTGGCCCTTGGCGTGGTCACCCTCACCCTGTTCGTGCTGTTCTATTCGTCGTTCCGCCGCACGCGCTCGCGCTACAGCGGCTGGTGGTCAGTGGCGCTCCTGTTCTTCCTCACGGGCAACCTGGCCCTGCTGCTGAACGGCACGCCGCACCAGGCCTGGGCCAACCCCGCAGGGAACGTGCTCCTGGTGACCGGGGCCTTCAGCGTCTGGGCGGGCTCCCGTTCCCTGCGCTTGCTGGGCACGCCCCGCTGGCTGTTCGCCGCCGGGCCTGCGTTCACCGCCGTGGCATCTTTGCTTGACAGCCCGGGCTCGGACACCTGGTCCGGCGGGCTGGCCTACCTCGGCATGATGACGGTGGGGATTGCGCTTGCATCGCGTGAGCTGTGGCTCCTGAAGCCGGGAGCGTCCCAGGTCCACAGGACCATCGCAGTGGCCGCGGGATTCATGGCCGCCTACTACTGCTGCCGCTGGGTGGTGTACCTCGTGGACGGACCGCTCGGGCCGGTGTTCCGGACGTACTTCAACCCCGCCATGACCAGCCTCATCACGCTGGTGCTGCTGGTCTCCGTCTCGTACAGCATGACCGCCTTGAGCAACGAACAGCTCATCAACGGCCTCAGCGAACGCGCCACGCGGGACGGCCTGACCGGCCTCCTCAACCGCTCCGCCTTCATGGAACTCGCCTCCGAGGAAGTTCGGCGAGTCCACGCCAAGGGCTCCGTGGCCGCCTTGATCCTGGCGGACCTTGACCATTTCAAGACCCTCAACGACGTCCACGGCCACAGTGCCGGCGACGCCGCGATCAAAGCCTTCGCCTCGGCGTGCCTGGCCTCCGTCCGCTCCACGGATTTCGTGGCGCGGTACGGCGGCGAGGAGTTCGTCATCCTCCTGCCGGGGGCCAACCTCGAGAGCGCGAAGACCATCGCCGCCGCAATCAGCCGCAGGCTCACGGACACGAAAGCCGAACCCGTGCTGCCGACCGTGAGCTACGGCGTCGCCCTCAGCACCGGCTCCGAAGCGGACCTCGCCGGCATGATCTCCGAGGCCGACGCGGCGCTCTACAAGGCCAAAGCACAGGGCCGGAACCGCGTGGTCTGCGCAGGGTCGCCAAGCCAATGAGCACCACCAAGGCCTCCACAACCTTTTCGCTCCGCAGTATTGCCCTCCCCGCGTTCGGGCCCACGGTGCTGTTCTGCCTCGGCGAAGGCGCGGTGCTGCCGGTGGTCGCATTGTCCGCCCGGGACCTGGGCGCCTCCGCCGCCCTGTCGGCCCTGCTGGTCACGCTCATCGGTGTGGGGTCCTGGCTGTTCAACATCCCGGCGTCGCTCATCACCATCCGCTTCGGGGAGCGCTGGGCCATCACCGGCGCGGGCTCGATCGGTGCGCTGGCGCTGGTGGCGGCAGCCCTCGCTCCGCAGTTGCAGCAGGGGCTGTGGCTGCTCGCGGTGGCGATGACCGTCGTCGGAATGGCCACGAGCGTCTTCAACCTTGCCCGGCAGAAGTACCTCACCGAAGCCGTGCCGGTGGAATTCCGTGCCCGCGCGCTCTCCACGCTGGGCGGCAGCACCCGGATCGGGGTGTTCATCGGCCCCTTCGTGGGTGCGGCAGCCATGCAGTTCATCGGCATCTCCGGCGCGTTCTGGGTGGGGGCCGTGGCCATGGCGGCTGCCGCGGGCCTTTCCCTCACTATCCCGGACCTCGTGGCGAAGGGGCCCGGAACGCCGGACGCCGCCGCGGGCCCGGAGCCGACCCTGCGGAACGTCGCGTCCGCCCATGCAATGGTGCTGTTCGCGGTGGGCTGCGGCGTGCTGCTGCTGGCGGCACTGCGTGCTTCGCGGCAGGTGGTCATCCCGCTCTGGGCGGACCACCTGGGCCTGGATGCCACCCACGCCTCACTGATCTACGGCGTTTCCGGCGCGATCGACATGCTGGTCTTCTACCCGGCAGGCAAGCTCATGGACCGCAAGGGCCGCTTGTGGGTGGCCCTGCCATCCACGGTGATCATGGGCGTGTCACTGTTCCTGATCCCGCTGTCCGGAGGATTCGTGGGCCTGGGCTTTGCGGCCATGCTGATCGGCTTCGGCAACGGCATCAGCTCCGGGCTGGTCATGACCCTGGGTGCCGATTTCTCGCCGGAACGCGGCCGGGGCCAGTTCCTGGGCCTGTGGCGGTTCATCGCCGACGCCGGCAGCACCGGCGGGCCGATGCTGCTCTCCGCGATGACGGCGGCCGTGTCCCTGGCCGCCGGGATCTGGTCGTGCGGGGTACTCGGCCTGGCGGCTGTGGCGGTGTTCGCCGTCGCGCTTCCGAAGCTGAAGCACCGCCGGAACTACTAGCTTCCCGGTGGACATGTCCGTCCGCAGCGGCGGGCAATGGACATGACAGGGATATGCGCATTGTTGGCGTCGCGAGGTGGACATGTGCGGTGGGAGCCGGGCCACCGGCCGAACTACGAGGAGTCAGCGGCGCCGACGCGCGGCGTGGCCGAACAGCCAGGTGGCGGCCACGGTCCCCAGATACCCTGTGATCACGATCAGCGAGACGCCGGCCCAGAAGTAGTCGGTGGTGCTTTCCTCCTGCGCCAGGCCGGGAATTCCCAGCCCGTAGGGCGCGATCCTGGCCAGCGAGTAGACGGCCAAGCCGGCCGATGCCAGCCCGGCCAGCACGGAAAGGGATAGCCACAGCCGCGAGGACGCCCAGTGTTCGGCGTGCCCTCCCCACACGTTCCAGCGGTTGCCGGTGCGCATCACCAGCCAGCCCGCCGGCAGCATCACGGCGCCGGTCACGAGGAAGGCAGCGACGACGTCGGCCGGCCGGTGCCACTGGTTGACCAGGGTGGAGACCCCGGCCGCCACGGCGAAGGTGCCGCCCAGGAATCCGGCCAGCGGACGCCAGCGCGGCGACACCACCAGGAAGACGGCCGCCGCGGCCGATGCCGCCAGAGTCGTATGCCCAGAGGGCAGGGAGTTCAGCCCGAGGGTCTGGACCCCCGTGAACGGCCGGTCCGGGAACGAGTCCTTCAACAGCTGGGTGGCGAGGTTCGCGACGGCGCAGGCCGCCACCGCGATTCCCGCCGCCTTCCAGCGCCGCCTGGCCAGCGTGACGAACAGGACCACGACGGCGGCGATCGCCAGGGAGATGCCCGGCAACAGGTCCAGGAAACGCGTGGTGGCCCTGCCGGCGGGTCCGTGGAGTTCCCCGGCCTCGACGAGGGCGGATTCGTCGATGTACTGGCCGGTGGTGGTCTGGACGAAGAAGTAGTAGCTCGCCGCGAATCCGGCGGCGCAGGCCAAAGTGGCGAGGGCGAAGAGCAGGCCGCTGCCCTTGGCCGCCGGACGCCTGCCGTTGTTTCCGCTGCTTTCCGCCGGACGGCCGCTGTCGCGCCGCCAGTCGGTTTCCCCCTGTCCTCCGGCTTCCTGTCGAGCGTGCCGGAGGTCGCTGTCCCTTCGAAAGATCATCCCTTTCAGGGTGCCACACCGGGCCCTGCAGGACACATCGAGTTCCCTGGGCGGGAGCTGGGTGGCGGTGAGGAAGAGGCAATCAGCATGTGACTCTTGACACGTGTTAGGTCGAGGATTTACAGTTCCTAACACGTGTTAGGGAGGAATTAGACATGCCAGGAAGCAACGGGAAGCTGCGTGAAATCTCACGCAGGACTGCCCTTGGCGCCTTGGGCGTGGGAATTGTCGGGACAACCGTGGCGTCGTGGCCGCGGCTGACCGGAACCGACATCCCGGGCCGTGGCGACAACAGCCTCAGCATCGCCATCATGGGTACCGCCGCGGATGCCGCTGCCCGCCAGAAGGTGGTCGACGCATTCGCCAAGGTCCACCCGGACATCAAGGTGAAGGTCCAGGCCATCCAGGCCGTGGACTGGAAGGACTTCTTCACCAAGATCCTCACGATGGTGGCCGCCGGGACCCCGCCGGACGTGGTGTACGTGGCCACGGAAGGCGCCCAGCTGTTCGCCGAGAAGCTGGCCCACCCGCTGGACGAGTACCTGCGCCGGGACGCGGACCATATGAAGGAGTACTTCGCGGACGTCCACCCCAGCCTGGTGGAAGCCTTCATGTACAAGGGCAGCCTGTTCCAGCTTCCCATCGACTGGAACGCCGCCAACATGTACTACAACACCAAGGCCCTCCAGCAGGCAGGCCTGGAGCGGCCGGCGGACGACTGGAACCACCAGGACTTCCGCAGCACCCTGGCCGCCATGCGCAAGGCGCGGCCCTCGGACTTCACCCCGTACTACTGGACCAACCGGCTCTTCGGCGGCGTGGTGCCGTGGCTCTACGCCAACGACACCAGCTTCCTGAAGGAGACCAAGTCCACCGGCGGCCGGTGGCTGTGGGACAGCTTCTACGCCAACGACCCCACCCGCGGCATGCGCTCGGGCGGCTACCAGTGGCTCGAACCCAACGCCGACGATCCCAAGGTCTTCGAATCCTTCGACTTCCTCCGCGGACTGGTCAAGGACGGCCTGGGCGTCCGCCCCGAAGAAGGCGGCGGCAACTCCCTGGTGGGACTCTTCGCCTCCAACCGGATCGGCACCACGCCGGCCGGCGGCTACTGGGTCCAGGGCCTGAGCGAGGCCGGCATGAAGCAGGACGACTACGACGTCCAGTTCTTCCCGAAGTGGCGCACCCAGCGGCACCAGTTCGGCACCGCCGGCTACGCAATCATGAAGACCGCCAAGGACAAGGACGCCGCCTGGGAATGGGTGAAGTTCAGCTCCAGCCTGGATGCCATGCAGATCGTGTTCCCCACGCCGAACACCACCCCGGCCCGGCGCTCCATGGTCAACGAGCAGCTCTACGCCGGCAAAGGTCCGCGGCACTGGAAGGTCTTCTACGACACCCTCGACCGGTTCCCCAGCACCGGTCCCATTCCCGCCCCGCCCCAGCAGGCCGCCGTCGAGACGGCCCTGATGAAGAACGTGTCCCTGGCCGTCAGCGGTGACGAACGCCAGCTGAAGTCGGCACTCGACTCGCTGCAGAGGGACCTCGAATTTGCCTTGAGGAGGCAGCCATGAGCACCGCAAGCGACACGCGCGTGCGCACCAAGGCCGTGCGCGGAAAGGCACAGCGCGCCAACGGCGCCAATAAGGCGGGCAAGCCCGGCCGCTCCGGCCGCGAACGCCAGCCCTGGCTGCCCTGGGTCTTCCTGGCCCCGACCATCGTGGGCATGGGCATCTTCACCGTGCTGCCCATCATCGCCTCCGTGGCGCTGGCCTTCTTCCGTTGGGACATCATCTCGGCGCCGAGTTTCGTGGGCTTCGACAACTTCGCCGAAGTGGTCCAGGACCCCACGGTCCGGGTGTCCTTCCTGAACACCATCCTGTTCGTGGTGGTGGCCGTGGCTCTGCAGCTGGGACTGGCCCTGGGCCTGGCCATCATGGTCCAGGAGAAGCTTCCGGCCTGGCTGCGGGTTTTCTTCCGCAGCGCTTTCTTCTTCCCGCTGATCCTCTCCGCCGCCTCGGTGTCGATCTTCATGCGGTATCTCTTCAACGAACAGTTCGGCGTGGTCAACTGGCTGCTGTCCCTCGTGGGCATCCCAGCGGTTCCCTGGCTGACGACGCCGGGCGGTTCGGCCGCCGTCGTGATCCTGGTGTACGTGTGGCAGAACTTCGGCTTCTCCTTCCTGCTGTTCATCGGCGGGCTGGCCTCGATCCCGGTGGAGACCTATGAAGCCGCGTCGCTCGACGGCGCCACCGGCTGGCGCAAGCATATCCACGTGACCCTGCCGCTGCTCAGCCCCACCACCCTGGTGGCCTCCGTGATGGCGATCATCAACGCCCTCCAGGTCTTCGACCAGCCCTTTGTGCTCACCCGCGGCGGCCCCGGCGACTCCACCCGCACGGCCGTGATGGTGATCTTCGAGTCCGCATTCCAGCGGCTCGAATTCGGCCAGGCCTCGGCGATCGGCGTGATCCTCACCCTGATCATCATGGCCATCACGGCCGCGCAGTTCCGGCTCAGCAAACGATTCGTCTTCTACCAGTGAGGCCCGCCATGACCACCACCATCAAGCGCCCCGCCGCTGAGCGGGTTGTCCGCCGCAGTAAGCGCGACTGGTCCGTCGCAGGCCGGATCGTGCTGCTCTCCATCGCCGCGGTCCTGGTCCTGGGACCCGTGCTGTGGACCCTGTCCACCTCCCTGCGGCCGCCGGCGGAATCGTTCCAGCTGCCGCCGTCGTTCCTGCCGCTGGACCCGGACTTCGTCTCCTATGGGCAGGTCTTCAAGCAGTTGAACATCATCGGGCTCGTGATCAACAGCGCGCTCGTCACCGGCCTGATCGCCGTCGGGCAGATGATCACCGCCGCACTGGCAGGCTACGCCTTCGCGAACCTCAAGTTCCGCGGCCGCGGCGCCCTGTTCTCGATCGTGCTGGCCACCATGATGGTGCCCGCCCAAGTGACGATCGTTCCCGTGTTCATGCTCATCCGCGGCGTCGGGCTCTCCGACACGCTGATGGCGTTGATCCTCCCGGCCATCCCGACGGCGTTCGGCACCTTCCTGATGCGCCAGTACTTCCTGGGGCTGCCGGCCGACCTCGCCGAAGCCGCGGCGATCGACGGTGCCTCCCCGTGGCGGACCTTCCGTTCGGTGTACGCGCCGCTGGCGATGCCGGGCCTGTCGATCGTGGGCATCCTGGCGTTCAACTTCCACTGGAACGAATTCTTCCGGCCGCTCATCATGACCATCTCGGAGCAGAACTTCACGCTCCCGCTGGGCCTGGTCTCACTGCAGGGCAACCTCGGCACCGGAAGCATCTCCGTGGTGCTCGCCGGCGTGGTGCTCTCCATGATCCCGGCCCTGGTGGTCTTCATGTTCGGCCAGCGCGCCCTCCGGGACGGACTCACGGCCGGCACCGGCAAGTAATCACAACGTCTGAAAAGGAACCTCAATGAGCAACCCGGACCTGGCCGCAGCCGTCACCGCGGCCGGCCACGCCGACAGCCCTGCGGACCCTGCGTTTCCGCGCCTGCACCCCCGCCCGGCGCAGGGCTGGATCAACGACCCCAACGGCATCAGCTACCTCAACGGCCGCTACCACGTCTTCTTCCAGTACAACCCGGACTCCGCCCGGCACCACCGGATCTGCTGGGGCCACGTCAGCTCCGCGGACCTGCTGCACTGGGACGAGCACCCCGTGGCGCTGCGGCCCCAGGACGGCGGGCCGGACGACTTCGGCTGCTGGACCGGCGTGGTGACGGACGACGGCGGCGTGCCCACCGCCGCGTACTCGGGCGTCCGTTCCGGTGAGGGTGCCTCGCAGGTGGTCATCGCCCGCGGCTCGGCGGACCTGGTGGACTGGGCCCAGGACGGGCATGTGGCGGTCTCGATGCCGGAGGATCCGCAGGTCACGGCCGTGCGGGACCCCTTTCTGTTCCGCTTCGAGGGCCGGCGCTACGCCATTCAGGGTGCCGGGCTGGCCGACGGGCGCGCCGCGCTGCTGCTCTACCGCGTGGACAGCATGGACCGCTGGGAATACCAGGGCATCTGGCTGACCACGGACAACGCGGCCGGTACGGGCCATGACGTGAACCGGGCCGAGATCTGGGAATGCCCGCAGCTGGTGCGCATTCCGGACGGCGAAGGCGGCACTGCCTGGGTGGCGATGTTCTCGCTCTGGCAGAAAGACGACGACCACGAACACGCCCTCGGCGTCGGCCACCTGATCGGCACCATGGCCGCCGACCCGGCAACGGGCCTGCCCGTGTTCACCCCGCACAGCGCCGGCAAGTCGGACTTCGGCCGGGACTTCTACGCCCCGCAGGTCACCCAGCTCGACGACGCGGCGGACGGAACCCCGCGGGCCCTGCTCTGGGGCTGGGCCAACGAAGGGCCGGGCCGGGACGGCCGCCGGGGCCGCAGCCAGGAAGAGATCGACGCCGCCGGTTGGGCCGGTGTCCTGACCCACCCGCGCGTGCTGTCCCTCGCGGACGGCGAGCTTGCGGTGGCTCCGGCACCGGAGATCGACGGCTACCGGTCCGCACGGCTGGCGGGCGCCGCCGTCGGGCATGTGGACCTGCCGGCGTTCGCGGAAGCAAGGGTCACGGCGTCCTCCGACTTTGCCGGCGGCGAGGTGCGGCTCGTGCTGGGAGATGACCAGACCGTCTTCGCAGGCGCTTTGGCGGCGGGCGAGGAACTGCGGGTCTTCATCGATGCGTCCCTCGTGGAGGTGTACCGCAGCGGTGCAGTGGCCACAACCCTCCGGGCCTACCCCGCGCCGGGCGAGGAATGGCGGCTGGAACTTCCCGCCGGTGCCTCGGCGGAGGTGTGGGAGCTGGCGGCGAAGTAGGCGGTGCGCTCACCCAACTGACTCGCAGTTAACGTCGTTTTGAGCCCTCAAAAAGACAACAACTGCGAGCTAGTTGGGGAGTTAAGCCAGGGACGGGACCGGGCCCGTGGACTCCCGGATCACCAGGCGGCAGGGGACCATTGTTTCCAGGGTGCCGGCTGAGTCCACGGGATCCCCGCTCTCCACCGCGTCCAGCAGCCGGGTCATCGCAGTGGCGCCCATGTCCCGCAGTGGCAGCGCCATGGTGGTCAGGGCGGGGACCATCGTGTTCGCGATGCGGAATTCGTCGTCGTAGCCCATGATCGACAGGTCCCGCGGCACGCTGAGCCCCAGCCGGGCGGCGGCCAGCACGACTCCGACGGCGAGGCGGTCGTTCGCGCACATGATCGCCGTCGGGCGTTCGGCCGGGGACACGCCGTCGAGCAGTTTCATCGCCCCGTTGAAACCGGTGTCGATGTCCCAGCCCGCCAGGAAGACGCGGTCCGCCCGGACGGGCAGCCCCGCGCTGTCGAACGCCGCGCGGAAGCCTTGCACGCGCAGGGGCGCCGCCGGGGAGCTTTGCGCACCGGCGAGGAAGGCGATGTCCCGATGCCCCAGGCCCAGCAGGTGTTCGGTGGCTTCGCGGCCGCCGGACACCTCGTCCGGAATGACGTGGTGCAGGCGCGGCACGGGGGCGTTGTCGATGCAGTTGGCCAGGACCGACGGCACCCGGAGCATGCCCTGCGGCACGTCCAGCGGCTTGAGGCCCACGGTCACGTACATCAGCCCGTCCACCTGCCGGTCGAGCAGGGTTTCCACGGCGCTGGCATCCCGCGAGGAGTCCAGTTCGGTGTCCATCACCACGGTGACGAAGCCGCGGCTGCGGGCGACGTCGTCCGCGCCGCCGATGATGTTGCCGTCGAAGGGGCTGGTGACCACCTCGTCCGAGACGATGCCGATCACGCGCGTGCGCTGGTTCCGCAGGCTCAGGGCGATGGGGTTGGGGGAGTAGTTCAGCTCCGCGGCAGCCTGCCGGATCCGGTCCTGGCTTTCCTTGGCCACGTTGCCGTCCCCGCGGCCGTTGAGCACCAGGGAAACGGCGCTGCGGGAGACGCCCGCGCGTTTGGCGACGTCGAGCGCGGTTGCCTTGCGTTGCATCCCAACTCCTTCACACTGCGTTTTCCCTTGCAGTCTACCTAACGCGTGTGAGGGAAAGGGGGCATTTGCTACCGCTGCAGGAGGGCCGGCGTGAGCAACCGGGAGGCTGTCTGGGAGCGTCTAGCGCGGGATCGAGGACATCACCTGCGCCATGATGATGGAGACCTTAATGCTGGCAACCACGGCGCTCAGCACGAAGGTTCCGATCAGCGCCCACACCGGAGCAAGGCCACGCCCTGCGGCGACACCGTACACGATGACGGAGCGCCCGATGACGTAGACGGCCGGGCTGAGGAAGCACCAGGCCCAATGGAAGGGCCGGACCACGCCGTCCTGGCTGAGCTTCTGCCAATCGAGGTACGCCAGAAGCACCGAGACCCCGTAGAGCAGGAAGCTCGAAACGACGATCGCGAAGTACCACGGCGTGAACAACGAGGCAGGATCAAGCACCTGCCGGGTGCCCACGGTCCGGAAGCGGATCTCGGGGTTCCATGCCAGCAGGAAAGTGACGGACAGCAGCGGCAGGAGTACGACGCCCCAGATATACGGGTTGTCGACGGGGGTCCGGCTGTCTATCTGCGGCCGCGGGGGCGGGCCCGCCCGGAGGGGCTGCCCGGTCTGGAGCGGCTGCCCGGCTTGGATGGGTTGCGCCTGTTGGAATGGTGGCCCGCCGCCGGCCACCTGGTGTGTCCACGCCGTGCCGTCCCACCAGCGGGACCGTCGCGTGTCCGCGGGATCGGGATACCAGCCTGGAGGTGGGGTGGAACCGCTGCCGGGGTGCGTCATTGTGGGCTCCCAAAACTGTGCTTGTCCCCTGAGGATAATCCTCCCGGGGCATTCGCGCGCCCCCTCCCGTGCACGGACCTGCGGCGCATACGGAGCCACCCGAAACCGGCTCCTGTCGAAACCGTCTGCAAGGTTGTAGCCTAGGCCTGCCGGTTGTCACCGGCAGGCTCTATGGGGGTGGGTCGATGTCAATTTGCCGCAGGATTCTTGCGTTTGTCCTGGTTCCTTTGCTGCTTCTTTGTCTTGGTTCCTGCGCCCTGGGTCAGGGCGGGACTGCCCCGAGTTCACCGACGTCCTCTTCCGCGGGGCCTGGCGCTAGTACATTGTCGAGGGGCAAGCCGCTGCCGTTGTACTCCAGAGCTGAATTGCACGCGATGGTCGGCAGCCTCCGCTCAAGCGACGGAGCAGAGGCAGACGTCTTCGACGAAGAGGAACTCCTTTCCCGCCAGGACCCGGAAACCTATGCTCCTAAGGACATGACCAGCGTTCCCGCTGAATGCACCGACGACTTCCGGGCCACGCAATTGTCCGACGTCCGGATCGAAAGCGCAGGAGCGATGCTTAGCGACAGGGACAGTATTTCGTTCCTGATGATCTCCTCGGACAGTTCCGGTCTTCTCTGGGCGAAGATGCATGGCATCGACAGGTTCCTCGGGTACTGCGATGGCGCAACGCTTACCGTCGACAAGCAGCGGATGAAGCTTGAACTGGACAGACTCTGGCCGGACCTCAACGGCTCGAAGTCCTTCAGCTACGTGTACACCATCACCGGGCCGGGCTTCAGCGACAAGTGGCTCCTCATGATGAGCATGAGCGGGAACCTGTTCGTCTCGGGCAGCCATCCGCTATTCGATGGACAGGACCTCCAGGCAGCGCAAGCGGAACTGCGCAGCTATGTCAATGCCGCCCTTGACCTCGCCAAGCAGCCCAACGAAGGCATTTCCGCCGGACCCCCAGGCACCCCGGCGTAGGCCTGTAAACGCGCGCCCCCTCGTCGGACACCCCCGGATACAGTGGCAACATGCCTGAACGCGCCGCCGGAGCAACCACGCCGCTGCCCGCCCTCGAGGAACTCCTGGCCACCGCCCGCGTGGTGAGCCTGCCGATGCGGGTCAAGTTCCGCGGCATCATGGAGCGCGAAACGCTGCTCATCGAGGGGCCGGCCGGCTGGGGCGAATTCTGCCCCTTCCCCGAGTACGGCGACGCCGAGGCCTCCCGCTGGCTCGCCGCCGCCGTCGAGGCCGCCTGGACCGGATTCCCCGAACCGCTCCGCCGCAGCATCCCCGTCAACGCCACGGTCCCCGCCGTCGATGCCGCCCGGGTGCCCGAAGTGCTCGCCCGCTTCGGCCGCGTGGACGCCGTCAAGGTCAAGGTCGCAGAGCGGGGCCAGGATCTGGCCGAGGACATCGCCCGCGTCGAAGCCGTCCGGGAAGCACTACCGGACGCCGCGGTCCGGGTGGACGCGAACGGCGGCTGGGACGTGCCGCAGGCGGTGGAGGCACTCGGCCGGCTCGCCGCCGTCGGGCTCGAATACGCCGAGCAGCCGGTGCCGGACATCGACGGGCTCGCCGAGGTCCGCCGGCGGCTCGCCGCACGTGGCACACACGTGCTGATTGCCGCCGACGAGTCCGTGCGCAAGGAGGACGACCCCCTGAAGGTGGCCCGGGCCGGGGCCGCTGACCTGATCGTCGTGAAGGTGGCGCCGCTGGGCGGGGTCCGGCGTGCCCTGGAGATCGTGGCGCAGGCCGGGCTGCCCGCCGTCGTCAGCTCCGCCCTCGACACCTCCGTGGGAATCCGCGCGGGCCTCGCGCTCGCTGCCTCCCTGCCGGAACTGCCGTACGCGTGCGGGTTGGGGACCGTCCGGCTGTTCGAGTCGGACATCACCCTGGATCCGCTGGTGCCCGACGACGGCGCCATCGCCGTGCGCGACGCGGTGGCCGACCCCGGGCTGCTGGAGCGGTACGCGGCACCCGCGGACCGCCGCGGCTGGTGGCTGGAACGGCTCCGCCGGGTGCACGGCGTCCTGGCAACCGCGGAATCCTCGGCACGGACCGAGTTCACCCAGACTTAACCAGAGCGTCCTCTCAGATTCCCCTTGCGCTGAAAGGGTGGCCGGGACCCAGTGACTACCCGGAGGCCTCCCATGTCTGAAACGCCCGCCCGTACCTTCCCGCTCCTGCCGATGCTCGGCCACACCAGGGGCAAGCGCAGCCCGGTGACCTGCGCCCTCAAGTGCGACAACGCGTGCGCCAGCCCCGCGTGCAACACCAGCTCCAACTCCTACTTCCGCGACATTGCTTCCGCGGCAATGTCCCGACGCGCGGCCCTGGGCCTGGGCGCGGCCGGTGCGCTCGCCGTCGCGCTCGGCGGGAACTTGGCCACTGCTGAAGGTGCAGAAGCCGCTGAAGGGCTGTCCGCCGCCGCCAAGGCCGGTTTTAACACATCCAAGCTCGGCTTCACCCCGATTGCTCCGGTGGACTACACCGTGGACGAATTCACCGTTCCCGAAGGCTACGCGTGGCGTCCGATCATCCGCTGGGGCGACCCGCTCTTCAACGACAGCCCGGACTTCGATCCTGCTGCGCAGAGCCCCGAGGCACAGGCCCGCCAGTTCGGCTACAACAACGACTACTCGGACATCATTGAGCTGCCCGGCAGCAAGGGCCGCCGCGCCGTGATGTTCGCCAACCACGAGTACACGAACGACAGCCTGATGTTCTCGCAGGCCGAGACCGCAGCCGATCCGGCCCGTGTGCGTGCCGTGGCCCGCGCGGCCCAGGGCCTGACCGTTGTCGAGCTGCAGCGCGGGAACAGGAACCAGCCGTGGAGCTACGTCAAGGGCGCCCCGCTGAACCGCCGCTTCCTGACCGAAACCGAGTACCAGCTGACCGGCCCGGCCGCCGGCTCATCCCTGCTCAAGACCGTTGCAGACCCCTCTGGCCGCCGCCCCAAGGGCACCATCGGCAACTGCTCCGGCGGCACCACCCCGTGGGGCACCATCCTCTCCGGCGAAGAGAACTTCCAGGGCTACTTCCGCGCCCCGGGCACCTCGGCCGGCGATCTGCGTTACGGCCTGAAGGACAAGCAGTCCACCTTCGGCTGGGAACTGGACGAGCCGCGCTGGGACACCCGCAACCCGGGCTACGAGAACGAAGCCAACCGCTTCGGCTGGATCGTCGAGGTGGACCCGATGGACCCGACGTCGACCCCCAAGAAGCACACGTCCTTGGGTCGGCTGAAGCACGAAGGCGCCAACATCCAGATCGCCGCGAACGGCAAGGCCGTGGCCTACACCGGTGACGACGAGCGCTTCGACTACCTCTACAAGTTCGTCTCCAAAGGCACCTTCCGCACCGGCAGCACCGTTGCAGACCGCGAACTGAACAAGACCCTGCTGCACGAAGGCGACCTCTACGTTGCGCAGTTCACCGGCGACTCCCCGGTCTCCGAAATCACCGGAACCGGCGCGCTGCCGGCCGACGGTTCCTTCGACGGCACCGGCCGCTGGCTGCCGCTCGTGGTCGACGGCGCATCCGCCGTTGCGGGCATGACCGTCGCCGAGGTTCTCGTTTACACCCGCCTCGCCGCGGACAAGGCCGGCGCCACCAAGATGGACCGCTGTGAAGACGTCCAGCCGAACCCCGCCACCGGCAAGGTCTACGTCGCCTGCACCAACAACTCGGACCGCGGCAAGGTGGGCAAGGAAGGCGCCACCGAGGTCAACCCGCGCACCCTCAACCGCGACGGCCACGTGGTGGAGATCATCGAGGACGGCGGAGACCAGACCGCCACCACCTTCACCTGGAACCTGCTGCTCGTTGCCGGCGACCCCGCCAAGAACACCAGCACCTACTTCTCCGGCTACCCGGCGGACAAGGTTTCCCCGATCTCCTGCCCGGACAACCTGGCCTTCGACTCCGTGGGCAACCTGTGGATCTCCACCGACGGCGCCCCGGGCGTCATCGGCTACAACGACGGCCTGTTCAAGGTCACGCTGGAAGGACCGGAGCGCGGCAAGGTGGAGCAGTTCCTCTCCGTGCCGCGCGACGCCGAAACCTGCGGCCCGATCATCCACGATGAGGAACGCCACGTGTTCGTCTCCGTGCAGCACCCGGGTGAGGAAGGCACTTACGAGGCGCCGAATTCGTACTTCCCGGACTACGTGCCGGCCGCCGGCCAGGCCAAGCCCGGCCAGTTCAAGGGTCCGCGTCCGTCCGTGGTCCAGGTCTACCGCGTGGACTAAGCGCCTCCGCAGTCTCCAAACGCGGGGTCACTCCGCGCCCATGTTTGCGCCAAACATGGGCCGTGAGTGACCCCGCGTTGCTAATTAGACTTAGGTCCGTGACTTCCCCGGACTCCCTGACCTCGCTCGCCGCCGCACGGATCGCCGTGGCCACCCTGCTCGACGCCGGGGTCCGGCACGTGGTGGTCTCTCCCGGTTCGCGCTCGGCACCCATGGCCTACGCCCTCGCGGAGGCCGAAGCTGCCGGCCGGGTCACCCTGCTGGTGCGGATCGACGAGCGTTCGGCCGGGTTCACGGCCCTGGGCCTGGCCCTGTCCACAGGCACGCCCGCGGCAGTCCTCACTACCTCGGGCACCGCCGTCGGGAACCTGCTGCCCGCGGTCATGGAAGCCAACCACTCCGCCGTGCCGCTCGTGGTCCTCTCCGCGGACCGGCCCGCCGAGCTGCACGGAACCGGGGCGAACCAGACCACCCTCCAAATGGACCTCTTCGGCGAACACGTCCGCTTCGCCGTCGACGTTCCGGCCGGGGACAACCCGCAACGGGCGGTCCGCACCGCGCTGCACGCCGCCAGCGGCGCCCTCGAAGGAACCCCGCCCGGGCCGGTGCAGCTGAACCTCGCCTTCCGCGAGCCCCTGGTTCCGGAACCGGGGGAGGCCCTGCCGGCGCGCGAGGGCCGGGGCGTCTTCCATTACGACGCCGGCCCGGAGGTCCTCGAGCTGCCCGCCGCCTCCGGGGAGCTGCCCGAGCGGCGCACCGTGGTCCTGGCCGGGCACGATGCCGGCGCCGTCGCCGAGGCGTTCGCCCGCTCCCACGGCCTGCCGCTGCTCGCCGAACCGTCCTCCAACGCACGCTTCGGCCCCAACGCCGTGGGCCCGTACCGGCTGCTCCTGGAGCACTTCTCTGCGGATTCCGCGCTGCCGATCGAACGCGTGGTGGTGTTCGGCCGCCCGACGCTTTCGCGCCCGGTGGCCGCGCTGCTGGCGCGCACCGAGGTTGAAACGGCCCTGTACGAACCCGTCCCCGTGGCCTGGTACGAGCACGGCCGGCGCCGCGAAACACCCATCGAAACCCTCGCGGCACTCGGCGAATTCGCCGGCCGTGGCGCCGCCGGATGGCTCGACGCCTGGCTGCTGGCCGGTGCCGCCGCGCAGCACGCGCTGGACGGTGTCATGTCCGCGGAGGCCCTGCCCACCGGGCCCGCCGTGGCCGCGACCGTCTGGGAACACGCCCGCGGCCGGCTGGTGCTGGGCTCCTCCAACGGCATCCGCGACGTGGACCTCGCCGGGCAGCCGCAGCCGGCGCCGCTGGCCACCGTGGATGCCAACCGCGGCCTCGCCGGGATCGACGGCACCATTGCCACCGCCACCGGGATCGCCCTCGGCTCTGGCCGCGAAACCACGCTCCTGCTGGGCGACATCACCTTCCTGCACGACGCCGGCAGCCTGCTGCTCGGCAGCGGGGAAACGGAGCCGGACCTGCGGATCGTGGTCCTCAACGACTCCGGCGGCGCGATCTTCGGGCTTCTGGAGCACGGGGCTTTCCTCGAACGCAGCGGCGTGGAAGCGGACGGCGGCTACGGCACCGCCGTCGAACGCCTCTTCGGCACCCCGCACACCGCGGACATCCGCTCGCTGGCAGCCGCGTACGGCGTCGCGTACTCGCGCGCGGGCACGACGGCGGAACTCGCCGCCGCGCTGACCGCGCCGCTGAAGGGCCGCAGCATCGTGGAAGTCCGCACCGACCGTTCCGGCCTCCGGGCACTCCACGGGCGCATCAAGGCCGCGGTGGGGGAGGCCGCCGCGAAAGTACTGGCGGCGGCGTAACCCTCTGCTTTCGACGCGCTTCCTGCCCGACGCACAGGGAATTCGCGCGTCGCCGGGCGTGAAACGGGTCGCCGGGAACGGGCGCGAGGTTGTCCACATAGCGGTTCCAGTGGCTTTCGCGGCCGCTGTTCCGGATGTGAGGCTCGATGAATGACGGACATCCCACGGCTCATCCTTGCCCGCGACTCTGCCATCCATGGTGCGAGCGCGAAGGACCTCGCCCGGCAGGCGAAGTCCGGCCTGCTCCACCGGGTGCGGCGGGGAGTATACGTGGAGCGGGCCTCGTGGGCGGGGTTGAAGCCGTGGGAACAATACCGGCTGAGGGTCAGCGCGGCCGCCGAAACCTTTGAAAGCCGTACCGTTTTCGCACGACAGTCGGCGGCGTCGGTGCACGGAATTCCCACGGTTGGCAGCCATTCCGTGTGTGCCCTGACTTTCCGGAACGATGGCGGCCGCTCCAGGGCCGGTGTGGTGCGGCACTTTGCCGATCCTGCCGGCGTCGAGATCCGCAGGGTGGATGGCCTGTTGGTCACTGACCGGCTCCGTACCGTCTTGGACCTGGCCGCGCACACGTCGTTCGTCGAAGCCGTTGTACCAGTGGACCATGTCCTGAAGCGTGACCGGGAGCGCGGTTTTCCGGCCCTTGGCAAAGAGGAACTGCTTGCCGCGGCCGAGGGCCGGTACAGCGCGGCGGCGATGCGCAGGATCCATGCCGTGGTGTCATTCGCGAATCCTTTGTCCGGGTCCGCCGGTGAATCGTACAGCCGGGCCCTGATGCATGCCGCTGGATTTGAGCCACCCATCCTGCAGCAGGAATTCAGGGACCAGCGTGGCTTGATCGGATACACGGATTTCTACTGGAAAAAGGCCCGGCTCGTAGGCGAATTCGATGGTTTCGCGAAGTACCAAAAGGAGGAGTACCTCAACGGGATGACGCCTGCGGAAGCTGTGGTCAAGGAGAAGGAGCGGGAGGACCGGATCCGCGCCACCGGATGCGGCGTGAGCCGTTGGGTATGGCGTGAACTGATGGACCCTGCCGGGTTGGAGAAGAAGCTGCTGGCGGCCGGCGTGCCACGACGCCCTGCCCGCTCGGCGCTGTGAATTCGACGCGGTTCGTGCCTTCCGACGCGCTTCGCTCCTCGCGCACCGGGACGGCGGGTGTCGTCAGGAAGTTTGGGCGGCGCCGGGGAACTCGCGTGTCGTGGGTAGGTGAGCGCGGCATGCCTGCAGGAGACCATCGAACCGGGACCCATCGTATAGGGACCGGTCGATGCCCGGCGTTCGCCTCGACGCGTGGTATCGAGCACAATAGCCCCATGGCTAACAGCAGTGCCCGGCTTCCCCGGCTCGAGGACGTGGCGGAGCGCGCGGGAGTCTCCCACCAGACCGTCTCCCGGGTGATCAACAACCACCCCAACGTCAGCAAGTCCACCCGCGAGCGGGTCGAAGCCGCCATCGCCGAACTCGGCTACCGGCGGAACACGGCGGCCCGCAGCCTGGTGACCAGGCGCTCGCAGACCATCGGCGTCCTGGGCAGCGAACTTTCGCAGTACGGCCCGGCCAACACCCTCCTTGGAGTGGAACAGGCTGCGCGCGACGCCGGCTATTTCGTCAGCATCGCGGCGCTGCGGACCGTAAGCCGCGAGGCGATCTTCGATGCGATCCAGCACTTCCTGGACCAATCCGTGGACGGCATCGTGGTGATCGTGCCCCACGTCGAAACCCTGCTGGCCCTGGAGGAACAGGCTCCGGGCGTTCCGGTGGTTGCCGTGGGCGCCTCGGGCAGCGGGTCCGTGAGCGGGGCGATGGTGGACCAGAAACGCGGCGCCGAGCTCGCCGTCGCGCACCTGATCGAACAGGGCCACCACAGGATCGGCCACATCGCCGGACCCCAGGACTGGATCGACGGCGCCGCCCGCGCCGAGGGCTGGAGCACTGCCCTGCGGGCTGCCGGGCTGGCGGACGACCTCCTGATGGAAGGGGACTGGAGCGCGGGCAGCGGCTACGAAATCGGCCGGGAGCTCGCCGCGGAACGGTCAGCCACCGCGATCTTCGTCGGCAACGACCAGATGTCCCTGGGCCTGCTCCGGGCCTTCAATGAGGCCGGGGTCCGGGTGCCCGAAGACGTCTCCGTGGTCGGCTTCGACGACCAGCCCGAGTCCGGGTACTTCACCCCGCCGCTCACCACGGTCCGGCAGGACTTCGAGGAGCTGGGCCGGCGCTGCATGGACCTGATGCTCGCCGCCCTCGCGAAGGGCGAGACCGCCACGACTGTGGTGGAGCCCGAACTCGTGATCCGGCGGAGCACCGCGGCCCTGGCCTGACACGCGCACGGAACGTGACGCAGGCTACTTGACGGATGAATTTGTTAGCGCTCACAATGGTGTCAGCCCGCGAAGCGGCGGGCGGCATTTCTTGGAGGATTCATGGACGTCATTGCAGACGGCAGCGAAAACTATGTGATCGGGGTGGACTATGGCACCCTGTCCGGCCGGGCCGTTGTGGTGCGGGTCCGGGACGGCAAGGAACTCGGCAGCGGGGTGTTCGATTACCCGCACGCGGTGGTCACTGATGCGCTTCCGGCGGACGTAGCAGGCGACGACGGCGCTGCCCGGCTTCCCGGCGAATGGGCGCTGCAGGTGCCGGATGACTACCGGGAGGTGCTCCGGCGGGCAGTCCCCGCCGCTATCGCCGACGCCGGGATCGACCCGGCCGCCGTCGTCGGAATCGCCACGGACTTCACCGCCTGCACCATGGTGCCGGTGAAAGCGGACGGCACCCCGCTCAACGAGGTCCCCGGCTTCGCGGACCGGCCGCACGCCTACGTGAAGCTGTGGCGGCACCACGCCGCGCAGGGCCAGGCGGACCGCATCAACGCCCTCGCCGCCGAACGCGGGGAGTCCTGGCTGCCGCGCTACGGCGGGCTGATCTCCTCCGAATGGGAATTCGCCAAGGGGCTCCAACTGCTCGAAGAAGACCCCGAGGCTTACGCCGCGATGGACCACTGGGTGGAAGCCGCGGACTGGATCGTCTGGCAGTTGTGCGGCAACTACGTCCGGAACGCGTGCACCGCCGGCTACAAGGGCATCTACCAGGACGGCCGCTACCCCTCGGAAGACTTCCTCGCGGCGCTGAACCCGGAGTTCAGGGACTTCGTCAGCAGCAAGCTCGAGCACAGCATCGGCCGCCTCGGTGACGCCGCCGGCCGCCTGACGGCCGAGGCCGCCGCCTGGACCGGGCTGCCGGAGGGCATCGCCGTCGCTGTCGGCAACGTGGATGCGCACGTCACGGCACCCGCGGCCCGGGCCGTGGAACCGGGACAGCTCGTGGCCATCATGGGCACCTCCACCTGCCACGTCATGAACGGCGCCGAGCTGCGGGAAGTCCCTGGCATGTGCGGCGTGGTGGACGGCGGCATCGTGGACGGTCTCTGGGGCTACGAGGCCGGCCAGTCCGGCGTCGGCGACATCTTCGGCTGGTTCACCAAGCACGGGGTCCCGCCGGAATACCACCAGGCTGCCGCTGCGGCCGGGCAGGGGATTCACGAATACCTGACCTCGCTCGCATCCGGGCAGGCCATCGGCGAGCACGGCCTGGTGGCGCTCGACTGGCACTCCGGCAACCGCTCGGTGCTTGTGGACCACGAACTCTCGGGCGCGATCGTAGGACAGACCCTGGCCACACGCCCCGAGGACATCTACCGGGCCCTGCTCGAGGCCACCGCCTTCGGCACCCGCACCATCGTGGACGCGTTCCGGGATTCCGGCGTTCCGGTGCAGGAATTCATCGTGGCCGGCGGCCTGCTGAAGAACCGGCTCCTCATGCAGATCTACGCGGACGTCACCGGCCTGCAGCTCTCCACAATCGGCTCCACCCAGGGCCCGGCGCTGGGCTCCGCCATCCATGCCGCCGTGGCCGCCGGCCGCTATCGGGACATCAGGTCCGCAGCCGCCGCCATGGGCGCGGAACCTGGCGCCGTGTACACCCCGATCCCGGAAAACGTCGCAGCCTACGAGGAACTGTTCCGTGAGTACCGCACCCTGCACGACTACTTCGGCAGGGGGAGCAACGAGGTGATGCACCGGCTCAAGTCGATCCAGCGCAAGGCCCGGGCAGGGCTGGACGCAAGCGCCGCCGTCGAACTCGCCGCCAACGCAGCGCTTGCGGCAAACGAAACAGGAGTCCCCGCATGAGCACCTTGCTGGAAACAATTGCCACAGTCCGCCGGGACGTCTGCGAGCTGCACGCCGAGCTGACCCGGTATGAACTGGTCGTCTGGACCGCGGGCAACGTCTCCGGGCGCGTCCCCGGCCATGAGTTGATGGTCATCAAACCGTCGGGCGTCTCCTACGACGAGCTGACGCCGGAGCTGATGGTCGTCACCGACCTCCATGGGACTCCGGTGGACGGCGACTCGACGGTCCACTGGGGCAATCCCGGGCTATCGCCGTCCTCGGACACCGCCGCCCACGCCTACGTGTACCGGAACATGCCCGAGGTGGGCGGGGTGGTCCACACGCACTCCACCTACGCCACGGCCTGGGCCGCGCGCGGCGAGGAAATCCCGTGCGTGCTGACCATGATGGGCGACGAGTTCGGCGGATCCATTCCGGTGGGCCCGTTCGCGCTGATCGGTGACGACTCGATCGGCCGCGGCATCGTGGAGACCCTCACGGCGTCCAACTCCCCGGCGGTGCTCATGCAGAACCACGGCCCCTTCACCATCGGCAAGGACGCCCGCGCCGCCGTCAAGGCCGCCGTCATGTGCGAAGAGGTGGCCCGCACGGTCCACATCGCACGGCAGCTCGGTGAGCCCGTACCCATCGACGGGGCCAAGATCGATTCGCTCTACGAGCGCTACCAGAACGTCTACGGCCGTTAGGCCCAGCAACCAGGCCGTTAGGCCCAACAAAACTTCAAGGAGACACCATGCCCACCGCCAACACCACCTCCCTGGACCACTACGAAGTCTGGTTCCTTACGGGCAGCCAGCACCTCTACGGCGAGGACGTCCTGAAACAGGTAGCCGCCCAGTCCCGGGAAATCGCCGAGCTCCTGAACGCCTCCTCCGAGGTCCCGGTCAAGCTCGTCTGGAAGCCCGTGCTGACCGATTCGGACGCCATACGCCGCACCGCACTGGAGGCGAACTCTAACGACTCCGTGATCGGCGTGACTGCCTGGATGCACACCTTCAGCCCGGCCAAGATGTGGATCCAAGGGCTGGACCTGCTCCGCAAGCCGCTGCTCCACCTGCACACCCAGGCCAACCGGGACCTGCCGTGGGCGGACATCGACTTCGACTTCATGAACCTCAACCAGGCAGCCCACGGCGACCGCGAGTTCGGCTACATCCAGTCCCGCCTGGGCGTGCCGCGCAAGACCGTGGTGGGCCACGCCTCCAACCCGGAGGTCGCCCGCCAGCTGGGCACTTGGCAGCGTGCCGCCGCGGGCTGGGCCGCCGTCCGCACCCTGAAGCTGACCCGCTTCGGTGACAACATGCGCAATGTCGCCGTCACCGAGGGCGACAAGACCGAAGCCGAGCTGCGCTTCGGCGTCTCGGTCAACACCTGGTCCGTGAACGAACTCGCCGACGCGGTGCACGCCGCGGAAGAGTCCGACGTCGACGCCCTGGTTGCCGAGTACGAGCGCCTCTACGACGTGGCACCGGAGCTCACGGTGGGCGGCGCCCGCCACGAATCGCTGCGCTACAGCGCCCGGATCGAACTCGGCCTGCGGTCCTTCCTGGAAGCCAACGGCTCCGCTGCCTTCACCACGTCCTTCGAGGACCTGGGCGAGCTGCGGCAGCTGCCGGGCATGGCCGTGCAGCGGCTCATGGCCGACGGCTACGGCTTCGGCGCCGAAGGCGACTGGAAGACCGCCATCCTGATCCGCGCCGCCAAGGTCATGGGCGCCGGCCTGCCCGGCGGCGCCTCCCTGATGGAGGACTACACCTACCACCTCGCGCCCGGCTCGGAGAAGATCCTCGGCGCCCACATGCTCGAAGTCTGCCCGTCCCTGACCGCCACGAAGCCCCGCGTCGAGATCCACCCGCTCGGCATCGGCGGCAAGGAAGACCCGGTCCGCATGGTGTTCGACACCGACGCCGGCCCGGGCGTCGTCGTCGCGCTGTCCGACATGCGCGACCGCTTCCGCCTCGTGGCGAACGCCGTGGACGTCGTCGAGCTCGAGCAGCCGCTGCCCAACCTGCCGGTGGCGCGCGCGCTCTGGGAACCGAAGCCGGACTTCGCCACCTCCGCGGCCGCGTGGCTCACCGCCGGCGCGGCCCACCACACGGTATTGTCCACGCAGGTGGGCCTGGACGTGTTCGAGGACTTCGCCGACATCGCCAAGACCGAACTCCTGACCATCGACGAGGGCACCACCATCAAACAGTTCAAGAAGGAACTCGCCTGGAACGCCGCTTACTACAAGCTGGCCGGCGGGCTGTGACCGGGCACGTGGACGAATACCCCATCCGCTCGGGGGAGTACAGCGCCGTTGTCACGGCACACGCCGCGGCGCTGCGCGTACTCCGTCACCGGGAACGGGACCTGGTGGTCCCGTTCCCGGCCGGCGGCCCTATCCCCGACTTCCGCGGCATCATCGCCGCGCCCTGGCCCAACCGGATCGCGGACGGGAAGTACACCTTCGACGGCGCCGGATACCAGGTCCCGAGCAACGAGCCCGCCCGCGGCTGCGCCCTCCACGGCTTCGCGTTCGAACAGGACTGGACCCTGGAATCGCACGAGGAATCCGCTGTCACGCTCTTCTGCGAACCCGCGCCGACGGCGGGATACCCGCACGCGCTGCGCCTCACCGCCGAGTACCGGCTGACGGAGGCCGGGCTGCGCATCGCCGTCACCGCGGCCAACCTCGGCGGCACGGCGGCGCCCTACGGGGTCTGCCCGCATCCGTACCTGGTGGCGGGGCCGTCACGCCTCGATGAATGGGTCCTCGAGATTCCGGCCGGAACGTTCCTTGAGGTCACCCCGGACCGACTGCTGCCGAAGGAAACGCGCAGCGTGGAAGGCCACGCCTTCGACTTCCGCTCGCCCCGCGCCATCGGCGGCACGGAGATCGACCACGCCTTTACGGATATAACGTTCGACGGCGGCGGGCAGGCGCGCGTGCTGGTCCGGGACCCCGGCGGGACCGGCGTCGGAATGTCCTGGGACAGCAGCTGCCGCTGGCTGCAGATCCACACCGCGGACAAGGAACCGCCGGCGCCGAACCGGCTTGGCCTGGCCGTGGAACCCATGACCTGCCCGCCGGATGCCTTCAACAGCGGAAGGGATCTGGTGCGGCTCGAAGCAGGCGCCACGCACAGCACGGCGTGGACTATCTTCGCGGTGTGACCCACGTTCCGAACCACAAAGCCGCGCCACGTCCTCCCGTCATGGAGGACGTGGCGCGCCTGGCCGGGGTATCCCACCAGACGGTGTCGCGGGTCCTCAACGCCCACCCGCATGTCAGCGCCGCCACCCGTGCGCGCGTCGAACGTGCCATCGCCGACCTCGGCTACCGCAGGAACACCGCCGCCCGCAGCCTCGTCACCCGCCGCTCCCAGGCGATCGGGGTCCTCGGCGCCGGAATGGGCTTCTACGGCCCCGCCAACACCCTCCTCGGCGTCCAGCAGGCCGCACGCGAGCAGGGCTATTCGGTGAGCATGGCAAGCCTCAGCCGCGTGACGCCGTCGGGTATCAGGGACGCCCTGGAACACTTCATGCTCCAGCCGGCGGACGGCATCGTGGTGATCGCGCCGCACGAAACGATGCTCGCGGCCCTGCGCAGCATCGACGTCCCCGTGCCGCTCGTCACGGTGGGATTCGGCGCGGCGGGATCCGGTGCGGACGGTTTCGGCGCGGCGGTTTTCGGTGCAGACGGGCGCCCGGGCGACGTCGCCGTGGACCAGGCGGCCGGTGCCGCCCACGCCGTCCGGCACCTCCTCGACCTCGGCCACACCTCCATCGCGCACATCTCCGGGCCCCCGGACTGGATCGACGCCGCCGCACGCACCGAAGGCTGGCGGCACACCCTCGCAGGCGCCGGCCTCGCCCCCGGCCCGCTTCTCCAGGGCGACTGGAGCGCCGGCAGCGGCTACCGCGCCGGCCTGGAACTCGCGGCGTCGGCGCAGGCCACGGCCGTGTTCGCTGCCAACGACCAGATGGCCCTCGGAGCACTGCGTGCCTTCAGCGAGGCCGGCCTGCGCGTCCCGGAAGACATGAGCGTGGTGGGCTTCGACGACCAGCCGGAAGCCGCTTACTTCGTCCCGCCCCTCACCACCGTCAACCAGGGCTTCAAGGAGCTCGGCGCCCGCTGCATCGGCATGCTGCTCGCCGACATCGAGGGCGGAGCCGCCGGAACCGGCTCGGTGCTCAGCCCCGGCCTCGTCGTCCGGGCGTCAACGGCACCCCGCTGATAGCGCGCGCTCCCGCACAGCTAAGTACGACGGCGGCCCCGCACCTTTTTCGCGAAAGGTGCGGGGCCGCCGTCGTCGTCCCGGTTCTAGCCGGCTACCGGGCTGCGGGGACCGCCACCGGCTCGGCCGGGGCCTTGACGTCCTCCGCCGCGGGCGGGGTGGTCCGGAACTTGAAGCGCTTGGCGATCGAGGAGCCGCCGCCGGCGCGGTTCTTGTTGAAGATGTCGAAGCCGACGGCGAGCAGGAGCACCAGGCCCTTGATCAGCTGCTGGTAGTCGGTGCCGAGGCCCAGGATTGACATGCCGTTGTTGAGGACGCCCATGATCAGGCCGCCGATCATCGCGCCGGCCACGGTTCCGATGCCACCCTGCACGGCGGCACCGCCGATGAAGGCCGCTGCGATCGAATCCAGCTCGAAGCCGGTGCCGCCCGCGGGCTGGGCGGAGTTCAGGCGGGCGGTGAAGATCAGGCCCGCCAGCGCGGCCAGGACGCCCATGTTCACGAAGAGCCGGAAGGTGACCGCCTTGGTCTTGATGCCCGACAGCTCCGCGGCGTGCAGGTTCCCGCCGATGGCGTAGGTGTGGCGGCCGAAGATGCTGTTGTTCATCAGTGCCGAGTAGCCGATCACCAGGGCGGCGAGCACCACCAGGACGATCGGGGTGCCGCGGTAGCTGGCCAGCAGGAAGGTGATGGCGAGCATGAGCAGCGCGATGAAGGCCGTCTTGGTGGCGAACCAGGCCAGCGGCTCGTTTTCCAGGCCGAGTGCGCCGCGGACCCGGCGCTCCTTGATGGACTGGAACAACAGGGCGGCGGTGCCGACGACGCCCAGGAGCACGGTGAGCCACTCCAGCACCGAGGTGCCGCCGGAGATGTCCGGCAGGAAGCCGCCGCCGAGGGCACGCAGTTCATCCGGGAACGGCGTGATCTGCTGGTTCTTCAGCGTGATCAGGGTCAGGCCGCGGAAGATGAGCATGCCGGCCAGCGTGACGATGAAGGCCGGGATGCCCACGTAGGCGATCCAGTACCCCTGCCAGGCGCCGACCAGCGCGCCCACCAGCAGGCACGCGGGAATCGCGGCCCACCAGGGCCAGCCCCAGTGCACGATCATCACGCCGGCCACGGCCCCGATGAATCCGGCGACGGACCCCACGGAGAGGTCGATGTGGCCGGCGATGATGACCATCACCATGCCGATGGCCAGGATCAGGATGTAGCTGTTCTGGACCACCAGGTTGGTGACGTTCTGGGGCTGGAGCAGGATGCCGTCGGTGAGGAGCTGGAACAGCAGGACGATCAGGATCAGGGCGACGAAGATGCCGACCTGGCGGAGCCGGCTTGCCAGGAAGCCGAGGGATTCTCGTAGGGCGGACATGCTCGCTATTCCTTCTCTTGGGTCATGTAGTGCATGAGGGTCTCCTGCGAGGCCTCGGCGATGGGGACTTCACCCGTGACGCGGCCGGCGGACAGGGTATAGATCCTGTCGCAGATGCCGAGCAGCTCGGGAAGCTCCGAGGAAATCACGATGACGGCTTTGCCCTCGGCCGCGAGCCCGGCGATGATCGTGTAGATCTCGAACTTGGCGCCGACGTCGATGCCGCGGGTGGGCTCGTCAAGGATCAGCACATCGGGATCCGAGAACATCCACTTGCTCAGCACCACCTTCTGCTGGTTGCCGCCGGAGAGTTTCCCGGTGATCGCGGACACGGCGGGAGCCTTAATGTTCATGCTCTTCCGGTAGCCGTTGGCCACGGTTGTTTCGCGGTTCTTGTCCACCCAGCCGCGCCTGGCCAGCTTGGGCAGGGCGGCCATGGAAACGTTCCGCTTGATGTCGTCGATCAGGTTCAGGCCGTAATGCTTCCGGTCCTCGGTGGCGTAGGCGATCCCGTGCGCGATAGCCCCCGGAACCGTGGAGGTGTCGATCTCCTTGCCGTACTTGAACACCTTCCCGGAGACGGCCTTGCCGTAGCTGCGCCCGAAGACGCTCATGGCCAGCTCCGTGCGGCCGGCACCCATCAGCCCGGCCAGGCCCACCACTTCGCCCTTGCGGACGTGGAGGCTGGCGTTGTGCACCACGGTGCGGCTGTGGTCCTGCGGGTGCTGGACGGTCCAGTCTTCGATGCGGAGCACCTCGTCGCCGATCACGGGAGTCCGTTCCGGGTAGAGGCTGTCCAGGTCCCGGCCAACCATGCCGCGGATGATGCGTTCCTGGGTGATCTGGCTCCGGCCGTCTTCACCCCCGTCCAGGCGAAGCGTCTCGATCGACTTGCCGTCCCGGATGATGGTGACGGCGTCCGCCACCTTGCGGATCTCGTTCAGCTTGTGGCTGATGATGATGCTGGTGACGCCCTGGCCCTTCAGGTGCAGGATGAGGTCCAGCAGGTGATCGGAGTCCTCATCGTTCAGGGCCGCCGTCGGCTCGTCCAGGATGAGGAGCTTGACCTCCTTGGACAGGGCCTTGGCGATCTCCACCAGCTGCTGCTTGCCCACGCTGATGTGCTGGATCGGCGTCACCGGGTTCTCGTCCAGGCCCACCCTGGCCAGCAGCTTGGCCGCCTCCAGGTTGGTCTTGCGCCAGTCCACCCAGCCGCGGGAGGCGATCTCGTTGCCCAGGAAGATGTTCTCCGCGATGGACAGGTACGGGCTGAGGGCGAGCTCCTGGTGGATGATCACGATGCCGCGCTTTTCGCTGTCGTTGATCGACGTGAAAGTGCACGGTTCGTTCTCGAAGAGGATGTCGCCGTCGAAGGTGTTGTGCGCGTAGACGCCGGAGAGCACCTTCATCAGGGTCGACTTGCCCGCACCGTTTTCGCCGCAGATCGCATGGACCTCGCCGCGGTTCACGTCCAGGGTGACATCCTGGAGGGCCTTGACGCCGGGAAACGTCTTGGTGATCCCGCGCATCTGAAGAATGGGTACGTTCATGGTGGCTACTTGACGTCGGCTTCCGTGTAGTAGCCCGCGTCGATCAGCTCCTGCTTGTAGTTGTCCTTGGTGACCACCACGGACTTCAGCAGGTACGCCGGAACCACCTTGACCTTGTTGTTGTAGGTCTTGTCGTCGTTGATTTCCGGCTGCTGGCCCTTCAGGGAGGCGTCCACCATCTTCACGGCCTGCTCGCCGAGCTTGCGGGTGTCCTTGAAGATCGTGGAGTACTGCTCGCCGGCGATGATCGACTTGACCGAGCCCTTTTCCGCGTCCTGGCCGGTCACCACGGGCAGCTTGTCCTTGGCGTAGCCGCCGGTGCTGGTCAGGGCCGAGATGATTCCGATGGACAGGCCGTCGTACGGCGAGAGCACGCCGTCGAGCTTCTTGCCGGAACCGTACGCGGCGGTGAGGATGTCCTCCATGCGCTTCTGCGCCGTGGCGGCCTGCCAGCGCAGGATGGCGGCCTGCTCGAACTTGGTCTGGCCGCTGGGCACCTTCAGGGTTCCGGCGTCGAGGTAGGGCTTCAGGGTGTCCATGGCGCCGGTCCAGAAGAAGTTCGCGTTGTTGTCGTCCGGGCTGCCGGCGAACAGTTCCACGTTGAACGGGCCTTTGCCTTCGACCTTCTTGCCGTCGGCATCCAGCAGCCCGAGGCCGGTCAGCAGCGACGTGGCCTGCTGGACGCCCACCTCGTAGTTGTCGAAGGTGGTGTAGTAGTCCACGTTGGGGGTGCCGTTGATCAGGCGGTCGTAGGCGATGACCTTGACGTTCTGTTCCTTGGCCTTGGCCAGGACGTCGGTGAGGGTGGTGCCGTCGATGGCGGCGACGATCAATGATTTCGCGCCTTTGGTCAACATGTTTTCGATCTGGGAGACCTGCGTGGGAATATCGTCATTGGCGTACTGGAGGTCTGTCTTGTAGCCGAGTTTCGTGAGGGACTCGGAGACGTTCTTGCCGTCCGCGATCCACCGTTCGGAAGTCTGGGTCGGCATGGAGATTCCCACCAGGGCGCCGGAAGCGTCGGCGCCTCCGCTGGCCGGGGCCGCGCCCGGCCGGCTTCCGCACGCGGTGGTACTTGCTGCAAGGGCCAGGACGACGGCGACGGCGCCCAGGAGCTTCTTGATTCTCACGTTGTTCTCCTTCCGCGGCCCACTGGGGGCGGCGAATCGTGCTTGCGCGGGAGCGTCGGTGCTCGTCGCGTGGCCGGCCATCTGCGCCCGGCATGGTGGTGTCAGCGCCACGTGGATTTCCTGCTGTAATTCCTTGTGATGCTGTTAGCGCTAACAATTAATGGACATGATATCCCCCGAAGTCCTGTGAAGCAACTCACAGGACGCCGGGGGATGGAGGTCAGTCCTGCAGGAAGAAAGTGGCTGCCGGGCGCTCCTCCCTACCGGGTTTGGCGACACACAGCACGCCGTCCCTCAGGAGCAGGTACGAGCCCGGAATGTCGGCCGATTCGAAGGAGGCTCCGGCGGAGTCGGAAAGGCCGGCCCGCTTCAGGAACGCCGACGACGATCCCTCCGTGGCGGCGATGGTCACCGCCGAACCCTGCGCCGTTCCCTGCAGCCGGAGGTAGTGGCCCTTGGCCAGGACCGGTTCGATGACCACCGAGTTCTTCTTGGCGTAGCCGGGAGCAATGCGGAACTGGGAGGCGCCCAGGGCGGGGGAGGAAGCGGCGGTGACGGTCACGCCGTCGTGCGCGAGGAAGCTGCCGGGCACCGAGGCGGGCTTGAAGCGGACCGGAAGTTCGCCGTCGCCCACCGGGACGCCGAAGTCCGGGGTGCCGTCCGCACGCCAGTGCAGGTGCTGGACCCGGGCGTGCCGGTTGGGGTCGTAGAGCGGATCGCCCACGATGCTCCGGTAGGAGCGGGCGTGGTAGACGAGCACGTCGTTGCCGTCCTCGTCCACGGTGAAGGAGTTGTGCCCGGGCCCGTACTGCTTGGAACCGTCGTTGGTGGTGAACACCGGCGTCGGCGTCTTCGTCCAGGAGGCGGCGCTGAGCAGGTCCGCGGAGGCGTCCGCCGTGAGCAGGCCCATGCAGTAGTTGGCATCGGTGGCGCTCGCGGAGAAGGTGACGAAGACCCGGCCGTTCCGCGTGAGCACCGCCGGGCCCTCGTTCACCTTGTAGCCGCGTGTCTCCCAGTCCAGGGTGGGGACGGCGATGCGGACCGGGGCGCTGGAGAGCGTGGACGGCGAGGACATCGAGGCGATGTACAGGCTGGAGTTCACGCCGGTGTCGCTCTGGGCCCAGAGGAGGTAGCGGATGCCGGCGTGCTCGAAGGTGGTGGCGTCGAGGGAGAACGTATCCGCGTGGGTGTACACGCGGACGGGCGGTCCCCAGACGGCGGCGGTCGGATCGGCGGCATCCGTGGAGATAACGTAGATGCGCACCCGGAAGACGTCGTTGCTGTCGCCGGCGGCGAAATAGATGTGCCACTTGCCGTCGAAGTGGTGCAGTTCCGGGGCCCAGATGTGCCCGCCCATGGTGCCGGACGCCGGGCGGGTCCAGACGACCGTTTCCGTTGCGGCACCCAGCCCGGCGATGGTGGCAGAGGATCGCAGGACGATCCGGTTGTACTCGGGGACGGACCCCGTGAAGTAGTACTTACCGTCCGTGTGCTTCATGAGCCACGGATCCGCCCGTTTCGGGACGACCGGGTTGATGACGGGGGGTTCCTGAGCGGGCGCGGCGGCGGCGCCGGGGGCGAGCAATAGGCTGCCCGCCCCGGCTCCCGCGAACGCGGCGGCGGCTGCTGCGGCGCTCCCCGAACCGAGGAGCAGGCGGCGGGACAGGTGGCGGTTCATATCCATGGGGTGGTCCTTTCGGCGGGCATCGGCCAGCGGTGGCGGTGGTGCAGGGTCAGGTGGTTTTCCGGGTGAAGAGGCGTTGCAGCAGGATGAAGGCCAGCAGGAGGGCGCCGATGACGATCTTCGTCCACCACGAGCTGAGGGTTCCGTCGTAGGCGATGAAGGTCTGGACGATGCCGAGGACCAGCACCCCCACCACCGATCCCAGGACATAGCCCGTGCCGCCGGTCAGGAGGGTTCCGCCGATCACGACGGCGGCGATCGCGTCGAGTTCCATGCCCTGGGCGGCGAGGCTGTATCCGGAGAGGCTGTAGAAGGAGAACAGGATGCCGGCCACGGCGGAGCAGAAGCCGCTCAGCGCGTAGACAAGGACCTTGGTGGTGCGGACGGGCAGGCCCATCAGCATGGCCGAGTTTTCGTTGCCGCCGATCGCGTAGACGGTCCGGCCGAATCGGGTGTGGTGCAGCACGAAGAACGCCGCCGCAACGATGGCCAGGGCCAGAATCACGCCGGGGGAGACGAAGAGATCGCCGGGAAGCGGGATCTGGGCCTGCGCCATGCCGGTGAAGAAGCCTTCGGTCACGGGAATCGAATCGAGGCTGATGACGTAGCAGAGGCCGCGGGCCAGGAACATGCCCGCAAGGGTCACGATGAACGGCTGGATCTCGAAGTGGTGGATGATCAGGCCCATCGCGAGTCCGAGGGTGCTGCCGATCAGCAGCACCAGGACGATCACCGCGGCCGGGTTCCAGCCCTGCTGCAGCAGCGTGGCGGCCACCATCATGGAGAGCGCGACGACGGCCCCCACCGAGAGGTCGATCCCGCCGGTGAGGATCACGAAGGTCATGCCGACGGCCAGGACGATCAGGAAGGTGTTGTCGATGAACAGGTTCAGGAACACCTGGCCTGACAGGAAGCTCGGGTACATCCCCGCACCCACGGCGAACATGGCGAGGAAGAGTCCGAGCGTTGCGAAGGTGGGGGCGTAGCGGGCGTTCCCGCGCAGCTGCCTGCGCGGTGCGGAGCCCTTCCGGATGGCGAAGGGTGCGAGCGTAGAGTTCGGGGACATCAGAGGGCCACCTCTTCCTTGGCGGGTTCCGTTGCGGCGGGCCGGGCGGGGGCCTTGACGCGGGCGAACAGCTTCCTGGCCTTGGGCGCCTGGAGCAGGCAGACGGTGATGACCACCAGCGCCTTGAAGACGAGGGTCACTTCCGGCGGAATCCCGAGGGTGTAGACCGTGGTGGTCAGGGTCTGGATGATGAAGGCGCCCACCACGGTGCCGGTGAGCGTGTAGCGGCCGCCTGCCAGCGAGGTACCGCCGATCACCACGGCCAGGATGGCGTCCATCTCGATGTAGAGGCCGGCGTTGTTGGCGTCCGCCGCCGTGACGTTGGAGCTGATCATGAGGCCGGCGAAGGCTGCGCAGACGGCGCTGAAGACGTAGACGATCCACACGATGTTCCGCGACCGTAGGCCGGCGAGACGGCTGGCCACCGGGTTGATGCCGACGGCTTCGATGAGGGTGCCGAGCGCGGTGCGCCGGGTCAGGCCCGCGGCCAGCACGAAGACGGCCGCCGTGATCAGGATCGAGACCGGCAGCGTGAACAGGTAGCCGGCGCCGATCGCCTTGTAGCCGTCGTTCGTGACCGAGATGATCTGGCCGCCGGTGATGAGTTGTGCGATGCCGCGGCCGGCCGTCATCAGCACCAGGGTGGCGATGATCGGCTGGACGCCGATGGTGGCCACCAGGAATCCGTTCCAGGCGCCCACCGCGAGGCCGGCGACGACGGCGATCAGGACCGCCGTGAGTGCCGTTGCGGGGGACCCCGGTTCCGGGGAGGCGGCGATGTAGGCGCAGGATGCCGCGCCGGCGATGGCCACCACGGCACCCACCGAGAGGTCGATGCCCCGGGTGGCGATCACCAGGGTCATGCCAAGGGCGATGAGGATGGTGGGTGCGCCGTTGCGCATGATGTCGATCAGGCTGCCGTACAGGTGTCCGTCCTGCATCCTCAGGGCCAGGAAGTCCGGGCGGAAGAGCTGGTTGAGCAGCAGCAGCGCGGCCAGCGCGATGACCGGCCAGGCGAGGCGGTGTTTGAGCAGGGATGTCATTGGGTACCTCCGGCGATGACGGCCATGACGTCTTCGGCGCAGACGCCGTCGTTGTTGATTTCGGCGACCTTTTCCCGGTCCTTGATGACCGCGATCCGGTCGCTGACGCGCAGGACTTCCTCGAGCTCGGAGGAGATGAAGAGCACGGACATGCCCTCGGCGGCGAGCCGGTTCACGAGCTTCTGGATCTGGGTCTTCGCGCCGATGTCGATGCCGCGGGTGGGTTCGTCGAGGATGAGGAGTTCCGGATGGGTGACCAGCCAGCGGGCGAGGAGCACCTTTTGCTGGTTGCCGCCGCTGAGGTTCTTGATGAGGGCATCGGGGTTGGCCGGCCGGATGTCCAGCGCTTCGATGTATTCGGCCACCAGTTCGTCCTGGGTCCGGCGGGGGATGCGGCGGGCCCAGCCCTTGCTGGCCTGCATGGCCAGCACCAGGTTGTCGCGGACCGACAGGTCCCCGATCAGCCCTTCCTTCTTGCGGTCTTCCGAGCAGAAGGCGATGCGGCGGTCGATGGCGGCACGCGGGGAGCGGATTTTCCTTTCGTTTCCCTTGATCCTGATGAGTCCTGCGTCTGCCTTGTCGGCGCCGAAGAGCAGCCGGGCGATCTCGGTACGGCCGGCGCCGAGGAGTCCGGCCAGTCCCAGGACCTCGCCCGGGTGGATGGACAGGTCCACGTTCGCCACGGAGCCTTTGCGGCCGATGCCCTCGGTTTCCAGGAAGGGCGTGCTGCCTTCTTCGGAACGGGTGCGCGTCCGGGCGGGCGCCTCGTCCAGTTCGGCGAGGGCCTCCAGCTCCTTGCCGATCATCTTGGAGATCAGGCTCATGCGGGACAGGTCCCGGGTCAGGTATTCGCCCACCAGCTTTCCGTTCCTGAGCACCGTCATGCGGTCGGAGATTTCATAGACCTGCTCCAGGAAGTGCGAAACGAAGAGGATGGCCACCCCGCTGTCCCGCAGTTGGCGGATGACGCCGAAGAGCTGGGCCACTTCGCCCGCGTCCAGGCTCGACGTCGGTTCGTCGAGGATCAGGACCTTGGCGCTGACCTCCACGGAGCGGGCGATGGCGATCAACTGCTGGACCGCGATGGAGTGGCTGGACAGCAGGGACCCGGGATCGACGTGCTCCAGGTGCAGTTCCGCGAGGACCTCCCGCGCACGGCTCCGGACTCCCTTCCAGTCGATCGATCCGCGGCGCCGGGGCTCGCGTCCCAGCAGGATGTTTTCCTCGACGGTGAGGTTGGGGCAGAGGTTGACTTCCTGGTAGACGGTGCTGATGCCGGCGGCCTGGGATTCCGCCGGCGCGGAGAAGCGCTTGTTCTCTCCGAGCACCGTGATGGTTCCGGAGTCGATCGTGTACACCCCCGTCAGGGCCTTGATCAGGGTGGACTTCCCGGCGCCGTTCTCGCCCATCAGGGCGTGGACCTCGCCTTGGTAGAGCCGGAAGCCGACGCCGTCGAGCGCCTTCACCCCCGGGAAGCCGATGGAGATATCGGTCATCTCGACGACCGGAACGATTTCGTTCATCCTCTTGTCTTTTCTGTGCTGGGTCTTCTTGCGGCCGGAGACCGTACGACGGCGGCGCTGGGCCGCCGCCGCACGGTACTTCCGGGAGCGCCGGGACCGGGTACGGGCCTAGTAGGGGCGCGTGGCCAGGACCTGCTTGGCCTGCTCCTGCGTGAAGGTGGTTTCCTCCGTGACGACGCGCTCGGGCACGCTCTCGCCGGCGACGACCTTCTTGGCCAGGTCCATGAGCTGGTCGCCGAGCATCGGGCTGCATTCGACGATGTAGTTGATCTTGCCGTTGCTCAGGGCGGTCATGCCGTCCTTGACCGCGTCGATCGTGATGATCTTGATGTCCTTGCCGGGCACCTTGCCTGCCGCTTCGATGGCTTCGATGGCGCCGAGGCCCTCGTCATCGTTGTGCGCGAACACGACGTCGATGTCGGCGTTGTTCTTCAGGAATGCCTCCATGACCTGCTTGCCGCCGCTGCGGGTGAAGTCGCCGCTCTGGGAAGCGATGACCTTCAGCTTCGGATCGGCCTTGATGGCTTCCTGGAAACCTTCCTTGCGGTCGTTGGCCGGGGCGGAGCCGGTGGTGCCCTGGATTTCGACGATGTTGACCGTGTCGCTGGCGGACTTGGAATCCTGCACCAGCCATTCGCCGGCCTTCTTGCCTTCTTCCACGAAGTCGGAGCCGAGGAAGGTCTTGTACAGGGACTTGTCCGCGGAGTCGACAGCGCGGTCGGTGAGGATCACCGGAATCTTCGCGTTCTTGGCTTCCTTCAGCACGGTGTCCCAGCCCGATTCCACCACCGGCGAGAAGGCGATGACGTCCACCTTCTGCTGGATGTAGGAGCGGATGGCCTTGATCTGGTTTTCCTGTTTCTGCTGGGCGTCGGAGAACTTAAGGTCGATGCCGGCCTTCTTGGCCGAGTCCTGGACCGACTTGGTGTTGGCGGTGCGCCAGCCGCTTTCGGCGCCGACCTGGGCGAAGCCCATCGTGATCTTGTCGGAGCCGGAGGTGCCGGCAGCGCCGCCGGCGCCGGCGGTTCCACCGCAGGCAGTGAGGGTCAGCAGGGATGCGGCGGCCACCGCAAACAGGGATTTCTTGAACACAACTTCCTCCCGGAGGCGTAGGTACATGCAGGCGGGAGAAACTCGTACACCGCCATTGCTGCAAGTGAGCTGATGCGCTCTGCGAAACATTGTGAACGCTAACAATTTGGTCGTCAAGTAGCCTGTGTCACAAATCCGGGCCAGCGCGGAACCGGCTCCTGGCTTTTGAAAACCCCCTTTACAAGTGGCGCCGCCATGGCGAATACTCGTTTCCGGCGGTCCCGTTGTTAGCGTTCACAACCGAGGGATGCCGCCCCGATCCAGTGCCGCAGTCCCGGCGGACCATTCAATGGAGAAAGGCCCTTTCCCATGTCACACAAAGCAAGCACCCCCGCCAGGAAGGTATGCACCATGGTGCTCGCCGGCTCCCTGGCAGCAGCCGTCCTGGCCGTCGCGCCGGCCATCGGCGCCAGCGCCGAGCCCACCGAGAACCGGACCATCACCGTCAACGCCGCGCAAAGCGGCCCCGCCATCGATCCGGCGATGTACGGAATCTTCTACGAGGACATCAACCAGGGCGCCGACGGCGGCATCTACGCCGAACTCGTGCAGAACCGCTCCTTCGAGTTCAACTCCGCCGACAACCGCGCCTACACGCCCATGACCGCGTGGGAGACGCTGCGGCGCGGCGGCGACGGGACGGTCGCCGTCGTCGACGATGACAACCGCCTGAACGGGAACAACCGGAACTACCTGCGGATCGATGCCACCAGCGCGGGCGCAGGCAGCGGGGCCGGCGTCGGCGTCCGCAACAGCGGATGGAACGCCGGGCAGAAGCTCGAAGCGCGCAAGAAGTACGACTACTCGGTGTGGGCGCGCACCACGAACCCCGCCGGATCCACCCTCGCGGTGACGCTCGAAACGCCCGAAGGGACGCGGCTGGCCCTGGCCACCGTCAAGGTCAAGGGCGACAGTTGGGCGAAGTACACGGTGACCCTCTCGCCCAAGAGCTCCACGGCCGCCGGCCGCCTCGCCACCGTTGTCCAGGGCACCGGTACCGTCCGCCTCGACATGGTTTCCCTGTTCCCGCAGGACACCTGGAACGGCAGGGACAACGGGCTCCGCAAGGACCTCGCCGAGAAGATCGCGGCGCTGAAGCCGGGCTTCCTGCGCTTCCCGGGCGGCTGCATCGTCAACACCGGCAACTACGACAGCTACTCGGCACCCAACTACACCCGGGCGCGCACCTACCAGTGGAAGGAAACCATCGGCCCGGTGGAGCAGCGTCCGGCCAACCGGAACTTCTGGGGCTACAACCAGAGCTACGGGCTTGGCTACATGGAGTACTTCCAGTGGGCCGAGGACATGGGCGCCATCCCCGTGCCGGTTGTGCCCGTCGGCGTGACCGGCTGCGGAGATAACAAGCAGGCCCCGGACCAGGCCACCTTGGACCGCTACATCCAGGACACCCTCGACCTGATCGAGTTCGCCAACGGCGACGCCAGCACCACCTGGGGTGCAAAGCGCATCGCCTACGGCCACCCGGAACCCTACAAGCTGGACCGCATCAGCCTGGGCAACGAGGAGTACAAGCCGGAATTCAAGGCGTACTTCACCCAGTTCTACAACGCCGTCCGCAAGGCTCACCCCGGGATCAAGATCATCGGGAACACCGGCCCGTTCAGCCAAGGACCGGAATTCGACGACCTCTCAGCATTCAACGCCACCACCGGCGTGGACCTGGTGGACGAGCACTACTACAACGAGCCGTCCTGGTTCCTGAACAACAACCACCGCTACGACTCCTACAGCCGCGACAGCTACAAGGTGTTCCTCGGCGAATACGCCTCCAAGGGCAACAAGCCGGACAACGCCCTGGCCGAAGCGTCCTACATGACCGGACTCGAACGGAACGCCGACGTGGTCAAGATGGCGTCCTACGCCCCGCTGATCGCCAACGAGGCCAACACCCAGTGGAGCCCGGACATGATGTTCTTCGACGGGACCACGGTGCGGACCACGCCCAACTACGAAGTCCAGAAGCTGTTCATGAACAACACCGGAACCGCCGTAGTGCCGAGCACCCAGCTCAACCCCGCGTCCATGGTGGTCCCGATCGCCGGCAAGGTGGGCCTGTCCACCTGGGCAACCTCCGCCAAGTACGACGACGTCAAGGTCACCGCAGCCGACGGCAGCACCCTGTTCAGCGACGACTTCTCCGGAACGGCCGCGGCCTGGACCGGCAACGGCACCGGGTCCTGGTCCATCCAGGACGGCGGCTACGTCCAGTCCAGCACCACCGCGCAGAACACCATGGTCACCGCCGGGAACGCAGCCTGGAACAACTACACGCTCAGTACCAAGGCCACCAAGCTGGCAGGTTCGGAAGGCTTCCTGGTCGCCTTCGGCGTCAAGGACACCGGGAACTACTACTGGTGGAACCTGGGCGGCTGGAACAACTCGAAGTCCGTCGTCGAAAAGGCCGTCAACGGCGGCAAGACCAACGTCCTGGAAAAGAACACCGTGATCCAGACCGGCCGCGAATACGATATCCGGATCGAGGTCACCGGACGCACGGCCAAGCTCTACCTGGACAACGTCCTGTGGGGCACCGTGGATGACACCCAGGCCGATCCTGTCTACTCCGTGGTCACCAAGGATGCCGCATCCGGCGACACCATCGTGAAGGTGGTCAACACCTCCACCGACAAGACCCCGGTGGACATCAAGGTGGACGGCGCCGCCACCATCGGCAGCACGGCGGCGGTGACCACACTGGCCCAGACCGCCGACGGGCTGAACCTGGCCCCGGCGTCGAGCACGTTCAACGGCGCCGGCACGGCGTTCACCTACACGTTCGAGCCCAAGTCGGTCACCTTCATCCGGCTCGCCGCAGGCTCCGGAAAGTAGGCAACCACCAAGGCCCCATGGCTTTGACCGGGAAGGCCCGGCTGGCTTGCACAGCCGGGCCTTCCCCCTACCCGGACATTCCACCCGGACCATCCCGAGGAGATCCAATGACGAATCACGTGTCCCGACGCAACATCCTCCGGCTCGGCGCGGCCACGGCCGCCCTGCCCTGGCTGCCGCCGCTCGCCGCCGCGGCAGCGAATGCGGCGGAAGGCCCCGCGGCAACCGCAACCGCCGCAGGCAGGCTCAGTCCCTTCAAACTGTCCGACGTCAGCCTGGGCCCCGGCGTTTTCGCCCGGAAGCGCGAGCTGATCCTGAACTTCGCCCGCGGGTACGACGAACGCCGCTACCTGAACGTCTTCCGCGCCAACGCCGGCCTGCAGCCGGTTCCCGGAGTGGTGCCGCTGCCCGCCGGCGGCTGGGAGGGGCTCGACGGCGAGGCCAACGGCAACCTGCGCGGTCACTTCACCGGCCACCATATGTCGATGCTGGCCCAGGCCTACGCCGGCACGGGGGAGGAGCTGTTCGGCACCAAACTGCGGAACATGGTGGCGTCCCTCCACGAATGCCGGGACGCGCTCTCCCGGGAACCCGCCATCCAGGCCACCGCGGGCCGCCTCGATGGGACCGCCGTCGAGTTCGCCCGGGGCGCCTATCTGTACGGCCAGCTGCCCGCCGGTTCCGTGGACGGCCTGACGGCGATGACTTTCGCCGCGTGGATCCGCCCGACGGCTTCGGCGAACTGGGCGAGGGTCTTCGACTTCGGCAACGACACCAAAACCTACGCCTTCCTCGCGCAGCGGGACGGCGCCGGACTGCCCCGGTTCGCCATCACCCGCAACTTCGCCGGGGGAGAGCAGACGATCGTGGGCGCCGCGCCGCTGCCGGTCAACGAGTGGAGCCACGTTGCCGTCAGCCTCGACGGCCAGGCCGGAACGCTGTACGTCAACGGAAAACAGGCCGGCCGGAACAACGCCCTCACCCTCACCCCGGCCCAGCTGGGAAGCCTGGCCAATGTGTGGCTCGGCCGCTCGCAGTACAACGACCCCGTTTTCGCCGGCACCTACCAGGACGTCAACATCTGGTCCTCCGCGCTCACCGCGGCCCAGCTCGAGGAACTGGCGGCAGCCCCGGCGTCGGGCACCTCGGCAGGGAACGGCGACGTCGTCTCCCTCGCCTGCGGCGAAAGCGGAGGCACCGTGCTGGCCGATGCCTCCGGCAAGGGCCGCAACGCTGCCGTCCGGCGGACCTGGGGCCTGCCCAGCCACCCCGGCTTCCTGGCGGCTTACCCGGAAACCCAGTTCATCGAACTGGAAAGCCGGACCACTCCCGACTATTTCCGCGTCTGGGCTCCCTATTACACAGCCCACAAGATCCTGAAGGGCCTCCTTGACGCCTACGCGGCCACCGCCGAACCACAGGCCCTGGACCTGGCCGCCGGGCTCTGCGACTGGATGCACTCGCGGCTGGGCAAACTCACCCCAGCGGTGCGGCAGCGCATGTGGGGCATCTTCTCCAGCGGCGAGTACGGCGGCGTCGTTGAAGCCATCCTGGAGACGTACGGCCACACCGGCAAGCCCGAGCACCTGGAGCTCGCCAGGTACTTCGACCTCGACTACCTCATCGACGCGTGCGCCCAGAACAAGGACGTGCTCGCCGGCCTGCACGCCAACCAGCACATCCCGATCTTCACCGGCCTGGTGCTCATGCACAACGCCACCGGCGAGGAGCGCTACTTGACGGCGGCCCGCAACTTCTGGGGCATGGTGGTGCCCACCCGCATGTTCAGCATCGGCGGCACCAGCCAGGGCGAGTTCTGGAAGGAACGCGAAAAGATCGCGGCCACCCTGAACACCACCGACGCCGAATCCTGCTGCGCCTACAACATGCTCAAGCTCTCGCGCGAGCTGTTCTTCAGACGGCAGGACCCCGCCTACATGGACTACTACGAGCGGGCGCTGTTCAACCAGGTCCTCGGCTCCAAGCAGGACAAGGAAAGCGCGGAACTGCCGCTGGCCACCTATTTCATCGGCCTGCAGCCCGGCGCCGTCCGCGACTTCACGCCGAAGCAGGGCACCACGTGTTGCGAAGGCACCGGACTGGAATCGGCGACGAAATACCAGGACTCCGTGTACTTCGCCGCGGAGGACGGCAGCGCCCTCTACGTCAACCTCTATATTCCGTCCACCCTGGATTGGACCGCGAAGAACGTCACCGTCACGCAGTCCACCTCCTTCCCCTTCGAACAAAAGACCACTTTGCAGATTGGAGGATCCGGCCGGTTCGAGCTACGGCTGCGGGTCCCGGCCTGGGCCACCGCCGGCTTCACGGTCCGAATCAACGGCGCCCCCGTGACGGCGACGGCGGTGCCCGGCAGCTACCTCGGCCTCGCCCGGACCTGGAAGAACGGGGACACGGTGGACGTCGACATGCCGTTCACGCTCCGCGCCGAGCGGGCACTGGACGACCCCACGGTGCAGAGCCTCATGTACGGGCCGGTGCACCTCGTGGCACGCGACAAGCGCACCGGGCTCCTCCCGTTCGGCCTCTACGGGACCGCCCGGCTCAACGGCGACCTCGCCCCGGCCCTGCGGCCCGTGGCGGGCAAGCCGTTGCACTTCACCCTCGCCGGCGTCGAACTGGCGCCCTTCCTCGAGGGCACCGAGGATGCCTTCCACTCCTACTTCCGCCGGACCGAGCCTTCCGTGGTGATCGGCGGCGTGGACTCCGGGGTGGCCAACCCTGCCCGGGCAAACAACACGACGCTCCTCGACGACGTCTGGCAGGCCGCCCCGTTCGCCAACAAATCCGAACTGCTCCGCCGGGTCGCCCAAGTGACCGACGCCTGGGTTGCCGAAAGCTCCCTCAGCCGCGCGGACGCTGACCGCGTCTGCAGCGCGGCGCAGCGGGCGGTATTCACGACGTCGGCAAGCGAGAAGCGCTGACAGCCCGGCTGGCCCCCTGAGCTTCCTCCCATCAACCCACAGCGGCCTTCGGGTCGCCCGAACGAAAGAGTCCCCATGCTCCCCACACACCCACGGGCCCGCACGGGCCCGGCAATTACGATGGCGGCCGCGCTGGCCGCGTCGGCAGCCCTGGCGCTCGGCGGCCTGGTCGCCGCTGCCCCGGCAAATGCCGCCGTCGACGATGGCCTGGTCCTCAAGTACAACCTCACCGACACCGCCGGGACGGTGGCCCAGGACAGCTCCGGCAACGGACGCGACGGCGTGATCAGCGGCGACGCCACTTCGCTCGGCAGCGAGGGGCTGCGGCTCGGCGGCAGCAACGGCCACGTCAGGCTGCCGAACGACGTCATGCGCGGCCTCGACTCCATCACGGTCTCCACGGACGTGAAGATCGCCGCCGACCAAGGCACGCCCTACTTCATCTGGGGCCTGGGCAACACCAGCAACGGGACAGGCAACGGCTACCTCTTCACCACGGGCAACGCGTACCGGACCTCCATCGCCACCGGCAACTGGTCCACCGAGCAGACCACCAGCGCCAACCGTGACCTCGCCCGCGGCGCCTGGAAGACCATCACTTACACCCTCAGCGGCGGAACCGCGGTCCTCTACGAGGACGGCGCCGAAGTCGCCCGGAAGACCGGCGTCACCATCACGCCGGGCAGCATCGGGGCAGGGACGACGACGGCGAACTACCTCGGGCGCTCCGTCTACAGCGGCGACAAGTACCTCAAGGGCCAGGTCCGCGACTTCCGCATCTACAACCGCGCGCTCTCGGCCGACGAGGTCCGCGAGCTCGGCTACGTTTCCCCGGAACAGCGCGTCGCCCTCGACCTGCAGGAGTTGTCCCTCGGGGACACCAGCGCCGTCACCGCGAACCTCACGCTGCCCGCCAGCGGCCCCAACGGCTCCGCCTACAGCTGGTCCTCCTCCAACCCGGCCATCGTGTCCGCCGACGGCACGGTCACCCGACCGGCCTACCGGAGCGGAAACGCTGCGGTGACCCTCACGGCCACCGCCAGCTCGGGCGGGGCATCGGCGTCGAAATCCTTCGACATCACGGTGCTCGAGGACATCAGCGACGACCAGAAAGTCAGTGAGGCCTCCGTAGCCCTGACCGTGTGGGACGCCGATGCGATCCGTGGAAACATCACCCTTCCCACGGCGGGACTGCACGGCACCACGGTGGAATGGAAGTCGGGCGACGACGCCGTCATCACCGACACGGGCGAAGTCACCCGGCCCGCCTACGGCAGCAAGTCCGCCGTCCTCAACCTCCAGGCCACCGTGAGCTTCGGCAAGGCGAAGGTCCGGAAGAAGTTCCGCGTGACGGTGCTGCCGCTGCCCAAGGCCGAGGCGAAGGAAGGCTACGCCTTCGCGTACTTCACCGGCAACGACCTCGCCGGCGAGAACATCTACCTGGCCGCCAGCCGTGGCAATGACGCCCTGAAATGGGACGAATTGAACGGCGGCAAGCCCGTGCTCACCTCGAGCCTCGGCACCAAGGGCCTGCGCGATCCGTTCGTGATCCGTTCGCCCGAAGGCGACAAGTTCTACCTGATCGCCACCGACCTCTCCATCGGCAGCGGCACCAGCTGGGACGCATCCCAGCGCCAGGGTAGCCGGTACATCGAGGTGTGGGAATCGACCGACCTCGTCAGCTGGTCCGCGCAGCGGCACGTGAAGGTTTCCCCGGACACCGCCGGGAACACTTGGGCGCCGGAGGCGCATTACGACGCCACGATCGGCGCGTATGTCGTGTACTGGGCCTCGAAGATCTACGCCGACAACGATCCCAACCACAGCGGCGGCACCTACAACAAGATGATGTACGCCACCACGCGGGACTTCCGCACCTTCACCGAGGCCAAGGTCTGGAACGATCCCGGCAACTCGGTCATTGATTCCACGGTCATCGAGGAGAACGGCACGTTCTACCGCTTCACCAAGGACGAAGGCCAGGTCTCAGGCTGCCTGGACATCATGCAGGAGAAGTCGGACGATCTCCTGGCGGTAGACCTGCCGGGAAGCAGCCCGCGCAACTGGTCCCTGATGGTGAACTGCATCGGCAAGAAGGCCGGAACCGGCGGAGTTGAGGGGCCCACCGTCTTCAAGTCGAACACGGGTGACAAGTACTACCTGTTCGTCGACGAGTTCGGCGGCCGCGGCTACATCCCGCTGGAAAGCACCAGCCTCGAAAACCCGGACTGGAAGCTCGCCACCAATTACGAACTGCCGCGGGCACCGCGCCACGGCACCGTCCTGCCGGTCACCAAGACCGAGCTGGACCGCCTGCGCAGCCAGCTCGGCTAACGCCACGCAGGCACACGAAAGGCTCCGGCAGAAATGCCGGAGCCTTTCGTTGTCTTGGAAGCGCCTAGTCTTCCGCGACCTCGATGTGGGTCGGGTCCAGGACGCGGCGCAGGAACTCCTGCGTGCGCGGCTGCTGCGGGGCGCCGATGACGCGCTCGGCGACGCCCTCCTCCACCACCACGCCGCCGTCCATGAAGACCACGCGGTCGGCTACTTCGCGGGCGAAGGCCATTTCGTGCGTGACCACGAGCATGGTCATGCCTTCGCGGGCGAGCTTGCGCATGACGGCTAGCACGTCGCCCACCGTTTCAGGGTCGAGCGCCGAGGTGGGCTCGTCGAAGAGCATCAGCTCGGGGTTCATGCTGAGCGCACGGGCGATGGCCACGCGTTGCTGCTGGCCACCGGAGAGCTGGTCCGGGAAGCGCTTGGAGAGATGTCCCAGGCCCACCCGGTCCAGGTTCGCCTGCGCGATCTTGTCCGCCTCGTCCTGGGAGCGCTTGAGCACCTTGGTCTGGGCCACCGTGCAGTTGCGCAGCACATCCAGGTGCGGGAAGAGGTTGAACTGCTGGAACACCATGCCCACTTTGCGGCGCATCTTGTCGATGTCCACGTCGGGGTCCGTGGCCTCGAAGCCGCCCACATGGATGGCGCCATCGTTGGGCTGTTCGAGCAGGTTCACGCAGCGCAGCAGGGTGGACTTGCCGGATCCGGAGGGCCCGATCAGGCAGACGACCTCACCCGGCCGCACATCCAGGCTGATGCCCTTGAGTACTTCGTTGGAGCCGTAGGACTTGCGGAGGTCCTTGATAGACACACCGGCGGCTTTGACCTGGGCCGGGTTGGTGTTTTGTTCGACGTCGTTCATGGTTCCTGCCTATCGCTTGGTCCGCGCGCTGCGGCTTTCGAACTTCCGGGCCAAGAGGCTCAACGGGATGGTGATGACCAAGTAGAGCGCACCCGCAACCAGGAGGGGCGTCAGGCCGGCTCCGAGGCTCGAAATGCCGTCGCGGCCGAACTTGGTGAGTTCATACTGCGAAGCGGTCAGGCCCAGCACGTAGATCAGCGAGGAGTCCTTGGTGAGCAGGATGATCTCGTTGGTCAGCGGCGGCAGGACGATCTTGAATGCCTGGGGGATCACGATAGTCACCATGGCCCGCCACTGCGGCATTCCCAGCGAGCGGGCGGCCTCCGTCTGGCCCTTCGGTACAGCCTGCAGGCCGGCGCGGAGGGTTTCGGCGATGTAGGCCGCGGCCACCATGCCCAGCGACACCATCACGATGATGGTGACGTTCCACTGAACGCCAAACGCCAAGGGAACGCCGTAGCCGAAGGCGATGAAGACCAGAAGGGCCGGGATGCCGCGAAAGAACTCGATGTATCCGGTGGCGATCCAGCGGTAGAGCGGGAAGCTGGAGAGCTTCATGAGGGCCAGCAGCAAACCGCCGGACAAGCCCACTGCGAAGCCCAAAGCCGTGTAGATCAAGGTGTTTAGCAAACCGGTCACCAAGATGCCGGGGAACATCGGGCCGATCTTGCCGAAGTTGAAGACGCTGTTGCCGACGGTCTTCCAGTCCGTGGCCAGAATCAGGGCGGCCACAGCCACGATAAAGATTCCGGCCTGGACATACAGGCTTACTCTGGCGCGTTGACGTGCGGTCATTGCCATGGGGTGCTCACATTCGTAGTGCGTGGCTGAGGCCCCGGACGTACTGGGTTTCAGCGTGTCCGGGGCCCCGGCTGTGTGGTTCTCAGGAGGGCGAAGGCCTCAGTAGCGGGCCCGAAGCGCTCGCTACTTGGAAGCTTCGCCGAACCAGGTGGTTTCGAACTTCTTCAGGCTGCCGTCGTCCGTGAGGCGCTTGAGGGTCGCGTTGACCTTGTCCCCCATGGCGGTGTTGCCTTTCTTGTAGGCGATTCCGAGCTTTTCGCCGCTCGCGTAGTCCTCCACGCGCTTCCAGGCGGAGTTGTCCTTGATGGCGTAGGCGAGAACGGACTGGTTGCCCAGGGCCGCATCAATGGTGCCGGCCTGGATTGCCTGCACCAGGAGACCGGTGTCCTCGAACTGCTGGGCGTCGATCCCCTTTTCGGCCGCGTACTTGGCGCCGGTGGTGGCCTGCTGGACGCCCACCTTCTTGCCTTTGGCGCTGTCAATGTTGGTGATGCCAGAGGCCGTGGTTGCCAGGAGCGTCAGGTCGTCATCCATGTACGGGGTGGAGAAGTCCATGACCGATTTCCGGACGTTCGTGATGGAGATCGACGAGATGGACAGATCGCACTGGGTCAGGGCGGTGCCGGTCTCGATGGCCTCGAAGGAGCTGTCCACGATGCTCAACTCTGCGTTGAGGTCCTTGGCGATTTCCTTCGCGATGTCGATGTCGAAGCCGACGGTCTGGCCGTCCTTTTGGAATTCGAACGGCTCGTAGGGGACGTCCGAACAGACGGTGAGCTTGCCTGCGTTGATCAGGGTGACGCCCCCGGGAGTGCTGGCCGCGGGGGCCGGGGAGCCGCCGCCGCAGGCGGTCAGGGCGAGTGCACCTGCAGCGAGAAGACCTGCTGCCTTCACCTTGGAACTGCCGAGGAACGAACGGGAGATATGCATTTGTTTACCTTTTGTTGCGGGGGACTCGAAGCAAATCGGTCTTTAGTGTAGCGCCGACCGTGAGATGTTCGTCACAGGAAACTAAGTTTCACTATTGGATAACCAAGTCGTGGAAAAATCAAGCCCGCGGGGCCCGCTCAAGTCTGAGATCCCAGATTCAGCGCTCGATGCCGAGGGATTCGAGCATCGGGCGGAACTTCGCCCAGGTTTCGGCAAGCTCGGTTTCCGGCACCGAGCCTTCCACGATCCCGCAGCCGGCGAACATCCGCACCGACGTGGGGGATTCAATGACGGCCCCGCGCAGTGCGATGCCCCATTCCCCGTTGCCCGCGGCATCCAGCCAGCCCACGGGCCCGGCGTACGGTCCGCGGTCCATGTGCTCGAGGCGCCGGATCAGGGCGCCGGCAACCGTGGTCGGCGTGCCGCAGACCGCCGCCGTGGGGTGCAGGGCGTTGATGAGTGCCAGGCAAGTGGGAACGTGCCCTTCGATGTCGGCGAGCTCGGCCTTCACGTCCGAGGCCAGGTGCCACACGTTCGGCAGTTCCAGGATGAACGGTTCGCTGTGCGCGTTCATGGCCTCGGAGAACGGTGCCAGCTGGGTGGTGAGCGACTGGATGGCGATCTCGTGTTCGTGCCGCTGCTTCTCCGAGCCGGCCAGCACCCGCTCGGCGTAGGCCATCGGAGATCCGTCCACGCCCTCGGCATCGCGCCGGTCAAGCGTTCCGGCCAGGACCCTCGCCTGGGCCGTGCGGCCCTCCACCTGGATCAGCATTTCCGGTGTTGCGCCCACCAGGCCGTCCACGCCGTAGGTCCAGCACTCCCGGTAATTGCGGGTGAGTTTCCGCAGCACGCCGGCGGCCCGCACGCCGTCGGGCAGGGTGGCCACGACGTCGCGCGCCAGCACCAGCTTCTCGAGCTTTCCGGCGCGGATTTCGGCGACGCCGTCCGCCACCGCCTGCTTCCAGTCCTCCTCGCTCAGCGAGCCGCTCTTCAAAGTAAAGGACTGCCCGACGGCGGTGCTGCCGCCGTCGGGCGAGTCGAGTCCGGTATCCGGGACGTCAAGCCAGCCGGCCAGGGCGGCGCGCGCGCCCGCCTCGGTGAGTTCGGCGTCGTCGAGGGTCATCTGGGTGAGCCAGGAGCGCCCGTCGCGGATGCCCACCACGATCTCCGGCAGGATCAGGCGGGACTCGAACGGCGAGGTCTTGGAAAAAGCGAAGGTTCCGAAGGCGAGCGGGCCGGTGCCGGGAACGCCCACGCGGTCCTCGATGTCGGCCTCGATCACCATGTGCCGCCACCAGATATCGGCTTCGAGGAAACGCTCAGGGCCGCTGCCGGTGAAGCGGGTCAGCTCGCCGAAGGCCACCAGGCCGTCCTCGCGGCGGGTCCAGCAGAGGGCGTCGTCCCGCACCAGAAACGACGGCAGCCCCCCGGCGGTGGCGTCTTCATCGAGGGGGACTGTCAAGGTGCGGAGCGTGCTCGTCATGATGGAACAACAGTACTCCGGGGATTGTCTGAGACAATTGCTGGGTGAACCGAGCATCCTTGGAAAAGCGTCCGGACGAAGTTGCGACGATGTTTGACGATGTCGCCCCCAAATACGATGTCGTGAACGATGTCCTTTCCATGGGGCAGACCCGGCGCTGGCGCCGTGTGGTCGTCGAAGCCATGGACGTCAGGAAGGGCCAGCGGGTGCTCGATCTCGCCGCCGGAACCGGAACCTCCAGCGAGCCGTACGCGGATGCCGGCGTCGACGTCGTCGCCTGCGATTTCTCCCTCGGAATGCTGAAGGTCGGCAAGCGCCGCCGCCCGGACATCAACTTCGTGGCCGGCGATGCCACCAACCTTCCGTTCGCGGACAACAGCTTTGACGCCACCACCATTTCCTTCGGCCTGCGCAACGTCAACGAACCGCACAAGGCCCTGGCGGAGATGCTGCGCGTGACCAAGCCGGGCGGCCGCCTGGTGATCGCCGAATTCTCCGCCCCCGTGGTGCCGCTGTGGCGCACCATGTACACCGAATACCTGATGCGGGCCCTGCCGGCGATCGCCACCAAGGTCTCCTCCAACCCGGATGCCTACGTCTACCTGGCGGAGTCCATCCGCGCCTGGCCGGACCAGGACCACCTGGCCGCGTGGCTGCAGGAAGCCGGCTGGCAAGATGTCACCTACCGTAACCTCAGCGGCGGCATCGTGGCCGTGCACCGCGCCCAGAAGCCGGCCGCCGGCCACACAGACAGCGTTCCGGTGGCCAAGCTGCGCCGCCAGCTCAAGCCGCGCCGCGCCTCCTAGTTCCGGTTCTCCCGCAGTTTTATCCAAGGACGTTGTGAACGTACTGATTGTTGGCGCCGGACCCGCCGGGTCCACCGCCGCGTATTACCTTGCCCGCGCCGGCGTGGACGTGACCGTGCTGGAGAAGACCAGCTTCCCGCGGGAAAAGGTCTGCGGCGACGGCCTCACCCCGCGTGCCGTCCGTGAAATCCAGAAGCTCGGCCTGCCGCACGCCGAGGCCGATGGCTGGCGCCGCAATAAGGGCCTGCGCCTCATCGCGGGCGGTCGCACCATCGAGTTGCCCTGGCCGGAGGTTTCGGATTTCCCCACCTACGGGCTGATCCGCACCCGGCTCGGCTTCGACGAGGAGCTGGCCAGGCACGCCCAGGCCGCGGGCGCCGTCGTGCTGGAACGGCACAGCGTCACCGAAGCGCTCCGGAACGAGGACGGCCGCGTGATCGGCGCCCGGGCCGCGATCCTTGACGAGTCGGGACGCAAGACGGGCGACACGCGCGACTTCCATGCCGACGTCGTGCTCGCCGCGGACGGCAACTCCACGCGAACGGCAGTGTCGCTGGGCATGCACAAACGCGACGACCGGCCGCTCGGGGTGGCCGTCCGCACCTACTTCACCTCGCCCCGCACGGACGACGACTGGATGGAAGGCTGGCTGGAGCTCCCCGGTAAGTCCGGAAAGCCGCTGCCCGGTTACGGCTGGGTGTTCGGCGTCGGCGACGGCACCTCCAACGTGGGCCTGGGCATCCTGAACTCCTCCAAGGAATTCGGCAAGCTTGACTACAAGCAGGTCCTGCGCGAATGGACCGCCGGCATGCCTGCCGAGTGGGGTTTCACCCCGGAGAACCAGGTGGGGGAGATCCGTGGCGCCGCGCTGCCCATGGGCTTCAACCGCACCCCGCACTACTCGCCCGGGCTCCTGCTGTTGGGCGACGCCGGCGGCATGGTGTCCCCGTTCAACGGCGAAGGCATCTCCTACGCCATGGAGTCCGCGCGCTTCGCCGCGGAGTTCATCATCGACGCTTCCTCGCGTTCTGTGGCCGCCGCCGGAAAGTACGACGCCGATGCGCACCTGGCGCGGTACGCGGACTATGTGCGGGAGCAGTGGGGGTCGCACTTCACCTTGGGCCGGGCGTTTGCCGCGCTGATCGGCAAGCCCGCCGTCATGAAGCTCGCGCTGCGGACCGGTATGCCCTTGCCGCTGCTCATGCGCTTCGTGGTGCGTATGCTGGCCAACCTCACCGATTCCTCCGCCAAGGGCCTCGAAGACCGGGTGATCCGGGTCCTCGAAGGCCTGGTGCCGGCCACGTCCAACATGACTCCTGCTGCCGCCCGTGCTTCTGCAACGCCGCGCGGCGGCACCGAATCAGCGGTTTCCGCTGCGAAAAGTTAGGGTTAAGCCTGTGACTCACTCTGCCGAACACAGCTGGACGCATGCCGGGCACGGACTGCCCGACACTGCGGAACCCGCTCCCAACACCACCGCGATCGCCACGGGACTGCAGCTCCCCGCCGGATTCGCCGCCATCGCCGCCGACGCCGAGCTGGGCCCTGCCATCACCACCAACCTCGCCCGCGTGGAGAAGCAGTTGCGCGAGGCGATCGCCAACTCGGACCCGCTGGCGGACGCAACGTCGCGTCACCTGGTGGAAGCCGGCGGCAAGCGCATACGACCGCTGCTCACCCTGCTGTGCGCGCACCTGGGCGACGCCTCCCGGCCCGAAGTGGTGCAGGCCGCCGTCGTCGTTGAACTGACCCACCTGGCCACGCTCTACCACGACGACGTGATGGACTCGGCCCCGTTCCGCCGCGGCGCACCCACTGCGCACGAAGTGTGGGGGAACTCCGTGGCGATCCTCACCGGCGACCTCATCTTCGCCCGCGCCTCGATCCTGGTGTCCGAGCTGGGTTCCCGTGCCTTGGGCATCCAAGCCCGCACCTTCGAACGCCTGTGCCTGGGCCAGTTGCACGAGACCGTCGGCCCGCGTGAGGACGAAGACGCCGTGGCACACTACCTGTCCGTCATCGCCGACAAGACCGGCTCCCTCGTGGCCGCGTCCGGCCAGCTCGGCGCCATCTTCGCAGGTGCCGACGAGGCGTTCGAGGACGTCCTGGTGGAGTACGGCGAGAAGGTGGGCGTGGCCTTCCAGCTGGCCGACGACGTCATCGACGTCACCGGCGTCAAGGTCAAGTCCGGCAAGTCCCCGGGCACCGACCTGCGCGAAGGTGTGCCGACCCTGCCCGTGCTCCTGCTCCGTAAGGCAGCAGCCAACGGCGACCAGTCCGCCGTCGAACTCCTGGAACTGGTGGACGGTGACCTGTCCTCGGACGAGGCACTGGCCGAGGCCGTTGCCGGGCTGCGCGAGCACTCCGTCACCGCCGAGTCCTGGGTGATTGCCCGCCAGTGGGCCGCCGAAGCCGTCGCCGCCCTGGCGCCGCTGCCCGAGGGTGTGGTGAAGGATTCCCTGACCAACTTCGCGCACGCCGTGGTGGAGCGCAGCAGCTAACTCTTTCTTGTGGCACCCAACTGACTCGCAGTTGTTGTCGTTTTCAGCACCCAGAACGACCACAACTGTCAGTCAGTTGGGTGTTTCTGCTTAGCGGGTTAAACGGAATGACCCCGGCTTCCCGCAACGCTACGAGTCAAACGTTGCGCGAAACCGGGGCCATAATCTCCGTTCGCATCAGACCCACCGGAGGCATTTAGTGAATCCGTGAAACAGCTTATGACAACTTTGTCATGAACGCAACCTTGGCGGTCAACTCTCATTTCCTGCGTCGGGAACGGGCCCGCAAGCCGTGAGACAAGGTCAGGAAGGCCGGTCCGTTATCCACATAAGGATCCCGGCCCGCCCAAACCGCTGCTCCGACTGGTGAAGTCGTCGTATGGACCTCGTTCAATTTGTCTGCAGGCGGGGCGGAGTGGCCAGGACGGCGCAGCTCCGAAAGGCCGGATTTTCCAAGGGGGACCTCTCGAAGGGCCTCCAGGACGGCCGGCTAAACCTCATCCGCAGGGGCGTTTTTGCCGTCGAGGACCCGGACCGGGCGATTCTTGCCGCGGTGCAGGCGAACGCGAAACTGACCTGCATTTCGGCAAGCCCTTTTTACGGACTGTGGAGCCTCCGGGAGCCCGGAACGCTCCACCTGAGCTGCGGCAACGGTCTTCCCAAGCCAAGCGTCGTGGACCATTCGGCATGCACCCATCCCGTCCACCCCTACTTGCCGGTGGCGGGGTTGGCGGACGTGCTTCTCCATGCCCTGCGGTGCCTGCCTGAGCTTGAGGCCCTCGTGATGGTGCAATCCGCTGTCAGCCAAGGCGGCATCACGGTGGATTTCCTGCGGCGGAAGCTTCCCGGGAACCGCAACGGTGCCGCCCGCTCAGTGCTGGAGCTCGTGATTCCGCGGGCGGATTCTTTGACGGAGGTCTTGGCCCGCACGCACTTCCTCCGGGCGGGCCACTTGGAGCCGCGGCAGGTGAAGAAGGACCAGCGGCGCAACAACGCGGCGCTCAGAGTTGGCTTGTTGCCACTCCGCTTCTATTACGACGACGTCGTGCACCATCCGGAGCGGATGGTCGCCCAGGTGCTCGCTGTCCTTCGCCGCAGGGAATCGGGAGGATTCGGTCCCGGGCAGCCCTCACCGTTCCTTCCTGACCCTGATTGACACGCAAAAGGCCGCGACACGCCGCCAGAGAGGCGTATCGCGGCCCTTGCAGGGTTCAAAGAGGGTCAGGAAGGCCGGCAGGTCCGGGACCCGAAGAATCCGAAGACCCCGAAGCCCCCTTAGTCCTCGTCGCTGAAGGCCCAGTCGAACATGTCGAACACGAACTCGGAGAACGTCCCGTCTTCGCTCTTCCACTGCCCGCGGACGTTGTTCCGGCGCCACACGATGGGGTCCGGGACGCTGAGGTCGGATACGCGGAAGCCCCAGGTGAAGCGCTCTTCTTCGTCCTCGAGGAACATGAGGAAGCCTTCGTCGTCCACTTCGAGTTCCTCGGGGTCCCAGAAGTAGTGGTAGGCCTCCATGAGGTCTTCGCAGCCGCCGAGGGCGAGGTAGAACTCGCGCAGCACCAGCGGGATGGTGAACGTGTGGGCGGAAAGCGCCTCGTCCAGTTCGGCCGTGGTGAGGCCGTCCTCTTCCTGCCATTCGTCCTCGAGATACTTCGGAACAAGCGCACGGAACTTCTCGAGGAACATGTCAGTCATGGCCTCCATCCTAGCCAATCAGGGGCGCCGGAATTTCTTCCGTTCGCGGACCCGGACCTTGGTGCCGTGGGCCGTCCGGTACCAGCCGCGCACCGCCAACGGCGCCCGCCAGCTCCAGCGCCACGCAGCCACCCGGAACAGGAACACTGCCGCTGCCACGAGGGCCGCGGTGGTCCCGTTGAAGGTGCCGCTGTGCCACAGCCACGTGGTCAGCCCCGCGCCGAGGAAGGCGGGCAGCGCGTAGAGGTCGCGGTCGTTGAAGAGCGAGGGGACTTCGTTGGCGGTGATGTCCCGCAACACCCCGCCGCCCACCGCCGTCGTCACGCCCAGCAGGATGGCCGCCACCGGGTTCATCCCGGCGGCCAGGGCCTTGATGGTACCGGTGATGCAGAAGAGGGCCAGCCCGCCGGCGTCGAACAGGGTCAGCAGGGAGGTGAAACGCTGGACGCTGAAGAACAGGAAGTACACCAGCCCGGCGGCGAGCACGGGCAGCAGCAGGTATACGGGATTGCTGAAGGCCGCCGGAATCCCGGAGCCGATGATGATGTCGCGGATCACCCCGCCGCCCAGCGCCACGAGGCCGGCCAGCATGAGCGAGCCGATGATGTCGAACTGCTTGCGGGCGGCCAGCAGGGAGCCCGATACGGCGAAGAAGAACACACCCGCCAGATCCAGCCACACCAGGGCCAGGTCGAAGCTGAACACGCGCGGGTCTCCTCGTGGGTCGTGGATTGTCATCATGGCGGACAAGTACTGACCCAACGTTACGCTGGGGGCATGAGCAATCCCGTCCTGATCGCCTGTGCCCACGGAACCCGCAACGCCGACGGCCAGGCAGCCATCCGCCAGGTCCTCGCCGAGATCGAGGCGCTGCGCCCGGGGCTGCAGGTGGTCGAGGCTTACGTGGACGTCCAGGAACCGGAACTGTCCGCGGTGGTGGCGGGCCTGCCGGAGGGGACTGCCGCCGTCGTCGTCCCGCTGCTTCTGGGCACCGGCTACCACGTGAAGGTGGACATTCCCAAGGCGATCAAGGCCCGTCCGGAGGTCACGGCGGCACCGCCGCTGGGCCCGGATCCGCGGCTGGCGGAACTGCTTGCCGAGCGCCTGCGCGAGGCCGGGCTGCGCGAGGACGACGGCGTGCTGCTGGCCGCCGCGGGATCCTCCCTGGCTGATGGCTCCGTCGATTCCGAGGAGCAGGCGCGGCTGCTGGCCGGGCTGCTGCCGAACAAGGTGCGCGTCGCCTACGGTGCCAGTGCCGAACCGAAGGTGCCCGACGGCGTCGCGGCCCTGCGTGCCGAACTCGCCGAAGCCGGCCCGGACGGGGGAGCGGGCCGGGTGGTCGTGTCGTCCTACCTGCTCGCCACCGGGTACTTCCACGACCAGCTTTTCAAGGCGGAGGCCGACGTTGTTACGGCACCGGTGCTGCCGTCCCCGGTGCTCGCGGAGATTGCGCTGGAACGCTACGACGCCGCCGTCGCGCTCCTGCCCTAACGCCGCGAAAATGCAAGACCCGGGGCGGGTTCGTGACGAAATATTTCCCTAGGTGACTTAGCGTTTCCGGGCCTTTGTGACGCAATTCCGGCCACCCCTACAGTCGATGCATGACTGATACTGCTCTAGCCGGAGCGTCCGCGGACCAGGCTGCTCCGAAGCGCCCGGCCCGCCCGTCCCGCCCTGCCGCAAAACCCCATGGCCAGTGGAAGGTAGACGGCACCACGCCGCTCAACGCCAACGAAACCTGGAAGCAGGAAGACAACGGGCTGAACGTCCGCGAGCGTATCGAGTCCGTCTACTCCAAGAACGGCTTCGACTCGATCGACGGCACCGATCTGCACGGCCGCTTCCGCTGGTGGGGCCTCTACACCCAGCGCAAGCCCGGGATCGACGGCGGCAAGACCGCCACGCTCGAACCGCACGAGCTCGAAGACAAGTACTTCATGCTGCGCGTCCGCATCGACGGCGGTGCCCTTACCACCGAGCAGCTGCGCGTCATCGGCGAAATCTCCGTGGACTTCGCCCGCGACTCCGCGGACCTCACGGACCGCCAGAACGTCCAGCTGCACTGGATCCGGGTGGAGGACGTCCCGGAAATCTGGCGCCGCCTCGAAGCCGTGGGCCTGTCCACCACCGAAGCCTGCGGCGACGTGCCCCGCGTCATCCTCGGCTCCCCTGTGGCCGGCATCGCCAAGGACGAGATCATCGACCCCACGCCGCTGATCCACGAGCTCTCCGAGCGCTTCATCGGCGACCCGGAACTGGCCAACCTGCCGCGCAAGTACAAGACCGCCATCACCGGCCACCCGTCCCAGGACGTGGTCCACGAGATCAACGACTTCGCCCTGGTGGGCGTGGTGCACCCCGAACTCGGCGCCGGCTACGACCTCTGGGTGGGTGGCGGCCTGTCCACCAACCCGCGCCTGGCCGAGCGCCTGGGCGTGTTCGTCTCCGCCGAGGTTGCCGCCGAAGTCTGGCTGGGCGTCACCAGTATCTTCCGCGACTACGGCTACCGCCGCATGCGCACCAAGGCCCGCCTGAAGTTCCTCATGAACGACTGGGGTCCGGCCAAGTTCCGCGAGATCCTCGAAAACGAATACCTCGGCTTCAAGCTTCCGGACGGCCCCGCCGCGCCCAAGCCTTCCGCCCCCGGTGACCACGTGGGCATCCACGAACAGAAGGACGGCAAGTTCTTCATCGGCGTCACCCCCACGGTTGGCCGAGTTTCCGGTTCGATCCTGGTGAAGCTCGCCGACACTCTGGAAGCCCACGGCTCCAAGCGCCTGCACACCACCCCGCACCAGAAGCTCGTGGTGCTGGACGTGGAGAAGGACCAGGTGGAGCCGCTCGTGGCCGAACTGGACACCCTGGGCCTCTCCGCCCGCCCGTCCCTGTTCCGCCGCGGCACCATCGCCTGCACGGGCATCGAGTTCTGCAAGCTGGCCATCGTGGAAACCAAGGCCACGGCCGCCACCGCGATCGCCGAGTTGGAGACCCGCCTGGCGGACCTCGTGGAGAGCAAGCAGCTTCCGCAGGCCCTGACCCTGCACATCAACGGCTGCCCCAACTCCTGCGCCCGCATCCAGACGGCGGACATCGGCCTAAAGGGCATGATGCTGCCGACTCCCGACGGCGACCCGACCCCCGGCTTCCAGGTGCACCTGGGCGGCGGCCTGGCCAACAACGACCGCGCCGAGGCAGGCCTCGGCCGCACCGTCCGCGGCCTGAAGGTCACCGCCGAGGACCTGCCCGACTACGTCGAGCGCGTCGTCCGGAAGTTCGTGGCCGTGGGCGCCGAAGGCCAGACCTTCGCCGAATGGGCACACTCTGCCGATGAAGGAGACCTCCAGTGACTGATCCCCAGCCGCTCCCCAACCTCGCAAGCTCGGCCGGGGACCCCAGCGGCCGTGGGCCCTCTCGGCGATCCGTCGAGGACCTCAAGGCGCTGGCCGAAGCCGGTTCCGAGGAACTGGGCTGGAACGCCTCGGCGCAGGACATCATCGCGTGGGTGGCCCGCAACTTCGAGCTGCCCGCCGTCGCCGTCGCCTGCTCCATGGCCGACGCCGTCCTGCCGGCGCTCGTGGCGGACCAGATTCCCGGCGTCGAGGTGCTGTTCCTCGAAACCGGCTACCACTTCCCGGAGACCTACGCCACGCGTGACGAGGTCGCCGCGAACCTGCGGGTGAACGTGGTGGACGTCCTGCCGGAGAACACCGTGGAACAGCAGGACCGGCTCCTGGGCAAGGACCTCTTCGCCCGCGACCCCGCCCAGTGCTGCGCCCTCCGCAAGGTCCAGCCGCTGCGCCGTTCGCTGGCCGGCTACGAGGTCTGGTTCACCGGCGTGCGCCGCGACGAAGGCCCCACCCGGACCAACACCCCGGTTGTCACCTGGGATGAGTCCTTCGGCCTGGTCAAGGTGAACCCGATGGTCGACTGGACCTTCGACGAACTGGTCCAGTACTCCGAGGACAACATCCTTCCCGTCAACCCCCTCCTGAGCCAGGGCTACCCGTCCATCGGATGCCAGCCCTGCACCCGGAAGGTGGCCCCGGGCGAAGACCCCCGCGCCGGCCGCTGGTCAGGAACCGACAAGACAGAATGCGGACTACACACATGAGCACGTACACAACCGAGGAGCCCACGCAGGTGACCGACGCCGCAGTTTCCACGTCGACCCGACTGTCATCCCTGGACACGCTCGAGTCCGAGGCCATCCACATCATCCGTGAGGTCGTGGCCGAGTTCGAGCGCCCCGCGCTGCTGTTCTCCGGCGGCAAGGACTCCGTGGTGATGCTGCACCTGGCCACCAAGGCCTTCTGGCCCGGCAAGGTGCCGTTCCCGGTGCTGCACGTGGACACCGGCCACAACTTCCCGGAGGTCATCGACTTCCGCGACCGCACCGTGGAGCGCTTGGGCCTGAAGCTCGTGGTCGGCTCCGTCCAGGAGTTCATCGACCGCGGCGAACTCGCCGAACGCGCCGACGGAACCCGCAACCCGCTGCAGACCGTGCCGCTGCTTGACGCAATCCAGCGCAACAAGTTCGACGCCGTCTTCGGCGGCGGCCGCCGCGACGAGGACAAGGCCCGCGCCAAGGAGCGCATCCTGTCCCTGCGCGACGAGTTCGGCCAGTGGGACCCGCGCAACCAGCGCCCCGAGCTGTGGAACCTGTACAACGGCCGCCACACCGTGGGCCAGCACGTCCGGGCCTTCCCCATCAGCAACTGGACCGAGCTGGACATCTGGCGCTACATCGAGCGTGAGAACATCGAGCTCCCCAGCCTGTACTACGCCCACGAGCGCGAAGTCTTCGCCCGCGACGGCATGTGGCGTGCGGTGGGCGAGGTGTCCTTGCCGCTGCCGCACGAAGAGGTCATCACCAAGACCGTCCGCTACCGCACGGTGGGCGACATGTCCTGCACCGGTGCGGTCGAATCCGACGCCTACACCGTGGCCGACGTCGTTGTTGAAGTCGCCGCCTCCACCCTGACCGAACGTGGCGCCACCCGCGCAGATGACCGCATCTCCGAGGCCGCCATGGAAGACCGCAAGAAGGACGGCTACTTCTGATGAGCACCGAAACCGCACTGATTGAAAGCGGCCTGCGCGAATCCACGCTGTTCCGCTTCGCCACCGCCGGATCCGTCGACGACGGCAAGTCCACCCTGGTGGGCCGCCTCCTGCACGACTCCAAGGCGATCCTCGCCGACCAGCTCGACGCCGTCGCCCGCACCTCCGCGGACCGCGGCTTCGGCGGCGACAAGGGTGGCATCGACCTCGCCCTGCTGACCGACGGCCTGCGGGCCGAGCGAGAGCAGGGCATCACCATCGACGTCGCGTACCGCTACTTCGCCACGGACCGCCGCAGCTTCATCCTGGCGGACTGCCCGGGCCACGTGCAGTACACCAAGAACACGGTGACCGGCGCGTCCACCGCGGATGCCGTCGTCGTGCTCATCGACGCCCGTAAGGGTGTCCTGGAGCAGACCCGCCGCCACCTGTCCGTGCTGCAGCTGCTGCGCGTCGCCCACGTCATCGTGGCCGTCAACAAGATCGACCTCGTGGACTTCAGCGAGGACGTGTTCCGCGCCATCGAGGCCGACGTCCAGCAGGTGGCCCGCGACCTGGGCATCGGCGCCGACGGCATCAGCGATGTGCTGGTGGTTCCGGTCTCCGCGCTCGACGGCGACAACGTAGTGGACCGCTCGGACCGCACCCCCTGGTACACCGGCCCGGCCCTCCTCGAGGTCCTCGAGACGCTTCCGGCCGCCGATGAGCTGGAAAGCCACCTGGAAAGCTTCCGCTTCCCGGTGCAGCTGGTCATCCGTCCTCAGGGTGCCTTGGCTCCGGACGCCGTGGCCGGCGGGCTCGACGTCGAGGCGTACCGCGACTACCGCGCCTACGCCGGGCAGATCACCGAGGGTTCGGTGAAGGTCGGCGACCAGGTCACCGTGCTGAGCCCGGGCCACGAACCCCGGAACACCACCGTCACCGGGATCGACTTCGCGGGCCGGGAACTCCAGGAAGCCGCGGCACCGCAGTCCGTGGCAATCCGCCTGGCCGAGGAGATCGACATCGCGCGCGGCGACACGATCGCCGCCGCAGGCACGGTCGCGGACAGCACCGCCGACCTGTACGCGTCACTGTGCTGGCTGTCGCCAAAGCCGCTGCGCGAAGGTGCCAAGGTGCTCGTGAAGCACGGTACCCGCACGGTCCAGGCCCTGGTGCGCAACGTCAGCGGCAAGCTGGACCTGGGCACTTTCAACGTCGAGGAAACCTCCACCCTGGAGCTCAACGACATCGGACACGCCCAACTCCGCCTGGCCGCGCCCCTGCCGGTGGAAAATTACCTGCATCACCGCCGCACGGGTGCGTTCCTGGTGATCGACCCGCTCGATGGCAACACCCTGGCCGCCGGCCTGGTGAAGGACCACCCGGGCGACCACGAAGACGAGCGCTACGTCATCTGAGGTTTGTGCGCCCTTAGCGGCGCCGCCTGCAACCGCAGCCTGTCCGCGAAGCCGGAACCTCAAGGTTCCCGGCTGCGGATGGGCTGCGGTTTTTCGTCCCTTGACGCGCAGACATCCGATGTTTATGCTCGACTGACGATCGCAGTCTGACGCCGAACCATCGGGGAGCCAGTGCAGGAAAATACGAACCCGGAGGGCGCCCGGCCGTTGCGGCTGGGCGCCAACTACACGCCAAGCCGCGGCTGGTTCCACAGCTGGCAGGACTTCGACGCCGACGAGGTCCGCCGGGACCTCGAATCGATCGCGAAGCTCGGCCTCGACCACATCCGCGTGTTCCCGCTGTGGCCCGACCTCCAGCCCAGCCGCACCCTGATCCGGCACAAGGCCGTGGCGGACGTCGGCACCGTGGTGGACGTGGCGGCCGAGTTCGGCCTGGACGCCAGCGTCGACGTGCTGCAGGGGCACCTGTCCAGCTTCGACTTCCTGCCGGCCTGGCTCGCCACCTGGCACCGGCGCCCGGCGGAACCCACCAGCATTCCTTCGACGACTCGGCCCTGTTCAACGAGGACATGCCCTTCACTCCGCGGCATGCGGCTACCCTGGGCGACCTCAGCACCGTGCACTCCTGGGTGTTCGGCGGTGCCGGCCAGCGCTACGGCGAACGCCACCCGGGCCGCCCGGTCTGGGTGCAGGAAGTCGGCGCTCCGGCCCCGTGGGTCGCCGCCGGGGACGCGGCGGACTTCGCCGCCGCCACGGTGCGCCACCTCGCTGGCAACCCGAACCTGTGGGGCATCACCTGGTGGTGCTCGCATGACGTCAGCCGGGACCTCGCCGACTTCCCGGAACTCGAATACTCGCTGGGCCTGCTGGACAGCAGCCGCAAGCCCAAGCCCGCCGGGCTCGCCCTTGCCGAACTCATCGGCGAGCTGCGCGCCGCGCCGCCCGCCGCCGTCGTACGCAGGAACGCCATGGTGATCGCGCTCGACGACGAACAGAGCACCGCCGGGCGCAGCCGTTACGCCGTCACGGGGGAGTTCTTCGATACTTGGCTGCAGGCCGCCGTCGGGGGTGAACCGCCGGCGCTGGTGCTCGAAAGCCACGCCGCGGACCCCGCCTACCTCGCCGCCCGCGGCATCACGGACATCATCGGCACCTCTTCCCGAACCCTTCGAAAGTGAACCCCATGCACCACATCAAAGGCACCCCCGCGCAACTCGCCTGGCAGGCCGACCGGATGGGCGTCTTCTTCCACTTCGGCATCAACACCTTCCACGGCAAGGAATGGAGCGACGGGACGCTGCCGGCGTCGTCCTTCAACCCCGAGCAGTTGGACGCCGAACAATGGGTCCGCACCGCGCGGGAAGCCGGCGCTAAGTACGTTGTGCTCACCGCGAAGCACCACGACGGTTTCTGCCTGTGGCCCACCGCGCTCTCGGAGTACTCGGTGGCGTCGTCACCGTGGAAGGACGGCAAGGGCGATGTCGTGGCGGAGGTGGCCGCCGCGTGCCGGAAATACGGCATGAAGCTGGGCCTCTACCTCTCGCCCTGGGACCGTAACGCCGAGTCCTACGCCGACTCCAAGGCCTACGACGAGTTCTACCTCGGCCAGCTGCGCGAGCTCTGCAGCAACTACGGGGAACTGCATGAACTGTGGTTCGACGGCGCCGGCTCCGAGGGCCATGAATACGACTGGGCGCGGATCGCGGCCTTGATCGAGGAACTGCAGCCCGGCGCCATGGTCTTCAACATGGGCCAGCCGACCATCCGCTGGGTAGGCAACGAGGATGGCCTGGCCGCAGACCCGGTGGAGTACGTCGTGGAACAGACCGACTTTTCCAACTACACCGTGGTCACCACCAAGCTGGAAGAGGCCCTGTACCTGCCCCCGGAATGCGACGTCTCGATCCGCCGCGGCTGGTTCTGGCAGCCGGACGAGGAGCCCAAGACGCTCGAGCACCTCCTGGCCATCTACTACCGCTCGGTGGGCCTCGGCGCGAACCTGCTCCTGAACCTGCCGCCGGACACCCGCGGGCTCCTGCCCGAGGAGGACGTGCAGCGCGTGCGGGAGTTCGGCGCCGAGATCGGCCGCCGCTTCGGCACGCCGTTGCCGGCGTCGCTCCGGGAACTGGGGGAGGGGCGCTGGGAGGCGGACTTCGGGCGGCCCGTCACCATCGACCACCTGCTGCTCGCCGAGGATCTCCGCGAGGGCCAGCGCGTGCGCGGGCACCGGATCAGTGATACCGACGACGGCGGCCTGCTGGCTTCCGGAGGGACGGTTGGCTCCCAGCGCATCCACGCCTTTCCCGCCGTCACCGTCCGGCGGCTCACCGTTGAGCTGGACTCCGGGGAAGGTCACGACGGCGCCCGGCTGGCCGCCGTCGACGGGTTCATCACCGGGGCCGAAAGCGTTCCGGAGGTCGCCTACCTGGCCCCCACCACCTACCCCGAGGACCACTGAATCCCGGTGCGGTTTCGGTGCTGACCAACATTCCGGTATGTGACGCCGGATGAAGTTGCGTGACCCCGGGTTTCCACGCCGTTGAACGGCAAACAGGCCAGTCCCTACTGTGAATCCATGACCATGACGGACTGGTCCTTGCACGCCTTCCCAAGGCGATGTTGCGGGACCTGATATTTCAGCCCCGCCCGCAGCATCCCCAAAGGAATCCCAATGTCACAAACCCCCGGCTCTCCGAGGCCCAGCACCCAGGATCCCGGCATGGTCCGCATCGTTGCCGGTGAGAGCAACAAGCCCAGTGCCGGGCGCGGCCTGAAGGTGGGCATCGCCGTCGGCCTGGCCCTGCTGATCGGGGCAGGTGCCGCGGTCGCGTCCGCGGTGGCCCGG
>NZ_QYLP01000090.1 GCF_003614925.1 Arthrobacter celericrescens
CCGACGGATCTATCGAACCCTCAACGCGACAAACCACACCCGCAGCCAGGCTTGACGAACTATAGAAGGGTCAACAACTGCGAGCTAGTTGGGGAAGCTAGACGGCAATCTCTTCCCGGGCCTTCTCCTTCAGGCCCAGGTAGATCTTGTCCCGCGCGATCGGCAGCTCGGCGAAGCGCACCCCCGTGGCGTTGCGGATGGCGTTGGCGAGCGCGGGCGCCACCGGGTTGAAGGGGCTTTCGCTCATCGACTTCGCACCCAGCGGGCCGAGTTCGTCGTTCGTCGACGCGAAGTACACCTCGCTGCGCGGCACGTCCGCGAAGGACGGGATGTGGTACTGCCGCAGGATGTCCGTGGTCACTCGGCCGTCGTCGTCAACTTTCACTTCCTCGTACAGCGCGACGCCCAGGGCCTGCGCGATCCCGCCCTCGATCTGCCCGCGGCACTGCCGCGGATTGACCACCACGCCGGCGTCGGCGGCCTGCACACTCTGCAGGATCCGCAGCTCTCCGGTGCCGGTGTTCACCGCCACCCGGAACCCGTGGACGTTGAACGCGACCGACCGCGGGGTGCCGCCCCAGCGGCCCTCGGCGGACAGTTCGACGCCGGCCCGGTGCGCCGCGCCGTACACCTCGGACAGCGTTACCCGGCGTTCCCCGCAGAGCACGCCGCCGCCGTCGAGCACGCAGTCCGCCTCCGGGACGCCGCTCAGCGCGGACGCCACCGTGCGGATCCGGCGCGCCAGCTCCTGGGCGGCGAGCAGCGTCGCCTGCCCGGCCACCACAGTGCCGGCGGAACCGAAGGCGCCGGTGTCGTGCTCCACGAGGTCCGTGTCGGACTGCCGCACGGCCACCTTCGGGGCCTCGGTGCCCAGGGCCGTCGCCGCGAGCTGGGAGTGCACCGTGGTGGTGCCGTTGCCGAATTCGGCGGTCCCGACGGCGGCGTCGTACGTGCCGTCGGGCAGCAGGCGCAGGCGGGTGTGGGCGTAGTGGCCGCGCGGCGGGACGGTGTCGATCATGGACAGGGCGGAGCCGGTGCCGGTGACCCATTCCGGGCCGAGGTCGTCCAGGCCGGCGTCCCGGTAGCGCGCTGCCCCGCGGTCCAGGGCGTCGCGGACCAGCTGGATGCACTGTTCGAGGCCGTAGCTGCCGTAGTGGACGTCCTCTTCCGGTTCCGGATGGGTGGAGAGCATGTGGTCGCCGGGGCGGACCATGTTCTTCAGCCGGAAGTCCAGCGGGTCCATGCCGATGCCTTCGGCGAGCTCGTCGATGGCGGACTCGATCGCGAAGATCATCTGGCTCAGCCCGTAGCCGCGGAAGGCACCGGCCGGGACGGTGTTGGTATACACGGCCCGGGCGTCCACCTTCTTGTTGGCGCAGTTGTACACCGCCAGGGATTCGCCGCAGCCGTGGAACATGACCCCGGGCGCGTGGTTCCCGTAGGCACCGGTGTTGGTGACCACGTCCAGCTGCAGGGCGGTGAGCAGGCCCTCCCGGTTGGCTCCGGCCTTGAGCTTGATGGTGAAGGGGTGGCGGGTGGTGGTGGCGGTGAACTGCTCGGTGCGGGTGAACTCCACCTGCACGGGCCGGCGCAGCTTCAGGGCGGCGAGCGCCACGAGGTCTTCGGTGAGTACCTCCTGCTTGCTGCCGAAGCCGCCGCCCACCCGGCCGGCGACCACACGGACGCGGTCCTCTGACAGGTCGAACACCCGGGCCAGGGTGCGCTTGACCAGGAACGGCACCTGGCTGGAACTGCGCACCACCAGCCGGTCCTCGTCGTCGAGCCAGGCGATCGCGGCATGCGTTTCCATGGCCACGTGCTGGACGCGCTGGGTCTGGTACGTCTTCTCGTGGATGACGTCGGCGGCGGCGAAGCCCGCGGCCACGTCGCCCAGTTCGGAGTGGACCTCGGCCACCACGTTCTCCAGGGGCCGGGAGATCCGGCTGGTTTCGCCGTCCTTGTCGCCGTGCACGGCGGGCGCTCCCGGCTGCAGGGCGTCGGCCGGAGTGAAGACGGCGTCCAGGAGTTCGTATTCGACCTCGACGGCGCGTGCCCCGGCTTCCGCCGCGGCCACCGAGTCGGCGACGACGGCGGCCACCCGCTGCCCGATGAAGCGCACCACGTTATCCAACACCCGCGTGTCGTCGGGGTCGTCGGTGTAGAGCTCGTGCTGGGCGGTGGAGAACAGCTGCGCCGGCGCGTCCTCGTGGGTGAAGACGGCCACCACCCCGGGCACCCGCAGCGCGGCCGCCGTGTCGATCGACACGATCCGGGCATGCGCGTGCGGCGAGCGCAGCAGCTTCAGGTGCAGCAGCCCGGGGAGCTGCTCGGGCGGGACGTCCAGGGTGTAGCGTGCGGTGCCGGTGACGACGGCGTGCCCCGCCGGGGCGGGAACGTTGTCGCCGAGCTGGCCGGAGCCGGAGCCCGAGGCAACCGCGCCGGAACCGGCGGACCCGGCGGCACCGTTCGCCGTGCCGCAGACGGCGTCGGCGATGGAGCGGTAGCCGGTGCAGCGGCAGAGGTTGCCCTTGAGGTTGCGCGGCAGGTTGGCTTTCTGCTCCTCGTCGAAAGTGGCGGCCGTCATCATCATGCCCGCCGTGCAGAAGCCGCATTGGAAGCCTTGGTTCTCCAGGAACCGCTCCTGCACCGGGTGCAGCTCCCCCTCCGCGCAGCCCGCAGAAGCGGGCAGGCCCTCGATGGTGGTCACCGAGTGCCCCTCGGCGCGCACCGCCGGATAGATGCAGCTGTGCACGGGAGTGCCGTCCACGTGGACCGTGCAGGCGCCGCAGTCGCCGCCGTCGCAGCCCTTCTTGACCCCGAAGTTGCCTTGTTCGCGGAGGAAGGTCCGCAGGCATTGGCCCGGGCGCGGCGACTCCGCAGCGGGGGTTCCGTTGATCTCAATTGCCATTCGGGGCCTCCTTCGTGGGGGCTGGAGTCTGCGGGAAAGTCTGTGCGGCCGAAGCCTGGGCTGACGTGGCGTGCGGTCTTCCGGAAGGGCTCCAGAAATCGCCGGACACCCGGATTCCTTCGCCCAGGAGCTCGGCACGGATTTCCTCCGCCAGCCGGAACGTCATGTCGCGGCGCCAGGCGGGCAGGCCATGGATGTCGTCGTGGTAGAGATCCGCCGGGATCGAGTGTTCGACGGCGTCAGCCAACTGCTGCGCGTCAGGCAGCTTCGCCGCGGCGAAGCGCAGCTGCACCGGGCGTTTGGTGGCGGCCGTGACGGTCAGGACCAGTCCGCCGTCGGGATCCAGGCGGCCGGTCAGCAGCGCGCCGGAGCGGCCGAGGTTGCTCAGCGAGAGCCGCCGGAACGCCACCTTGGCGGACAGCGCGGATGCCGGGATGAAGATGCTGCGCAGCAGCTCACCGGGGGCCAGGCAGTTCCTGGCATCGCCGGTGACGAAATCCGCCACGGGGACCGTCCGGGTGGCGCCGCCGGAGCCGAGGATGGTGGCAGTGGCGTCGAGCCCGGCGCACAGGGAGATCATGGGCCCGGCGGGCAGCGAGGTGCAGATATTGCCGCCCACGGTGGACATGTTCCACACCTTGAAGGAGGCCACGAAGGAGTCGCAGCACGGCCGGAACAGGTCCAGGCCGGACCAGCCGCGGCCGGCCACGGAGGGGGAATCCGGCAGGGCGTAGAGTTCGGCCACGGTGCAGGTGGCGGCAAGTTCGATGCCGGCCTCGTTCGCGGTGGCGGGGGTCCAGCCGGCCTGTCCGAGGTCCAGCAGGCGCCTCAGCGGTCCGCCGTCGGAGACGGAACGGCCGAAGGCGAAGCTGCCGTAGGAAAACAGGACCGTTCCGCCTGCCAGCCAGGCGTCGCCGTCGCGCCATTCGGCCGGATCGGTGGTGGGCACCACCGCCTCGATGGTGTTCATGTCCATTGCTGCGCCTTTCGGGCCGGGCTCGTTGAAAGAGTGCTTGTAGAAGTCATTGAAGGGTCTGTTGCGTGGATGGGGCCGCTGCCGTTCCGCAGGGGCGCGGCCGAGGCGTTGCCCCGGGACGCGATGATTTCCGCCGTGACGGACACCGCCACCTCGGCGGGGGTGACGGCGCCCAGGTCCAGGCCGATCGGCGAATGGAGCCGCTGCAGGGCTTCGGCCGTGGTGCCTTCGGCGAGCAGCGAGTCCACGCGCTGGCGGTGGCTGCGCCGCGAACCCATGGCTCCCACGTAGGCGAGCCCGGGTTCCGAGGCCAGGTCCAGGGCGGTGCGCAGCAGCGGGATGTCGAACTTGGGGTCGTGGCTGAGCACGCACACCACGGTCCGCGCGTCGATCCGGCCGGCCTCGGCCTCGGCGGCGAGGTAGCGGTGCGGCCAGGCGGTGGCCAGTTCATCGGCGGCACGGAAGCGTTCCTGGCCGGTGAACGCCGGCCGGGCATCACACAGGGTCACGTGGTAGCCGAGCAGCTTGCCGGCCGGGATGAGGGCGGCAGCGAAGTCGTTGGCGCCGAAGACCAGCATGCGGGGTGCGGGCAGCCGGCTCTCGACGAAGAGCGTGATGGGTTCCGTGTCCGGATCGCAGCCCCCCGGCGATTCGAGCCGGACCAGCCCGGCCCGTCCGCCGCGCAGCAGCGGTTCGAGCTGGGCCGCCGCGGCGGCCAGCACCGCCGGGTCGTCGCCCAGCAGCCGCGCCAGGTCCGCCGAAGCGGCGGCGCGGAAGTGCGCGGGGTCATCGACCACGACGGCGCCCGGGGCGTCGAGCCTGCGGATAAGTGCCAGGGCCGCCCCTGCGCCCCTGCCGGCCAGTGCGCCGAAGCCTGCGAGTTCGGCCGGGTCGGCCGGTTGGATGTGGACTTCCAGCTCGCCGCCGCAGCTGAGCCCGACGGCGAAGGCGTCCTCGGCACTGTAGCCGAACAGCTCGAGGCGGCTGCCGCCGTCGCGCATCGATTCCAGGGCCGCCTCCACGACGGCGCCTTCGACGCAGCCGCCGGACAAGCTGCCCAGGACCTCGCCGTGTTCAGACACCAGCATCGAGGTGCCCATTGGGCGGGGAACGGAACCGCCGCAGGCCACGATGGTGGCGACGGCGCAGCGCTGGCCGCTCAGGGCGGGTTGCCAGCTGCCGAGTGTCGGCATCAGATCCAGCATGGAAATCACTTCCTTTACCGTGACGTTCCGGGCGGGTTTCCCCGCCCGGAACGGTTCGCGATCCTCTCCCTAGTCTTGTTCTTCCCTGCCGTTCTGGGAAGGACGCCCAGGGAGTGTCAGACGCCGAGCAGGGTGTTGATGGGGCCGCGCGCGAAGTAGACCAGGAAGCCCGCGGTGACCACCCACATGAGCGGATGGACCTTCCGGGCCCGGCCGGATGCGGCGCTCACCACGGCGTAGGAAACGAATCCGACGCCGATGCCGTTGGCGATCGAGTAGCTCAGCGGCATGGTGACGATGGTGAGGAAGGCCGGCAGCGCCACCGAGAACTTGGTGAACTTGATCTCCCGGATCTGGGCCATCATCATCGCGCCGACCACCACCAGGGCGGCCGCGGCCACCTCGATGGGAACCACGGAGGTCAGCGGCGTGAAGAACATCGAACCCAGGAACAGGACTCCCGTAACCACGGAGGCCAGGCCCGTGCGGGCGCCTTCGCCGATGCCGGCCGCGGAGTCGATGTAGACGGTGTTGGACGACCCGGAGGTTCCGCCGCCCACCACTGCGCCCATGCCTTCGACAATGAAGGCCGACTTCAGCTTGGGGAACGTGCCGTCCTTGTGGGCCACACCGGCGCTCTTGGCCAGGCCGGTCATGGTGCCCATCGCGTCGAAGAAGTTGGTGAACACCAGGGTGAAGACCAGCATGGTGGCAGCGAGGCCGCCGATCCGTGCGAACGAGCCGAAGATGTCGAACTGGCCCACCAGGCCCAGGTCGGGGACGGATACCAGGTGCCCTGACAGGACGGGCGTGTTGAGGTGCCACCCGCCGGGGTTGTCTGCGCCGCCGGGACCGATCCGGAACACGGCCTCGGCAACGGCGGCGAGGACGGTTGTAGCGACGATGCCGATCAGCAGGCCGCCCTGGATCTTGCGTGCCACGAGGATACCCATGACCAGCAGTCCGACGATGAATACGAGTGTGGGGATGGACGTGATGGATCCATCGTTGCCGAGCTGGACCGGCGGGCCGCCCTTGGTGGCGCGGACGAAGCCGGAGTCGACGAAGCCGATGAAGGCGATGAACAGGCCAATGCCGACGGTGATGGCGGCCTTGAGTTCCTTGGGTACTGCCTTGAAAATCGCCGTCCGTGCGCCCGTGGCGCCGAAGAGGACGATCAGGATGCCGTTGATGACCACCAGGCCCATGGCTTCGGGCCACGTGACCTCCTGGATCACCGCGACGGCGAGGAAGGAGTTGATGCCCAGGCCGGCCGCGAGGCCGAAGGGCAGGTTGGCCACCAGGCCGAAAACGATCGTCATGACGCCGGCGGTCAGGCCTGTAACGGCGCCGACCTGTGCGGCCGAGAGCCACCCCCCGGCGACATCCGTGGGGGCGTTCTCTGCCGAGAAGCCGCCCAGGATGAGCGGGTTGAGGATGACGATGTACGCCATGGTGAAGAACGTGACCAGGCCGCCGCGGAATTCGCGGGCCAGCGTGGAGCCGCGCTTGGAGATCTGGAAGAACGTGTCAAGGAACGCCGGCGGCTTCTTGCCGTTTCCTGCTCCTGAAGGCGCGGGCTTTGCGTGTGCCGCTGTGGGCTCTGCGCTGTTGTGCCCGTTGGGGAGCAACGCAGCCTGCTTTTCAGCGGAATTGTCCAGGATTGTCATGTCAGCCACCGGGCCCTAGTAGTCGATCCTGGAATCGAGGGTGTTCCACGTGGTGAACGGCTGGATGACGGGCGGGGCTTGGGGGTCTCCCAGTTCCAGCCGGGCGACCGGCATAAGTGCGTCCCGGTTGTCATTCTCGAAGTATTCGTAGAAGACGGCGTCGTCGAAGCCGACGGAGGCGGCGTCGTGGCGGTCTGCGGCGAAGAACACGCGGTCGATGCGGGCCCAGAGTGCGGAGGCCAGGCACATGGGGCATGGCTCGCAGCTGGTGTAGAGGGTGGCGCCGCTCAGGTCGAAGGTTCCGAGTTCGCGGCAGGCGTTGCGGATGGCGGTGACTTCAGCGTGGGCCGTGGGGTCGTTGCTGGCAGTGACGCGGTTGACGCCTTCGAAGGCCCTGCCGTCCGCGGTGACGACGACGGCGCCGAACGGGCCGCCGCTGTCCAGGACGTTGGCAGTTGCCAGTTCGATGGAGGTGGCCAGGTGCTTTTCGGCCGTGACGGTTGTACTCATTGTGCGACTTCCTTTTGCTGTGGAAGCGCTGGCGACCGAAAAACACCAAGGAACGGAACTGTGCCGCGGTTACCAGGCTTCAGCATGTGCGATGAAGGTTGAGTTACGCCTGGTAGATAGCTTCCCGGAGTCCGGGTGCCCGCCTTTGGCAGTTAGAGATTAGCACCGCTGTGTGAGCCGCGCCATAGGTTTTTGAAAAATAAATATCGCGATGTGAAATCTGCGTTTCACCAGCCTCACGTGGCCGGTCGCACTTGGCAGACAGAAGTGCCGCCGCTACGCTGCCCGTACACCTGGATCAGCAGACAGGGCCTAACTGAGCTGGCACGCACACCGTCACACAGCCAAAGGAGACCGTCATGGCACCTGTCCCCGCAACGATTCTGCAGGAGGCCCCCGCCCCGTCCAGGCTCTGGATCAAGAACCCCCTCGCCGCCTTCACCGCCAACGGCCTCGACGCCGGCGGCGGCCTGGTGGTCAGCGAGGGACGGATCGCCGAACTCGTGCCCGGAGGAGGACAGCCGTCCGCGCCGTGCGATGAGGTGTTCGACGCCGGACGGCACGTCCTGCTGCCCGGCCTGGTCAACACGCACCACCACTTCTACCAGACCCTCACCCGCGCCTGGGGGCCGGTGGCGAATGCTCCCCTGTTCCCCTGGCTGCAGAACCTGTACCCCGTCTGGGCGCGGCTGACCCCCGACAGCCTGGAACTCGCCGTCGAAGTGGCCCTCGCGGAGCTGCTGCTCTCGGGCTGCACCACCGCGGCGGACCACCACTACTTGTTCCCCGCCGGGCTGCAGGACGCCATCGACATCGAGGCCGCCGTGGTTCGCCGCATGGGCATGCGGGCCACGCTCACCCGCGGTTCCATGACGCTCGGCGAGGACGAGGGCGGGCTGCCGCCGCGGTCCACGGTGCAGGACCCGGAGACGATCCTGGCCGACAGCGAACGGCTCATCTGCCAGTACCACGAGCCCGGCGAGGGCGCCGTGATCCAGATTGCGCTGGCGCCATGTTCCCCGTTCTCGGTCACCAAGGAGATCATGGCCGAAAGCGCCGCCCTGGCTGAGAAGCACGACGTCCGCCTGCACACGCACCTGGCCGAAACCCTGGACGAGGAGGACTTCTGCCGGGAAATGTTCGGGCTGCGCACCGTGGACTACCTGGAGAGCGTCGGTTGGCTCGGCAGCCGCACGTGGCTGGGCCACGGCATCCATTTCGACGACGGCGAGATCGCCCGGCTGGGAGCCGCGGGCACCGCCGTCGCGCACTGCCCGACGTCGAACATGCGGCTCGCGTCCGGCACCGCACGGGTGCTGGAACTCGAGGATGCCGGGGTTCCGGTGGGACTGGGCGTGGACGGATCGGCATCCAACGACGCCTCGAACATGGTCCTGGAGGCCAGGCAGGCGCTGTACCTGCAGCGGCTGCGCTACGGCGCGGACGTTCCGGTGGAGCGGGCGCTGCGCTGGGCCACCCGGGGTTCGGCGGCAGTGCTGGGCCGTGCGGACATAGGCCAGCTGGCGCCGGGCCTGCAGGCGGACCTGGCCATGTTCACGCTGGACGAGCTGCGGTTTTCCGGCAGCCACGATCCGGTGGCGGCCCTGTTGCTGTGCGGCGCGGACCGCGCGGACCGGGTGATGGTCGGCGGAACCTGGCGGGTGGTGGATGGCGCCATCCCCGGCCTGGATGTGGCAGGACTGGCGGCGAAGCACACGGCTGCGGCACGGAAGCTCATCGCCGGTTAGGCCGTGCTTGCGAAAGCGGCGATCCGGATCCTTCTGCGCACATGAGGTTTCAGTGCAGATGAGCCATCGCGGCTAGGTTTCCCTTGGCCCGGTAGCAGCGCGCAGCTTCCGCCACGGCGGCGTCACCCCTGGCACGGTCGCCGCGGGCGAAGCAAACGCCGGCCACTGTACGGTGCACGTCGCCGCGCAGGTTCAGCATCTCGGCCGGCGCCCATCGAAGCGCCTCAAGGGCAAGGACTAGTGCCTTGTCCGGATCTCTCGAGGCCATTGCAGACGCCGCCGCCGAGAGGGCCCGGGCCTCCACGCCCTCGGCAGTTGCGGTCGCGGCCGCCAGCGCGGCGAGCTCGGCAGCCTCTTCGGGACGCCCCATCTCGTGGAGCAGCAGCGACAGGCGGGCGGCGGACGTCGGCAAGTTTTGCCGCTCGCCAGTACGCCTGGCAGCGTCGAGCTGGGTCCGCAGGGCTGCCTCTGCGGCGGGGAAATTGCCGGCGAGGAGCTCGGCAGTTCCCCGGACTGCGGCCACGAACATAAGGAGGCGCGGTGCGTGCAGGGTTTCCTGCACGGCTCGTTGGGCCCGGTCGAACAGCTCCCGGCCCTCGTCGAAGCGGCGCTCCATTGCGTGAAGCCAACCCGCGTGGATCAACAATCCGGGGTGCTCAACACCCGGCAGGGCGATGGCCTCGATCTCCGGCAGGCACTGCCGCACCGGTACCGGGCCCGCGGCGAGCGCCTCCGCGAGCAACCAACGGTTCGCCATTTGTTCCCGGACACTCTTCGCCCGGTCTGCAAGTTCGATGTTGGCCCGGAAAGCCCGCTCCGCCTCGGTGAGGCGACCCTGCCGCACCCGGACGCAGGCTTGCAGGAAGATCGCGCGGCAGCGGCCGCCGTCGTCATTGTGTGCGGTGAAGAATGACTCCGCCTCGGCGGCTTCCCGCCCGATCGACGATAGCGGCACGGGATCCGGACCGACGATGAACTGGATGCGGGCGTGCTCGAGGAGTGCCGCCCGTGCGGCGACGTCGTTGCCCGCGGCGGCTGAACGCTGGGCCAACTCGAGCAGGAGTTGCTGTGCCTCGGGGAACCGGCCGAGCACGAGATCGACCTCGGCCAGGCGCTGCGTAAGCGTCCCGCTCGCGGAATCGTCCCCGGCCATCATGGCCCGCGCCCGGGACAGAAGATTCCGGGCCGCGGTCTGATCGGATCTGGCGGCGGCGCGTTCTCCCGCGCGGGACAGGTGCGCGCCCGCCCGGGCCGCCAGGGACTCGTCGCCGGCGCCGATAGCCCGAAGGCTGAGTACGGCCTGCTCCAGGTGGTAGCCCACAATCTCGTCGAGTTCGGGTGGCTGCTCGTGTGCGCCGTCCAGGAGCCATTCGGCGTAGCGTCGATGCAGTGCGGCGCGGTCCGGGTGCGTCATGGAGCGGTATGCCGCGAGGCGGATGAGCACATGTCCGAAGCGGACCACGCCGTTGCTCCCACCCGTCAACAGGCGCCGGGCCTTGAGAGTGGAGAGATGCCGCTCAATGTAGGCCCGCGCCCCGTCCGGTAACAGCGCCGCCAGCGCGTCGCGGCCACAGTCGTCACCGGCCACCGCCGCGACTCTCAGCAGGTCCCGCTCGCCGGGACCGAGCCGGTCCAGACGCGCCGCGAGGAGGGCACGGAGCGAATCCGGGAGCGCGTCAAGGTCCGCCTCCTCGTGCGCCGCGAGGAGTTGTTCGGCGAACAGCGGATTCCCACGGGCGCGGTCGACGATGGCAGTGACGGCCTCGACGTCGATCCCGGGTGCCCGGCCCCGCAGCAACGCCGCCACGTCATCGGCGGGGAGCGGCTCGAGGACGAGCGCATCGGTCCATTCCGGCCGCTGGTCCAGCAGTTCGGGACGCCCCAGGCAGAGCACGAACAGCCGTCCTTTCCCGGAGCCTACTGCCTGGTCGACGAGGTCTAGCAGTGTCGGCTCCGCCCAGTGCAGGTCGTCGAGCACCAGCAGGAGGGGTTGCCTGGCGGAGAGTGCTTCCAGCAGCCGCACCGTTGCACGCAACATGGCGGGCACAGTCTCCGTGCCCTCGGCCAGACCCAGCCCGGCGGCCACTACCGCGGCGTCTTCCGGCACGAGCTCGGCAAGCGCCGGCCAGCCACGTTCGCCTGCGGCGTCGAGGAGGGCCTCGCGGAGCGGCAGGAACGTGATGCCCTCGCCGTACGACGCACAGCGGCCCCATGCCACCAGGGCCTCGCCGTCAACGCTGTCGGCGAAGTCTGCGGCGAGCCGGGTTTTGCCGATGCCGGCCTCCCCCACCACGGTGAAGCGCCCCGGCACACCGGCCCGGCCGGCCGCCCGGAATGCGGTACGGATCCTGACCAGCTCCTCCGCCCGTCCCACGGTCGTGGAATCAAAGCGGAGCCTGCCGCGGGAGTCGTCCATCATCCCGATGACCCGCCACGCAGCGGTCTCACCTGGCACGGATACCACAACCGCCGCGCCGCGCACGAGCTGCAGGGTGCGCGGGCCCACCACGACGTCACTGTCGCGTACGAGCCGCTGGAGCCGGAAAGCGGAGGTGACCGCCGGACCCGACACCATGTCCGCGAGCGACCCGCCCGATCCGCTGACCACGATGTCGCCGGTCTCGACGACGGCCCGCGCGGCATGCCGAACGACGGGCTCGTCGACAGTCGCGAGCCGGTCGCAAACCTCGACGGCGGCACGCACGGCCCGCACGGCGTCGTCCTCGTGCGCCACCGGGAACCCGAAGAACGCGACCATCAGGCCACCCACGACCTGTTCCACGCGTGCGCCATGGGTGCGCAGCACCGCAGCGGCAACCTCGTTGGCACGCGTACCCGCTGCGGCCAGGGCTTCGGCGTCCGCGTCGTCGTCGGACGCCGGCACGATCTCAAGACCGACCACCGTGACCATGCGGCGCTCACGGGGCAGCCAGCCTTCGGTCACGACCCGCGTCGGGGAACGTTCCCCCAGCGAAGGATCCTGCCGGAGAACCGCTGCTTCGATCTCACGCAGCCCGGGGCCGGGCTCGACGCCAAGTTCGTCCACCAGACGGTTGCGGGCGTCGCGGTAGGCAGCGATCGCATCCGCCTGCCGGCCCGCACGGTAAAGGGCAAGCATCAGCAGGCCGGAGAGCCGCTCCCGGAAGGGGTGCTCGGCGACGAGCAGGTCGAGCTCGGCGACCAAACCATGATTCCGGCCCAGCTCGAGGTCTGCCTCGATGCGCGCCTCGAGCGCGGACAGCCTCAGTTCTTCCAAGGCGGTGATGGTGCCCTGGGCGAACGGGTGGAAAGCGAAGTCGGCCAGTGCCGGGCCGCGCCAGAGGGCCAGCGCCTCCGTAAGGAGCCTGGAGCGCGGCTCCGCAGGCTGGCCGGCGGCCTGGTCGAGGAGCTGCTTGAAACAACCGGCGTCAACGTCCCCCGGACTTATTGCCAGCCGGTAGCCGCTTCCTTGAGTGACCAACAGCGTCGGGTGACCAAGGGCTTCGCGGTCAGGCTCGAGCAGCTTGCGCAGCTTCAAGACGTGCATCTGCACCACGGTGTTAGCGGTGGGAGGGGGCTGCTCGCCCCACAGCTCGTCGACAAGACGCTCGGAAGGGACGGGGTCACCCGCATGCAGGACCAGCATCGCGAGGAGGGCACGGGCCCGCCCGCCCGGTACGTCGAGGCGCCGGGTCCCTTCGCGAACCTCCATCGGTCCGAGGATGCGGAATTCCACCGACAGCCGCCTTCGCCAGATCGTCCCGTGCACCAATCTAGCACCGCCGGATCCCGGCCGGATCCGGCTTTAGCGAGGCGTTAGCGGCCGGGCGGACCATGGAAAAAGCCCCAGAGGGGACCCCCAACAAGAGAGAGAGCAAGGAGTGAGAACCATGAATGGAACATTCGTATTCGTCGGCAATTGGACGATCAAGGAAGGCAGGGTCGAGGACGCGAGGAAGGCACTGTCTGAGCACACCGATTTTGTCGAGATCAACGAGCCGCGGCTCATTTCATTCAACTTCTACATCGACGAGGACACCCGCCGCGTGACCTGCGTCCAGGTCCACCCGGACGCAGACTCCATGGCGACTCACATGCAGCTCATCAGCAAGCACCTTTCAGACGGCGTGGAGTGGATGGACACCACCGAACTCGAGCAGTACTACGGCCAGAAGTCGCCGCGGCTGGCCGAACTCCTGGAGCCGTGGTCGAGCCCGCACGTCCCCGAACGATACCTTCCGGAACACTTGGCGGGCTTCACCCGCAGCACGGTCCGCTAAGGAGGAGTGATGATCAGCATTGAGAGCAGCGAGTGGATCGGCCGACCCACGGAGGAAGTGTTCGCGTTCGTGTCCGACATACGCAACGACCCGCAATGGCACACCGACGTCCTCGAGGCGGAATACGAGGCGCCAGGACCGCTCGCCACCGGTACCGCCTTCCGGGCAAAGTTCAAGCCGTTCATGGGACTGTCCGAAGGGACGGGCACAATCACGGCGTACGAACCCCCGCGTCGGGTCGTGCTCACGGAGCGGATGGGCAAGTTCGAGCCGGTGCTGACGCTCACGGTGGAGCCCGACGGCGGCGGCTCGCGGATCACCCGCCGCCTCGACATGGAGCCACACGGGATGCTCAGGATCATGGCGCCGTTTACCGGCGGAATGATGCGCAGGCGTAACGAGGGCTTTCTCAGCAACCTCAAGCGGGTCCTCGAGACCGGACGCCGTTGAGCCGGCACACCCGGCACCGGCCGGGCTTCCGGACACGGAAAAGCGGGCGGCACCTCCCCAGGTACCGCCCGCTTGATGGCTCTGTTGCGCAGAGTCCGTACGTCTCCTAAGGCAGGCTCTCAGGGACGTTGCCGGCCGAACACCGGGAGCGCACGCAGCCACCGGGAGAACCCGCCTTTGGTGCGGTCGCAGTCGGCCGGAATGTAGAAGTCCGGGTCCGTGGAGCCGAACGGCAGGTACAGCTCCTGGCCGGGAGCCGGAAATTCCACGACGTTCTTATTCTCCTGCTGGTCCATCTGTTCCTCCTCGTTCGCAGTCCATCGTTTCCGTATTTCGGAAAACTTTTATTGTTATGTGGAAATCGTAAACAGGTTCCCGTGGCCCGTCAAGAGCCGGACCCGGCCGGATCCGTGCCGGCCGGTCATATTCGGAAAATTGCCGCTGATTGCGTGGACCTCTTCACAAGGTCCGAAACCCGCGCTAGTCTTTTCAGCAACTCGTGACTCAGGTCACGAAACCTGGGAGCAGCAGGCAGGGTCGTAATGAGCTGGCATCGATGGATGCCGGCTCTTTTTTGTTGCCGGCGTCCGCCAAAACAGGCGCCGCACGGCGCACGACACCACACGGTGGACGGGCTCCGCCCACCAGGAAAGTTGAGACAGACCATGAGCAGCAAGATCGTCCTCGGCAAGAACCAGTACGGCAAGGCGGAAAATCGCGTCGTCAAGATCACCCGCGACACCGACCGCCACGAGATCGAAGACCTCAACGTCACTTCCCAGCTCCGCGGCGACTTCAGCGCCGCCCACTTCGAGGGCGACAACGGCCGCGTGGTTCCCACAGACACCCAGAAGAACACCGTCTACGCCTTCGCCCGCGACGGCATCGGCTCCCCGGAGGAGTTCCTGCTCCGCCTGGCCAAGCACTTCACCAGCGAATTCGACTGGGTGACCGGCGGCCGCTGGGAAGCCGAGCAGTACGCCTGGGAGCGGATCATCGCCAACGGCAAGGAGCACGACCACTCCTTCGTCCGCAAGGGGCAGGAAGTCCGCAACGCCGTGGTGGTCCGCGAAGGCGATTCCACCTACGTCATCTCCGGCCTGAGCGACCTCACGGTCCTCAAGTCCACCCAGTCCGGCTTCGAGGGCTACCCGAAGGACAAATACACCACCCTGCAGGAAACCTCGGACCGCATCCTGGCCACCGCAGTCTCGGCCCGCTGGCGCTACAACAACGACGCCGTCGCCGAAGGCAGGATCGATTACAACGCCGCCTACGAATCCGTGAAGGCGCTCCTGCTGGAAGGCTTCTCCGAGCAGTATTCCAAGGCCCTGCAGGAGACCCTCTACCAGATGGCCCAGAAGGTACTGGACGCCCACCCGGAGATCGACGAACTGCGCTTCTCCACCCCGAACAAGCACCACTTCGTGGTGGACCTGAGCCCCTTCGGCCTGGACAACCCGAACGAAGTATTCTTCGCCGCGGACCGCCCATACGGCCTGATCGAAGCCAACTTCGAGCGCGACCTCATCTCCGACCCGGGCAACGCCTGGGACGGCATCGCCGGCTTCTGCTAAGCCGCTCATTAAAAGACCGGGGCGCCGGAGCCAGGGCTGAACAGCGCCTGGCCCCGGCCGCCCCGGAACTCAGCCATACCCCAATAGGCCCCGGCCCTGCCGATCAGTGCCCGAACAGGCCCCCGCCCACAAGCCGTTCTTCGGCCCGGATTGTTAGCCAGACATATCAGCCAGACAAAGGTGTCTGCCCCAAATCAGGAAGTCTGCCATGAACACCAAGAAGAAAACCCGTCCCACAGGGAATGCCAGCACCCGGCCCGAAGACCAACGCCTGTCAATCGGCAGCTCCTTCGCCTACGGATTCCAGCACGTCCTGACCATGTACGGCGGAATCATCGCCCCGCCCCTGATCATCGGCGCGGCCGCCGGCATGTCTTCGCAGGACATCGGCCTGCTGATCGCCGCCTGCCTGTTCGTCGGCGGGCTCGCCACCATCCTGCAGACCGTGGGCATCCCCTTCTTCGGATCCCAGCTCCCGCTCGTCCAGGGCGTCTCCTTCGCCGGCGTGTCCACCATGGTGGCGATCGTCAATGGCGGCGGCGGCATCCAGGCGGTCTTCGGTTCCGTGATTGTCGCCTCCCTGATCGGCCTGGCCATCACCCCGCTCTTCGCGAAAATCATCAAATTCTTCCCGCCCGTGGTCACCGGCACCGTGATCACCACCATCGGCCTGACCCTGATGCCCGTGGCCGCCAACTGGGCCATGGGCGGCAACGCCAAGGCCGAGAACTACGGCAGCGTGGCGAACATCGGCCTCGCCGCCGCCACCACCGCCGTCGTCCTGCTGCTGAGCAAAGTAGGCAACGCCGCCATCTCGCGCCTGTCCATCCTGCTGGCCATGGTCATCGGCACCGTCATCGCCGCGGTCACCGGCATGGCCGACTTCTCCAAGGTGGGCCAGGGCGAGATCGTCGCCTTCCCCACCCCCTTCGCCTTCGGCCCGCCCACCTTCGAGATCGCCGCCATCGTCTCGATGCTGATCGTCATCCTGGTCACCCTGACCGAAACCTCGGCGGACATCATCGCCGTCGGTGAAATCGTGGACACCAAGGTGGACTCCAAGCGCATCGGCAACGGCCTGCGCGCGGACATGCTCTCCAGCGCCATTTCCCCGGTCTTCAACTCCTTCACCCAGAGCGCCTTCGCGCAGAACGTCGGACTCGTGGCCATCACCGGCGTCAAAAGCCGCTTCGTGGTCAGTGCCGGCGGCCTCATCCTGGTGATCCTGGGCCTCCTGCCCGTCCTCGGCCGCGTGGTCGCCGCGGTTCCGACCCCCGTCCTGGGCGGCGCCGGCGTCGTCCTCTTCGGCACCGTGGCCGCCAGCGGCATCCGCACCCTGGCCAAGGTGGAATACCGCAACAACATGAACCTGATCGTGGTGGCGGCGTCCATCGGCTTCGGCATGATCCCGATCGCCGCCCCCAAGTTCTACGACCAGTTCCCGTCCTGGTTCTCCACCATTTTCCACTCCGGCATTAGCTCGGCGGCCGTCATGGCCATCCTGCTGAACGTGCTCTTCAACCACTTCAAGAAGGGCAACTCGGACAACCAGTCGGTGTTCGTGGCCGGAACGAACCGCGTGGTCACCGAAGCCGACCTCGCATGCCTCGCAGAAGGCGACCGCTTCGAAAACGGCAAGCTGATCGACTGCGACGGCAACGAGGTCCCCATCAAGACATCCGCCGAACACTGAGAAGGAGGGTTCAACGACGACGCTTCATTTTTGAATGGTAAGAGCCGCCGGACACCAAGGTGTCCGGCGGCTCGCTTCGTGAGACGGTTGTTTCATGAGGATCGACGAGCGCATCGGACGGCATTATCCGGAGCTGGGGCCGCAGGAGCAGAGGGCCGCAGACACCCTCCTGGACCACCTGGGCGACCTCGCCGTGTACAACGCCGCCGAGCTCTCCCGGCTGAGCGGCGTCTCCAAGGCCACGATGAGCAGGCTTTTCCGCCGCCTCGGCTTCGCCGACTTCAACGAGGTCAAGGAACACACCCGGACGCTGCGCGCCAGCGGGGTCCCGGTGGCCGCCCACGAGGAGGGCGACCTCGCCGCGCACTTGGCGTATGAGCTGGACAACCTGCGCCGCACCTTCGAACAGCTCGACGCCGGCCAGCTCACCGCCGCCACGGAGGCGCTGGCCTCCGCCGGGCAGCTGCTGCTGATCGGCTTCCGCAACAGCTTTCCGCTCGCGCTGCACCTGCGACAGCAGCTCCTTCAGTGCCGCGGAAACGTCGCCGCCGCCCCGCAGCCGGGCCAAAGCATCGGCGAGGAACTGGCAGGGTACGGCGCGGGCGACGTCGTACTGTTGCTGGGATTCCGACGGCGGCCGGCGGCTTTCGCGGCCGTCCTCGAGGCGGCTGCCGCGGGCGGCTCCACCACCGTGCTGATCGGCGATCCGAGCGCCCGCCGTTTCGCGGCCAAGGCCGATATCTGGCTTGAGTGCCCGGTGGACAGCGTCTCGGCCTTCGACAGCTACGCCTCGGCCATGAGCCTCATGAGCGTTCTCGCCAACGGGGTGCTGGCGGTCCGTGCCAAGGCCGGCCGGGACCGGATCCGCGAGGCCACCGGACTCTTCAGCGCCCTCGGCGAGCTGGAAGAGTGACCCGAGTCACATTCGGCGCGTAATACACAGGGTCTTCTTCCAGCAGAAACAGCTATGTAACATCCGTTCCACAAACTTGGGTTCATGAAACGGCCGATCCGGCCGCGAACTTACCGGAGGAACAACATGGCTGAACTTGAGACCGCGGCCGGCACCGGCGCCGGCGCCGTCAAGCACGGGTATGACCACCGCCTCGCCAACGAGGACCTCGTCCCCCTGGAGAAACAGGGCTGGGGCGCCTACAACATTTTCGCTTTCTGGATGTCCGACGTGCATAGCGTGGGCGGCTACGTCACCGCCGGCAGCCTGTTCGCCTTGGGCATCGCGAGCTGGCAGGTGCTCCTGTCACTGATCATCGGCATCGTGATCGTGCAGGTCTTCACGAACCTGGTGGCCAAACCGAGCCAGAAGACCGGCGTCCCCTACCCCGTGATCAACCGCGCGATCTTCGGCGTCAAGGGCGCCAACATCCCGGCAATCATCCGCGGCCTGATCGCCATCGCCTGGTACGGAGTGCAGACCTTCCTCGCCGCGGAGTCGCTGAACATCATTTTCCTGAAGTTCATCCCCGCCACCCACGCCCTGGCCACGGACTACTCCTTCCTGGGCTTGTCCGCCCTGGGCTGGATTTCCTACGCGATCCTCTGGGTGGCGCAGGCCGCCGTCTTCTGGAACGGCATGGAGACCATCCGCAAGTTCATCGACTTCGCCGGACCCGCGGTGTACGTCGTCATGATCATCCTGGCGATCTACCTGGTCTCCCAGGCCGGCTGGGACAAAATCAGCCTTGACCTGGCGGCGGGCGAGCCGCTGGACTTCTGGGCCTCCATTCCGGTGATGCTCAGCGCGATCGCGATCGTGGTGTCCTACTTCTCCGGCCCCATGCTGAACTTCGGCGATTTCGCCCGTTACGGCAAGTCCTTCAAGGCCGTGAAGAAGGGCAACCTGCTCGGCCTGCCGGTCAACTTCCTGTTCTTTTCGCTCCTCACCGTCATCACGGCGTCGGCCACCGTACCGGTGTTCGGCGAGCTCATCACGGACCCCATCCACACGGTGGAGCGGATCGACACCCCGTTCGCGATCCTGCTGGGCGGCCTGACCTTCGTCACCGCCACGGTGGGCATCAACATCGTGGCCAACTTCATCTCGCCGGCGTTCGACTTCTCCAACGTTGCCCCGCACCGGATCAGCTGGCGCACGGGCGGCATGATCGCCGCCGTCGGCTCCGTGATCCTGCTGCCGTGGAACTGGTACAGCAACGCCACCGCCATCCACTACTCCCTGGGCATCCTCGGCGCACTGATCGGCCCGCTCTTCGGCATCCTGATCGCCGGGTACTACCTGGTCAGCCGGCAGAAGGTCTGGGTGGACGAGATGTACACCATGGATCCGGGCGGCAAGTACTGGTTCAGGAACGGCTACAACCCCAACGCCCTCAAGGCCGTGGCCATCAGCGGCGCCGTGTCCATCGCCTCGGTCATCATTCCCAAGCTGCTCCTCGACACCGGCGCCACCACGGTGGACGCCACCTGGCTGGGCAACTACAGCTGGTTCATCGGCTGCGGCCTGGGCCTGGTGGTATTCCGGTCCCTGGAGAAGAGCTCACCCATGATCAACCTCGACGCCGACGGAGTGGACGTCAACGACGGCTCGCTCAGCGACGACTAGGCATCCGATTCCATGACCGAGCGTACAGTTGAGGCCCTGAATCCGCGGATTCCAGGGCCTCAGCTGTACGTTCGCGCCGGGTTGGCTGCGGTTTCGGGCTCAGTTGCGGTTCAGCTCCACGGAGATCGCGTTGGCCGCCTCGCGCAGCATCGGCACGGCCCGCTCGCCGAAGCCCTGGTCCACGCGGGTGATGGGACCGGAGACGGAGATGGCCGTGGGCGTCGGGGCGTTGGGCACCGCCATGGCGAAGCATCGGACGCCGAGTTCCTGCTCTTCTTCGTCGATCGAGTAGCCGCGTTCCCGGATGAGCTTGAGGTCGTGCAGAAGGGCGTCGATGTCGCCGATGCTCTTGGCCGTGGGCGTGGGCATGCCGGTGCGGGCCACGATTCCACGGACCACGTCGTCGTCCAGCTGCGCCAGGATCGCCTTGCCGACGCCGGTGTCGTGGGTATGGGCGCGGCGGCCCACCTCCGTGAACATGCGCATGGAGTGCGACGACGGAACCTGGGCCACGTAGATGACCATGTCCGAATCCAGCACGGCCATGTTCGAGGTTTCACCCAGTCGGTCCACCAGGGACTTCAGCTGCGGACGGGCCAGGGCGCCGAGCTGCTTGTTGGCGCCGTCGCCGAGCCGGATGAGGCGCGGCCCCAGGGCGTAGCGGCGGTTGGGAAGCTGCCGGATGTAGCCCAGCGCCACCAGGGTGCGCAGCAGGCGGTGGATGGTGGGCAGCGGAAGATCGGTCGACGACGACAGTTCGCTAAGCGTGACGTCACCGCCGGCATCCGTGATCAGTTCCAGCAGTTCGAAGACGCGCTCGACGGACTGCACGCCTCCCGAGGGCTTTTCGGCCATTCCGTTGTCTCCTATGGCTCGGAATCCGACAACTCTTATCCGCATCGTGAAAAAAAGTTGTTTAGGTCTTCAAGATACCGCACCAAACCCCCCTGCGGTCACCTTCGGTGGAAAGCTTGTGTTTCCACTTTGTAGATAATAATATCCATAATACGAAAACACTAGCGAGGCACACCGGTCCTAACGGACCCGCAACAGGAGGACATTCAATGGCGAACCCGGGCCCCGGAAACTCAATCACCTTGCGCGTCGCCGCGCCGTCGAGCTTCACTGCCACCAGTGAGATCGCAGCGGCCGTCGCGGCAGCCGGCGCAGCCGTCACCGCACTGGACGTCACCGAGTCCCACCACGACACGATCGTTGTCGACGTCACGTGCAACACCACCGGCGAGGAGCACGCAGAAGAGGTCAAGAACGCCCTGAACGCGCTCGACGGCGTCACGGTCCAGCACGTCTCGGACCGCACCTTCCTCATGCACCTGGGCGGCAAGCTCGAAGTTGTTCCGAAGGTGCCGCTGCGCAACCGCGACGACCTGTCCCGCGCCTACACCCCCGGCGTCGCACGCGTCTGCCTGGCCATCGCCGAAGACCCGTCCGCTGTCCGCAACCTGACGGTCAAGCGCAACACGGTGGCCGTCGTCACCGACGGTTCCGCCGTCCTGGGCCTGGGCAACATCGGCCCCGCCGCCGCCCTGCCGGTCATGGAAGGCAAGGCCGCCCTCTTCAAGCAGTTCGCCAACGTGGACGCCTGGCCGGTCTGCCTGGACACCCAGGACACCGAGGAAATCATCCGCACCGTCAAGCTCCTGGCTCCCGTCTTCGGCGGCGTGAACCTCGAGGACATCGCCGCTCCCCGCTGCTTCGAAATCGAAGCCCGCCTGCGCGAAGAACTCGACATCCCCGTCTTCCACGACGACCAGCACGGCACCGCCATCGTCACCCTCGCAGCGCTCGTCAACGCCCTGCGCGTTGTGGACAAGAAGATCTCGGACGTCAGGATCGTGGTCTCCGGCGTCGGCGCCGCCGGCTCCGCCATCATCCAGCTCCTTAAGGCCCAGGGTGCCCGGCACATCGTGGCCGCCGGCCGCTCCGGCGCCATCCACCACGGCGAGAGCTACGACGACCGGCACCGCACCTGGATCGCGGAAAACACCAACGAAGAAGGCTTCTCCGGCAGCCTGCACGAGGCGCTCGTGGGCGCGGACGTGTTCATCGGCGTCTCCGCTCCGAACATCCTGGCCGAAGAGCACGTGGCCTCCATGGCCGAGGACGCCATCGTCTTCGCCATGGCCAACCCCACCCCCGAGGTTGACCCGTCCATCGCGTCCAAGCACGCCGCCGTCGTGGCCACCGGCCGCAGCGACTTCCCGAACCAGATCAACAATGTCCTGGCCTTCCCGGGCCTGTTCCGCGGCCTCCTGGACGCCGGTGCGAGCGACATCACCCCGGACATGCTGGTGGCCGCCGCCGAAGCAATCGCCAAGCGGGTCGCTGACGATGAGCTCAATGCGAGCTACATTATTCCCAGCATTTTCGACCCGCACGTGACGGCCGACGTCGCAACCGCCGTTGCGAACGCCGCGCACGCCGCCGCCCAGTCCCACGCCGCCCAGTCCCACGCCGCCGTTCCGGCCGGCGCCCACTAGGAAGGACCCGCTCCCATGGCTCTTACCGTCACCGATCCCCGGCCGGTCGAACGCGCCGAAGAAATCCTGACCCCCAAGGCCCTGGCCTTCGTCGAGGAACTGCACAAGCGCTTCGCAGGCACCCGCAACGAGCTCCTGGCAGCCCGCGCCACCAAGCGCGAGGAAGTGGCCCGCACCGGCAAGCTCGATTTCCTTCCCGAGACGAAGGACATCCGCGACGGCGACTGGAAGGTCGCCGAAGCCCCCGCCGCGCTGCAGGACCGCCGCGTCGAAATGACCGGCCCGGCCTCCCCCGCCAAGATGGCCATCAACGCCCTCAACTCGGGCGCCAAGGTGTGGCTCGCGGACCTCGAGGACGCCAGCACCCCCACCTGGGCCAACGTCATCGACGCCATCCTGAACCTGCGCGACGCCGCCACCGGCACCCTGGCCTACACCTCCCCCGAGGGCAAGGAATACCGCCTGCGCACCGACGCTCCGCTGGCCGTCGTCGTCACCCGCCCCCGCGGCTGGCACATGGACGAACGCCACCTGCTCCTCGACGGCGAACCCACCGTGGGCGCACTGGTGGACTTCGGCCTGCACTTCTTCCACACGGCCAAGCAGCTGCTCCTCAACGGCCACGGCCCGTTCTACTACCTGCCCAAGATGGAGAGCCACCTCGAGGCCCGCCTCTGGAACGACATTTTCGTCTTCGCGCAGGACTACATCGGCATCCCGCAGGGCAGCATCCGCGGCACCATGCTGATCGAAACCATCCCGGCGGCGTTCCAGATGGAGGAGTTCCTCTACGAACTGCGCAGCCACGCCTCCGGCCTGAACGCCGGCCGCTGGGACTACCTGTTCAGCATCGTGAAGTACTTCCGCGACGCCGGGGAGTCTTTCATCCTGCCGGACCGCGCCTCCGTGGTCATGACCGCTCCGTTCATGCGCGCCTACACCGAACTGCTGGTCAAGACCTGCCACAAGCGCGGCGCCTTCGCCATGGGCGGCATGGCCGCCGTCATCCCGAACCGCCGCGAACCCGAAGTCACCGCCCAGGCCTTCGAGAAGGTCCGCGCGGACAAGACCCGCGAGGCGAACGACGGCTTCGACGGCTCCTGGGTTGCGCACCCGGACCTGGTTTCCACCTGCCAGGAAGTGTTCGACTCCGTGCTCGGCAGCAAGCCGAACCAGCTCGACAAGCAGCGCCCGGAAGTCTCCGTCACCGCCGAGCAGCTCCTGGACGTCCCGTCCGCCGGCGGCGAGGTCACCGAGGCGGGCATGCGCCTGAACCTCTATGTCGCCGTCGCCTACACCGCGGTGTGGCTCTCCGGCAGCGGCGCCGTCGCGATCCACAACCTCATGGAGGACGCCGCCACCGCGGAAATCTCCCGCTCGCAGGTCTGGCAGCAGATCCGCAACAAGTCCGTGCTGGCGGACACCGGGAACACCGTCACCCGCGAGCTCGTCACCCGGATCCTAGGCGAGGAAACCGAACGCCTGCGCGGCGAAGTGGATGCCGAGTCCTTCACCAAGTTCTACGAGCCGGCCAGCCGCCTGATCGCGGACATCTGTCTCTCCGAGGACTACACCGATTTCCTCACCACCCCCGCCTACGAGCTGGTGTAGGGATGGCAGAACACTCCCTTAGCGCGGCAGACCTCGCCGCCATCGATTCCCGGCTCGCCGCCACGGACCAGCTGCTGGAACGCAACTACCCCGGCGACAGCGGCAGCCGCCAGCCCGTGCACACCGTGTACGTGCCGGCGGACCGCTTCACGCCGTCGCTCGCTTCCGAATGGGGCGCCCAGGCGCTCGCGACGGCGGAAGAGCACGGCGGCCTCGAGAAGCTCGGCGCGCTGCTGGGCCAGGAGCCCGGGCTGGCGGCCGCCGTCGCCGGCCGGGTCGCGGCCAAGCTGCGCAGCGAGCCCATCGAGGACCTGCGCCTGGACTTCGAGGACGGCTACGGCGACCGCGGCGACGAGGCTGAAGACGTGGCCGCAGTCGCGGCCGCGCAGGCCGTCAGCGAAGCCGTGGCCGGTGGTTCGGCCCCGCCGTTCATCGGCATCCGCTTCAAGTGCTTCGAGGCGCCCACCCGGGCCCGCGGCCTGAAGACCCTGGACCTCTTCGTCTCCACCCTGGCCTCCGCGGGCGAACTGCCCGAGGGCCTGGTGCTGACCCTGCCCAAGGTCACCACGGTGGCCCAGGTGGAGGCCATGGACTTCGCGGTCTCCCGCTTGGAGGAGATCCACTCGTTGCCGGCCGGCCGGCTCCGCTTCGAAGTCCAGGTGGAAACCCCGCAGCTGATCCTCGGCCCGGCAGGCACCGCGCCGGTGGCGCAGCTGCCCCACGCGGTTCCCGGACGCATCAGCGGCCTGCACTACGGCACGTACGACTACTCGGCGTCGCTGCAGATCTCGGCAGAGTACCAGTCCATGGAGCACCCTGTGGCTGACTTCGCCAAGGAAGTCATGCAGCTGGCCGTGGCCGGCACCGGCATCCGCCTCTCGGACGGCTCCACCAACATCATCCCCGTGGGCGACAACGTGGAGAACGCCTGGAAGCTGCACGGCCGCCTGGTCCGCCGCTCCCTTGAGCGCGGTTACTACCAGGGCTGGGACCTGCACGCCAACCAGCTGCCCAGCCGTTTCGCCGCCACCTACGCCTTCTACCGCGAAGGCCTGCCGGCCGCCGCGGCACGGCTGCGGAACTACGTGGAACGGACCGAGGGCGGCGTCATGGACGAGCCGGCCACGGCACGTGCGCTGGCGGCGTTCATCCTGCGGGGCGTCCAGTGCGGCGCGGTGGGCACCGAAGAGGTCCTGGCGCTTGCCGGCGTCGAACTTCCCCGGCTGACCCATCTGGCGCATCCGCGACTCGCCACCACTTCGAAGTAAAGGAACTCCTGCATGAGCGACTACTACTACCCCACCGGCGGCCTGCCCCCGCAGACCCACCTCACCACCGAGCGCGCGATCGTCACCGAGGCGTACACGGTCATCCCCAAGGGCGTCCTGACGGACATCGTGACGAGCCTCCTCCCGGGCTTCCGCAAGACCCGTTCCTGGATCATCGCCCGCCCGATCTCCGGCTTCGCCACCACGTTCTCGCAGCTCATCGTCGAGGTTGCTCCGGGCGGCGGCGCGCCGAAGGCCGAGTTCGAGTCCGGCGTCGAAGGCGTCATCTTCGTGGTCAAGGGCACGCTGAACCTGGACCTCAAGGGCGAGAAGCACATCATGGAGGAGGGCGGCTACGCCTACCTCGCCGCCGGCGACGAGTGGGGCATCGAGAACACCTCCGACGACATCGCCACGTTCCACTGGATCCGGAAGGCCTACGACCGCCTTGAAGGTTACGAGGCCAAGTCCTTCGTCACCAACGAGAAGGACGTGGAGGGCACCGCGATGCCGGACACCGACGGCGTGTGGAGCACCCAGCGCTTCGTGCCGTCCGACGACCTGGCGCACGACATGCAGGTCAACATCGTCACCTTCCAGCCCGGCGGCGTCATCCCCTTCCCGGAGACCCACGTGATGGAACACGGCCTGTACGTCCTGGAAGGCAAGGCCATGTACCTGCTCAACAAGGACTGGGTGGAGGTGGAAGCCGGAGACTACATGTGGCTGCGCGCCTTCTGCCCGCAGGCCTGCTACGCGTCCGGCCCCGGCCGGTTCCGGTACCTGCTGTACAAGGACCAGAACCGCCAGATCAAGCTCACCGGCGCACCGCTGCCGGGCTAGGCGTCCAGGTTCCGGGCCCCCGCCCAACTAGCTCGCAGTTAATGTCGTTTTGGAGCGTCAAAACGACAACAACTGCGAGTCAGTTGGGCGGGGCTTTCCGTTTAACGCCGCTTGCCGAGGCGGTGTCCCGCCCAGAATGCCAGCACCAGCAGCCCTACGACAACGGTCACCAGGCCTGCCTGCGTCATCGGGCCGAGGAAGGCGATGCCGGGTGGGCTGAACGTTTCGTTCGCGAGCGGTGCGTACGCGAACCAGCCGAACGAGACCGGCTGGCTCTTGCCGGCCAGGGCGGTCACCACGCCTGCGATGACTACGGCCAGCCCCAGCAAAAGCATGACGACGTTCGTCCGTGCCCTGGCGCCCCTGCGGAGCCCCGCCCACATCGCCAGAACCAGCAGCCCGACGAGGGCAATGACATAACCGGCTTGTGTCAGCGGGCCAAGGATGGCGGCACCCGCCAAGTTGAAGAAATCGGGTGCCGGAGCGACAAAGCCGAAATCAAGCGGCTGGTTCGCTCCAATCACGGCGGTCACCATCCCCGCGATAACCGCCGCGAGACCTAGCAAAAGTACGACGACGGCCGTCACCTTTCTCATGCTGCCCGCATTGTTATCCGGCAGGCCCGGTTCGTCCGGCTTACTGTTATCCCCCAAAGATTCCATGCCCGCCAGAGTAGCAGCGCCCCGCCGTCGGGCAGCCTTAACGCGCGACTCAGGTGAATTTGTCAAGTCGTTGATTTAGCTGCCTGCCGGGGCCATAATCCCTCCTGCCCGGGCCGGACCATTTTGATCACTCCGCGGGGCTGTGGGGCGTCCGGGAGATCGTGTCCCGTGGGGCTGGTGGTCCTGGCTGGGGGTGGCTGACCACGCAATGTGTACCCCGGGGCCAAGGGTCCCGCGTGCAGTTGGAAGGGAATCCACCATGAAATGGACAAGAGCCGCCACCTCCGCCGCTGTTTTCGTTGCGGTCGCGACATTGGCCACAAGCAGCATCGCCGTGGCCACGCCCGGTTCCGGGACCACGGCCGGTCCGGCGGTCATCGGAACGATCCAAGGCAGCCAGAAAACCGAACAGGATGACATCGAGTTCAAGACGAAGGGCGGCGTTGCCGTGCTCGATTTTGAACTCACATATGCGGTGGGCGCGTTCTCCGGCTGGCATAAGCACCCCGGCATTGTCATAGCCACGGTGAAATCCGGATCGGTCACGAGGAAGCTGGGGTGCACCACCCAGACCTTCGTCGCCGGCGACACGTTTACCGAGGTCGGGCCGCACTTTGTGAGCAACCCGAGCACCACCACGCCAGCGGTCTTGTCGATCACCCAGATCGTGCCAGTGGACCAGCTCAATGCCCGGAGGATCGACCTTCCGGCACCCACCTGCTGACCGGCCAGCGCGAAATCGCGGGTGAAGCACGGGGTCGCCGGAGCGTTCCAGCGACCCCGCAGCCCTACCGCGACCCCTGCGCGGCGCCCCGGCGCGGCGCCCCGGGCCTCCAGCCCCAGGCAGCAGGCCTTGCCCGCCCTGCTAGGGTCTGTCCATGGATGAAAACTTGGGGAAATTCATCAAAGACTTCGCTGCCTTGGTCCAGCTGGCACAGTCCGGACGGGAAGTGTTTCCAAACGGCAAGCAACTGTTCAAGGCGCTGACAGACCATCTGGGGACACCTGCAACGGAGTTATCCGTGGTGGTGGAGGAGATCCAGGCCCACCGCCTGGTGGACGTGGACATCCTGATGGAGGCCGTGGCCGGCAGGGATCCCGGGCACCGCCTACTCGGGATCGGCGGCGGAGCCGAGCGCAACCACATGTCCCTGAGCGACATCCTCCAGCACTCCCGCATGTACCCGTCGTTTCCGCTGGCCCGCCCGGACTACACCAACCTCGCCATCGGGCCCGACGAGCAGCGCCAGGTGGTCGCCATGGGCCTGTGGCTGTTCAGCTACGGCGGTGCCCCGCTGGCGGTCCTGCAACGCGAGGCCAACCACCAGTACGGCCGGCACATGGCAACGCTTGAAGTCCTCTCCGAAGAGGCGGCGACGGCGGCTGCCTTCCTCGCCGAGATCCGCAGCAATCTGGAGCACACCAGCGTGTTCAAGGGCCAGGTCATCGCCCTGACCATGGGCGACTACGGCCCCACCATGGGCGGGGTCACCTTCATCCGCCGCCCGGAACTGGGCACACGGGACGTAGTTCTCCCCGGCGGGCTGCTGGGCCGGGTGGAGGACCACGCCCTGGGCATCGCCCGCCAGGCCTCCGTCCTCCAGGCACACGGCCAGCACCTCAAGCGCGGGCTGCTGCTCTACGGCCCGCCGGGCACCGGCAAGACGCACACCGTCAGGTACCTGCTGGGCCAAAGCGAAGGAACGACGGCGGTGCTCCTCTCGGGCGGGACCCTCGCCCGGGTTTCCGAAGCGGCGCGGATCGCGCGGGCACTCGCGCCGTCCATCGTGGTGCTCGAGGACTGCGACCTGATCGCCGAGGACCGCAGCTACGGCCACGGTCCGCAGCCCCTGCTCTTCGAGGTGCTGGACGCCATGGACGGACTGGACAGCGATGCCGACGTCGCCTTCGTCCTCACCACCAACCGGGTGGACATGCTCGAACGCGCCCTGGCGCAGCGGCCCGGCCGGGTGGACCTCGCCGTCGAAATCCCGCTGCCCTCGGAGCACGAACGCGAACGGCTCCTGGAACTGTATTCCTCGGGCCTGGGCTTCTCGGCCGCAGCGCTCAAGGCTGCGTCGGCCCGCACGGCCGGGACCACTGCGTCGTTCGCCAAGGAGCTGGTGCGCCGCACGGTGGTGGCCGCGGCACTGGCCGGGGAGGCGCCGTCGGACACTCATCTGGAAGGCACTGTGGAGCAACTGATGGCCGACAGCGAGGCGCTCACCCGCAGCCTCTTAGGCAGCAACGGCCAGCATCCCGACGGCGGCGGCCCCGGTTCCGGGGCACCCGGCCATGGGGTGGACTTCGGTTTCGTCGCCGGGCCGTTTCCCCCGGGTTTCCCGCCCGGGTAGCGGCTCAGTCGGAGGGCGCCCAGCTCAATTTGATGGTGGCACCTTCGGCGTCCTCTTCGATGCAGAGCTGCAGCTCCTCGCCGAAGAGGAATTCATGCTCCAGGGTGCGGCCGTCAATGCGCGCCGCTTCCACCAGGCGGGTCATGGCACTGGCCACGGCCCTGCCCCAGTCGTGGGGATGTTTACTTGAGGCCTTTTCGAGCGCCGAGTAGCTCGTCATGCCATCAATTGTTCTCCGAAGCGGCCGGTTCTGCCAGAGCACGTTGCCCGGGACGCGGAGTGTCAGGTGCCGACACTCCGTTCACCGCGGGGTTTCCAGGAAAGATCCGAGGGCGGCAATCGCCCGTTCCGTGATCACCGCCCTGTCCCCGCCGCCGTCGACGTCCACGACGATCCCCCGTTCCGCATAGGCGGTCACCACCGGCAGGGTTTCCTCCTGGTACAGCTCCAGCCGGCGGCGGATCACCTCCTCGGTATCGTCGCTGCGGCCCTGTTCGGACGCCCGTTGGAGGAGCCGCCGGACCAGCTCCCCCTCGTCGAGGTCCAGCCGCACGACGGCGTCCAGCTGCTTCCCGTCGTCCGCCAGCAGGGCGTCGAGCGCCGCGAGCTGAGCCAGGTTGCGCGGGTAGCCATCCAGCAGGAAGCCGTTCCCGACGTCGTCGCCGTCCAGGCGACGCGCGACCATCGCGTCGGTGAGCCGGTCCGGCACGAGCTCGCCCCTGTCCATGAACCGGCTGGCCTCGACGCCGAGTTCGGTCTGCTCCCGTACGTGGGTGCGGAAGAGCTCGCCTGTGGAAATGGCCGGGATGCCGAAGTGCGCGGCGAGATATTCGGCCTGGGTGCCCTTTCCGGAGCCGGGCGCGCCGATGATGATCATGCGGGTCATGCCTGAGCCTAGCAACGGGCGCGTCCGTTGGCACCAGGTCCGCGGAACGTGGAGGCCGCGCGACCGGTTGTGAGAGCCCGCACCTGCTTTTATCCAAATGCCGGATTAAATACGTGCTAGCACGGAAGCGCACGCCCCTGCCCCGGGAGCACTATTGATTTCGGGCCAGGAACCCCTGGCCCGAAGCGGGGGACCCGCACCGTAGAGGGACCTCCACTGATTGCCGGCAGGCCGGAGCGCACAGCCCGGGCCGCGGATGTCCGTTCACATCCGCACCGCCGGTCCACATCACACCCCAGGAGAGAAATGCGCACCAACACCCTGTCCCGGCCAAAGCGCGCCCGGATCATCTCAGCACTTGCCGTCAGCCTTGGCCTCGCCGGCGCCAGCCTGGCCCTCAGCGCACCCGCCCAGGCCCACACCGCCTATTCCTGCACGGTCGAACCGTTGAAGCCGATCTTCTCGCACTTCAACAGCAGCGGCGTGAAGGTCCTCGACTACCGGATCACGGCAAGCTGCTCCGGAAGCCGCTCCCTCTACATCCAGCAGGAGCGCTGGGAATCGGACGGCTGGCCCAACCCGGATGACTACCTGGGCACCTCGTACTTCAGCAAGTACCTGAGCGCAGGAACCAGCACCACCATCCACAACTACCGCACCTTGGTGGACGGTGAAATCGGCTACGAAGAGGTCTACCAGAAGATCCGCTTCAAGGTGGGCAGCGGCGGCGTCTGGTCCGGCTGGACCGGCTGGCACACGAGCTCCCAGCTGTCGATCTCGAACTAGCCCCCATCGGCTGCAGAGGGCCGGCCCGGTACGCATGCGTACCGGGCCGGTTCCGCGCTTAATGGATGGCCCTGTGCCCTCCCCCGGACCGCAGATAGCTCAGGACGGCGAGGACCCGCCGGTGGTCTTCGGGTTCGGGCCGCAGGTTGAACTTCACGAAGATGCTGCGGATATGCGCCTCCACGGTACGTTCACCAAGGAACAGGCAGCGGCTGATCGCCTGGTTGGTGCGCCCCTCAGCCATGAGTTCGAGCACTTCCCGTTCCCGGGTGCTCAGCTCCTCCCCGCTTTGGCGGCCTTCCTGCGGCCGCGAAACCAAGCGGGACACGAGGTCCGGGTCGACGGCGGTGCCGCCGGCAGCCACCCGCCGCAGGGCGTCGAGGAAATCCTCGACGTCGGACACACGTTCCTTCAGCAGGTAACCGAGGCCTTTCGCGCCATCCGCCCCGGCGAACAGCGACATCGCATTCTCCGTCTCCACGTACTGGGACAGCAGCAGCACCCCGGTCGCCGGATGCCGGCGCCGGATCTCCCGGGCAGCCTCGATCCCTTCGGTCGCGTAGCCCGGCGGCATGCGGATGTCCACGACGGCGGCATCCGGACGCTCGCGGTCGACGCAGCTGAGAAGTTCCCCGGCGTCGCCGGCTTCGCAAACCACCGTCATGCCTTCGGCTTCCAGCAGCGCGGCCAGCCCCCTGCGCAGCAGTGCGGAATCATCCGCGATGGCAACCCTCAACGTCATGGCGTGGCTCCTTTCTCTTCGCCCGGCTGCGCAGGAAATTCGCCCGGCTGCGCAGGAAGTGATGCCGGGTCCGGGCTGAACGGCAAGACTGCCGTGACGGCGGTGCCCCGCCCCGGGGGACTGACGACGTCGAAAGTGCCGCCCAGCGCGGCCGCGCGGTCTGCGAGCCCCATCAGTCCGCCGTCGGGCCCGGGCGCAGCGCCTCCCCGGCCGTTGTCCATGACCACCACGGTCAGCCCGTCCGCGGTTCCCGTCGCCCGGACATGGATCATGGTGGCGCCTGCGTGCTTGGCAGTGTTGGTCACGGCCTCGGCACAGATGAAGTAGGCGGCGAGTTCAACCGCAGGGGGCACGGGTGCGGCGAGCTCCACCTGCACGTCCATGGGCACGGCGGTGCGCTCGGCGAGCGCGGTGAGGGATCCGGCGAGGCCGCGTTCGCGCAGCGACGGCGGGTACACGCCACGGGCCAGCTCCCGGAGTTCGCGCAATGCCGTGTTGAGTTCCCCGGCGGCGTGCCCGATCAGCTCCCGGACGTCGGCATCGGCGGCGAGGCGGCGGGCCCGGGCGAGTTCCATGGCGACGGCCACCAGGCGCTGCTGGGCGCCGTCGTGCAGGTCCCGTTCGAGCTGCCGGCGGCGGGCGTCCCCGGCGGTGACGATGCGTTCCCGGGAACGGCGCACTTCGATCAGCTGTTCCCGCAACTGCTGCTCCATGTTCCGGTTTTCCAGGGTGAGGGAGGTGGCGCTGCGCACGGCTTCGAGCAGGCGGGGCTGGTCGCGGAGCGCCTGGTCGAACACCAGGGCACCCACCGGCAGGCCCCTGCGTTCCAGCAACATGGCGGCCCGTCCGCTGTGTTCCTCCGGGAGTTCGCGGGCCCTGCCGTGTCCGTCGATGAAGCCAGGCTGCCCCGGAGACCATTGCCACAGCTCCAGGCTCGGGTCCCGGACCGTCTTCCGCAGCGCGTCGGTGAGCCGCTCGCTGAGCGGGGCGGAGCCGATCTCCACCATGAGCTCGCTGAGGGACCCGCGGGCGAAACGGTAGCGCCACAACCCCAGCAATACCGCCAAGGGGATCACCGCCGTCGCGGGGTATTGCCAGAGCAGCGCCTCCGAAACCTGCGGGCCGGAGAACTGGACGACGGCGGCGGCCACCCAGATGGTCGCGCCGGTCTTGAGGACCAGGGCGAAGCCGAGCGGCAGGAAGGCGCTCCGGTAGGCCGGGGTGCCGGCGTGCCAGCGCATGGCCAGGAGCACGACGATTGCCAGCCCCACGCCGATCTGCACCACACGGGCCACGTTTCCAATGGCCGTGGTGAGCGCGAGGTCGTCCCAAAGCAGGAGCAGGTTCTGCGAGGTGGAATCCCCCGCGGCGACGTGCTGGCGCGGATCGAAGAACGCCCAGTTGGCCACGGCAATGGCCAGCCACAGGGAGAAGAAGAAGCCCACGGCCACCTTCTGGACCCGGGTCTTGAGCGTCCCGGTGGGGAAGCTCAGCGCCAGCTGCAGCAACGGCGGCTGGTACATCAAGGTCAGCGTCACCCCGACGGTGAAGGCCAGGGGATCGCTGGAGCGGCGTAGTCCCGCTGCCAGCCACAGCCAGCCCGCCAGGATCAAAAGGAAACCCGGCCTGGCGTTCGGCCGGCTCCGCCATGCGGCCACACCGGAGAGGACAAGGCCCAATCCGACGGCGAGGAACATCGCAAGTTCAAGGACTCCGAAGGGGGCCCTGTCCGCGATCCCGCCCAGGTGCACAACGCCCTGCGCGTTGAGCAGCCCGAGGGTCCGGGCAGGATCCTGCAGCGCGGCCGGCGACCAGTCGACGGCCAGCAGCACGACGACGGCCAGGCCGGCGGTCACCGCCAGCACCAACGCACTCTGCCGTGGAGTCACCGTGCCACCCCCTCCGCCACGGCTTAAGATTCCCATGCCGGAGGGCGGCGGGCTACAGGGAATTCAGTGGCTGTTCCGGACGGAACCCGGACGCGGCAGCGTCAGTCTTCGCGCTGGAGGCGGGCCAGCGCGATGCGGCGCAGCTCGGCGAGGCTCTTCAGCAGCGGCGTGGTGATTCCGGCGTCGTGGGTTCCGCGGTAGCGGCGGCTGATGTCCATGACGGAAAGGGCCACGGCCACCGGGCTGAGCACCACGGCGGCGTAAATGAAGATCATCCAGGACAGCACCGTCAGGGGCGACTGGCCGCCGCTGAGCCAGCTCAGTCCGCCCAGCAGGCCCACTGTCCAAAACAACAGGACGCCACCCAGCACAACCCCTGCAGGAAAGTACTCGCTCCGCACTACACGCATCAGCTTTTCCACCAGCCGAACCCCATCTTCAACACCCGGATTTCACAACAACCAAGACAAGTATGAGGCCGCCGAATAGCTGATTAAGCCGTTTCCGGGCAGAGGTGATGAAGCTAACTTTCCGGTCTTCGGAAGGGGCCCGGCAAGGGCCCGTGAAGAACCGAAAAGGACCTTCGCGCGGGCTCCGGGAACGCCGGGTGTTGTGAGCCACCTCACCGTGGAGTACTCTTTTCATGAACCGCATATCGTACAAGCGTTCGTAATACGAACAAGTTGCACAGCAAACCAGCAAAAGACCCCAACACCGTCTTTCAGCGCGGAAGGACTTCCGGAATGACCAATCTCGCAAGCGGCCCTGCCATTGCAGCAAACGAGCGCCAGCTTAGGCGGGCGAAGAAGGCAGCCCTCGCGGCGTTCCTCGGCGGCGCCCTCGAGTACTACGACTTCTTCATCTACGCCACCGCGGCATCGCTGGTCTTTTCGAAGATCTTCTTCCCGGCGGGCGATGCAACCGTGGCCCTCATTGCCTCGTTCGCCACGTTCGGGGTGGCCTACGTGGCGCGCCCCTTCGGCGCCATCGTCTTCGGCCACCTCGGGGACAAGATCGGCCGCAAGAACACCCTGGTCCTGACCCTCGTGCTCATGGGATCCGCCACCTTCCTGATCGGTGCGCTCCCGGACTTCAACGCGGTGGGCTACTGGGCTCCGGCGCTGCTGGTGGTCATGCGCCTGATGCAGGGACTGTCCGCCGGCGCGGAAACCGCGGGCGCCTCCGCCCTGTCCACCGAGGAGGCCCCGGAAGGCCGCCGCGGCTTCTTCGCCAGCTTCGCCATGAGCGGCATTTCCGCCGGCATCGTGCTGGCCTCCCTGGCCTTCCTCCCCGTGGCCGCCATGGGTGAAGCCGAGCGCCTCGCCTGGGGTTGGCGCATCCCGTTCTGGCTGTCCCTGGTGGTGCTGGTGGTGGCCTACCTGGTGCGGCGGTCCCTCGATGAGCCCGAAGTGTTCGAGGAAAAGCACGACCACGGCGAGCTGGTGCGCCTGCCCTTCATGAAGATGTTCAAGACCCACCCGGCACAGTTCTTCCAGGTGGCCCTGATGTCCTTCGAAACCGTGACCAACACCTTCATGCAGTCCTTCGGCTTGGCCTATGCCGTCTCGGTCGGCGTCCCGGCGTCCACCATGCTGTGGGTGAGCATCGTCGGCAACGTCATCGCCATCGCCAGCCAGCCGCTGATGGCGCACCTTTCGGACCGCTTCGGCCGGCGTCCGGTGTTCATTGCCGGCGTGCTCGGCTCCGGCGCCATGATCTTCGTGTACTTCTCGGTGATCTCCACGGGAAACATCCCCATGATCTTCCTGGCCAGCACCCTGATCACCGCGGGCACCTATTCGATGTCCAACGCCATCTACCCGGCCTGGTTCTCCGAGCTGTTCAACGTGAAGGTCCGCTACTCCGGCATGGCCATCGGCCTGCAGGTCGGCATCCTCTGCGCAGGCTTCACCCCGCTGCTGGGCACGGCCCTCGTGGGTGCCGAGAAGGCGAACTGGGGTCCGGCGGCCTGGATCGTGGCGGCCTCGTCGCTGCTGGCCGTGGCCGGTGCATACTGGGCCCGGGAAACGAACAAGACCCCGCTGCGCGAACTGGGCAACCCCGTTCCGTAGGCTGGCCGCTCAGTAAGCTAGCCGTTCCACAGGCTAGCCGCCCCGCCCGCGACGCCACCATGGCCTCGCGGGCGGCGGTTCCGGCGGCTCCGGATGCGCCGCAGCCGCTGCTGCCCGGCGGGCGCGCCAACGCTCCAGTTCGACGGCGACCTCCCGGGTCTTGGTGATCACGGGAGGTCCGCCCTGGAGCTGGCGCCGGGCGTTGACCACCCGGGCATTGAAGTCCTCCACGATGGTCCGGACGCGTTCCTCGGTGGGCTGTTCGTCCAGCACGGCATCGAGGCCCGCGTCTTCGCTGCGCAGCAGGATTGCCTCCGGGCCCAGGCCGCTGAGGTGCTCGCGCTGGATGAGGCCCTTGACCCACCAGTCCGGATCATAGCTTTCGCCGAGGCCCGGGATCGGCTTGCCTGCGTACTTGAGGTTGTCGAACTTGCCGTGCGCGATGGCATCGCGCACCAGGTAATCGGCGCGCGAGGCACTGTCGACCTTCCGGCGCTTCTCCTGGAGCGCGTCTTCCGCGGCGGCAGCGGCGGCTTCCTCCGGGGTGAGCTTTCCGGAGTACCGCGCGGCCCGCAGTTCCGCCGCCCGTTCCAGCCGGCGCCTGGCGCCGGAGCCCCGGGCGTCGGGGTCCCTGGCATCGGAGTCCATAACCACAGGGTACTGCCGACCCCAAAGACGATCGCAGCTTAAGGACAGACGACGACGGCGGGAGGCTCCCGCCGTCGTCGTCTGCTGTTTTCGCGCCAGCACCGGTTGCTCAGGCGTGGGCGTGCTCAGGCGTGGGCGTGCGAGGCCAGGACGGAATCGATCTGTCCTGCAGCCTCCTTCATGCCTTCCTCCATGCCCATCTCGAGCATCTGGGTCATCTGCTCCTCGGAATCAAAGGTGGACAGGACGGTCATCCGGGTGCGGCCGGCCAGGTCCTCCAGGGTGACGACGACGTGACCGGCACCCATTTCCTCAACAGGGGAGCCGTTCTCGTCGGCGAAACCGTCGTCGAGCTCAAGGCGGTGGGGCCGTTCGATCCTGGTGAAGCGCCACCAGCCGCGGGGCTTCTCCCCTTCGGGGGTGGTCATGTAGTAGCCGGCCTCGCCCCCGGGCGTGAATTCGTGCTTTTCGAAGGTGGCCGGATAGCCGGGAGGGCCCCACCAGCGCTCCAGCTGGCGCGGATCTTCCCAGACCTGCCAGACACGTTCGACGTCGGCGTCGAACTCGGCGACCAGCGTGAGGCTGAGCGTCTCGGGATTCGTCGTGGTGCTGATGACAGTCATTGCGGAACCCTCCTAGTTGTTTTTCGGTTCTTCGGCGAGGATGTCTGCGATCCGGGCGGCGCGCTGCCGCCAGATCTCCTCGTATTCGTCAAGCAGCCGGCGGACACTCTGTAGTCCTTCGTGGTTCCCCCGCACGATCTGCTCCCTTCCGCGCTTCTCCTTGCTGACCAAGGAGGCGCGTTCCAGCACTGCCACATGCTTCTGGACGGCGGCAAAACTCATGGCGTACAGCGCAGCAAGACCCGACACCGAGTACTCCCCCAGAGTCACCCGGCGCACAATGTCCCGGCGGGTGGGATCTGCGAGCGCCTGGAACAGGCGGTCGATCCCGGTGTCATCAAGCTGATCTACAACCATTTGGTTGTACGTTATGGCAGAACACGGGCAATGTCAACGGGTTCCCGGAGGATAATTTGGTGCCATGAGCTATCGCTACGAGGTGGACGTCCTGCACCTCCTGGTCTCGCCGGAGCACGCCTATTTCGGCCGGGCCAAGGACGGTGCCACCGAGGTGCCCGCCACGGACTCCGGACAGGTGGAGCTGGTGGCCGGCAAGGGCATCGTGGGCGACCGCTTCTTCGGCAAAGCCGCGCACATGGACGCGGCGGTCACGCTCTTCGCCGTCGAAGCCCTCGAATCCATCGCCGCGGAACTCGGCACCGGCCCCTTCGACCCTCTGTTGACCCGGCGCAACGTCTTCCTGCGCGGCGCCGAGCTGGCACCCCTGCTCGGTCAAGACTTCATCCTGGAATCCGGCGGCGAACAGGTGCAACTGCATGCCGGGCGGCCTGCCCACCCCTGCGCCTGGATGGACAAGATGCTCGCACCCGGCGCCCACAAGGCGATGCGCGGGCGCGGCGGCATCCGCTGCCGCGTCGTCTCCGGCGGGATCCTGCATCGCGGCCCGGCAGTGCTGCTCAGCCCCGTGCCGCTGGATCCGCAACGCGCCGGCGAGGCGACGGTCCTTCGGCCCTCGCGGCTGCCATAGCGCGACCTGCCCTACTACTCCCGCTCAGCGATCTCCTTCACGCTCGCCACGAGGTTGTCCCACATGCCCTTGGAGTGTTCGGCCTCCTCGGCGCTGGCGTTGTTGTCCTGTGACAGGGTCAGCTTGGTTCCGCCGGCGCTCTCCTCCAGCGTCCAGGTGAGCGTGTGGTAGTTCTCCGGCACGTCCTCCTGGCCGCCCAGCGGGCTGAAGTGCGTCATGACAAGCCGGCTCCCGGGCTCGGCTTCGAGGATCTCACCGCGGTCCGCGTACTCCTTGCCTTCCCATTCGCCGCGCCAGGTGATGCTGCTGCCCGGCAGCCAATCGGTCCGGACGTCCGCGCCGAACATGAACTCCTTGACCGCGGCGGGGTCCGTGAGGACCGCCCAGAGCCCGCTCAGCCGCCGCCGCAATGGTGATGTCCGACGTCGCCACATAGTTCCCAGTCATGGCCCCGACCCTACTCCGCGGCCCCAGCAGCCGTAACCCTTCAAGTGTGAGTAGGATCACCCGGGCTTGTGACCCAGTCGATTGAGCCACCACGCCGCCGCCGGGCACCATGGAAAAGTTGGCCAGGACCCGTTCCTGGCCCGCCCTTCATCTGCTGGACGCAACGAGGCCAAAGCGGTGAGCTCGCAGAGCCGCCCCGAGGCACCGGGCGTTCATGGATCAGCACCATCCGGCTCCGCACTGGCGCAGGGCCGGCAACCTAATTCATGATTGGAAGCCGAACAATGACGTTTGAAACTGCCGAATCCGTCACCCTCAAGATCTGGGACCGCTCCGCCGTGCACCACACGCTCGACTCCGTCGTGAACGAGCTCTCGGTCCGCCACAACACCTGCACCAGCAAGATCGCCGTCACCGCCAGCGGCCCCAACACCTTCACCGTTTCGGTCGCCGCCTAGGGCCCCGAGGGCCCCGATATAAGCGTCGTCCCGAGGGCCCCGACGCGAGCTTGCGAGCGTTGGGAAGGGACCAACGCGGGGAGGTTGCCTCCCGCCGTCGCTCTCGTTAACGGCCTGGCTAGACCTCTTCCGCCGCCGGCGCCGCGAACTGGGCCAGGTACAGCCGCGTATAGGCGCCGCCCGCCGCGACGAGCTCCGCATGGTTTCCCTGCTCCACGATTTGCCCGGATTCCATGACCAGGATGAGGTCGGCGTCGCGGATGGTGGACAGTCGGTGGGCGATGACGAAGCTGGTGCGCTCCGAGCGCAGGGCCCGCATCGCGTTCTGCACCAGCACCTCGGTGCGGGTGTCCACCGAGCTGGTGGCCTCGTCCAGGATCAGCACGGACGGCCGGGCGAGGAAGGCCCGGGCGATGGTGAGCAGCTGTTTCTCGCCGGCGGAGATGTTACCGCCTTCGTCGTCGAGCACGGTGTCGTAGCCCTCGGGCAGGGAGTGCACAAAACGGTCCACGTAGGCGGCAGCGGCGGCTTCGATGATCTCGTCTTCGGAGGCTGCGGGCCGGCCGTAGGCGATGTTGTCCCGGATGGTGCCGCCGAACAGCCAGGTGTCCTGCAGCACCATGCCCATCCGCCCCCGCACGTCGTCGCGGCGCATCGAGGCGATGTCCACGCCGTCGAGCGTGATGCGGCCGGCGTCGAGCTCGTAGAAGCGCATCATGAGGTTCACCAGGGTGGTCTTGCCGGCGCCGGTGGGTCCCACGATCGCGATGCTCTGGCCCGGCTCGGCCACCAGGCTCAGGTCCTTGATCAGCGGCTTGTCCGGCGAGTAGGAGAAGGACACGTCCTCGAACACGAGCCGGCCGCGCGCCGTCGTCGGGGACGCTGCGGGTACCGGATCCGGGGACTGTTCCTCGGTGTCCAGCAGCTCGAACACGCGCTCGGCAGAGGCGACGCCGGACTGCAGCAGGTTCGCCATGGACCCCAGCTGCGCCAAGGGCTGGGTGAACTGCCGGGAGTACTGGATGAACGCCTGGACGTCGCCGAGCTGCATGGCGCCCGCGGCCACCTGCAAGCCGCCCACCACGGCGATTCCCACGTAGACCAGGTTGCCGATGAAAGTCAGCGCCGGCATGATCAGGCCGCTGATGAACTGGGCGCCGAAGCTGGCCGCGAAGAGCTCGGCGTTCTTGTCCCGGAATTGCTGCTGCACCTCGCGCTGCCGGCCGAAGACCTTCACCAGGGCGTGCCCGGTGTAGCTTTCCTCGATCTGCCCGTTGAGTTCGCCGGTGTTCTTCCATTGCGCCACGAACAGCTTCTGCGAGCGCTTGGCGATCAGCATGGTGGTCACGAGAGTCAGCGGCACCGTGATCATGGTGATCAGCGCCAGCAGCGGCGAGAGCAGCACCATCATGAAGATCACCCCGGCCACAGTCAGCAGCGAGGTGACCGCTTGGCTGATGGACTGCTGCAGGCTTTGCGAAATGTTGTCGACGTCGTTGGTGACCCGGCTGAGCAGCTCGCCGCGTTTCACGGAATCGAAGTGGCGCAGCGGGAGGCGGTTGATCTTCGCCTCGATGTCCTCGCGCAGGCGGTAGACGGTGCGCTGCACCACGCCGTTGAGGATGTAGGCCTGCATCCAGCCGAACGCCGAGGCCAGCACGTACAGCACCAGCACCCACAGCAGCACCGAGGACAGCGCGGTGAAATCGATGCCCTGGCCCGGCGTCAGCTTCATGGGGCCGAGCATGTCCGCCCGGGCGTCCTGCCCCGAAGCCCGCAAGCCCTCGATGAACTGTTCCTTGCTGGTCCCGGCGGGCAGATCCTTCGACACCACGCCGGCAAAGATCAGGTTGGTGCCTTCGCCCAGCAGCCTGGGCCCGAGCACCTGGAGGGCTACGCTCGCCACGGACAGGACCAGCACGAGGACCAGCCACAGCCGCTCGGGCCGCAGGGTGCCCAGGAGCCGTTTGGCGGAGGGCAGGAAATTCAGGGCCTTCTCCGCCGGAATGTTCATCCCGGCGAACGGGCCGCCGCGGCCCGGTCCCATCGGCGGCCGTTGCGGCCGGCCGAGGCCCGCGTTGTCGGCAGTGGATTGCCCTGAGCCCGATTGCCCGACGACGGCGGGCTGCGTGCCGCGGTTTCCGCCTGCGCCGCTCATGCCGCTTCCTCCGCCGAGAGCTGGGAGGAGACGATCTCACGGTACGTTTCGGACGTCTCCATGAGCGAGTGGTGGGTACCGCGCCCCACGATCCTGCCGTCGTCGAGAACCAGGATCTGCTCCGCGTCGATGATGGACGAGACGCGCTGGGCGACGATCACGAGGGTGGCGCCGGTGGTGCTGCGCTTGAGGGCCTGGCGGAGCCGGGCGTCGGTGGCGGTGTCGAGGGAGGAGAAGGAGTCGTCGAAGATGTAGAGTCCGGGCTGTTTCACCAGGGCCCGGGCAATCGCGAGCCGCTGGCGCTGACCGCCGGACAGGTTGGTGCCGCCCTGCGAGACCGGCGCGTCCAGGCCGCCATCCATCTCCTCGACGAAGTCGCGGGCCTGGGCGATGGCGAGCGCGGCCCACAGCTCGTCTTCGTCAGCGTCGGGCTTCCCATAGAGCAGGTTGCTGCGCACGGTGCCGGAGAACAGGTACGGCTTTTGCGGCACCAGGCCGATGTGGCCCCACAGGAGGTCCGGGTGCAGTTCACGGACGTCCACGCCGTCGAGGCGCACGGAGCCGCTGCCGGCGTCGAACAGGCGGGGCATCAGGTTCACCAGGGTAGTCTTGCCCGCGCCGGTGCTGCCGATGATAGCCGTCGTCTGCCCCGCGCGGGCGGTGAAGCTGATGCCCTCCAGCACCGGCTGCTCGGCACCCGGGTAGGCGAATCCGACGTCGACCAGCTCCAGTTCGCCGCGGCCGGCGCTGCTGAGTACCGGGTCCAGCGGCGGCCGCACGCTCGACTCGGTCCGCAGGACCTCCCCGATCCGGTCCGCGGACACGGCGGCGCGCGGAATCATCACGGCCATGAACGTGGCCATCATGACCGACATCAGGATCTGCATCAGGTAGCTCAGGAACGCGATGAGGGTGCCCACCTGCATGGAGCCGTCCTCGATCCGGAAGGCACCGAACCAGATCACCGCCACGCTCGAGACGTTCAGGACAAGGATCACCACGGGGAACATGAGGGCCATGAGCCGGCCGGCGCGCAGCGCCATCTCGGTGACGCCGGTGTTCGCGGCGGCGAAGCGTTCGGTTTCCATGCCTTCGCGGACGAAGGCCCGCACCACGCGGATGCCGGTGAGCTGTTCGCGCAGCACCCGGTTCACGGTGTCGATCCGGGTCTGCATCTTGCGGAAGAGCGGCACCATCCGCGAGACAATCAGCCCCACCGCGACCAGCAGCACGGGGACGGCGACGGCGATGAGCCAGGACAGCTGGGCGTCCTGCCTGATGGCCATGACCACGCCGCCGATGCTGAGGATCGGAGCCGCCACCAGGAGGGTGCACGTCATGAGGACCAGTTGCTGGACCTGCTGGACGTCATTGGTGGTGCGGGTGATGAGCGAGGGCGCCCCGAAGTAGGCAACCTCCTGTTCCGAGAACTCCCCCACCCGGGCGAAGACCGCGTCCCGCAGGTCCCTGCCGAGCGACATGGCCGCCTTGGCCCCGAAATACACCGCGGTGATCGAGCACGCGATCTGGGCCAGGGTGATGAGCAGCATCCAGCTGCCCGTGCCCAGGATGTAGCCGGTGTCCCCGGTGGCCACGCCGTGGTCGATGATGTCGGCGTTGAGGGTGGGCAGGTAGAGCGAGGCGATCGACTGCGCCAGCTGGAACACCACGACGGCGATCAGCAGCCGTTGATGCGGCCGCAGGTACTGAACCAGGAGTTTCCAGAGCATCAAAACCGCCCGTCCGTGAGTGCTTCGAAGGACAGTTTACGACTGGTTGCTGAGGGCAACTAGGGGGTGTCCCGGAGCGATCCGCGCGACCCTCCACGGCGCCTCGCCGGGTTAGGCTGGGGAACGATCGTCACCGTCACTGGAAGGATGCTTTGCCATGGCTTTTGTCACTGTCGGAACCGAGAACAGCACGGACATCGAGCTCTACTACGAAGACCACGGAAGCGGGCAGGCGGTGGTGCTGATCCACGGCTATCCGCTGGACGGTTCCTCGTGGGAGAAGCAGACGGCCGCGCTCCTGGACGCTGGCTACCGCGTGATCACCTACGACCGCCGCGGCTTCGGCAAGTCCAGCAAGCCCACCACCGGCTACGACTACGACACCTTCGCCGCGGACCTGAAGACCCTGCTGGACACCCTGGACCTGAACGACGCCGTGCTGGTCGGTTTCTCGATGGGCACCGGCGAGGTGGCCCGCTACATCGCAACCCATGGTTCGGCGCGCGTGGCGAAGGCCGTCTTCCTCGGTTCCCTGGAACCGTATCTGCTGGACCCGGAGGAGGGCACCGACGGCGTTCCGCAGGAAGTCTTCGACGGGCTCCTGGAGGCGGTGAAAGCGGACCGCTACGCCTTCTTCACCGAGTTCTTCAAGAACTTCTACAACAGCGACACCTTCCTGGGCACCCCGCGGCTCAGCGAGGAATCGGTGCGGGCCAGTTGGAACCTCGCATCCCAGTCCGGAGCCTTCGCCTCCGTGGCGGCACAGCCCACCTGGCCCACGGATTTCCGGGCGGACATTCCCAAGATCGACGTCCCGGCCCTGATCGTCCACGGCACCGCGGACAACATCCTGCCCATCGATGTCACCGGGCGTCCGTTCTCCCGCGCCCTTCCGTCGGCTGAGTATGTGGAGATCGACGGCGCCCCGCACGGCATGCTCTGGACGCACGGTGCCGAGATCAACGAAGCACTCCTGGCTTTCCTGAAGAAGTAGCCCGCTCCGCGGAACTCCGCATATGACCGCCGGCCCACGGTGTGGGCCGGGGGTCATATTTCGTTTGCGCCCAGACCATTGAAATTTTGGGATCCCAAGATGTAACCTGAGTCACACATCATCTCAGTGGAAACTCATTTCCACATCATGGAACGCGCCTGGGAAGTGCGAACCGACCCCTTCCAGCTCAGTGAGGAGCACACCGTGGATAGAAACGCTTCCCCGGAAGCCACCACAAGGCCAGCCGGCGGCCCGGAGGCCGGTCCCCGCAAAGGTTCCCTGGCACAGCAGATCGAGGGCGCCTACCAGCGGATCGGCGTCACCGGCGCCCACCGCCAGATCGTCTTCATGATCCTCCTGGGTGTCTTCTTCGACGCCTTGGAACAGAATGCCGTCGGCATCACCGGCCCCATCCTGCGCGAGTCCTGGGGCCTGGGCGGCGCCGAGATCGGCCTGCTCAACACGATGACCTTCACGGCCACCGCGCTTGGCCGCATTGCCACCGGCCTGATCGTCGACAAGTTCGGCCGGCGCCAGATGCTGGTCATCAACCTGATCATCTTCGCCGGCGGCTCGCTCCTCTGCGCCGTCGCACCCAACTATCCCGTCCTCGCTGCAGGCCGCTTCATCGTCGGCTTCGGCCTGGGCGGCGAAATCGCCGTCGCGGTCATCATGATGGCCGAGTTCTTCGCGGCGAAACAGCGCGGCACCGCCGTCGGCCTCATCAACGTCACGGCAGCGGGCCTGGGCAACATGCTCGCCCCGGCCTTCGGCATCCTGGTATTCACCCTGTTCGATGGCCCGGACAAGTGGCGCTGGGTCTTCGGCCTGCTCTTCATCCCGGCCCTGTTGGTGATGTTCTTCCGCCGCTACGTCCCCGAAACCCCGCGCTTCCTGGCTTCCAAGGGCAGGCTCGACGAAGCCAACCTGGTCATCACCCGCCTTGCGCGCAACAAGCTTTCCGGCCCCATCAACGATCCCGAGCAGTTCATCACGGCCGTCCCGGACCCCGTCGAGGCGAAGTCCACCGGCCACTGGAAGGACGCCCTGCGCGGCAAGCTCCTCAAGCGCACCGTCCTGCTGTGCATCGCCGTCTGCATGTCCTACGCCGCCCAGATCTCCATGCTCACCCTGATGCCCACCATCCTGGTTTCCCTCGGCTACGCCGTGAACACCAGCCTGTGGTTCACGCTGATCATGCAGTCCGGTTCGCTCCTGGGCGCCTGCACCGCGGCGTTCCTCGCCAGCCGCCTGCCCCGCAAGAAGGTCCTCACCGCGGCCGCCATCCTTGGCTGCGCGGCCGGGCTGTCCATGGCGTTCCTGGCCAGCAGCATCGTGCTCGTGGTGATTTTCGGTGCCCTGTTCAACTTCGCCGTCATCATCCTGAACACCACCATCTGGCTGTTCGCCCCGGAGCTCTACCCCACCCGCACCCGCGGCTTCGGCACCTCGATCATCCTCGCGGCGGGCTCGCTCTCGGGCGGCCTCTTCCCGCTGATCTCCGGCGCCGTCTTCGACTCCGCAGGCCTGGGCGGCATGTTCACCACCCTCGCGGTCCTGTTCATCGTGCTCGCGATCGCCGTGCAGTTCCCGCCGGAAACCTTCGGCAAGCCGATGGAAGAGGACAGCGAGGCCTCCGGCGACGAGGAGGCGGCAATCTATGGGCACTGAACCGGCACGGCAGGAGCGGCGCACCGTGCTGCTGGTCAACCCGAACAGCAATTCCCGCACCACGGTGATGATGGCCGAACTCGCCAAACAGTCCCTGAAACCGCAGGGGTTCGACGTCGTCGGGCTCACGGCGGCCGAAGGCCCGACCATGATCATCGACCCGGAGTCGCTGGCCGCCTCGGCGGCGCACGTCCGCACCGCGGTGCTGGACTATCTGGCGGGGCCCGACGGCGGCGCCGTCGCCGCGGTGGTCGTCGCCGCCATCGGCGATCCCGGCCGGGAAGCCCTGGAACAGGAACTCAGCGGAGCAGGCGTTCCTGTATTCGGCATCGGCCAGGGCTCCATCCACCAGGCGTCCAAGGGCGGCCGCCGCTTCGGGATGGCCACCAGCACCCCGCTGCTGGCGGATTCCCTGGCTGAGCTGGTCGCTTCGCACGGGAAGTCGGCAACCTTCAGCGGGGTCCGGCTCACTGATTCCGAACCCCTGGTGCTCGCCGCGGATCCGGAACGGCAGTACCGGGAGTTGGCCGCCGCCGTCGGCGATTCCACCAGACTGGACGGCGCGGAAGCGGTGATCATCGCGGGCGGTCCGCTCAGCGAAACGGCCCGCCGCCTTGCAGAGACGACTTCCGCGGACATCGTCCAGCCGATTCCCAGCGCGTGCGCGCTGCTCCTGGAACGGCTCGGAGTCCCGGCCGCCTAGCCGCGCTGCGAAGTCCGGCGCCCCCGTTGTTGCGGGGGCGCCGGACTTTTGTGCTTGAAGGGACTCGAACCGCCTCAAACGGCCCTCCGCTCCTATTTCCGTGCTGCCACGGACGTAACCCCCGTGGTTCCGGCGAAGCATGGAAAGTGTCGGGCACGAACATCCAGGCCCGGCGCTCATTCCAAAAAAGGAGAAAGCATGCAGACCCTCAAGACCCGTTCACGCGTTTCGCGCATCGGCGCCGCAGCCGCCGTCGTCGTGGGCCTGGCGATAACGCCCCTCGCCCTTGGTGCACCGGCCCAAGCCTCCACCACCAAGGCTTCCTGCACAGTCAACCCCTTGAAGCCCGTCTACGACCACACCAATTCGGCCGGCAAAAAGGTGATCGACTACCGGATCAAGGTCAAGTGCACCAAGGACCGCAACATCAAGATCCAACAGCGGTTCTGGGAGGAGGACACGTTCAGCGACGACAAGATCGGAAAAACGAAGACCATCGAGAAGCGCATGGATTCCTCCGACGGCACGGTGACGTTCCACAGCAAGCGGGTGCTTCCCGACACTGAGTGGGGTGACGAAGAGATGTACCACGACGTGCGGTTCAAGGTGGGCAGCCACGGTGTGTGGACCAGCTACACCAAATGGGAAGACAGCCCGGTCCGCAGCTTCGCCTACTGATCCCTCCGGAATTGTCGACCCCCATACAGGGCCGGGCCAGCACTGCGGACAACCGCAGGCATGGTCCGGCTCTTGCCTGTGCCACCCCCCGGCGGCGCCGGCTTACGGAACGCTGCCCTGAGTCGAGCGCAGATAGCGCAGGACGGCAAGGACCCGCCGGTGATCCTCCGGTTCCGGACGCAGGCCGAGCTTGCGGAAGATGCGGTGGATGTGCGTTTCCACCGTGCGTTCGCCGAGGAAAAGCGACCTTCCGATCGCCTGGTTGGTCCGCCCTTCCGCCATCAGTTCCAGCACATCCAGGTCGCGGCCCGTCAGGTCTTCACTGTCGGTGCTCCGCACCCGGGGACGGCCGGTCAGGCGTTCCACAACGTCCGGGTCTACGGCGGTTCCGCCTGAAGCCACCCTGCACAGTGCGTCGACAAAGTCGTCAATGTCGGAAACGCGTTCCTTCAGGAGATAGCCCAAGTCGTTGGCCCCACCCTCGAGGAGGTTCATGGCGCTCTCCGTTTCCACATACTGGGACAGGAGGAGAATCCCGGTTTCCGGCTGGCTGCGCCGGATTGTCCTGGCGGCGTCGATCCCTTCGGTTGTGTAGCTCGGTGGCATCCGGATATCCACCACCGCAACGTCCGGGCGCTCTTTGCGAACACACTTGAGCAACTCATCTGCATCCGCAGCTTCTCCCACAACGGCCAGGCCCTCGGCGGTGAGCAAGGCGGACAGTCCACGGCGCAGTAATGCTGAATCGTCTGCAACAGCGACGCGTACATTCATGACGGATCCCTTCCACTATCAGCCGCATATGGCAGTACCGCGGCGATGGTTGTCCCTTTCCCGGGAGGACTCCTCAGTTCAAGCGTGCCGCCCAGAGCAGCCGCACGGTCCGCCAGGCCGAGCAGCCCGCCGTCGGGGTCCCGCAGCTCGCGCAACGCCGCAGCCAGGTCCTCACTGGCCTGCTCGAGCAGATCGCGTACCTCCGGCGTCGCGGCAGCGCGCCGCGCACGGGCCAGCCCCATGGTGGCAACCACCAGCCGCTGCTGCGCGCCGTCGTGCAGGTCCCGTTCCAGCTGGCGCCGGCGGGAGTCGCCGGCCGTGACGATGCGTTCCCGGGACCGGCGCACTTCCTCCAACTGTTCCCTGAGCTGCTGCTCCACCCTTCCGTTGTGCAGGATCAGGGCAGCGGCGTTGCGCGCCCCCTCGAGGAGCTGGGGCTGGTCGCGCAGTGCCGCGTCGAAGAGCAGCGCTCCCACCGGTGAGCCGTTGCGTTCAAGAACCAGGGCGGCCCTGTCGTCCCCGTCCGCCGGAAGAAGCCGGGGCGTGCCTGAGTTGTCCACGAAGGAGTTCATTTCCGGCGACCACTGCCAAAGGTTCAAGGTAGGGTCCCGCAATGATTTCCGCAGGGCGTCCCGGAGGCTCCGTCCCACCGGCGCGTCCCCCACCTCCACCATGAGGTCGCCCAGGACCCCCTGGGCATCCTGTAGCGCAGCAGTCCGAGCAGCACCGCCAGCGGAATGACCGCGGTTGCCGGGTACTGCCACAGGAGAACCTCTGAGGCCTGCCGGCCCGCAAGCTGCGTCACGGCCAGGGCCGCCCCGATGGTCGCCGCGGTCTTGATGATGATCGCGAGCCACAGGAACAGGAACGAGGCCCTGTAGGCGCTCGTTCCGGTGCGCCAGCGGTTCACGAGGACCAACACGATGGCCAGGCCCACGGCGATCTGGACCGCACGGACCGCGTCGCAGATGCCGCTGGCCAGTTCCGGGCTGTCCCGGAGCAGCAGCAGGTTCCGCGACGTCGATCCGCCGGCCGTCGCGTGCAGGCGGGGGTCGAAGAACGCCCAGCAGGCAATGGCGGACACAAACCAAAACGCGAAGAAGAACGCCACCGCCCGCTTCTCGGCCCTCGTGCCGAGGACTCCCGAGGGGAAGTTCAGCGCAAGCTGCAGAAGCGGCGGCTGGTACATCAAGGTGAGGGTGACCCCCAGGGTGAATGCCAACGGGTCGCTGGAACGGCGCAGGCCGCCCGCGATCCACAACCATCCGGCAAGGACGAGGAGGAAGCCCTGGTTCCGGCCGGGCCGGTGCCGCTCCACTGCTATGCCCGAGCCAACAAACGCAAGCCCCACGGCGAGGAACATCATCAGTTCAAACAGCGTGAAGGGAACCCGATCGATGTTCCCGCCCAGGTGGACCACTCCCTGCGGGCTGAGTAGTCCCAAGGTCTTCGCAGGATCATTGAAAGCTGCGGGAGACCAGTCGAGAAGCAGCAGCACCAAAGTAACAAGACCTGTGGTGACAACAACTACCAGTACGGTTTGCTTTTGAGTCATCCCGTGCATATCCCCCGTACAAGGGTCCCACTTCGCGGCACTGCTGGCTACAGCTGCGGGAAAGCCACAGTTCAGGCTGTATTCACAAGTCCTTCAGGGCCTGTCAAAACGTGACACCTAGCGTGACAGGCATGACTATCTCAGGGAGTTCGAATCTTTCACGCAGGTCACTGCTCACCGCCGGCCTTGGCGCCGGCCTGATCGTCGCGGTTCCCGGTGCGGGAATTTCCGCCGCGGGAACGGCCCAGGGCCCGGCAGGGCTGAAGACCGAGCCCTTCAGCCTGGGCATCGCCTCGGGCGAGCCGTGGCCGGACGGCTTCGTCATCTGGACCCGCCTGGCCGTGGACCCGCTGGCCGACGACGGCCTGGGCGGCATGCCGTCCCGCGACGTCCCCGTGGATTGGGAAGTCGCCGAGGACGAGCGCATGGCGCGGGTGGTCAAGCGCGGCGTGGCCATCGCCTCGATCGGCTCCGCCCACTCGGTGCACGTGGAACTGCGCGGCCTGCGCCCGGGCCGCGAATACTTCTACCGCTTCCGCAGCGGCCGCTACATCAGCCCGGTGGGCCGCACCCTCACTGCACCGGCCCTGAACGAGATGCCCGCCGCCCTGGCCATGTCCTTCGCCAGCTGCGCCCAGTACGAGCACGGCTTCTTCACCGCCTACAAGCGCATGGCCGAGGACCAGCCGGACCTCGTGCTGCACCTGGGCGACTACCAGTACGAGTACAAGAAGGACTCGTACGTGGTGGGCGGCGGAAACGTCCGCGACCACGACGGCCCCGAAACCGTCACCCTGGCGAACTATCGCCAGCGCCACGCCCAGTACAAGGCCGACGCCGACCTCCAGTCCGCGCACGCGATCGCGCCGTGGCTGGTGGTCTGGGACGACCACGAGGTGGACAACAATTGGGCAGACGAGATCCCGGAAAACCAGGACCCGGCGCAGCTCAATGACTCCGCCGCGCACTTCCGCCAGCGTCGGGCCGCCGCCTTCCAGGCCTACTACGAGAACATGCCGCTGCGCCCGTCGGCCCTGCCCTCGGGGGCGGACATGACCATCTACCGCCGCCTACAGTGGGGCCGCCTGGCCAACTTCCACATGATGGACACCCGGCAGTACCGCGACGACCAGCTCGCGGGCGACGGCTGGAAGAAGAACGTCATGGAGCGCTTCGACGAGAACCGCACCATCACCGGCGCCGAGCAGGAGAAGTGGCTCCTGGACGGCTTCAAGAACTCCGAGGCCCGCTGGGACGTGCTGGGCCAGCAGGTGTTCTTCGCCGAACGCGACCGCGCCCAGGCGCTGGACGTCGACGACGTCTCCATGGACGGCTGGGACGGCTACGCCGCTTCCCGCCGCCGCATCACCCAGGGCTGGGTGGACGCCGGGGTGCGCAACGCCGTGGTGCTCACCGGCGACGTGCACCGGCACTGGGCCGGTGACCTGAAGGTGGACTACAAGGATCCGGAGTCCCCGGTGGTCGGCTCCGAACTGGTCTGCAGCTCCATCACCTCCGGCGGCAATGGAAGCGCCACCGCCACGGACGCCACCATGGCCTGGAACCAGCACCTGAAGTTCTACAACGACCAGCGCGGCTACGTGAACACGAAGATCACGCAGGACGCCATGCGCGCCGACTTCCGGGTGTTGGACTACGTCAGCACCGCCGGTTCCGCGGTGCGCACCAGGGCTTCCTTCGACATCGTGGACACCGTGCCCGGGCTGCAGGCGCGCGCCTGACCTTAGGCCGGGCGGCGCAGGCGCTTCCTCACCAACGCCGCCGCCCGGCCAAAAGTTCCTCTTTGTCATAGTGCGACGAATGATATTCACTAGTTTTGTCATAAGCGTCACACATTCTTGTCACTATCGTGGGGAATTTCCTTGAGTTAACGGGTCAGCATTCCCGAGCCAAGGACAACCATGCCCCACTCATCAGGTTCCGCCGCAGTTCCCAACGACGCCCACAGCCCGCCGCCGAAGAGCCCCGGCACCGCCAAGGGCCAGGGGCGCAGGCCGTCATGGCTGAGTTCCCTGGGCGCCGACCTTCCCGCCTCCCTTGTGGTCTTCCTGGTGGCGCTCCCCCTGTCCCTCGGCATCGCCGCGGCCTCAGGGGCACCCGTCATGGCGGGGCTGATCGCCGCGGCAGTCGGCGGCATCGTCGCCGGCAGCCTGGGCGGCTCGCCCCTGCAGGTGAGCGGCCCGGCCGCCGGGCTGACCGTCGTCGTCGCGGGCCTGGTGGACGAGTTCGGCTGGCAGGTGACCTGCGCGATCACCGCGGCAGCCGGCGTCGTGCAGTTGCTCCTGGGCGTCAGCCGCGTGGGCCGCGCCGCACTGGCGGTGTCCCCGGTGGTGGTCAAGGCCATGTTGGCCGGCATCGGCATCACGATCATCCTGCAGCAGCTGCACGTGCTGCTGGGCGGCAAGGCTGCCGGGTCCGCCGTCGGGAACCTCACCGCCTTGCCGGCCGCCATCACCAATGTGGAGCTGCACTCGGCGCTGCTCGGATTGGCCGTGGTGGCCATCCTGCTCGCCTGGAAGTTCCTGCCCCCGGCGTTGCGGAAGGTTCCCGGGCCGCTGGCAGCCGTCGTCCTGGTCACCGCGCTGTCCGTGCCCGTGGCGCCGGGCGTTGAACGGATCAGTTTCAGCGGTTCCCTGTTCGACGCCGTCGCGCTGCCCAGCCTGCCGGACGGCAACTGGCGCGCCGCGGCCATGGCCGTCCTCACCGTGGCGATGATCGCGAGCATCGAATCGCTGCTGTCCGCCGTCGCCGTGGACAAGATGCACTCGGGGCCGCGCACCAGGCTGAACCGCGAACTCGTCGGCCAGGGCTCCGCGAACATGGTCTCCGGCATGCTCGGCGGCCTCCCGGTCACCGGCGTGATCGTCCGCAGCGCCACCAACGTGGAGGCAGGCGCCGCCAGCCGCGCCTCGGCGATCCTGCACGGCGTGTGGGTGCTGGTGTTCTCCGTCCTCTTCGCCGGCCTGATCCAGCTCATCCCGCTGGCCGTGCTGGCCGGCCTGCTGCTGGTGATCGGCGCCAAGCTCATCAAGGTGGCCGACATCCGGACGAGCCGCCGCACCGGCGAGCTCCTGGTGTATGTGGTCACCCTGGCGTGCGTCGTCTTCCTCAACCTGCTCGAAGGCGTCATCATCGGCCTGGCCCTGGCCGCCGTGTGCGTGTTGTGGCGGGTGCTCCGGGCCCAGATCCATGCACATCCTCCCACCGCCGCGTACCTTCCGTGGCGCGTGACCATCTCCGGGTCCTGCAGCTTCTTCGCGCTGCCCCGGCTGAACCGCGTCCTCCATTCCGTGCCCGAAGGCCAGGACGTGATGGTGGAACTCAACGCCGACTACCTCGACCACGCGTTCCGCGAAGCCCTGCTCGCCTGGCAGAGCCAGCACCGGAGCACCGGCGCCTCCGTGGTGCTCGAGGAACACGGCACGACGGCGTTCCGGGACGCCGCGGACCAGGCGCCGCAGCGCCAGGACCCGCGGGAGTTTCCGCTCCCGCCGAGGAATTCCTGGCAGGCGCCGCTTGACGCGGACTCCCCTGCCGACGTCGACGACGACGGGCAGCCGCGCCTGCGCTCCATCCTGCTGGGTATCGATAAGTACCACCGGCGGCACGCGGACAAGGTCCGCCCGTTGGTGCAGGACCTGGCCGAGGGGCAGAACCCGGACACGCTTTTTGTGGCCTGCGTCGATTCGCGCGTGAACCCGAACCTGATCACCAGCAGCGGTCCGGGCGACCTGCTGACGCTGCGCAACATCGGCAACGTGGTGTGCAGCGATGACCATGATGCCTCCATCGACTCGGCGTTGTCCTTCGCGGTGAAGGGATTGTCGGTGGACTCGATTGTGGTCTGCGGCCACTCCAACTGCGGCGCCATGAAGGCCGTCCTGGCGGATGCCGAAGGTGCGGGAAACGCCGCCCTGGGCACCGGCTTCGACACCTGGCTCGGCCACGCCCGCCCCAGCTACCGTGAGCTGACGGCGGAACACCCGGTGGCACTGGCCGCCGAGGCCGCCGGCTACAGCCGGCTGGACCAGCTCAGCATGGTGAACGTCGCTGTCCAGCTCAGGAAGCTCGAAGAGCACCCGGTCACCGGGCCCGCCCTGGCATCCGGCAAGGTCCAGGCCACCGGACTGTTCTACGACATTCGCACGGCCCGCGTGGTCCTCGTGACCCATGAAGGCATCGAGCAACTGGATCCGAGCGTGGCGGTCCGCTGAGTGGCGCGGCCCCGCATCCGCCGCGGCCGGGTGCGGGGCCGGGCATGCCGGTAGGCTGAATTGGTTGTCGGCAGCTCAACTCAAGGATTGACCCTTGTTCCTATGGCTCGGCGACGACGACCGGCGTAGCTTAATGTCCAAACGCCGTGCCGGGGAGGTGAGGGTTTTGGCCAGGCATGTGGGGCGCAGTGGCCTCTCCCTTCTTCGCCCTGCTTTACCCGCCCTCCTTGGCGCGTTGGTGTGGTTGGTGTGGCTCGCCGGCTCGTCGCAGGCCGATGATCTCTTGCCCCCGGTTCCAGCCGGACCCTCAATACCCGCCGCCCCCGCCATTCCGTTGCCGGCCGTTTCCCCGGCTCCGGCCCCGACTCCAGACCTGGCTCCGGCCCTGGACCCGGTGCCGGCCCCGACTCCAGACCTGGCGCCGGCCCTGGACCCGGTGCCGGACCTGGACCCGGTGCGGAGCCTGGACCCGGCCCTGGACCCGGTGCCGGACCTAACCGTGGTTCCGGCCGTGCCCTCCGTACCTGCCTTGCCCCCGGTACCTGCCGTCCCCATCATTCCGTCTCCTGCCGTTTCGCCGGACCCGACGCAATTGACCGAGATTCCGAAAGCCGTCATCAACGAGCTGCCGGGTGCCGTCGTAGCCCCTGTCGTCGGGGTGGTTGACACGGTGACGCCGGTGATTGACCGCGCCGTGCGGAATGGACCGACGCTGCCGGTGCCCGAACTGCCGCCCTTGGCTCCCGGCTCCGAGGCCGCCGCGTCCAACGCCAGGCCACCGGCGCTGGTTGCCGCCACGGCTTTCCGCCGTACCATCGTGCTTCCGCCAAAGGCCCGGGCCGCACCGGCAACGACCACAGGGAGCCCCCGGTTCATCCCGCAGATGTTGGTCCTTGTGCCCGCTGCATTGTTGGCGACAGCGGATATACCGCCTCCAGCGGGTGCGCCGCCGGGCAAACCGCTCCCTCCATCCGCGCCCGCGGTCCAAGCGGGGGCTACGAACGGACCCCAGGGCGGTTCAGCCCATGGCGCCGCGGATCTTCCGGATCAACGGGCACTGGCACCGCCGAAAGGAAGCACCGCCGTCAGTAGCGGCCCGCAGATCCCTGCAGCCGGACCCTCGTTCGATCCGGGGTCTTCTCCCGACTGAGCAGGCCGTCCCTGCCCCATGGCAGGCACGACCACCTGCGCCACCCTGCGCAGGGACAGGCCTCAGTCAAGAGAGAAGCCATGAGAGAAAACATCCACGTTCAAGACCGCAGCCATCACCTCAACGCATTCATCGGCAATTGGCCCGACCCCATGGGAAAAAGAACCAAATAGCCGCCTGAAGACACAGATCGACTGAACACAAAGATCGACGCCGGCCGTGCAGTCAGCCTGACTGCACGGCCGGCTCCGTTGTAGCCGGGCAGGTTGTGCTTACGCTCCGAAGCTACTGCTGGCTCGCGTAGCGTTTCACGAAATTCCGGAGCATCTTCATCGGCTCGGTGACCGTGTGCTTGTAGGCCTCGATGATGAGCCGGCCGGCGTCGTCCGGCGGGAAGTAGCCCGAGTAGCGGTAGGTGTTGATCCGCAAGGCCAGCCCGTCGGCGTCGAGCTCCGGATGGAACTGCGTGGCATAGAGGTTCCGCTTGATCCGGAACATCTGCACCGGGCACGCTGCCGAGCCGGCCAGTAGGACGGCGTTGCCGGGCAGCACCGTGCACGCCTCCTTGTGCCCGACGAACGCTTCGAAGCGTTCGTCCATCCCGGCCAGCAGCGGATCCTGGATGCCGTCGGCGGTCAGCTTGATGGTCACCCCGCCCAGGGTTTCGCCGTAGGTGCGGTCGATGACGGCGCCCTGGTGGCGGCCCAGCGTGCCGACCCCGTAGCAGGCTCCGAGGAACGGGAAATCCTGCTCCACGATCCGGTCCAGCAGCCCCGCGAGTTCGCGCTCCACCCGGTGCTGGGTGTCGCTCTTGTGCTCGGGAGGGTCGCTGGAGGTGAAGGGACTGCCGCCGACAATCACGCCTGAATACTCTGACAAGTCCAGCTCCGGCAGGGGTGCCGCCTCGAGGCGGATGCGTCTCAGCTGCGCCTCTTGCAGGTCGCCGAAACGCAAATAGGCGCGGTATTCCGCCTCGGCGGCAACGTCTTCAGCACGGGAGGCGAGCAACAGGAAGGGCTTCACACAGCAAGTTTGCGCCCGTCCCGGACGCTGCGCCAGAGGCGGCGGGACCGGTGAGCCGGGGTTTACACAGGGGAAACGTCACGCCCGGCGGGCCGTTGAAAGGCCACAATAAAGAACGCTGAAACATGGATGAAACATGGCCGACACGCGCTCTTCACCTAACCCCGAATTCTGTAACTTGGCCGCAATTTTTTCCAACATTTCCTGAAACACGAGCCCTGAACCATTGATCCGGGGAACAAAACGGGAGCAGCAGCCTCCCCGGGACGGACTTCTGACGGAGAAGGGACACGCACGTGCACATCACTGCGGAACAGATTTGGATGATGGTGGCGGCAGCCCTCACTCTCATGATGACCCCGGCACTGGGCCTCTTCTACGGCGGCATGACCCGCGCCAAGTCCTCCCTGAACATGATCATGATGAGCTTCCTCTCCGCCGCGATCGTCGGCGCGATCTGGGCGCTGTGGGGCTACTCGATGATCGGCGGTGAGGGTTTCCTCGGCCTGTTCGGCAACCCCTTCGCACACTTCGGCCTAAGCAACCTCATCGGCTCCCCCGACCTCATCAAGGTGGGCTACAGCGCCACCTTTGCGATCATCACCGTCGCCCTGATCAGCGGTGCCATCGCGGACCGTGCCAAGTTCAGCTCCTGGGCGGTCTTCGTCCCGGTGTGGGTCACCCTGGTCTACTGCCCGCTCGCCTACATGGTGTGGGGCGGCGGGCTGATGAGTGCCGGCGGCGCGCTCACCCAAGTGTTCGGCCAGGTCATCGACTTCGCCGGCGGCACGGTCGTGGAGATCAGCTCCGGTGCCGCGGCCTTCGTCCTCGCACTGATCCTGGGCAAGCGCCACGGCTTCGGCAAGGACCCCAACCACCGCCCGCACAACATCCCCTTCATCATGCTCGGCGCGGCCCTGCTGTGGTTCGGCTGGTTCGGCTTCAACGGCGGCGCCGCCACCACTGCCGAGCAGGCAGGCCTGATCTGGGTCAACACCATGCTGGCACCGGCCGCCGCGATGATCGGCTGGCTGGTCACCGAGAAGGTCCGCCACGGCCACCCCACTTCCCTGGGTGCCGCGTCCGGCGTCGTTGCCGGCCTCGTCGCCATCACCCCGTCCTGCGCCAACATCAGCCCGGCCGCAGCCCTTGGCCTCGGCCTGGTGGCGGGTGCGGCCTGCGCCGTGTTCGTGGACCTGAAATACAAGTTCGGCTTCGACGACTCCCTCGACGTGGTGGGCGTGCACCTGGGCGCCGGCCTGATCGGCACCCTCGCCCTCGGCTTCATCGCCCTGCCCGTGGACGGCGTGGGCGGCGGCCTCTTCTACGGAGGCGGCCTCCAGCAGCTGATCGCCCAGACCACCGCAGTGGTGGTCACCCTGGTAGTCTCGGTGGGCATGACCGCAGCGATCGGCCTGGCCATCAACAAGACCCTCGGCTTCCGCGTCAGCCACGAGGCCGAGACCGTAGGTGTGGACCTCTCCGAGCACGCCGAAACCGCCTACGAATTCGGCGAGATGTCCCGCAGCCACTTCCACTCGGTGCTGCACGCGGCCGCCGCGCCGGCACCGGCCAAGGACTAACTCCCCGCCGGGGACACCCGGCGTAACGTACGGAACGGCCGCCGGCTGGCCGGTGTTGCCGCAGATATGACGACAATCGGAATCATCGGTGCAGGACACATTGGCAGCCAGGTGGCACGCAAGGCGGTCGACCTTGGCTATGACGTAGTGATCAGCAACTCGCGCGGCCCGGAAACCCTGGCGGACCTCGTCGCGGAACTCGGCCCCAAGGCCCGAGCGGCAACACCGGCCGAGGCGGCAGCGGAAGCCGATTTCGCCGTCGTGACCGTCCCGTTCGGGAACTACCGGGACCTCCCGGCGGAACCGCTGGCGGGCAAGGTGGTCATCGACACCAACAACTACTACTGGGAGCGTGACGGCTACTACTGGGAGCGCGACGGCCGGATCCCGGCGCTCGACGCCGGCGAGACCACCACCTCCGGCCTGGTCCAGGAGCACTTGGCGCAGTCCAAGGTGGCCAAGGGCTTCAACCACATCCGCGCCAAGGAAATCACCACCGATGGCAGGCCTTCGGGTACTCCCGGCCGGCGCGCCCTGGCCACCGCCAGCGATTTCCCCGAGGCGGCCGAACTGGTCACCAGGCTCTACGACGAATTCGGCTTCGATACCGTGAACGTCGGCCCGCTCTCCGAGAGCTGGCGCGTGGAGCGGGACCGCCCCGCGTACGTCATCCGGCAGGACGCCGCCCAACTGGAAGCGAACCTCGCCAAGGCACCCCGGACGGTCTGAACAGGAATCTAACGGAAAGAGGACGACGGCGGGAGGCTCCCGCCGTCGTCCTCTGCGCTTGTGTGCCGCGCTAGAGCGAATGCCGCGACTGGCGCGCACCGTTCGCGCGGAGCGGCGAGCCCAGCACGGTGAAGCGGTGGCCGCCGTTGTCGCCGGACAGCAGCGGCATCGCCTCACTGATCGCGGCCTGGACGCCCTCCAGCTGCAGGGATGCCTGGTGTGCTTCGGCGGATTCCCAGATTTCGCAGACGAACACGGTGTCCGGGACGTCGTCGTTGATTCCTACCTCGTACAGCAGGCAGCCGGCGTCCCGCAGTGCGGGCTTGGGCCGGAGCAGGATTTCCACGAGCGCATCGCGCTGGCCGGTTTTCGTACCTAGGGTCCCCACGTTCGCAAAGGTCATGCGGCCATCATGGCACGCTGCCGTCAGCCCACCGGCACCCCGTCCAGGAGTGTCGCCACCACCGCGGTGCGGGCGAGTTCCTCCGGGTCCACGGCCAGGGGGTCGCGGGCGAAGACCGTGAAGTCGGCCCGCTTGCCGGCCGTGATGGACCCGGCCACCGCGCTGAGCCCGGCCGCCGCGGCCGCGTGGGTGGTGTAGCCTTCCAGGGCCATGAGCGGGGTGAGCGCCTGTTCGGGCTGCACGGGGGCGGTGCCCGGACGCTCCACGGGGCGGCGCAGGATGGAATCGGCCATCATGGCGCGCGGGTCGTAGGGCGTGATGGGCCAGTCCGAGCCCAGGGCCACGGTCACCCCGGCCTCCCGCAGGTCCCGGCAGCGCCAGCCGCGGGCCGCCCGTTCCTCACCGAGCCGCACCGACCAGTTGTCGCTGCGGTCGGCCCTGGTGTGGTGGGTGCCGTGGATGGGCTGCATGCTGGCCGCCACGCCGAGTTCGGCGAAGCGGGCCACGAGTTCGTCCGGGATGGTCTCGATGTGCTCGATCCGGTGCGCGGCCAGGTTCCGTGCTTCGCCCGCGGACTCGAGCGCCTCCAGCACGTACCGCACACCCTGGTCCCCGATCGCGTGCGTGGCCGTGGGGATGCCGCGCTCCACGAAGAAGCGCAGCGCCTTCTGGAAGTCCGCCGGGTCGGTCCACACGGATTCGGTGTTCTGCCCGTAGACGTCGGGGTGTTCCAGCCAGGCGGAGCCGTTGTCGATGGTGCCGTCAATGAAGAACTTCACGCCCTCCACCACCCAGCGCCGCCCGCCGGTGCCCTGCAACGCCGCGATGTCCTCGAGCTCGGCCAGCGATGCCCCGGCGTTGGCCATCGGCGAGAAGCGCAGCCGCAGCGGCAGCTCGCCGTCGGCCTCCAGCCGGGTGAGCAGCTCCGCGGACCCGTCCACGAAGTCCATCACGTGCGTGGAGGTGATCCCGACGGCGGCCATCGCCTTCAGCAGCTCGCCGAGCCGTCCGGCGCGGCCGGCCAGGTCCTCCTGCGGCATGACCTTCGTGGCGAGGTCCATCGCGCTGAACTCCACGAGGTACCCGGTGGGCCGGCCGTCGCCGTCGACGGCCACCACGGACTCGTCCGGGAAGTCCACCGGCCCCGTGATCCCGGCGGCGGCGAGCGCCGCCGAATTGACCACCGCCGAGTGGCCGTCCCGCATCCGCAGGAACATCGGCACCTGGCCGGTGGCGTCGTCGAACAGGCGGCCGTTGAAGCCGGTCTCCGTGAACAGGTTGGGATCCAGTCCCCAGCCGTTCACCCACTCGCCGGGCTGGGCGTTTCGTGCGGCCTCGCCCACGATCCGCTGCACCTCCGCGAAGCCGCGGTCCGTCAGCTGCACGCCACGGGCCAGTTCGAGCCCGTAGACCACGTGGGTGTGGCTGTCATTAAGGCCGGGCACGATCGTGGCGTCCCCGTAGTCCAGCACCGTGGTGTCCGGGCCGCGGTGCGCTTCCAGGTCCGCGGAGCTCCCGACGGCGGTGATGCGGCCGGCGGTGACGGCGACGGCGGTGGGGGCCGGCTTTTCGGGGTCAGCGCTGTGAGGGTCCAAGGTGTGGATGCGGGCGGCGAGGATCAGGGTGTCCGCGGGTGTCGTCACGAGGGTGCTCCTTGGCTGACGGGCGTCTTGGTCTTGAGGTCATCGAACAGGGCGTCCACGCGGTGCTGCTCTGCCGCCGTCGCCGGCTTCAGGAGGGAGACCGCCAGGTACACGGCGAGGTTCACGATCAAGCCGGCCACCCCGGAGGTGAGCCCGCCCAGCCACGGGATGGACAGCGGGCTGGGGTACATGATTTCCAGCACCGCAGCCACGAGGATGCCGGACACCATGGCCGCGTTGGCCGCGGCGGCCGTGCCCCGGCGCCAGAAGATGCCCAGCAGCAGGGTCGGGGCGAGCTGGCAGATGGCTTGGTAGGACACGAAGGCGATGGCGATCAGGCCGGACACCTGGTGGGCAGTGAACAGGGCCACGGCCGCGGAGACCAGGGTGACGGCGGCGACGGCGATCTTGGCGCCCTTGGCGGACTCCACCCGCTGGTGGCTGCGGGCGCCGACGATGTCGTTGGCGATCTGGGTGCCGAGGGCCTGGAGGTTGGCGCCCACGTTGCCCATGGTCGCGGCCACCACGCACACGCCGGCCACGGCCACCAGGCCCGCGCCGCCGATGCCGGCCATGATGAACCAGACCGTATCCGGTGCCTCGGAGACGCCCGGGACGCTGGAGGCGAGCAGGGACACGGTGGTAAGCGCGGCGGAGAAGATGAACATCAGCGGGGCGGCCTGCACGGCGGACTTCTGCACGGTGCGCGGGGTGCGCACGCTGAACATGCGCACGAACAAGTCAGGCCAGCACCAGGCGCCCATCATGCCGGTGAAGATCAGGGAGAACACGTAGAGCGGTCCGGCAGGGCTGCCCGGGCCGGGCAGTTCGAGCAGGGCAGGGGCCATGGCGCCGAAGCCGTGGCCGTTGTTGATCAGCCACACCAGCATTCCCACGATCACCAGGAAGCCGATGCCGTAGGCGAAGAGGCCCTGCACCATGTCGCTGATGATCAGGCCGCGGGTGCCCAGCTTGACGGTCCAGATCTGCCGCGCCGCGATGAACAGCACGCCGATCACCACGGCCAGGTATGGGGAGACCTGCCCGAAGGAGAGCGTGGAGAACACCAGGCCCAGGGACTGCATGCCGAGCACCACCCACGGAACGGAGGCCAGCACGCCGATGCTTGCGGCGATGACGCGCACGGAGCGGGAGTTGTAGCGCAGGCCGAGCAGGTCGGCCTGGGTGCGGAGATCGTGGGTGCGGCCCCACTTGTTCACCGGGGTGCCGAGGAAGAACATCAGCACCACGCTGAGCAGGGAGTAGGACAGGGAGTACATGCCAATCACGCCGCCGCTGGCGGTCAGCCCGGCGAAGGCCACGAACACGGTGCCGGCCAGCCAGGTGTTGAGGAAGGCCATGGTGCCGAACCAGGAACTGAAGGAGCGCCCGCCGGTGGCGTAGTCGCTCATGGTGGCATCGCCGCGGCGGGCGCGGTTCATGACCACGACAACGAGCACGGTGAAGGCAAGGACGGCTCCGTAGCCGATGGCCATTTTCATGCCGTCACCTCGTCCGTGCCGATGGTCTTCCAGAGGGCGAAGAGGGACAGGGTCACCAGGGCGTTGGACGCCAGGAAGTACCAGAAGGCGGACTGGCCGCCGCTGAAGAACCAGTGCATGGGCGGGGCGAGCAGGATGAGCACGTCAAAGGCGAAGATCGCCCGACGGAGGCGGGCCCGGCGTTCCGGGTTGCTCTTGCGGCCGGACGGGTTCAGGTAGTCCGGGGTGGGGGCGGACAGGGACATGGGGAAAATCCATTCTTCCGGGGCGTCGTTGGCCGGAGGCGGGCGGGTCAGGGTTTTGGAGATTGGGGATGCTTTGCGGGTTTGCGGGAACGTTCCCGCAAACAAAAGTGTGGGACGTCACAGGGGTGTTGTCAAGAGCAGGCGGAATCACCAGGGCGGGCGGCCGCGAGGCCTCGGTCCGGCGCCGGGCGCACTTAGGATGAAGGCATGGCGAGAACCCGGGCAACCATCTTGGACATTGCACGCGAACTCGGGCTCTCGAAGACCACCGTCTCCAGCGCCCTGGGCGGAAGCGGCCGGATCTCCGAGGAAAAGCGCGCCCTGATCCGCGAGACGGCGGACCGCCTGGGCTACGTGGCCAACCGTGCGGCACGCAGCCTGCGGGTCAGCCGGGTGGGGACCATCGGCCTGTACATCCCGCCCATCGCCCGCAGCCTGGCCTTCTACATGGACTTCGCCTTCGGGGTCACCGAGGGCGCGGCCGCCGCCGACTACGACGTCACCCTTTTCGCGCGCGGCCTCACCCCGCAGCGGGCTTTCCACGTGGATGGCGTGATCGCGATCGACCCCTCCCCCGGCGAGCCGCTCGTGGCGGCCCTGCTCGACGACGGGATCCCCACCGTTTCGGTGGGCCGCTACACCGGCCCCGGCGAGGAACGGGTCCTCGGCACCCTCGAGGCCCACCACACCGAGCTGCAGATCCAGGTCCTGGACCACCTGCTCAGCCGCGGCCGCAAGCGCCCGGCACTGCTCGCCGTCGACGACGCGATTTCCTCGTCCTGGGCGGTGGACACCCTCAACACCTACCTGGATTGGTGCCGGCGCCACGGCATCGAGCCGCGGGTCCACGAGGTGGAGGGCAATGCGACGCCGCGCGACCTCGTCTCCGCGGTCGCCTCCGCCGTGGATACCGGACACGCCGACGCGCTGGTCTGCGGCGCGCAGGGGCATGCCGCGCAGAGTCAGCTCGTGCTCGAAAGCCGCGGCCTCACCGTGGGCAAGGACCTGGACATCGCCTCCTTCGCTGGCGCCGCGGCCCTGGAAACCGGCAACCCGCTCATCAGTGCCATCGACCTGGCGCCCCGCGAGTACGGCGCGGCGGCCACGGAACTGCTGGACGCCGTCGTCCGCGATCCCGACGCCGGGCCGGTGCACCGCTGGTTCGACGGCGCGAGCGTGCAGCTGGCCGGCTGAAGCCATCCCATCCATGCGTTGAGTGCTCACTTGTGGCGGGAAATCCGCGGAAATACCCGCCACAACTGAGCACTCAACGGGCTGAAACCTGCAGCGAGCCGCGGGCCGCGCCCACCATGCCTTCGACGGCGCGGGCCAGGTGCGTGCCGCGGTCGCTGACCCCGCCCCAGCGCACCAGGGACTGGGCGGTGAGGCCGTCGATCATGCCCAGGATCTGCCAGGCGAGCGAGGCGGCATCTCCTGCTTCAAGATCGCCGGTGTCAAAGTGGCCGCCGGCCACGCCGTCCTCCACCACGCGCTGCAGCACGGCCTGCCAGGCGTCCATCTGTTCGCGGACGCACCCGGCGAGGGCTTCGTTCCGGCGGCCGAGGGTCCAAGCCTCCACCCACACGGCGGTGACGTCGAGCCGGCTGCCGTCCATGAGGGTGCCGAGCAGGAAAGCCAGGCGCTCCACAGGCCCCGGAAGGGCCGCGAGCATGCCCGCCACCTCCTCGGTTTCGGCCGCCACGATCGCCGTGAACGTCCCGGCCACGAGGGCATCGACGTTCGGCTGGTAGTGCGCAACGAGGCCCGATGCCACCCCCACCCGGGAGGCGACATTGCGCAGCGTGATGGCGGAGAGGCCCTGCTCCAGGGCGATTCCGCGGGCGGCTTCGGTGATTTCGGCGGCGCGCTCGGCCGGAGACTTCCGGGTGGCGCGCTTCTGCGTGGTGCTTGACATCACAGACCAGTCTAAAGTAACTTTTCAGCATTATTGATCGTATGATCAACAAGCTTCGCAATCAACGAGCTTGCAGCAGAGAAGCTTGCAGCACAGAGGAGTCTTCATGGCTTGGAAAATGCCGGCCGAAACCGCACCCCACGAACGCACCTGGATGGCGTTCCCCCGCACCGGCCTGACGCTCGGCGACGATGCCGCGTCGGCCGAGGAGGCGTACGCCGCCTGGACCGCCGTCGCGCACGCGGTCGCCGAATTCGAACCCGTCACCATGGTGGTGGACCCCAGCGAGCGCGAACGCGCCGCCCGCATGCTCGGCAGCGGCATCGAACAGCTCGAGGCACCCCTTGACGAGTTCTGGATGCGCGACGTCGGACCCACCTTCGTGCTCGACGACGAGCGCCCCGGCGTGCTTGGCGCCGTCGACTGGGTCTTCAACGGCTGGGGCGCCCCGCAGTGGGCCGAATGGGAAAAGAGCGCCGGGATGGCCCGCTTCGTGGCGGAGCAGAGCGGGGCCGAACTGGTGAGCTCCCTGCTGGTCAACGAAGGCGGCGCCATCCACGTGGACGGCGAAGGCACCGTGCTCGTCACCGAAACCGTGCAGCTCGACCCGAGCCGGAACCCCTACGCGGACAAGGCCCGGGTGGAGGCCGAACTGGCCCGCACCATCGGCGCAACCAAGGTCATCTGGGGTCCGCGCGGCCTCACCCGGGACTACGAGGACATGGGCACCCGCGGCCACATCGACATGGTGGCCACCCTGCCGGCCCCCGGGCGCATCCTGCTGCACTCCCAGGGCAACCCGGAGCACCCGGACTACGAGGTCAGCCGCAGCCTGCACGCCTTCCTGGAAACCCAGACGGACGCCGCGGGCAAGCCTTTCGAAATCGTCCAGCTGCCCGCCCCGGAGACCCTCCGCGACGAGGACGGTTTCGTGGACTGGAGCTACGTCAACCACCTGGTGGTCAACGGCGGCGTCATCGCCTGCGGCTACGGCGAAGAACGCGCCGACGCCCTCGCCGCCGAGATCCTGGCCGAGGCCTACCCGGGGCGCCGCGTGGTCACCGTGGACGCCCGGCCCATCCTGGCCCGCGGCGGCGGCATCCACTGCATCACCCAGCAGCAGCCTGCCCTGCCCGCCTCGAAGGGAGGTGTGGCGTGATGGCCCGCTTCGACGTCGTCGAGGCGTCCATCGCCCGGCTTCGCGCTGCCCTGGAATCCGGCGAAACCACCTCGCTTGAACTCCTGGACGCGTACCTGGAACGCATCGCGGCCTACGACGGCGAACTCAACGCCATGGTGGTCATGAACCCGGACGCCCGCGCCGATGCCATCGCCTCGGACGAGCGCCGCGCCCGCGGCGAGGGCCGGGGTCACTTGGAGGGCATCCCCTACACCGCCAAGGACTCATACCTGGCCAAGGGCCTCACCGCCGCCGCCGGGTCGCCGGCGTTCAAGGACCTCGTGGCGCAGCGGGACGCCTTCACCATCGAACGCCTGCGCGACGCCGGCGCCGTGCTGATCGGCCTGACCAACATGCCGCCCATGGCCAACGGCGGCATGCAGCGCGGAGTTTACGGCCGGGCCGAGAGCCCGTACAACGCCGACTTCCTGACGGCGGCCTTCGGCTCCGGTTCCTCCAACGGCTCTGGCACCGCGACGGCGGCCAGCTTCGGTGCCTTCGGCCTGGGCGAGGAGACGTGGTCAAGCGGCCGCGCACCGGCGTCGAACAATGCCCTGTGCGCATACACGCCCTCCCGCGGCGTGATCTCGGTGCGCGGCAACTGGCCGCTGGTCCCCACGATGGACGTGGTGGTCCCGCACACCCGCTCCATGGCGGACCTACTGGAACTGCTGGACGTGATCGTGGCGGACGACGCCGAGGCGCGCGGCGATTTCTGGCGGGTGCAGCCGTGGGTGGAGATCCCGAAGTCCTCCGAGGTGCGGCCGGAATCCTACCCGGCGCTCGCTCCGGCAGATCCCGACGGCGGCCGGGCGGCTTTGCGGGGCAAGCGCTTCGGGGTGCCGCGGATATATGTGAACGCCGACGCCGAGGCCGGAACCGAGGGAGCGGCGGGAATCGGCGGACCTACCGGGCAGCGGATCGAGACCCGTGCCTCCGTGATCGATCTCTGGGAAGCCGCGCGGCGTGACCTGGAGGCCGCCGGTGCCGAGGTGGTGTTGGTGGACTTCCCCGTGGTGAGCAACTACGAGGGCGACCGGCCGGGCGCACCCACCATCGCCACCCGCGGACTGGTCAGCCCGGAGTACCTGCACCGCGAAATCGTGGACCTGTCCGCTTGGTCCTGGAATGACTTCCTGGCGGCCAACGGCGACCCGGCCCTGGATTCGCTGGCGCAGGTGGACGGCGCGGCGATCTTCCCGCATCCGGACGGTGCCCTGCCGGACCGTTACGACGGGTTCGACGACAACATTTCCGGCTACCCCGCCCACATCCGCTCCAACCCGGAGCAGCCGATGACGGAGATCCCGGAACTGGCCGCCGGCGTCCGCGGCCTGGAGCTGACCCGCAAACTGGACCTCGAAGAATGGATGGACGGGCTGGGCCTGGACGCCGTGATCTTCCCGGCCGCCGCCGACGTCGGACCGGCGGACATGGACGTGAACCCGGCCTCCGCGGACCTCGGCTGGCGCAACGGCGTCTGGGTGGCCAACGGCAACCTGGTGCCCCGCCACCTGGGGATTCCCACGGTCACCGTCCCGATGGGAACGATGGCCGACATCGGCATGCCGGTGGGCCTGACCTTCGCAGGCCGCGCCTACGACGACACCGCGCTGCTGGCCCTCGCGGCGGCTTTCGAAGCAACCGGCTCCCGCCGTACCGAACCCCCGCGGACACCGCGGCTGGGCTGAGCTGCAAGGGGCCGGGTAGCACCGGGCCCCTTGCAGCTTCCGGCCTTCAGCGGCCGCCGGCGATCTTGCGGCTGCGTTGTTCCTGCGCGTTCGGCCCGTACGGATACACCCCGAGCCTGGGGTTGCTCGCCCCGTTCAGCCGCTCGATGTCCTCGGTTGTCAGCTCAAGATCGGCCGCCGCCAGATTGTCCGCCAGCTGATCGCGTGTCCGTGCGCCCAGGATCACGGATGTCACCGCCGGCCTGCCGGCCAGCCATGCGAGGGCAACTTGTGACTGGCTGACGGAGTGCAACGATGCTGTCGCCTCGACCGCGTCGAGGACCCGCCAGGTGTGTTCGTCCGCGTTCCGGGCTTCCCAGGCTTCCATGCCGCGCTTCGGGTTCTCCCCCAGCCGGGTAGCCCCGGTCGGGTCCACATCGCGCCTGTACTTGCCCGAAAGCCAGCCACCGCCCAGCGGCGACCACGGAAGGAGGCCGATGCCGGCGTCGAGCGCCGCGGGAACAATCTCCAGTTCAATGTCCCGCACCAGCAGGTTGTACTGGGGCTGCAGGGTGACCGGAAGGTTCCAGCCGTGTGCCTTCGCCAGGTGGACGGCCTTCGTCAGCTGCCAGCCGAGGAAATTGGAGAAGCCGTAGTAGGCGATCTTTCCGTTGCAGACGGAGTCGTGCAGGAAGCGCAGGGTCTCTTCCAGCGGGGTGATGGGGTCCCAGGCGTGCATTTGGTACAGGTCGATCTGCTCAACACCCAGGCGGCGCAGGGAGTCGTCCAGTGCCTTGCCCAAATGCCGGCGTGACGTGCCGAGGTCATTGGGGCCTTTTCCCATCGGAAAGCGTCCCTTGGTGGCGAGCACCACCCGATCCCGCGCGCCGCTCCGGCTGCCCAACCAACGGCCGATGATTTCCTCGGACACGCCTTGGCTGTAGACATCGGCGGTGTCCAGGAAGTTGCCGCCGGCATCGAGGTAGTCGTCCAGGATGAGGTGGGACGTCTCTTCGCTCGCCTTGGCCCCGAAGGTCATGGTTCCCAGCGCGTAAGCGGACACGACAGCACCGCTGCTGCCCAGTGTGCGGTATTCCATGCTGCTCCTCAGTTCGTCTCAGTCTTCAGTGGGCGTGGTCCGGTTCGAGTGGTAGTCGCGCCAGCTGTGCTCGGGCTCGTAGCCCAGCAGCCGGCGTGCCTTGTCGATGGACAACAGGGTTTCGTGCCGGTCCAGTTCCTTGACCACCTCGACGCCGGGAAAGACTTCGGCGGCCAGTTCCGCGCTTGATCTCTCCATGACCGTGTCCGAGGCAGCGATGATGAACGCCTCGAATCCCGGCTGCCCGTTCTCGAGGGCGCGGGCCACCGCCTGTGCCCCGTCGCGGGCGTCGATGTAGCCCCACAGGTTCCACTTCCGGAGCCTGGCATCGGCGTCGAAGGACCGGAACGCCTCATAATCCTCGGGGTCCATCACGTTGGAGAAGCGCAGGGCCACGATGCTCAGTTCGGGGTCCCAGCGCGTGAACTGGATGGCCATCTGCTCTTCGAGGTGCTTGACCAGCGAGTACGTGCTCTCGGGCCGGGCCGGGTATTCCTCGTCCACCGGGATATACGGCGGTGCGATGTCAAAGGGCAGGCCAAGGACGGTCTCGCTGGAGGCATAGACGATCTTCTTGATTCCCGCCCGTCGCGCGGCCTGGAAGACGTTGTAGGTGGAGAGCATGTTGTTTTCGAAAGTTGCGGCGTCCGGCGCCAGGCCCGGGGCGGGGATGGCCGCCAAGTGCACCACCGCGTCGAATCCGCTGTGCCGGTCATCCAGGCCAAGGATGGCATCGAGGACCTGACCATAGCTGCGCAGGTCAACGTTCACATACCCGGGCCCCTTCCGGCCTTCCCGGTCCAGGTTCAACACCTCGTGGCCGTCCTTCTTCAGGCCCCGGACCACGTTCCGGCCAAGCTTGCCGCTTCCGCCAGTGACAGCAATTCTCATCGCGCACTCCTCTGAAAGGGATGGTGTCGCTAACACTCTAGGCGCCACCCCCGGCTGCGTCGCGTGTCAGGTGGGGAAATCCATGGCTTCGTGGATCTGCAGGGCAAACCACAGCTGGGCGAGGGTGGACGTTTCGCCCATGTCCAGCCCCGTCAGCTCGCCGATCTTCCGGATCCGGTAGATCACGGTCTGGCGGTGCGTGAAAAGCACGGCCGCCGTCTTCTGCCAGGAGCGCTGGGTGTCCAGGTAGACCTTCAGGGTGTGCATCAGGTCCGGTTCACGGCCGCGCTCGTAGTCAATGACCGGCCCCAGCAGTCGCTGGACGAGCGCGGCGCCCTCCTCATGGCTCGTCAGGCCCAACCAGGACGGCCCTTCGCGATACCGCACCAGTTGCCGGGCGCTGTTCTCCGCGGTGCCGAGCGACCACAGCGATTCCTGCAGTGCTGTCTGGATCCCGGACACCCCGGCCGGCGCGCTCACCCCGATCCGCACGGAGCCGCTGACCACGTGCCGCATCAGTTCCGCCGGGCATTCCTTCGAAACAAGGAGGTGCAGGCGGCCGGCCCGGTTCAGGCAGGCCGAGGCGAATCCATGTCCCCACAGGTCCACGTGGACGTTGGCCAGGTCCCCGTTTTCCCCGGACATGGACACCACCACGAAGTCTTGCGCGGGGATGCCGAACTCGCCCAGCCGGCGTTCAAGTTCGGCCACACCGTAGCGCCCGTCGAAGGCCTGCAGGAGGAACTCGGATCCCAGCCGTCGCTGGCCTTCGAGCGCCAGCACCGTGCGGGACAGTTCGAGGCCCAGGACCGTGGCCGCATGGAGCAGGACCACCGCGTCGGGATGCTGCTCGGTGTCCGGCAGGACCAGCAGCAGGGCGTTCGCATGGGTGGGAATGTCCATCATCAGCACGTGCTGCTCCCCCATCCGCAGCCATTGGAAATTCTTCACCGTGCCTGGCGCCTTCCCCACCTTCCCGGCGAGCCAGCCGGACAGTTCCCCGGGCAGCTTCTCCCAGTCCGGGTGCCAGGGGTCCAGGCACCGCCGGTCGATGACGAAAAGCCTGGAGCCAAGTTCAGCGGCCAGGCCCTGCAGCAGGCGCCGCCCGTGATCGTCCGCCCCCGCCAACCGCAACAGGTCATAGATCCTGGCGGTCTGCCGCAGCCGGCGCGACTCCTCGATCAGGGAGGCCTCCGCCACCGTCCGGGCGATGGCGATGAACGGCAGCGGGTAGGGAATGTTGATGAGCGGAAGGGGCAGGGAATCGCAGGCCTCGATCAGTTCGGGACGGAGCTCCGGGGCGTGCATCTTTTCGCCGACCGCCAGCGCGCTCGCGCCCGCCTTCACCAGCTCCCGTGCGAGCTCGACCTGCCCCTCGGCGTCGGCCGGAATGGACATGCCGTTGGTCATCATGATTTCGCCGCCCGTGGTCCATTCCCAGAGCCGCGGCAGGTCCGAGGTGTGGGCCCAAGTGATGCGGTTTCCCATGCCGCCGGCGCCCGCCAGCAGGCGCAACCCCAGTTGCGGCTCGGCGAGCAGTTCCGCCACCGTCATGGCCATGGTCAGGCTCCGTTCCTTGTCTGCATGCCCTTCACCGGCCCGGAATTCCGGCGCTCTTAGACATATGTATAGGTGCCCCTGTTATTTGTAGTCAATCGCTCGATAGGCCACGTGACGCCGATCACTAATGATGGAAGGACCTGCAGAGGCAGCAGGCCCCCAGCGCAACGTGAAGGATTCTCCCCCATGACTGTCCACCAGCCCGTTGGCCCCGTCGACGCCACCAAGGTTCCACGCTTCGCGGGGCTTGGCACTTTCGCCCGGCTCCCGCAGATCGACCGCGTTCCCGACTACGACATCGCAGTGGTCGGCGTCCCGTTCGACGGCGGCACCTCCTTCCGTCCGGGCGCCCGCTTCGGTCCGGCGGCCGTCCGCGAGGCCTCGCGCCTCCTGCGCCCCGGCTACCACGTTGAACTCGACGTGGAACCCGTGCGGGAGGTCCAGGTGGTGGACGCCGGAGACATCGTCTGCACGCCGTACGACATCACCCGGGCCGTCCGCGAAATCGAGGAGCAGGCCCTGCCGCTCCTCGGCGAAGGCAAGCGGCTGATCTCCATCGGCGGGGACCACACCATCGCCCTGCCCATGCTGCGGGCCTTGAACACCGTCCACGGGCCCGTGGCGCTGCTGCACTTCGACGCGCACCTGGACACCTGGGACACGTACTTCGACCAGCCCGTCACCCACGGCACCATCTTCCGCCGCGCCTTCGAAGAGGGCCTGCTGGTCCAGGACCGCTCCATGCACGTGGGCATCCGCGGCCCGGTCTATGACCGCAACGATTTCCTCCGCGACCATGAGTTCGGTTTCCAGATCATCCGCTGCTCGGACCTGGACACCCTCGGAGTGCCCGCGGCGATCGAACAGGTGAAGGAACGCCTGGGCGACACCCCCGTGTACGTGTCGATCGACATCGACGTCCTCGACCCGTCCTACGCCCCCGGCACCGGCACCCCCGAAATGGGCGGGCTTCACTCCCGCGAACTGCTCGCCCTGCTCCGTGGGCTGGAGGGAATCAACATCGTGGGCGCCGACGTCGTCGAGGTCGCCCCGGCCTACGACCACGCGGACATCACTTCGGTGGCGGCGGCCACCCTCGTCTTCGACCTGCTCGGCCTGATGGTGAAGGGAAGCCGCGAGGACACCAATGAGCTGTCACTGGCCGCCCGGAGCGCATCATGAGCACCGCAATCGGCCCGCAGGCCGTCAAGGAGGTGCCCCGGCTGGAGGACAAGACCATCCAGCCCATCCCGCTGAACGAACGGCACGGCAAGCCCCGCGACCTGTTCACCATCTGGTTCGGCTCCAACATCATGATCATGACGATCGTGACCGGCGGACTCGCCACCACTGTCTTCGGGCTCGACTTCACCACCGCCGTCGTCGGGATCATCCTCGGCAACCTCATCGGCGGCATCTTCATGGCCCTGCATTCCGCCCAGGGGCCGCAGTTGGGCGTCGCCCAGATGATCCAGACGCGGGGGCAGTTCGGCTCCTTCGGCGCCCTGCTGATCGTTTTCATCGTGGTGATCATGTACGCCGGCTTCTTCGCCGCCAACCTCGTCTTCGGCGGCGAAGCGATGGCGGCGGTCTACCCCGGGATCGGTGTGGACTCCGGGATCGTGATCCTCGGCGTGGTGAGCGTCATCGCCACGATCTTCGGCTACCGGATCATCCACGCCTACGCGAAATTCCTCAGCATCGTCGCCGGCATCGCCCTGGTGGTGGCGTTCATCTGGGTCCTCTTCGTCAACGGCCTGCCCGCCGGGCTCCTGGAGCAAGGAAGCTTCAACTGGGCCGGCTTCATGGGCACCGTCTCCGTCTCGGCCCTCTGGCAGCTGGCCTACGCACCCTACGTTTCCGACTACTCCCGCTACCTGCCGCAGGGCACCGGTTCGCGGCCGGCGTTCTGGGCGTCCTACTCCGGCTGCGTGCTGGGCACGCTCTTCCCGATGGTGCTCGGCGCCCTCGTGGGCTCGGTGGCACTCACCCTCTCCGGAGACCCCGCCGGCGCCGATATCGTCGGAGACCTCGGCTCGCAGCTCCAGCCCCTCACGGCGGTGATCATCGGCATCTTCTGCCTCGGGGTGGCCGCCTCGAACGCCATGAACCTCTACTGCGGCGTCCTGTGCAGCCTCACCGTCGGCCAGACCTTCAAACCGGACTGGATGCCCAAGGCCAAGACCCGCAGCGTGGCCGCCATCATCCTCTTCGCCGTGGCGGTGTCCGTGGCCCTGTTCGCCCGGGACAACTTCATCCTCTTCTACACCAACTTCCTGTCCTTCCTGATGTACGTCCTGGTGCCGTGGACGGCCATCAACCTGGTGGACTACTACCTGCTGCGGCACGGCCACTACCGCGTGGACGACTTCTTCAGGCGCGACGGCGGCGTGTACGGGCGGTTCAACTGGGTCGCCATCGGTTCCTACATCGCCGGCGCCCTCATCCAGATTCCGTTCACCGCCACCGCCGTCTACACCGGCCCGGTCGCCGCCGCGATGGGTGGCGTGGACCTCTCCTGGATCGTCGGGCTGATCGTCGTGGCGCCCCTGTACTACGCCGCGGCCCGCGTCGCCCGGACCCTGGGCAAAAGCTCGGAACCCGCAGACTCCCCCACCCCCGCGCTGGTGAGCGACGCAGCCTGAACCGCGACGCCGCCTGAGCCGGCGCCCGCCAGCCCCACGACCACTCCGAAAGATTGGAACCACTGCCATGACCACCACCGAGACCGCCCTGCCGCGCGCTGCCTTCACCGTCCGGCGCCCCGCCGGACAGGCCAGCGCCCCTGAACTGCCGCCGTCGGGACACTTCATCAACGGCGCCTTCGTCCCGGGCACCTCCGCCGAGCTGCTCGACGTCTTCAACTCGTCCACCGGCGCAGTCCTCGCCTCAGTCGCCGCCGGCACCGCCGCCGACGTCGACACCGCCGTTGCTGCCGCCGTCGCCGCCCAGGCATCCTGGGGCAGCACCACCCCGCGGGAACGTTCGGAAGTCCTGCACCGGATCGCGGACATCATCGAGGCCAACCGGGCCGTCTTCGAGCGCCTCGAGGCCGCCAACACCGGCAAGCCCGGCGCGGTCGCGGAGGACGACGTCTCCAGCACCATCGACACCTTCCGCTTCATGGCCGGCGCCTGCCGGACCCTGACCTCCCTGGCAGGCGGCGACTACGCCCCCGGCCACACCTCGGTGATCCTGCGCGAACCCGTGGGCGTGGTGGGAGTCATCACTCCGTGGAACTATCCCCTGCTGATGGCGGCCTGGAAGGTCGCCCCGATCCTGGCCGCGGGCAACAGCGTGGTCCTCAAGCCCTCGGAGCAGACCCCGCTGTCCACCCTGAAGCTCGCCGAACTCGTGGCCGGCCAGATCCCGGACGGCATCCTCAACGTGGTCACCGGGCAGGGCCGCACCGTGGGCCAGCGCCTCTCCGAGCACCCTGACATCGCCCTCGTGGCCCTGACCGGCAGCGTGGCCAGCGGGCAGGCGGTGGCCGGGACCGCCGCCCGCTCCGTCAAGCGCGTCCACCTGGAACTCGGCGGCAAGGCGCCGGTGGTGGTCTTCCCCGACGCCGACCTCGCCGCCGCGGCGGCCGGGGTGCGGAACGCCGGGTACTGGAACGCCGGCCAGGACTGCGGCGCGGCCTGCCGCGTCCTGGTGCACGAATCCGTCGCCGAGGAGTTCACCCGGCTCCTCGCCGCGGAGGTCGGCACCCTGGTGCTCGGCGCGCCGGACGCAGGGGACGACGTCGAAATGGGCCCGATGATCTCCCGCCAACATTTCGAGCGGGTCAAGGAGGCTCTTGCGGAGGCGAAGTCAGCCGGGCTGCGGACCGTCGTCGGAGGATCCGCCCTGGAGGGACCGGGGTACTTCATCGAACCGACGGTGATCGCCGACGTCCCGGCCGGCGCACCGATTGCCAGCCACGAAATCTTCGGCCCCGTGGTCACGGTGGAGTCCTTCGCGTCCACCGAGGAAGCCGTGCGGCGGGCGAACGAAACCCCGTACGGGCTCTCCGCCTCGGTGTGGACCAAGGACTCCGGGCTGTCGCTCAGCGTCCCCAAGCAGCTGGACTTCGGTACCGTGTGGGTGAACGCCCACCTGGTCCTGGCCAACGAGGTTCCGTGGGGCGGGTTCAAGGGATCCGGCTACGGCAGGGACCTGTCCCTGTACGCCCTGGACGACTACTCCCGGACCAAGCACGTCATGGTCAACCACGGCGCATGAGCGCTGCAGCAACTGATCGGAGCCTGACAATGAGCAACGCCTCCAGCCGCGGTCTGGCGGACGCGGCCTTCCCGCCGGTCCCGTTCGGCACGGATGTGCCGTGGAGCAACTGGGGAGGGAACCAGCACGCCACTCCGGCGTTCACCGTGCGGCCCACCACCGAGCAGGAAGCCCTTGACGCGGTGCGGTTCGCCATCAAGGAGGGGCTCCCGGTGCGCGCGGTCGGGTCCGGGCACTCCTCGTCCCCGCTGGTCCAGACCGGCGGGGTACTGATGGACATGTCCGCCCTCACCGGGATCACTGGAACCAACCGCGGACGCCGCCGGGCCCGGGCCAGGGCCGGCACCACCATCAACGCCTTCGGCGACCCGCTCTGGGAGCAGGGCCTGGCCCTGGCCAACCAGGGCGACATCGACAAGCAGCAGATCGCCGGGGCACTGTCCACCAGCACGCACGGTTCGGGGATCGGGCTCGGCAGCTTCTCCTCGGCCCTGCGCTGGGTCCGGCTGATCGACGGCCACGGGGAGATCGTCGAAATCGGCGAGGGCCAGCTGCGGGAGCTCCATGCGGCCCAGGTCGCCCTGGGGACGCTGGGGATCTTCCTGGAGGTGGAACTCGCGGTCGAGGACGCGTACTACCTGCAGGAGGAAATCACGTACCCCGAGTGGGACGAAACCGTGGCCGGCTGGGACGCGGACATCGCGGGCAACCGCCACTACTCCTTCCTCTGGTGCCCCGGGGAGGGATCGGCGGAACTGCTGGACCTGCCCGGTGCACCCGGCGAGCGCATGGCCAATCGGAGCTACACCAAGCGGTACAACGTTGTCGACCTGAAAGACGAAAGCGGGATCTCCGGCGTCGAAGGCAAACGACTGGACCGCTCCTACCGGATCTACCCGGGCGGCTTCACCACCCCGTTCCACGAGCTGGAGTACTTCGTCCCCGTGGAGCACGGGCTGGCCGCCACCGAGGCCATCCAGGACCTCATCCGCACCAGGCACCGGGAGCAGCAGTACCCGGTGGAGGTCCGGTGGGTGAAGGCGGACGAGGGCTACCTGTCCCAGTTCCAAGGCAGGGACACCACGGTCATCACCCTCACCACCGAGCCCGGCACGGACTACTGGCCCTTCTTCCGCGACGCCGACGCCCTCCTGCAGGAATTCGACCCCCGCGCGCACTGGGGGAAGATCCACTTCATGAGCCGGAGCCGGCTGGAACGCCTCTACCCAGAGCTGGATACCTTCCTCGAGGTCCGCAGGGAATTCGACCCCCGCGGTGTGTTCCTCAACGACCACACCCGCGCTTTGCTCGGCTAACCCCGCCGTACACCACCCAACGCGGGGTCACTTAGGGCCCATGTTCCGCACCGGGACGGGCCCTAAGTGACCCCGCGTTGGCGTCCGCCGGGGCTAGACTGGCCGCATGACTCCCCAGGAACTGGCCAACCTGGCCTTCCTGCGCCGGGCGCGGGACCTGATCGACCGCGAATACGCCCGCCCGCTGGACGTGCCCACCATGGCCGCCGGGGCGCTGATGTCGCCGGCGCATTTCTCGCGCCAGTTCAAGGCCGCCTACGGGGAGACGCCCTACAACTACCTCATGACCCGCAGGATCGAGCGGGCCATGGCCCTGCTGCGCGCCGGCAGCACCGTCACCGACGCCTGCATGGAGGTGGGCTGTACCTCCCTGGGTTCCTTCAGTTCCCGCTTCACCGAGGTGGTCGGCATGACCCCCAGCGCCTACCGGGACCGGGAACACGAAGCAGTCAAAGCGATGCCTTCCTGCATCGCCCGGCAGCGCACCAAGCCGGACCGCAAGCCGAGCAGGATTGAAGAAGCGACCGCCTGAACGCCGCCCTACGTTTGAGGCATGAACATTTCACTTCAGTACTCACAGATCACCGTCAACGACCTCGACGAATCGCTCGCCTTCTACCGTGACGCCCTCGGCCTTGAGGTGCGCAACGACGTCGGCTCCGACGGGCAGCGCTGGGTCACCCTCGGCAGCGCCTCCCAGCCGGACCTGGAATTGGTGCTGTCCGAGCCGCACGCCGGCCGTTCCAAGGACGACGGCGACGCCCTCCAGGTGCTCCTGACCAAGGGCGTGCTGCCCGTCATCGTCTTCCGCACCGACAACGTCGACGCCACCTTCGAACACCTCCGCGCCGCCGGCGCCGAGGTGCTCCAGGAACCGATCGACCAGCCGTGGGGCCCGCGCGATTGCGCCTTCCGCGATCCCTCGGGCAACCATGTCCGCTTCAACCAGAAGTCCTAGTTCCCTGCAAGAACGCACGACGCCGGTCCCTCCACGCGTTGGGCCGGTGTCGTGCGTTGGGAACAACAGAACGTCCGCGGCGGCTCCCGGCGCGATGACGCCAATCTCCCCCGTCCGGTTCAGCAGTTCCGCGGCGGTCACCGTCGCGGCGATGGTGGGTGGACCTTGGGAGCGGGTGTTTCCGCTATGTTCGTCGGCCCATGTGCGGGCGTCTTGGCTAGTACCAGTACCGGCGCCCACCGAAGACGGGGCGATTGAGCGCGCCGAGTATAAGCAGGATGATGCCGACGGCCAGCAAAATCCAGCCGATGGTGCTGAGGATGCCGATGTTGAGTAGCCAGCCGGCAATCAGCAGAACAAGTCCGAGGATGATCATTTCTTTCCTTTCGCGTTGTGGCGAAACGGGCCTTCTCCGGCGGCGGAGAAACGAGTTGAACACGCGCCATGGCTCCGAACCGCCGAAGGCTGCAGCTGCCCTAGGTGACGGTGTCTGGACCGTGCTCGACGACCGTGTGCCGGTGCGCCGAGAAGGCCATGATGATCGATACGATCAGGCCCAGCACGCCGACGGCCATGAGGATATAGCCGACTAGCATCTGATCAATGAACGGAATCAGTCCCGGAGCGAGGGCGAATGCGAGGATGGCCCCGAGTGCTATCAGGACAATGGATGCACCGATCCTCATGTTCTCCACTCCTTCCCTGCCGGTCCGCGGTCGAAGCGAAAGCAGACTGGCCATAAACTAAGTACCCTTACTAAATCAAGATTACCTGAACCGGACGGAAAAGGGATGCTGGAGCGGTTTCCGATGTTGTTGGTCATCGTGTTGACCTTGCCTCGGCAGACGAGCAACGCTATGGCGACCTCACTCAGGCATCGGATATTCCAAGTCCCCCTGCGCTTACTCCCCTGAGGGCCTCGGCGGGGCAGGACGCGGATGGCCGTGAAAGCCGTGTCCTCAGAAGGGTCCGGTCCTTCGTGGAATTGAGTTGCAACGCCGGAGATACCCGCGACTTGGCACCACTCCTGCCGGCAGTGCACAGCAAAGGCCACACCTCGGGTGAGGCTTTTAGTGGGACTAGCCCTTCGCCGCCGCGCTCAGCCGCGGGTCGTCGTCGGGCAGGTCTTCCTGGCTCAGCTCCTCATCGGAGAAACTGACGCCGGCACCTTCCGCGGGAGCCGGATCAACCGGTTCCAGCGCCTGGACCATTTCCTCGTACAGGGCCGGGACGACGTCGTCCTCCGCCTGAGCGGGAGCCTGGGCGGGGGCCTGCATCGGAAGTGCGGCGGTCACCGGGCCCGAGGTGGGCGCGGGCGGGGCGTACGGGGGCGCCGGCGGGGCGTGACGTTCGGGCGCACGGTGTTCGGGCGCATGGTGTTCCGGCGCGCGGTATTCCGGGGCACGGTATGCCTCTTCGAGTGCGGCCCGTTCCCGTTCGGCCTCGTAGTATTCGGCTTCCTCCTGGGCTGCCCATTCGCGGTGCAGCTCGGCCGCCTCCGCGCGTTTCTGGTACATGTGCACCGTGAGGTGGGTGATGGCCAGGAGCACCACGGGGGGCATCGCGGCCACCAGCGCGGAGACGATCGGCGGGATGCCCGAACGGATCGCGTCCACGGTCAGGATGGCATGGACGGAGTTGGCCGCCGTCGAAACGATCGCGCCGAAGAAGAGCAGCGTCCACGGGTAGACCATGGCCCGGCGGCTGTGCCCGTTGAGCGCCACGATGGCCACGGTGGAGGCCACGATCATGCCGTCCACGATGATCGGCCAGATCCAGGCAAGATGTGCCTCGATCCCGGAGCGCTGCGCAAGGTCGGTCAGCGCCGCGAAGGACAAAATAAAGGCGCCGATGGCGATCACCACAGTGGTGCCGACCGCGGTGAGGAGTACGGCCTTGTGGGGCTCGTTGGGGATCCTGGTGTTCACCGGATGAGTTTACCGGCAGGGGCCGCCCCGGAACTCCGCCGGCCGCGTCTGGCCCTCCACCTCTCCCCTCCGGGCGGATTCCGGGCGTAGTGTGGGCCTTAAGCCGGTGTTGCGGAATCCGGGACAGGCCAATTAGCTGGGATTGGGTCTGGGGCATGACGATGAGGAATGGTCCAAGGTTCACAGTGGCGACGACCCTCGGCAGGGTCTTCGGATACTTCGTCCTGAGCGTCATCGGCGGCGTCCTGTCTGCCAGCCTCGTGGTGCCGGTGGTCGCGGCCACGGGATTCGCCGTGAAAGGCTCCGTCTCTTACTTCAACGGGCTGCAGGCCGAGCTGACGGTGGGTCCGCCGTCGCAATCGAGCAAGGTGCTGACCGCCGACGGCAAGCTGATCGCCACCTTCTTCGCCGAGAACCGCGTGCCGGTGAAGCTGGAAAACATCTCACCCTTCGTCCGCAACGCGGTGATCGCTGTTGAGGACAGCCGCTTCCATGAGCACCCCGGCGTAGACCCGCAAGGCATCCTCCGTGCGGTCCGGGTGAACCTCAGCGGCGGGGACCGCCAGGGCGCCTCGACCATCACCCAGCAGTACGTGGCCAATGTGCTCAATGAGCAGCGCCTCTCAGCCGGGCGCATGGATGAGATCGTGCTGGGCAACCAGAAGACCATGCTGGACAAACTGCGCGAAATCAAGCTGGCCCTGGAACTCGAGAAGAAGTACAGCAAGGACCAGGTGCTGGAGGGGTACCTGAACATCGTGTTCTTCAACCGCGACGCCTATGGCATCGAGGCGGCGTCGCGGCTGTTCTTCAGCACCTCCGCCAAGAGCCTCACCCTGCCGCAGGCGGCCCTGCTGGCCGGGCTGGTGAACAGTCCCAGCGCCTACAACCCGCTGGTGAATCCGCAAGGCGCCCTGCAACGGCGGAATGTGGTACTGACCAAGATGCTTGCCCAGGGCATGATCGGGCAGACGGCGTACGACGCCGCCGTCGCCACCCCGTTGAAGCTGAAGGTCACGCCGGCACGGCAGGGTTGTGCGGGGGCCGCGATTGCACCGTACTTCTGCGACTATGTGTCCCACCTGATCCTGAACAACAAGGCCTACGGCGCCACGTTCGATGACCGGGAGAAACTACTGTACCGGGGCGGGCTTACGATCACGACTACTTTGGACAGCCGCCTGCAGGCCGCGGCCCAGAAGCAGGTGAACCTGTCCGCCGGCGCCAACCCGGACAAGTGGGGGGCCTCCCTGGTTTCAGTGCAGCCCGGTACCGGAAAGATCCTGGCGATGGCGCAGAACACCGTGTTCCTGCCCGCGCCGGGGAAGTTCGACACCCAGCTGAACTTCAACGTCGATGCCCAGGACGCCAACGGCTATGACCTCAGCGGCGCGGGCGGCTTCCAGCCGGGCTCCACGATGAAGCCGTTCACCTTCGCCGAGTGGCTGAACGAGGGCAAGCCGCTGAACGCGATCGTGGATGCCTCGCGGCGGGTCTACCCGGTGGGGTTCCCGTGGCGTTCCAGCTGCGGCCAGCGGGTGCTGGGCGGGTATAGCTCGGCGCAGAAGGCCGCCAACCTGGGCGCCGACGACGACCTGCAGAACAACGATCCCGGCTACTACCGGCCGATGCCCATCAACTACGGCCTCTTCAACTCGATCAACACGGCCACGTTCGCCACCGCGGCCCAGCTCGATTTCTGCGGCATCCAGAAGATGGTGGATGCCGTGGGCCTGCACAGTGGCCTGGACCGGGCACCGATCGACATGCACCAGATCGGCAACCTGCTCGGGGCCATCGGCGTCTCCCCCCTTGACCTGGCCAACGCGTACGCCACCTTCGCCAACGACGGCCGCTACTGCGAGCCGATCGCCCTGGTCTCCGTGGTGGCCCCGGACGGTCACCGGCTGGCCGCGAACCGCACCAGCTGCAGGGACGCCGTGAAACCGGAAGTGGCGCGCGGCGTCAACGCAGTGCTCCAGGATGTCCTCATCCAGGGCTCCGGCTGGTACATCCACCCGAAGGTCCACGACCTGATGCCCACCGCCGCCAAGACCGGGACGTCCAACACCAACGGCGCCACCTGGGTGGTGGGCTACACGCGCGGGCTCGCCACGGCGTCGTTCTTCGGCGACACGTCCAAGGGCCAGAAGCGCGAGGGCCGGAACGTCACCATCAACGGCAAGTTCTACAAGGTGCTGGACGGCTACATGATCGCCGGTCCGCAATGGGCCAACTACATGGTAAACGTCGTCAAGCTCTACCCCGGCGGAGCGTTCCCGAACCCGCCGGAGTCCATGATGCGCGGCCCGGGACCGCGGCCCAGCAAGGTCGGCCCCCCGCCGGCCCCGCCAACGCCGGAGCCCGTCAAGAACGTGTCCGGCACACCCGCTCCGGAGTTTTCGCCCACGCCCGCCCCGGCCCCCGCGCCGGCACCGAACCCCAAGCCGACCCCGAAACCGCCCAAGCGCTGACGCTGCGGAAAGCACAGGCGGGACGACGACGGCGGACGCTTCCGACGTCGTCCTCCCGCCTTTTCTTGTGTCACTCAGCCGATTCGAGTTCCGCTTCCGGAACGCCGGTGCGCTGCCCCATCCGGCCGGCCCAGTTCATGCCGAAAAACAGGATGCCCGTGCCGAGGAGGATCGCCGCTAGCACCTCCCAGCCGGTGAGGCCGATGACGAAGAGCCCGGCGACGAAGGTGTAGGTGCCGATGTTGTGGATGGCCGACATCCAGACGGCGAAGAAGCTGTAGGTGCTCCACTTCCGTCCGGTGGCCGGGGCAAGGTCCTCGTTGTAAACGCGGCCGGAAGGGTCGAGCGCGGCAAGGGACGTGTGCTCGGAATCAATGGTGGCTCCTGGAGGGTGGCGGGTCCTGGTGACGGGATCCCATTTTGGGATCCCACAGGAAGTGCCATGGGTCACATTCAGGAGGTCAATGGATCCAGGGCAGCACCCTCGGCGTCGTACTCTCCCTCGCACTCTCGGCTGCCGGAACCATGGGTGCCATCCCCGTGTTCTGGAACCTCCCGGCCCGGTTCATGTCCGGTACGGCGCTGGTTGCCGGCCTCGCCGTCATCAACTCGATTGCCAACCTGGCCGGCTACTTCGCACCCCAGCTCCTGGGCAGCCTCAAGCAAAGCAGCGGCACCTACAACAGCGGCCTGTACCTGATTGCCGCGGTTGAGTTCCTCACCGCCGGTTTCATACTTTTCTTCATCAAGAAGCAGAAGACGCAGGAGCAATCCGCGCCCGCCGGTGAGCGGGAGGACTCCGCCGGACCGCGGTAAGTCCCGCGCAGGAACAGCCGACGACGGCGGGAGGGTCCCGCCGTCGTCGGGCTTTCTTCGTGCGGAACCCGCCTGCATTCCGTTCCCGAATAGCAACCAAATTCCCTTGGAGCAATTCCGCCGCGGAAGCGAAGATCAATAAATGAGGCGGCAGACCGGTCGGGCAGTTTCCCTTTTCCTTGCGGCGGTGGTTGTGTGCGGCGCCCTCGCCGCTTGCTTCGGATTTGATCCGCCACCGTGCTTTCCGCCGAAATACTCGGTGGAACCCGGAACCGCCCGGCCCGGCGAACAGGTCACGGTTTCCGCCCCGGACGCCGACTGCAACCCGGCTTACGGGCAGGACGCAAAGATTGAAATTTCCCTCACCGATGCCGCCGGCCGAGAAGTCTTCACGAAGACAGGACCGATGAACAACGACGGCGGATTCACCTTTTCGTTCAAGGTCCCCGCCGGGATGAGGCCCGGCAAGGCTGGCGTCACGGCTTTCCCCCATGCGCTCGACTGGTGCGATGACACCGGCAGGAACACCCGGCTGCGTCGGCAAGGGGCTGGAGATGATGGCATTACCCGGTCATCGTGCGCAACTCCCGTCGTCCCCCTGACGATCAAGCCGTGAGCTGTGTCTCACCTTGGCGCGAATCCGGGACAATGCAGCAGCCCGCCTCGTTGAATAGGGGACGAGGGGAGGCCACATGCTCATTGTCCTGACAGGAATCGACGGCGCGGGAAAATCGACGGCGGCCCGCGCCTTGCGGGAATCGGCCGAGGAAGAAGGCACTGACGTCCTGGTGCTCAGCAACCATGCCGGCAGGCGCAGGATGTCGCTGCTCAGCGCCAAGTTCGGCGTCCGGCTGCCGCCGCGGCTGGCCGACGCCATGGAAACTTCCATCCGGGTCACCAACGTGCTGATCTCCCATGCGCGGGCCCGGCGTTTCCAGGGCCTGGTGGTCATGGACCGCCACCTGCATTGCCAGTTGGCACTGCGCGAGGCCAATGGGCTCCCACGCGGCTGGCTGCTCCCCCGCCTTCTCGAGGCCCTCCCTGCGCCGGACCTGGTTGCCCATTTCGACGTCGATCCCGAGCTGGCCCATCAGCGCATCTTGGCCCGGGGCACCGACGAGGAATCGTTGGAGGATCTGGCGGCCTTCCGTGAGGCGTACCGCTCGCTGCCCGAGTATCCGGGTTTCGCGGAGATCGACGCCGGAGCTCCGCCTACCGAGGTTTTGGCGACGGTGAGGCGGGCCGCCGGGGCGGAAAAGAAACTGGCGGCTTAGGAAGTTCGGTCCAAAAGGTCGGTGCGCCAACAATTGGCCCCGTTGGCATCTCCCGTTTTGTCTGACGCCTCGGCTACTGTGAGTTCGTTCGAGCATCAAACGTAGGGGGGACTAAATGGAATTCTCAGAACGACTCACGTCTTTGGCTGCAAAGGTGCGCCAGCAACGCGGAGCCATCGAGACCGAAGAAGCAACAAAGAACGCTTTCGTCATGCCGTTCATCTCCTCAATTCTGGGGTACGACGTATTCAATCCGCTGGAGGTGGTTCCGGAGTTCACTGCCGACGTTGGAATCAAGAAGGGCGAGAAGATCGACTACGCAATCGTGAAGGATGGCGAAGTCCAGATCCTCATCGAATGCAAGAAATCCGTCGGCCCCGTACGGATCGAGCATGCTTCACAGCTGTTCCGGTACTTCGCCGTTACCAACGCCCGCATCGCCATCTTGACCAACGGCGAAATCTATCAGTTCTTCACTGACCTCGACGCTCCTAACCGGATGGATGCCAAGCCCTTCCTGGTGTTGGACCTGAACGACATCGACGAATCCCTTATCCCGGAGCTTCAGAAGCTCTCCAAGGAAGTTTTCGATCTCGATTCCATCATTAGCGCGGCAGGAGAACTTAAGTTCATCGGGGAACTCAAGCGAACCCTGGCCGCGCAGTTCAAGGACCCCGAAGATGAGTGGGTGAAGTTCCTGACGGCACGGGTCTACACGGGCCCGTATACGCAGAAGGTACGTGAGCAGTTCACGGTCCTTGTAGCCAAAGCCGCGAAACAGTTTCTCAACGATCAAGTGAATGAGCGGCTTAAGAAGGCGCTAGGTGCCCAGTCGTTTGTGGTTTCAGACGAGACTGTGGTGGCCCCTGAGGTCACCAGTGCACCGGCGGTTGAGGCAGATCTCGCGGAAGCGGATGGCATCGAAACGACGCTCGAGGAAATCGAGGGCTACCAAATCGTGCGGGCAATTGTGTGCAGCGAGGTGAAACCGGCGCGGGTTGTCCAGCGTGATGCAAAGTCCTATTTCGCCGTCCTCCTCGACGACAACAACCGCAAGCCGATCGCGCGCCTTCATTTCAACCGTACGCAAAAGTACATCGGCCTCTTCGACGCAAACAAGGAAGAAACCCGGGTGCCCATCAACTCCCTCGAAGAGATCTATGAGCACACCGAAGTTCTCCGTGCGAGCGTAAAGAGCTATCTCTGAGGATGCCACGGGGGCGGCCATGACCGCCCCCGTAGCCTCCGCAACCGGAGTCCAGAATGCCCGACAATTCACAACTGCGTTTCAATATCCCCGGTCAAGCCGTCATCAATCAGGTCATGTCACTCCAAGAGCCGGTTCCGGCCCAAACGGCAATCGGACGGATACTCGGGCGAAGCCCGCTAACGGCCGAGGCCAGATCCTGGTACCAGGGCGCGACCGCCGAAATCGCGGTGGGGAAGATCCTGTCGGGCTTGGGCCCGGAATGGACGGTGCTTCATGCAGTCCCGGTGGGCTCAGGCTCCTCAGACATCGACCACGTAGTTATCGGCCCCGGCGGTATCTTCACTCTCAACACCAAGAACCATTCGGGCCAGTCCGTGTGGGTGGCCGGCCGTACCCTCATGGTTTCCGGTTCGAAGACCCGGCATATTCCGAACTCCGCCTACGAGGCACAACGGGCCTCCAAACTGCTCGGCTCGGCGAACGGCACGCCAGTCTCGGCAACCGGAGTTGTCGTAATCTGCGGCGCGAAGACCCTGACCATCAAGGAGTGGCCCGCCGACGTCGTCGTTCTTTCCTCCCAGCGGCTCGCCAACTGGCTTCGGCGACAGCCACAGCGGCTGACTGTTTCGGAATCCGAACAGATCGCAGCCGTCGCAGCAAATCCTCGGACCTGGCACCGGCATCCTCAAGCAGAGCATGACCCCGGGGCACTCCAGGCCCGGTTCAGCGCCCTCCAGCGGGAGGTGCAGCGGGCGGCACTGATACGTGCGGCCTGGGTTCTGGCAGCCGCGTGCCTCTTCGTCGCCGTGATTCTCAACTTCCGTTTCTAGGAAGTCCGCCGCCCGTCAGGAAGGGCCAGCCCTCAGGAACTCTCGGCGTGCCTCGCCCGGTACTCATCCGCGGCATACACGCCGAGGATCCGGACCTCGGTGGTGAAGAATTCGAGCTCCTCCAGCGCGCGGCGGAGCCGGGGATCTTCAGGATGCCCTTCGACGTCGGTGATGAACATGGTGGCGGCGAACTCATTGCCCACCATGTAGCTTTCCAGCCGGGTCATGTTCACGCCGTTGGTGGCGAACCCGCCGAGGGCCTTGTACAGGGCCGACGGTACGTTGCGGACGCGGAACACGAAACTGGTGATCGCCGGTCCGGGCAGTTCCTGCTTGGTGGGAAGCGGCCGTTCCTGGGTGAGGACCACGAAGCGGGTGGTGTTGCTCGGATCGTCCTCGACGCCGGAGGCCAGGACCTCGAGGCCGTACAGATCCGCGGCGAGTGGCGGAGCCAGGGACAGCTTGCGCGGATCGTTCCATTCGCGCACTTCGCGAGCGGAGCCCGCGGTGTCGCCGGCGATCACCGGCTTCAGCCCCGCCTCGCGGATGATCCGGCGGCATTGCCCCAGGGCGTGGATATGGCTGTGGACCTCGGTGGCTTCCTCGATGCTGCTTCCGGGAACGCCCATCAGGTCAAAACGGATCGGCAGGAAATATTCGCCGACGATCTGCAATTTGGACTGCGGGAGCAAGGCGTGGATGTCCGCCACTCGGCCGGCAATGGAATTCTCGATGGGGATCATCCCCAGTTCCACGGCTCCCGTCGAGAGCAGCTCAAAGGCGTCCTCGAAGCTGGCACATGGAACGCTTTCGGCGTCGGGGAACATTTCCCTGCAGGCGAGGTCCGAGTTCGCGCCCGGCTCTCCCTGGTAGGCAATCTTTTGGACCATGGTGCTCATCGTTTCATTTAGCCCGGCGAAGAACCCAAACGGCGTACGTTCATGAACCCACCGGACCGCGCCACATCAAGCAAAAGGGGTGCCGCCGCGGATCGCGGCGGCACCCCTCCCCCAGACTTTGGGCGCTAGTTCCTGATGCCCGTGTTTGAATAGCCGATCTGGATCGTCGACCCGGTCGGCAGGCCGCCGATCGACTGGTTCAGGACAATTTCGACCATCGTGACGACAATTGCCGCTGAGGTCTTGGTTACCTTGTGCAAAGTGACCTTGCCCAAGCCCGGCACCTGGACCACGGTGTTGGGCGCAACGGAGGCATTGATCGCCGGGAATCCGGTGATCCTCAGGTTGGTGAACGTGGACGTGTCGGTCAAGGTGACCACGCCGCCCGCCGTGGCACGGCTCGCGCTGGTCTCTGCCTTGATGGCGTCAGCCTGGATCACGCCGCTCAGGACATTGAGCCCGGCCAGGGAATTGGTCACGGTGCCCTTGAGGGCAGGGCTGACAACGGTGGTTGTGGTTGTCGTGGAGGCGCCCACCGTTGCAAGACCCGGGAGGGTGGATCCAGCCAGGTTCACCGTCTGGGTCCCGGCGCTGCAGCTCAGGGAGGCGTACGCGGTGGGGCCCGAACCGAGGAGCCCGGTGGCCAGGGTGCTCTTGGTCGTGAACCCTGCACCGGCGGCGTAGCCAACTTGTGCCGGCGTCAGCTTGGCGAGGCTGACACCGAGGCGAATGTCGGTCCCGGCCTTCACCCCGGCAATGCCGGCCTTGAGGACCTCGACGCGCAGAGCCGTCGTCGAAACCTGGTAGGTACCGTTGACCAGCTTCTTTTCCTGGCCATTCAGCGTAATTTTGCCGAGGGAACCCAGAAGCGGCACATTCAGGTCAATCACCGTATTGGGTGCCGGGTTGGCGGCTACGGGAAGACCCAGGACTTTCAAATTGGCAATGTTGGTCAGATTCGTGCCGGAAAATGCACCGGCAGTGTTCTTGTCTGCGATGCTCACCGACGAAATAGTGCCAGCCGTGATCAGTCCGCCCAGCAGGTTGGTGCTGCCAACAACCGAACGTCCTTCGATGCGTTTGCCCGTTGCAGTTTCCAGCGTCCTGACGCTCGTCGATGCAGCGCCCACGGCACCCACCGCAGGCACATTCAAGGCTGCGGCGTTGTTGGTGGAAGTCAATCCGGTAAGACCAGTACAGCCAATCGATGAATTGGCCGTGGGACCAGACGTAAGTGTCTTGTCGGAATTGTAAATGTAGGAACCATACGCGATTCCCGAGAAGCCGGTGGTGACCTGTGCAGGCGTAATACTCGGAGTCGCCGCCGTTGACGGGGCCAGAGGCCCCGCACTCACAAGCGCGAAGGCGCCGACCAGTGCGGCCAGTGTACGTTTCATGAAAATCCCCCAGAGATAGCACGAGTCAATTTTTCGCGGTAATAGCACCGTACGCCCGCAGGTACAGGCGAACAATAGAAAACACGGCGATTTGCATCATAGCTATTATTTGCAGGGTGATTACGTAACTACGTGGAACGTAATGCATTCCGGTGTTTCATCAACCCGCCAGCGCCGGAATTCTGCGAGCTTTCCGGCGGGCGCCGCGCCACAAGCAAGCTACCGGGCGGCACCCGCGCACGGAGCCGTGGATTCGCGCACCACCAGGTGCGTTGCGAGTTCCACGCGGCGCGAATCCAGGGTGTCACCGCGCATCTGGCGCAGCACGAAGCGCAGAGCGGCGCGGCCCATTTCCTGCAGCGGCTGGGACACGGAGGTCAACGGCGGCACGGACTCTTCGGCCTGGTATGTTCCGTCGAATCCCACCACGCTCATGTCCTCGGGGATGCGGACCTGCTGTCGGCGCGCCTCGGCCAGGACGCCCAGCGCGATGCTGTCGCTCGCCGCAAAAATGGCGGTGGGGCGTTTTTCAAGCTGGAGCAGCGCCTTCATGCCCGCCACTCCGTGTTCGGGACGGAAGGCCCCCGAGAGGATGTAGTTGTCCTCAACCTGCACACCCTCGGCCATGAGCGCGGCCATGTAGCCGTGAAGCCTGGCCTGGTTGCATTCCGCGGCCTCCGGACCGCCGAGGAAGGCGATCCGCCGGTGCCCCAGGCCCAGCAGGTGGGTAGTCGCGGCCTTGCCGCCCGCCCAGTTGCTGGCGCCGACGCTGACCACGTCGCCCTGGGGAGGGTTGAGCGGGTCGATGACGACGATCGGAATGTCGCGGCGGAGGAACGGCTCCAGTTGCGCCGAACTGAAGGCCGACGTCACCACGATCATGCCGCTGCGGCCCTCGTCGACAATCCGCTGCGCCCGCTGCTCGGGGCTGAGGGGCGAGGCCCCCTGCACGCCCGTGACGTTAAGGAGGACCTCGACGCCGGACGCGGCCGCGTGCTCCAGCACGCCGTTCAGCACCTCGACGCCGTAGGCGGAGTTCAGGCTGTCGAGGACCATTTCCACCACGGGCCGCCGCCAGGCAATGTTCTTCCGCTGCAGGGGCGACTTGTAGCCGGAGCGCTCCAGGGCCGTAAGAACCTTGGCCCGCGTCTCCGCGGCAACGTCTTCCCGGCCGTTCACCACCTTCGAGACGGTGGGTGCGGAAACGCCCGCTTCACGGGCAATTGCGGCCAACGTCAACTTGGCTGGGCGTTCGCTGCCGGCCATGCACACCTCAACTCTTTCGAAACATTTCGCTGGCACAAGTGTGTGTTCAGCCGCCCGCGAAGTCAACCGGGATTTCGTAAACGTTGTGAACTTTATGGCGCCAGGCCCTTGACCGTGACTCAGGCCACAGTTAGATTTGCTTCACGGACCGAAAATACTATCGAAATATTTCGAACCGAGATGTGTTCCGTGTCAACGGCAGCGTGGCCTCCCCCCGACGGCCGGACTCCCGAAACCAACAGCCGGGCAATCAGCGTCGAGCCCGAAGGACGAATGGAAATGCAAATGGTAAAACTCACGTTGCGTTCAGCAGCGATCGCCGCCACTGCCGCGGCAGTCTCGATCTCCCTGGCGGCCTGCGGATCCAGCGGGCCTGCGGGTTCGGCGGCCAGCGCCGATTCGGCGACGATGTGGGGACTGACGGGCGGCAACCAGCCCGTGCTCCAGAAGTCGGTGGACGCTTGGAACAAGGCCCACCCTGAAGAGTCCATCAAGCTCGACTTCTTCGCGAACGATGCGTACAAGACCAAGGTGCGCACCGCCGTCGGCGCCGGGCAGGGACCCACCTTCATCTACGGTTGGGGCGGCGGCGTCCTGAAGTCGTACGTGGACGCCGGCCAGGTGGCCGACCTGTCCGACTTCGTCAAGGACAACCCCGAGGTCAAGAGCCGCTACCTGCCCTCCGTGCTTAAGAACGGCACGATCGACGGAAAGACCTACGCCCTGCCGAACAACAACGTGCAGCCCGTGGTCCTGTACTACAACAAGGAAGTCTTCGACAAGATCGGCGCCGAGGCCCCCAAGACCTGGGACGAGCTCATGGCGCTGGTGCCGAAGTTCAAGGCCGCCGGAGTGGCCCCGTTCTCGCTGGGTGGCCAGTCCAAGTGGCCGGACCTGATGTGGCTTGAATACCTGGTGGAGCGCATCGGCGGCCCCGAGGTGTTCGCCAACATCGCCGCCAACAAGCCCGGTGCCTGGTCCGACCCCGCCGTCAAGGAAGCCCTCACCAAGATCCAGGAACTGGTGGACGCCGGCGGTTTCATCAACGGATTCTCCTCCATTGCCGCGGACAGCAACGCAGACCAGGCCCTCCTCTACACCGGGAAGGCCGCCATGATCCTGCAGGGCGGCTGGATCTACCAGGGCCTGAAGAAGGATGCCGCGGACTTCGTCTCGAGCGGCAAGCTGGGTTACACCACCTTCCCGACGGTCGAGGGCGGCAAGGGCGATCCCGCCAATGTGGTGGGCAATCCGTCCAATTTCTGGTCGATCTCGTCCAAGGCCACGGACAGCCAGAAGAAGGCCGCCCTCGAATACGTCAAGAGCGGCATGTTCACCGACGCCGACACCCAGGCGCTCATCGATTCCGGAGCCGTCCCGGTTACCACGGGCATCGAAGACAAGCTCGCGGCCTCGCCGGACAAGGACTTCCTGAGCTACGTCTACGGCATGGCCAAGAATGCGCCGAGCTTCACCCTCTCCTGGGACCAGGCCCTCAGCCCCGCACAGGGCGACGCCATGCTGGCGAACCTGGACCAGATCTTCCTCAAGAAGATCACCCCCGAGCAGTTCGTCACCACGATGAACGCGACGATCGGAAAGTAGCAGTGTCTGTCTCAACCGGTTCCCGGCGGGTCCTCGAAAAGGGCCCGTCGGGGTGGCTGGCCGCTCCGGCCCTGTTCTTGTTCCTGCTGTTCGCCATCATCCCGTTGGCCGGCGTCTTCTTCCTCAGCTTCACCGCATGGGACGGGCTGGGCGAGATCAAGCTGGACGGCCTGTCGAGCTGGACCACCGTGCTGACCGACCCGGTCACCGGGAACGCATTGTGGGTCACCGCCAAGATCATGTTCTTCTCGTTCGTGGTCCAGGCGCCCATCAGCCTCCTGCTCGGCGTCTTCACGTCCGCTTCCCAGAAATACCGCGCGGTCCTCGCGGTCCTGTACTTCGTTCCGCTGCTGCTCTCCTCGGCCGCCGTGGCCATCGCGTACAAGGCCCTTCTGGACCCGAACTTCGGCCTCGGCCCGGGGCTGGGCGTTCCGTTCCTGGCGCAGGATTGGCTTGGCAACTCGGACCTGGTGCTGTTCGTGGTGGTCTTCGTGATCGCCTGGCAGTTCGTCCCGTTCCACACACTCATCTACCAAGGCGGCGTGCGGCAGATTCCGGCGTCGCTCTACGAGGCGGCCCAGATCGACGGCGCCGGGCGGGTCCAGCAGTTCTTCGCCATCACCTTGCCGCAGCTGAAGTACACCATCATCACGTCCTCCACCCTCATGGTGGTCGGCTCGCTGGCCTACTTCGACCTCATCTTCGTCCTCACCGGCGGCGGCCCCGGCTACTCCACCCGGCTGCTTCCGCTGCACATGTACCTGACCGGCTTCAAAGCCAACGACATGGGGGCCGCCAGCGCCCTCGGCGTGATCCTCGTGGTGATCGGCCTGGTGCTGGCCCTGGTCCTGCAACGCCTCGGCGGCAAGAACCGCAACGCAAGCCAATTGGAAGGTGCCTGATGGCTTCCACAACCCAGCTCCCCGTTCCCCCGGCAACCCGGGTGGCGCCGAACCGCAAGCCCGTCCAGCGGAGCAAGGGCCCGGGCCGCTCCCGCCCGAACTTCCTCGGCGGGCTGGGCGGCTGGCTGTGGCTGGCCATCATCATCGTCCCCATCTACTACGTGGTGGTCACGAGCCTGAAGAACCAGGCCGGATTCTTCACCTCCAACCCGATGATGCCGCCCACCGAGCCCACCTTGGACAACTACAAACTGGTCCTCGAAAACGACTTCGCGATGTATTTCGCGAACAGCCTGGTGGTCACCGTGGGCAGCGTGGTGCCCGCGCTCCTGGTCTCCTTCATGGCCGCCTACGCGATCGTCCGCGGCAAGTCCCGATTCCTCGGCTGGACGAACCGGCTCTTCCTCCTGGGCCTGGCCATTCCGCTGCACGCCACGATCATTCCGATCTATTGGATGATCACCAAGGCCCACCTCTACGACACCCTGCTGGCGCTGATGCTCCCGTCGATCGCGTTCGCCATTCCCATCTCCGTGCTGATCCTGAGCAACTTCATGCGCGACGTCCCGAACGAACTGTTCGAGTCGATGCGCCTGGACGGTTGCTCGGACTGGGCCATGATGTGGCGCCTTGCGCTGCCCCTGACCAAGCCGGCCGTGATCACCGTGGGCATCTACAACGCACTGCACGTCTGGAACGGCTTCCTCTTCCCGCTCATCCTCACCCAAAGCCCGTCCACCCGCGTCCTGCCGCTGTCCCTGTGGACGTTCCAGGGCGAGTTCAGCGTCAACATTCCGGCGGTGCTGGCCTCGGTGGTGCTCGCCACCCTGCCGTTGCTGGTCATCTACGTGGTGGCCCGCCGCCAGCTCATCAGCGGGCTCACGGCCGGCTTCAGCAAATAGAAAGGTCTCCCTATGACAAGCACGACGCCCCTGCGCGTGGGCATGGTGGGGTACGCGTTCATGGGCGCCGCCCATTCCCATGCCTGGCGCACCGCGCCGAGGTTCTTTGATCTGCCGCTCGCCCCGGAGCTGACCGCCCTGTGCGGAAGGAACGACGACGGCGTCCGGGCCGCCGCTGCCAAGCTCGGCTGGGGATCCGTGGAGACTGACTGGCGGCGCCTGATCGAGCGCGACGACATCGACCTGATTGATATATGCACTCCCGGGAATACCCACGCGGAGATCGCCATCGCGGCCCTTGAAGCCGGGAAGCACGTCCTGTGCGAGAAGCCGCTGGCGAACTCCGTGGCAGAAGCCGAACGCATGACCGCTGCCGCCCGGGCCGCCGCGGAACGCGGCGTGTTTTCGATGTGCGGCTTCTCTTACCGCCGCACCCCTGCGCTGGCCTTGGCCAGGCGGATGGTCGCCGAAGGCAGGCTCGGGCAGATCCGCCACGTGCGGGCCCAGTACCTGCAGGACTGGCTCTCCGACGAGAACGCGCCCATGACCTGGCGCCTGGACAAGGCCAAGTCCGGGTCCGGTTCCCTCGGCGACATCGGAGCCCACAGCATCGACGCCGCGCAGTGGGTCACCGGGCAGAACATCACCGGCGTCTCCGCCCTGCTCGAAACCTTCGTCCACGAGCGTCCCCTCGCCGGTGACCTCGTGGGCCTCGGCGGGCACGGCGACACGGACGCCGATGCGCCGCGCGGGGCCGTCACCGTGGATGACGCGGCTATCTTCAGCGCACGCTTCGACGGCGGAACAGTCGACGGCGGAATGTTCGACGGCGGCGCTGCCGCACCGGGCGCCGTCGGGGTGTTCGAAGCGACCCGCTTCGCGCTGGGACGCAAGAACGCGATGCGCCTGGAGGTCAACGGCACCCTCGGCTCGCTCGCGTTCGACTTCGAGGACATGAACGTGCTGTCCGTCTACGACGCCGCACAGTCCCCCGACGCCGGATTCCGGCGGATCTTCGTCACCGAACCCGAACACCCGTACGTCGGCAACTGGTGGCCCACCGGCCACGGCCTGGGCTACGAGCACGGCTTCACCCACCAGGTGGTGGACCTCGTGGCTGCGATCGGGGCGGGGACCCAGCCAACGCCGTCGTTCGCCGACGCCCTGCAGGTGCAGCGCGTCCTGGAAGCCGTCGAAACCAGCGCCCTCGAAGAGAGCCGCTGGACCAAAGTTGAGGGAGCCTGACATGGCACGAGCGATCACCCTGTTCACCGGCCAGTGGGCCGACCTGCCCTTCGAAGACGTCGCACGGCTCGCCGGGGAGTGGGGCTTCGACGGGCTCGAGATCGCCTGCTGGGGCGACCACCTCGACCCCGTCCGCGCAGCCACCGACGACGCCTACGTCCAGGACCGGCTGGATATCCTCAAACGCAACGGGCTGGAGGTCTTCGCGATCGCCAACCACCTCACGGGCCAGGCAGTGTGCGATGACCCGATCGATGAGCGGCACCGGGACATCCTCCCGGAGCAAGTGTGGGGCGACGGCGACGCCGAAGGCGTGCGGCAGCGCGCGGCGGAGACGATGAAGGCCACCGCGCGGGCCGCCTCACGTCTCGGCGTCCGGACTGTCACCGGGTTCACCGGATCCTCGATCTGGAAGGCCGTGGCCATGTTCCCGCCGGCGTCGACGGGAATGATCGAGCGGGGCTACCAGGATTTCGCGGACCGCTGGAACCCGATCCTGGATGTGTTCGACGAGGAGGGAGTCCGCTTCGCGCTGGAAGTCCATCCGTCCGAGATCGCCTACGACTACTGGACCGCCAAGCGGACCCTGGAAGCGATCGGCCACCGGGAGGCCTTCGGGCTGAACTTCGACCCCTCGCACTTCATCTGGCAGGACCTGGACCCGGTGATGTTCCTCCAGGACTTCGCGGACAAGATCTTCCACGTGCACGTCAAGGAATCCGTGCGGCAGCTCAACGGCCGCAACGGCCGGCTCGGCTCGCACCTGCCGTGGGCGGATCCCCGCCGCGGCTGGGACTTCGTCACCGCCGGGCACGGCGACGTGAACTGGGAACCGATCTTCCGCACCCTGAATGCGATCGGCTATGAGGGACCCGCCAGCGTCGAATGGGAGGACGCCGGCATGGACCGCCTCATCGGCGCCCCGCAGTCCCTCGCCATGGTGAAGGAACTCGCCCGCATCGCACCGCCCGCCGCGGCGTTCGACGCCGCCTTCAGCAGCAGCCGGTGACGGCCGCACCGCAGCCGCGGGGCCGCCGTCGTACCTCACTTTCAAAAGCAAAGGAAACCATGACTGACACAAAGACCGCCCTGGTGGTGCGCGGCGGCTGGGACGGCCACCAGCCCACCGAGGCCACCGAACTGTTCATTCCATTCCTGAAAGAGAATGGCTACGAAGTGCGGGTGGAGGAATCCCCCAAGGTATATGCCGATACGGAATACATGGCCGGGGTGGACCTGATCGTGCAGTGCGTGACGATGTCCACCATCGAGAAGGACGAGTTCGAAGGCCTGCGCACCGCCGTCGAGAACGGCACCGGCCTGGCCGGCTGGCACGGCGGGATCGCCGATTCCTACCGGAACACCTCGGACTACTTGCACATGATCGGCGGCCAGTTCGCCTGCCACCCCGGCAAGCACCCGGACGAACGCACCGGCGGGATGTCGGACAACTACGTGCCGCACACGGTGAACATGCTCCCGGCAGCGGCGAACCACCCCATCACCGAAGGCATCGGCGACTTCGAACTGGTCACCGAACAGTACTGGGTCCTCGCCGACGACTACATCGACGTCCTCGCCACCACCACCCAGAAAGTCCGGGACTGGGACCAGTGGAACCGCGAAGTCACCTCCCCCGCGATCTGGACCCGGCAATGGGCCAAGGGCCGGATCTTTGTCGCCACCCCCGGACACCGCGTGGAAATCCTCCAGGACGCCAACGTCCGCACGATCATCGAAAGGGGCATGCTATGGGCAAGCCGCTGAACACAGGCAAGCCGCTAAAGGTCGGAATCATCGGCTGCGGCGCCATCATCGCCCAGTACCTCACGAACTTCCGCCGGCTCGACGCCATCGAACTGGTCGCCGTCGCCGACCTGGACTTTGCCCGGGCGCAGGCGGTGGCCGATTCGTACGAAGGCGTCCGCGCCCTGTCCGTGGACGAGCTCCTGGCGGCGGACGACGTCGAACTCGTCCTGAACCTGACCATCCCGGCGGCGCACGGGCCGATCGCGCTGCAGGCGATCGCCGCTGGAAAGAGCGTGTACGGGGAGAAGCCGCTTGCGGCGACCACCGCGGAGGCCCGGCGGGTCCTCGACGCCGCGCGGGAGGCCGGCGTCGTGGTCGGCTGCGCGCCCGACACCGTGCTCGGCACCGGGATCCAGACTGCCCGGAAGGCGATCGACGACGGACTGATCGGTTCCCCGATCTCGGCCACCGCCACCATGGTCACCCCGGGGCACGAGCGCTGGCACCCGAACCCGGACTTCTATTACCAGCCCGGCGGCGGGCCCCTGCTGGACATGGGCCCGTATTACGTCAGCGCCCTGGTCACGCTGCTCGGCCCGGTGGTTTCGGTGGTCGGCGCGGCAAGCCACACCCGCCCGGAACGCGTGATCGGCTCGGGCCCGCGGGAGGGCGAGGTGATCCCGGTGGGCATCGATTCGCACGTCACCGGCGTCCTGGTCCACGCCTCCGGAGCCCTGTCCACGCTGTTCATGAGCTTCGACGCGGTCAAGTCGAAGTCGGCCAACATCGAGGTCCACGGCTCGCTCGGCACCCTCGCTGTGCCGGATCCGAACCATTTCGACGGCGACGTGGAGCTTTTCGCACTCGGCGCCGACACCTGGCAGACCCTTCCCGTCTCGGCGGGCTACCTCGACTCGGGCCGCGGCTTCGGCATCGCCGACCTCGCCGCGACGCCCGCCGGATCGGAGCCGCGCGCGGGCGGCCAACTGGCCTTCCACGCGCTCGAGGTCATGGAATCGGTGCTCGCCTCCGCACACAGCGGAGCGGCGGTGGCCATCACGAGCACGGTGGCGCGGCCGGAGCCGGTGGAGTTGGCAGCGCTCGCGGCCGGGGTTCCCGTTGGCGGCGGTCAGGAAATCAGCTCGTAGGGACGCCCGAGGATTCTCCGCACTGTGGTGGCGGCGGCGCCGACAAGCGCCGCCGTCTGCCCCAGTCCGGAGAACGCCACATTCCCGGCCGGGATGAGTCCGGGCGCATAGCGTTCCAGGCTCCGGCACAGAGCCGGAGCGATCCAGTCCTCGAGCGCGGCGAAGTGCCCGCCGAGGACCACGGCGGAAATGTTCGCCACCCGAGCCGTCGAAGCCACCGCGATTCCGAGATATTGCCCGGCCCGCTCCACGGCTGATACGGCGCCCTCGTCGCCGTCGGCCAGCCGCTCCAGGAGCCGCTCCATCCGGCGGCCCTCCTGCTCTATGCCGGCCGCGGAATATATGGCGTCCTGGCCGGCGAAGGCCTCAAGGCAGCCGCGCCCTCCGCACGCGCACCGCGGTCCGTCGGGATGCACCACCATGTGCCCGATCTCGCCGGCATGTCCCTGCGGGCCGGCGTAAAGCCGGGAATCGATGACCAGGCCGCCGCCTACCCCGACCTCTCCCGAAACGTAGAGGAAGTCGCTGAAAGTGGCGCCATGGCCGTGCCAGAGTTCGGCGAGCGCTGCGCTGTTCGCCTCGTTCGAGAGCGATACTCCGAACGGCGCGCCCGGCAGGAGCCCGGGAAGTTCCGTTGAGAGGTCGACGCCGGTCCAGCCCAGGTTGGGGGCGGCGAGCACCATGTTCCGCTCGGCGTCCACGAGTCCCGGAACCGTCAGTTCCCCGCCAAGAAGTTCGACGCCGGAGGCCGCTGCCGCGATTGCCGCCCGTCCGGTCATCTCCACGAGGAGCGGCAGGAGGTCCGCGGGCGCGCTTCCGCGGTTGCGGCGTTCGACGCTTTCCTGGAACAACAGGTCCCCGGCGAGGTCCAGCACCCCGACGGCCAGGTGGTCCACGCTGATTTCGGCGGCGAGCGCACCACGGGCCGGGTTGAGCACCAGCCCCGTCCCCGGCCGCCCGCGTTCACCGTCCCGGGCAATGCTGTCTTCCCGCACCAGGCCCGCCCCAAGCAGGTCCGCCACGAGGCTGGAGACCGAGGCCTTGGTCAGTCCGATGTCGGCGGCAAGCCGGGCGCGCGTCACCCCGCCGTTCCTGTGGATTCCGCCAAGGACGAGCGCCAGGTTCTGCCGGCGGACGTCGCCCACCCGTCCGGCAGCGTGCTTTCCGACTGTTGCGTGCGTCGGTGGATGAGGCATGGGCCCTCCGGGAGCGGATTGGGGACGTGGTGGCCTCCATCATCCTTCAGGGAGGGCCCATGGGCGGGCAATTCCGCAACGGGCCAGAGGGCTTACTAGGCCGCGCGGCTACTCGCCACCAGTACCAAGGGCAACAAGCGCCGCCGCTTTCGCGTAGTTCGCCAGGATCCCTGGCCGGAAATCCGGCGCCGGCGCGACCTCGAGGGCCACGGGCCAGTCCGGCCGTTCCCCTGCGAGCGCCCACGCCGCCTGCACCGCGGCGCCCCGGGCAACGTACTCGCCCGGGCTCGGCACCACGACGGGAAGCTCGAACACCTGGGCCGCGATCCGCTGCACGGCGGGATTCTGCACGGCCCCGCCGATCAGCAGCAGCCGTTCGGCACTGAGGCCCTGCCCACGCAGCGCCTCGAGCCCGCTGGCGAGTCCGCACAGCATGCCTTCGATGGCTGCCCGGGCGATGTTCGGCCGGGTGGTGGAGGCGATGCTGAGCCCGTGGAAGCTCGCATTCGCGTGGGGCAGGTTGGGGGTCCGCTCCCCCTCGAAGTACGGCACGAGCACCACGCCGCCGGCGCCCGGTTCCGCCTCCAGGGCGAGCCGGGAGAGTTCGTCGAAGTCGACGTCGAGCATTCCGGCAACGGAGCTGAGCACGCGGGCGGCGTTCAGGGTCACGGTGATCGGCAGGTACTCGCCGCCGGCGTCCGCGAAGCCGGCCACGGTACCGCTGGCGTCCTGTCCGGGCGAAGTGTCGACGGCGAACACGGTGCCGCTGGTACCGACGGACACAACGACGTCGCCGGCCCTCGCCCCCAGGCCGAGCGCCGCGGCGGCATTGTCACCTGCCCCCGCGCCCAGCAGAATTCCGTCGGCCGGGATTCCTGCGGTGCCGCCCAGCGGGGCACCGCCGAAACAATCGGGATGGACCCGGCCGGCGCGGTCACCGGGACCCAGCACCCGGGGCAGGATTACGACGCCGGCCGCGTCGCCGCCGTCGGGAACGGCTTCCCGGGCGTCCTGGCCGAAGGCGAGCTTGAACAGCTCCAGGTCGTAGCGACCGGTCAGCGGGCTCCAGTACCCGGTGCCGCTGGCGTCCGAGCGGTCCGTGGTGAGGGCGTCCAGATCCGGCCCCAGCGGGCTGGAGCCCGCCGGACCGTAACCGCGCAGCCGCCAGCTGAGCCAGTCATGGGGCAGCGCGACGGCGGCCACCCTGGCCAGGCTTTCCGGCTCGTTGTCCCGGATCCAGCGGACCTTGGTGATGGTGAAGGAGGCCACGGGCACCAGGCCGGTGCGCCGGGCGAAGTCCTCCGCCCCCACTTCGGCGGTGAGGTCCGCCGCGGCGCCCGCCGAACGGGTATCGTTCCACAGCAGGGCCGGGCGGATCACCCTGCCGTCGCGGTCCAGCAGCACCATGCCGTGCTGCTGGCCCCCGACAGACAGGGCGCTGACATCCGGCAGGCCACCGGCGTCGTCGAACGCTTCGGAAAGCGCCCGCCACCACTCCTCCGGATGGATTTCCGTGCCCTCCGGATGGCTCGCACGTCCCTCGCGGACCAACGCGCCGCTGTCCGCGTCCAGGACCACCACTTTGCAGCTCTGGGTAGAGGAATCGACGCCGGCAACCAGGTTCATCGGATCTGCCGCCACGGGATCAGCGGGCTCCGAGGAGGTGCTCGATGAAGAGCTGCTGGAGCTTCACGAAGCCGAAGCCCTTGCCGCCGAAGTAGGCGTCGGCGTCGAAGTCCTCGTAGGAGGACCTGTCCGCGCGGAGCTGCTCGTAGCCTTCGCCCGGGTTCAGGGTGGGCTCGTTGATTTCGGAGACGCGGGACGCCTCGAGGGCGGCCTGGACCTCGGGGTCGGCGCGGAAGGCCTTGGCGCGTTCCTTCAGGAGCAGGTAGGTCTGCATGTTCGCAGCCGCGGAGTCCCACACGCCATCGATGTCCTCGGTGCGGCTCGGCTTGTAGTCAAAGTGGCGCGGACCGTCGTAGGCCGGGCCGCCGTCGGGGCCGCCGTTTTCGAGCAGGTCCACCAGGGAGAAGGCGTTCTGCAGGTCGCCGTGGCCGAACACCAGGTCCTGGTCGAACTTGATGCTGCGCTGGCCGTTGAGGTCGATGTGGAAAAGCTTGCCCTGGTACAGGGCCTGGGCGATGCCGTGGGTGAAGTTCAGGCCCGCCATCTGCTCGTGGCCGGTCTCCGGGTTGATGCCCACCAGTTCGGGGCGTTCCAGTGTCTCGATGAACGCCAGGGCGTGGCCGAGGGTAGGCAGGAGGATGTCGCCACGGGGTTCGTTCGGCTTCGGTTCGATGGCGAAGCGGATGTTGTAGCCCTTGTCCGTGACGTAGTCGCCAAGGAGGTTCACGGCCTCGCGGTAGCGTTCCAAGGCACCGCGGATGTCCTTGGCTGCGTCGTACTCGCTGCCTTCGCGACCGCCCCACATCACGAAGGTCTCGGCGCCGAGCTCTGCGGCGAGGTCAATGTTGTCCAACACCTTGCGCAGGGCAAAGCGGCGGACGCCGCGGTCGTTGCTGGTGAAACCGCCGTCCTTGAAGACCGGGTGGCTGAACAGGTTGGTGGTGACCATCGGGACGACCATCCCGGTGGATTTCAGGGCACCCTGCAGGCGGTCGATCTCGCGCTGGCGGTCGGCCGCCGAGCAGCCGAAGGGGAAGAGGTCGTTGTCATGGAAGGTGATGCCGTACGCGCCAAGGTCGCTGAGCCGGTTGACGGCTTCCACGGTGTCCAGCGGCGGACGGGTGGCGGAACCGAACTGGTCCTGGGCCTCCCATCCCACGGTCCACAGACCGAAGGAGAACTTGTCTTCACGGGTGGGCTGAATCGTCATTGAGTGCTCCGGGTTGCTTGAGGCGGGCTTGGTGAACTGAATTGTTCTGCTAACCAACATATTATGGATTTCCATGATGTCAACCACTTTTGTCCGGGAATCCCGCGCGGAAGGTGAGCGGGCGGCGGCGAGGAAACCTCTAGCCTGAAGCCGCCGACGCTGTTATGTTGTTGATGACATCAAATACATGCCCCAAGCCCCGGACGAAGGATTCCACCGTGACTGATCAACTGGTAGCCGAACGCAACTGGGCCCGGAACTACGGCTACCAAGCACCGCGGATCGCCCACCCGGAGAACGTTGCCGAACTCCAGGACCTCGTAGCCGGCGCGCAGCACATCCGGGCGCTCGGCTCCCGGCATTCCTTCAACGCCATCGCGGACACCGTGGGAACCCTCGCGGTGCTGGACCGCTTCGAGCCCGGCATCAGCATCGACGCGGACGCCATGACGGTCACGGTCAGCGGCGGCACCCGCTACGGAACCCTCGCCACGGAACTGCAGCGCCAGGGCTTCGCCCTCCACAACCTGGCCTCGCTCCCCCACATTTCCGTCGCGGGAGCGGTGGCGACGGCGACCCACGGCTCCGGTGACACGAACGGCAACCTCGCCACCGCCGTCGCCGGCCTCCGGATGGTCACCGCGGACGGCGGCCTCCTCACCGCCCGCCGCGGCGATCCGGACTTCGACGGCATGGTGGTTGGACTGGGCGCGCTGGGCATCGTCACCGGGCTGACCCTGGACATCGAGCCCGGCTTCGAGGTCTCCCAGAACGTCTTCGAGAACCTCAGCTGGGAGCAGGTCCTGGAAGACTTTGACGCCGTGACGGCCTCGGCCTACAGCGTCAGCCTGTTCACCGACTGGAGCGGCACCACCATCGGCCAGGCGTGGCTCAAGCGGCGCAGCGCGGAACCGGCCCCGACGGCATTCTTCGGCGGCGCCCCGGCCACGGAAGCACGGCACCCCCTCCCCGGAGTCTCGGGCAGCAACTGCACGCAGCAGCTCGGCGTTCCCGGTCCGTGGTCCGAGCGGCTGGCGCATTTCAGGATGGAGTTCACCCCGAGCCAGGGCGACGAACTCCAGAGCGAATACTTCATCCCCCGCGAACATGCCGTGGACGCCCTGCGCACCATGCGCGGGCTCTCCGACATTGTGACCCGGCTGCTGCTGGTCGGCGAGATCCGCACCATGGCGGCGGACAATCTCTGGCTGAGCCCCAACTACGGCCGCGACGGCATCGGCCTGCATTTCACCTGGCGCCAGGACCAGCCGGCGGTGGAGGCCGTCCTTCCGCTGATCGAAGCGGAACTGGCCCCGTTCGCGGCGAGGCCGCACTGGGGCAAGCTGTTCGACGCCGGTGCTGCCGCCGTCGCGCCTTTGTACCCGCGCTTCGGCGACTTCATCGCCCTGGCCGGGCGCCTGGATCCGGAGGGGAAGTTCCGCAACGGATTCCTTGACCGCGCCGTGTTTGGCAGCTGATATTCTCGCGATGATGTCCGCAACAGCCCGTCCCGCCGCGCCCGCCGGCGACCTTGATCCGTCGCGCCGGAACAACCTGGCCCTGATTTCGTCCCTGGTCCACCACCACGGTGTCCTCAGCCGGGCGGAGCTGACCAAGAGGACGGGCCTGAACAGGTCCACCGTGGGGACGCTGGTGGGCCAGCTCGTGGCCCTCGGACTGGTCTACGAAAGCGCACCGTCCGGCGAAGGGCAGGTGGGCCGCCCCAGCCCGGACGTCCGGCCCGATCCGTCAACCGCCGCGCTTGCCGTGAATCCCGAGGTGGACGCCGTCACCATTGGGCTGGTGAGCCTGGGCGGGCAGGTGCAGAAGAAGATCCGCTTCGCCACGGAGCGGATTCCCACGGCCAGGGAGGCCGTGAACATCGCCGCCGCCGTCATCGCCGGGATGCGCTCGGAGCTTGATGCCTCCTACCGGATCACCGGCATCGGGATGGCCGTTCCGGGCCTGGTCAACCGGGCGGACGGCGTGGTCCGCCATGCCCCGCACCTGGCCTGGCGGGACGAACCCGTGGCCCGGATGATGAGCGAAGCCACCGGCTACCCCTGCCTCGCGGACAACGACGCCTCGCTGGGCGCCGAGGCCGAGCTGATCTTCGGCGCCGGCGCCGGCCGCGGCAACCTGGTCTACCTCAACGGCGGCGCCAGCGGCATCGGCGGCGGCGTCATCGCGGACGGCGCGCTGCTGCGCGGCTCCACCGGATATGCGGGGGAACTCGGGCACACCTTCGTGCGCACCGACGGCAAGGCCTGCCACTGCGGTGCCACCGGATGCCTCGAAACCGAAGTCTCGCAGGCCCCCCTCTTTGAGCTGGCCGGGCTGGAAGGCGGGGACGCCGCCCAGCTCGAGGAGGCGCTCCGCGCGAAGGACAGCCCTGAACTCGCCGCGGAAGCCGCCCGGCAACTGGGTTTCCTGGGTATCACCCTGCGCAACGCGGTCAACACCTTCGACCCGGACACGATCGTGCTGGACGGCTTCCTCGGCGTCCTCCACTCGCTCTCGCCCGGCACATTGGAGGGATTGCTCCGCACCCAGGCGCTCGACGGCGCCGCGGACAAGACCAGGATCCACCGCGCCGCCCTCGGCTCGGACCTCATGATGATCGGCGCCGCGGAGCTCGTGTTCACCGGGGTCCTGGCCGACCCCGCCGGGATCAGGGAGCTTCCGGTGCCTGCGGGGAAGGCGCGTTAGGGCGCTGGTAATCGATCGCCCATTCGATCAAGCCGCGCAACTGTCCGGCTAGCTGGTCGTGGTCAGGCGGCACGGCAAGAGTGGCGTGGTACATCAGCAACCCGTCCAGTGGTGCAGTGAGTTGACGCACCACGTCTTCTGCGGCCGGACCTATGACTCCGCGAAGACGAGCGGCGAGCATCAGCTGCACCTGCTTGCGCGCACGGTCCAGTGGTGGCCGGAGTTCGGGCCGCCGCGTCGACTCCAGGAGCAACTCGTAGCGGGCGATCTGGCGATCCCGGTTGTCGGTCGCCCAACTGATCAGCAGCCCGGCCATGTGACCGACCGCATCCTCGACGTCCTTCAGCTGTTCCGGCAGCTCCAGCTCGTCCAGTTCAACGAGACGCTGCACCAGTGCGTCCAGCAGGGCGGCCCGGGTCCGGTAGTAGTACGACGTCGACCCCTGGGGCAGCCCGGCGGTGCGGTCAACCGCGCGGTGGGTGAACCCCCGCATGCCCTCCTTTGCGAGCGTTTTGATCGCGGCATCGGCAATCTCGGTGCGGCGTGACAGGGCGGATGTCTCCATTGCCAAGAGTATAGAGGTCCTCTACGCCGGTAGAGACCTGCGTACAAAATGGGTTGCCAAGCATCCTCTACAGGCGTAGAGTCCGGGCCATGAACAACAACGGAAATGACTACAAGCCGGACGTGCTGTCCGCCGTCGAGTATTTCTACCGTGCCCTCACGGCCAGGCAGCCCGCGGAAATCCTGAATGCTGTGCAGGACGACTTCGTCCTCAAGCTGAGCCCTGGCCTCCCGCTTCCCGGCCCCAGGGAATACCACGGCGGGGAGGCTGCGGTAGCCAACGTCTGGGGACGCATCCCCGCTTACGACTTCGCGCTGCGATGCGAGCCGGACCGGAAGTTCGTCGTTGCCGACAACGAGGTCCTCGTACTCGGGCACTACCGCGGCGCCGGCTGGGAATCCCCTTTTGCCCACGTTCTGACAGTGCGGGACGGCAAATTGGCCACCCTACGTCAGATCACCGACACCCGCTGCTGGCCCGAACCGCCGGCAGCCAACAGCCGGGAGTCCTGATGCAGCTGACAGCATTCCGAGTCGGTGCCGGCGCCTGGATGTTCACCGGCGTCGTGCACGACATCCTCGACCTTGCGCTGCCGGGCGATCCCGAACTGGGTGCAGCGATGCGCGCCTCCCACGTTCAACTCGGCCCGATCTCGCTCCAAGCCGAATCGTTGACCCAGGGCATCAGTCTCGCCATGGGCCTTGCGATGTTCGTCGTCGGGCTGCTGCTGTGGATGCTGGCCAGGCTGCTCAAGGCGACGCCGGACCGGATGCTGCCCTTCGGGATCGTTGCACTGGCCGCAAGCATCGCCGCGCTCGGCCTGGCCGCACTATTCATCCCCGGACCACCGCTTGTGACCTTCGCGATCGCCACTGCTGCCTTCACCATTGCCCTCATCAGGAAGCCAAGCGCACGGCCCACCGCCGCCTCACGCCGCCAGCTGGTTTCCCGCGGCGCCTGAAGAAAAATCCGATCAGGCTTACTGGGTAGCCCCGGCCTGCCCCTTGTGCCGCGCGGGGAGCAGGCCCTCCAAGGCATCCACCCCCGCCATGGCTCCCCCGGCGGCGAGGTAGCCGGCCGCGACCCGGCGGGCGCCGTCGGCCTTGCCGATGGCCTGGCGGACCGCGGCGCGGAGCGATTCCGGGGTGAGCTTTGCGGGACGGAGCCGGACACCGGCGTCGGCGGCCACCACCCGCGCCGCCACCTCGTTTTGGTCACGGCCGAACGGGACCACCACCACCGGCACGCCCTTGGCGAGCGCCTTCTGGGTGGCTCCCATGCCTCCGTGCGTGACGGCCACCGCGGCCCGTTCCAGGACGGGCCCGTGCGGTACGAAGCGCTCCACCCGCGCATTCGCAGGGACGGTACCGATGCCCTCCGACCCGGAGGCGGGAAGCGTGGCAACCACGGTGAACGGCTCATCCGCGAGGCCCTGCAAGGCCATGCGCACGAGTTTCTCGTCCGCCTGATACTCGGACGACGTGGTCACCAGGACGGCCGGCTTGTCGATCGCGTCGAGCCATTCCGGCAACTCCGCAGAGGGCTCCCACGAAAGGGCGCCGATCATCCGGACTTCCGGCCCCCAGTCCGGATGGGCGTACTCGAACGGTTCCGCGGTGGTCAGGAGCATGAGCGGGGCCCGGCGGAAGAAAGCGTCCGCGGTGCGCAGGGGCGGGAGCCGGCCGCCGCTGGCCTCGGCGCGCGTCCGGTTGATTCCGGGCATCATCACCTTCTCGACGGCGGCAATCACCACGCGGCGGACGACGGCGTCGCGCGCCCTCCCCAGCGGTCCGGACATCGGGGCAAGCCCCGGCCCGAACGGCGGGGTTCCCTTGGATTCGAGCGGCGGGATGTAGGGGCTCACCGTGGCCCACGGAAGGCCGGAGTTCTCCGCGACAGTGCCGGCACCCCACGCATTGATGTCCAGCAGCAGCAGGTCCGGGCCGACGTCGTCCATGGCCGCTTTGAAGTCCGGGGCGTCGAGGCGGGCTCGCGAGGTGAAGGTGTCCACGCTGGACGCCAGCGCCGTCCTGACTGACTTGGCGAGGTAGTCCCGGTGTTCCAGGTCCAGCAGCCGTTGGTCAACGGGCGCGGCGTGGAAGCCGAGCGCGCGCATCGCGGCGACCTGGCTGGGCAGCGTGCGCAGATGGACGTCGTGGCCCCTCGCCTTCAGCTCCAGCAGCAGCGGAACCATGGGGAAAAGGTGGCCAATGGCGGGCGAGGTGTAGGCGAGGACGGTGGACATCAGGGGCTCCGGGTGAACGGCTCGAGCATCTCGAGCAGGGAAATGCAGACCTGGTCGCGGCTCAGCCCCGCATCGAGGCGGAGGAGCTTCCAGGTGTAGACGTCGCACAGGGCGACGAACTGGGCGAGCCGGCGGTCACGGTCCGCCCCGTGCAGCTCCTCCAGGAACGGGGCAAAGACCCGTGCGCACCATTGCCGGTGGTACTGCCGCCCGCCCTCGGTGATCCGGGCCAGGACCGGGGACGCGTCTTCCTCGGAAAGCAGCTTCAGGGCGAGGGTCGCCGTCGTCTCGTAGTGTTCCAGCAAGTTCCCGACGGCGGCGGGCACGTCCCCGGCAGGTGCGGCATCGCGCTGGCTGGCCACGTTCGCCGCGGAGTATTCGGCGGTGGCGTTGATCAGGGCGGTGCGGTCGCCGAAGCGCCGGATGACGGTCTGGACCGTGACGCCCGCGCGCTCGGCGACGGCAGCCAGCGTGACGTTTGCGAGCGGTCCTTCCATGAACAGGTCCAGGGTCGCCTGGAGGATGCGGCGCCCGGTTTCGGCCGCAGAGGAAGCCCGCTTGCTCATGTCGTACGAGCGGCTCTGCGTCCCGCCTGGTTTCATGTTAATTAAACTAACTTTAATTCTGGAGGGCGTCCAGGGTCTTGCCCCGCTGGCGAAGCCGCTCACTGCCCGGATATGCAGGCGGGACGTCGGGCCGACCGCTATATTTGATCCGTGGTGCTCTCCAAGCGAATCGAAACGACTCCGATGACCGACCAGGTCTATGCGATGCTTCACGAAGCGATCCTGAACGGCGACCTGGCGGCAGGCACTCCCCTGCGTTTCAAGGAACTCGCCGAACAGGTAGGAACGAGCACCATGCCCGTTCGTGAGGCGCTCCGCCGCTTGGAGGCGGCCGGCCTGGCCGAGCGTGCACCCCACAGGGGCGTCATCGTGAAGGAGATTTCCCTCAAGGAACTCGTCCCCGTGTACGAGGTGCGGCATATGCTCGAGCCGCAAGCCGCACGGCTGGGCAGCCTGAACATCTCGGCAGAAGACTGCGACCGGATGGAAGCCGAATACGTTCTGCTGCGTGAGGCCTTCAATGAAGGCCGCGTGGTCGCCCTCCTTGACCACGACGAAGCCATACTCTCGATCCTTTATGGCGCATCGGGGAACCCCGTGCTTCTGCAGATGATCCAAACCCTGTGGCAGCAGTGCCGGGCGTACAAGATCGTCGGCGCCCAGGGACGACTGGCCGACGGCGACGATTCCCTCTGGCACTACCAGGAAGAGCTGATCGCCGCAGCACGCAAGAACGACGCCGATGCTGCCGCCTCAATCAGCGACACCTCCCTTACGGACGCGAGCAACCGCATCAAGGAAGCCTTGGCGGGCCAGCGCGAAGGGTAGGGGTTCCGGGGCTTAGTCCCCGGACCTGCAGTGAAGATGTCGGGAAGCAGCCCGGTTTCTTGCTACGGCCGATTCCAGCGACGGCCTCTCGTTCTTGTCTTGCCCAACCCACCTCTGCTGTTGGCTCCACGCTGCGCTTGGGGTGCCCAGCCAGGTCGGGACTTCGCGGCGCACACCCTCGCCATTGAACTTTCAGGACCTTTGGCACCCCCGCGACCAAGAAGCTCGCGCCAGTGCTGCGTGACTTCACAAGTACCCCCGGGCGGCCGGTCGAGTCTTCGGCCCATACCAACCTGCCTGGCTCCGCACCGGCCACCTGTTCGGCCGTAGCATTCGAACGTTTGGTATCCCAACCCGCCCCTCCCCTTGACTCCCCCGCCCCACCTTCCCTACACTTTTCATAAAGCAGAATCTAAATTCCACAAAGCGGAAACTGTAGACTGAAGCCCAGCGGAACCACGATCCAAAGCCCCTCCTCGGAAGGACACCTACGATGACGTACACAGTGAACTGCTCCATCCTGCTGACGGAGCTGCCCCTGCTCGAGCGCCCGGCCGCCGCCAAGGCCGCCGGTTTTGACGCCGTCGAGTTCTGGTGGCCGTTCGACACCTCCGTCCCCACCGACGCCCAGGTCACCGAATTCGAGAACGCCATCAAGGACGCCGGCGTGCAGCTCACCGGCCTGAACTTCAACGCCGGCAACATGCCCGGCGGCGACCGCGGCCTGGTCTCCTGGCCCGCCCGCTCCTCCGAATTCCAGGACAACATCGACGTCGTCGCCGGCATCGGCGAGCGCCTTGGCTGCAAGGCATTCAACGCCCTCTACGGCAACCGCGTTGACGGCGTCTCCGCCGAAGAGCAGGACGCCATCGGGGCCGAGAACCTCGCCAAGGCCGCCCAGGGCGTGGCCCGCATCGGCGGCACCGTCCTCCTCGAACCGGTCAGCGGCGCACCCAAGTACCCGCTCCTCAAGGCAGCCGACGCCCTGGCCGTCATCGCCCGCGTCAAGGAAGAATCCGGCGTCGGGAACGTCAAGCTGCTCGCTGACTTCTACCACCTGGCCGTCAACGGCGACGACGTCGCTGCGGTCATCGAGAACCACGCCAAGGACTTCGGCCACATCCAGATCGCCGACAACCCCGGCCGCGGCGCCCCCGGCACCGGCGAACTCCCGCTCGGGGAATGGATCGCCCGCAGCCGCGAACTCGGTTACGAAGGCTACATCGGCCTCGAGTACAAGGAACCGCAGGAAACCGCCTTCGCCTGGGCCATCCGCGAACGCGCCACGCGCTAAAACGTCCCCTCCGCCCAACTGACTAGCAGTTGTTGTCGTTATGGAGCCTCAAAACGACAACTAATGCGAGCTAGTTGGGCAAGCCAGAAAAAGCAAAGACTTCCAGAAAGAGAACCACAATGAGCAACGTTGCAGTCATCGGCCTCGGAATCATGGGCCTGCCCATGGCCATCAACCTCGTCAAGGCCGGCCACACCGTCACCGGTTTCAACCGCAGCCAGGACAAGATCGAGAAGCTCGTCTCCGAAGGCGGCAAGGGTGCCAGCAGCATCGCCGACGCCGTGAAGGACGCCGACGTCGTCATCACCATGGTGCCGGACTCCCCCGATGTTGAGGGCGTGGTCAGCGGTGAAGAGGGCGTTTTCGCCAACGCCAAGCAGGGCACCTTGTGGATCGACGCTTCCTCCATCCGCCCCGACGTCGCTGTCCGCCTCGCCGAGGCTGCCAAGGCTGCCGGCATCCGCCCGCTGGACGCCCCGGTTTCCGGCGGCGAGCAGGGCGCCATCGACGCCGTCCTCTCCATCATGGTGGGCGGTTCCGCTGAAGACTTCGCTGCAGCCCAGGACGTCCTCAACGCAGTCGGCAAGACCATCGTCCACGTGGGCCCCTCCGGCTCCGGCCAGACCGTCAAGGCTGCAAACCAGCTGATCGTGGCCGTCAACATCGAGGTCCTCGGCGAAGCCATCGCCTTCCTCGAGGCCTACGGCGTGGACACCGACGCCGCCCTCAAGGTCCTCGGCGGCGGCCTGGCCGGCTCCAAGGTCCTGGACCAGAAGGGCCAGAAGATGCTCGACCGCAACTTCGACCCCGGCTTCCGCCTCGCCCTGCACCACAAGGACATGGGCATCGTCACCTCCGCAGCCCGCGAGGCCAACGTCGCCATCCCGCTCGGCGCAGCTGTCGCCCAGCTGGTCGCCGCCACCGTCAACCAGGGCGACGGCGGCCTGGACCACTCGGGACTCTTCAAGCAGGTCCTGCAGCTCAGCGGCCGAAAGTAGGCACACAACCCCCGGTTGAGTGCTCAGTAGTGGCGGGAATTCCGCGGGAAAACCCACCACAAGTGAGCACTCAACGGGGGAGCCAGCCGCCCACTTAGGCGACACAACAAAGCAAAACAGGCAAGCCGCCGTCGTACGTAAGCCGACGGCGGCTCAGCCCGACACACCCAAAACCGCCCCGAACACGGCGGAAACCCAAAGACTTTAGGAGCACAAAATGGCAAAGATGCGCACCGTTGACGCTGCCGTGGCCATCCTGGTTAAGGAAGGCGCCATCGAGGCGTTCGGCCTGCCGGGCGCGGCAATCAACCCCTTCTACTCCGCAATGCGCGCCAACGGCGGAATCCGCCACACCCTGGCCCGCCACGTTGAAGGCGCCAGCCACATGGCCGACGGCTTCTCCCGCGCCAAGGACGGCAACATCGGCGTCTGCATCGGCACCTCCGGCCCCGCCGGAACCGACATGGTCACCGGCCTGTACGCCTCCTGGGCCGATTCCATCCCGATGCTCTGCATCACCGGCCAGGCCCCCGTTGCCAAGCTGCACAAGGAAGACTTCCAGGCCGTGGACATCGAGTCCATCGCCAAGCCGGTCACCAAGATGGCCATGACCATCCTGGAACCGGGCCAGGTTCCCGGCGCCTTCCAGAAGGCCTTCCAGCTGATGCGCTCCGGCCGCCCGGGCCCCGTGCTGCTGGACCTGCCCTTCGACGTGCAGATGGCCGAGATCGAATTCGACATCGACGCCTACGAGCCACTCCCCGTGGAGAAGCCCAAGGCCAGCCGCAAGCAGCTGGAAAAGGCCCTGGACATGCTCACCGCCGCAGAGCGCCCGCTCATCGTGGCAGGCGGCGGCATCATCAACGCCGGCGCCTCCGCGCAGCTGGTTGAGCTGGCCGAGATCCTGAACGTTCCGGTCATCCCCACCCTGATGGGCTGGGGCGCCATCCCGGACGACCACCAGCTGATGGCTGGCATGGTGGGCCTGCAGACCTCGCACCGCTACGGCAACGAAACCCTGCTGGCCTCCGACTTCGTGATCGGCATCGGCAACCGCTGGGCCAACCGCCACACGGGCGGCCTGGACACCTACACCGCGGGCCGCAAGTTCGTGCACATCGACATCGAGCCCACCCAGATCGGCCGCGTGTTCTCCCCGGACTTCGGCATCGCGTCCGACGCCGGTGCCGCCCTGGACGGCCTGCTGGAGATCGCCCGTGAGCGTAAGGCCGCAGCAAGCCTGCCGGACTACTCCAGCTGGGTTGCCGATTGCACCAAGCGCAAGGGTTCCCTGCAGCGCAAGACCCATTTCGAGAACGTGCCGATCAAGCCGCAGCGCGTCTACGAAGAGATGAACAAGTCCTTCGGCAAGGACACCACCTACGTGACCACCATCGGCCTGTCGCAGATCGCCGGCGCGCAGCTGCTGCACGTCTTCGGCCCGCGCAAGTGGATCAACGCCGGCCAGGCAGGCCCCCTGGGCTGGACCGCTCCGGCCGCCCTCGGCGTCGTGCGCGGCAAGCCGGGCGAGACCGTTGTTGCCCTCTCCGGTGACTACGACTTCCAGTTCATGATCGAAGAGCTGGCCGTGGGCGCGCAGTTCAACCTGCCGTACATCCACGTGGTGGTGAACAACTCCTACCTGGGCCTGATCCGCCAGTCGCAGCGCGGCTTCCAGATGGAACAGAACGTCTCCCTGGCGTTCGAGAACATCAACTCCCCGGAGACCAACGGCTACGGCGTGGACCACGTCAAGGTCACCGAAGGCCTGGGCTGCAAGGCCCTGCGCGTCGAGAACCCCTCCGACCTGCCCGCCGCCTTCGACAAGGCCAAGGCGCTCATGGAGGAATTCAAGGTTCCCGTGGTGGTCGAAGTGATCCTGGAGAAGGTCACCAACATCTCCATGGGTGTCGAGATCGATGGCGTGAACGAGTTCGAAGAGCTGGCCGAGCGCGGCGAGGACGCCCCCACCGCGATCATCGCCCTGCTGGACTAGTCACAACAAGCAAGTACAAGGAGGTACGGAATGCGTGTGGTCATCGCCCCGGACAAGTTCAAGGGCTCGCTGTCCGCGCCCGAGGTCGCCCGGCACGTGGCGGACGGCTTGGCGGCCGGTTTCGCCGCGGCGGGTGCCGCGGACACGTTGGAGACCACGCTCATTCCAGTGGCCGACGGCGGCGAGGGAACCCTTGACGCCGCCGTCGGCTCCGGCTTCACCCGCCGCAGCGCCACCGTCACCGGACCGCTCGGCGAACCGGTGACGGCGGACTTCGCGGTCCGCGGCAACCAGGCCGTCATCGAAATGGCGGCCGCCTCCGGACTGGCCCTCCTGCCGGAGGGCTCGCTCCTTCCGGAAAACCGCAGCAAAACCGCCAAGGAAGCCAACAGCATCGGCACCGGCGAACTCATCCGCGCCGCCCTGGACCTGGGCTGCCGGAAGATCATCCTCGGCGTCGGCGGCAGCGCCAACACCGACGGCGGCGCCGGCGTGCTGCAGGGCCTCGGCGCCCGGCTGCTCGACGCCGACGGCAACGAACTGCCGCCTGGCGGCGGTGCGCTGGCCCGCCTCGCCAGCATCGACTTCTCCGGCCTGGACGTCCGGCTGGAGGCCAGCCGCTTCGTGCTGGCGTCCGACGTCGACAATCCCCTCCTCGGGACGCTCGGCGCCCCGGCGGTGTTCGGTCCGCAGAAGGGCGCGACGCCGGAGGACGTCACCGCGCTGGACGCCGCACTGGCGCGCTTCGTCGAGGTCCTCGGCGAAGAAATCGGCGACCGCGCCGCGCGTGCCGCCGAGGCACCTGGCGCGGGCGCGGCCGGCGGCGTGGGCTACGCCGCCATCGCGGTCCTGGGCGCGGCACGCCGGCCGGGGATCGACGTCGTCCTCGAATTCACCGGGCTCGCCGGACAACTGGCCGGCGCCGCCCTGGTGGTCACCGGCGAAGGCAGCCTGGACGAACAAAGCCTGCTCGGCAAAACCCCCATGGGCGTGGCCCGTGCAGCGGAAACCGCGGGCGTTCCCGTGGTGGCCGTCTGCGGCCGGACCACCCTGAGCCAGGAGCAGCAAAACGACTCCGGATTCCGGCAGGTCCTCCCCCTGACCAGTCTTGAATCCGACGTCGAAGTATGTATAAGGGAAGCAGGAACCTTGCTCGAGAAGCTGGGACGGACCATCGGCGAACAGCTGGCGGCCGAGTCCCGCACGAAGGAGTCTCTCAATGTCTGAAAGCTTTGACCTGGTCATTCGCGGCAAGCGGATCCTCACCACTGCGGGCATCGCCGCCCGCGAGGTCGGCGTCCGCAACGGCGTGATCGCCGCCATCGAACCGCTCGGCAACGGCCTTGCCGGTGCCGAAGTCATCGACCTGGCCGACGACGAAACCCTCATCCCGGGCCTCGTGGACACCCACGTCCACGTCAACGAGCCCGGCCGCACCGAGTGGGAAGGCTTCGCCTCCGCCACCCGTGCCGCGGCAGCCGGCGGTGTCACCACCATCATCGACATGCCGCTGAACTCCATCCCGCCCACCACCACCGTCGAGGGCCTCAAGCTCAAGCGCGAGGTGGCCGAGGACCAGGCGTTCGTGGACGTCGGATTCTGGGGCGGCGCGATCCCCGGCAACAAGGCGGACCTCCGCCCGCTGCACGACGAGGGCGTGTTCGGCTTCAAGTGCTTCCTGCTGCACTCGGGCGTGGACGAGTTCCCGCATCTGGACGCGGACGAGATGGAAGAGGACATGCGCGAGCTGAAGTCCTTCGACTCGCTCATGATCGTCCACGCCGAGGACTCCCACGCGATCGACCGCGCCCCGCACCCGGGCGGCGACCATTACGCCACCTTCCTGGCCTCCCGCCCGCGCGGCGCCGAGAACAAGGCGATCGCCGAGGTCATCGAACGTGCCCGCTGGACCGGCGCCCGCGCCCACATCCTGCACCTGTCCTCCTCGGACGCGCTGCCCATGATCGCCTCGGCCAAGCGCGATGGCGTCAACCTCACCGTGGAGACCTGCCCCCACTACCTCACCCTGATGGCCGAGGAAATCCCGGACGGCGCCACCGCCTACAAGTGCTGCCCGCCCATCCGCGAAGCCTCCAACCGCGAGCTGCTGTGGAAGGGCCTCGAAGACGGCACCATCGACTGCATCGTCTCGGACCACTCCCCCTCCACCCTTGACCTCAAGGACCTGGAGAACGGCGACTTCGCCGTGGCGTGGGGCGGCGTTTCCTCCCTGCAGCTGGGCCTGTCCCTGATCTGGAGCGAGGCCCGCCACCGCGGCATCTCCTTGGAGCAGGTCGTCTCCTGGATGTCGGCCAAGCCCGCCGCCCTGGCCCGCCTGTCCAACAAGGGCCAGCTGGCGCTCGGCTACGACGCCGACTTCTCGGTATTCGCCGCGGACGAAGCGTTCGTGGTGGACGTCACCAAGCTCAAGCACAAGAACCCCATCACGCCGTACGACGGCAAGGCGCTGTCCGGCGTCGTCCGCAAGACCTACCTGCGGGGCTCGGTGGTGGACGGCCAGACCCCCGGCGGCAAGCTGATCCGCCGCGGCGGCGTGTAAGGCGGACGCGATGGCCGTCAACGCCCATTCGCTCCCGCCCGCCGGCGCGCTCCAAGCCCTGCGCGCCGGCCACCGGCCCGGCCTCACCGCCGGGTCCCACCCGGGCCACCGTCCCGGCTTGGCTCCCAGTCGTCCCGGCTTGGCTCCCGGAGTCCAGGCCCGCGGCCTGGCCGTCTGGGTGGAGCCCCTCGAAGGCCAGGAGATCGACCCCGAGATCTGGGCCAAGGCCGCCGAAGCGGTGCTGGCCCGGGCCCGCCGCCTGGCTCCCCAGGCCGAGCTGCACCTGCGGCACGGCGCCGCTTCCGGCGTCGTCGCCCAGCCCATCGCCCTGTCCGGCCGGCGCGCAAGCCTGGCCGTGGATTTGGCGGCGGACACCGTGCTGCTCGACGGCGTCCCGGTCACCTTCACGTTCATGGAGCACAAGCTCCTGCGCTACCTCGTGGAGAACCTTTCCCGTCCCATTCCGCGTGAAGAATTGCAACGCTTCCTGGAGTCACTTGACTGCCCCGGCGCGGCGTTCCGTTCGATCGACGTGTATGTTGGACGCGTCCGGCGCAAGCTGGGCTCAGCCCGCAACGCCATCGCCACAGTACGCGGTGGCGGTTACCAATTCGTGCCCGGACCCGGGTCCACGGTGCGCGGGCCGGCGGAATACTGCATCTAGGCAGACCGTTATTTGTATGAGAGATCGCCGGCCACGGCGGTTACCCGACCAGTCAAGGATCACAACATGACCCAGAAACTCCTCGCCGGAACCCAGGCCCCCGATTTCGCCCTGCTCGACTCCACCGGCCAGAAGGTTTCGCTCTCCGATTTCCGCGGCCGCAACGTGATCGTGTACTTCTACCCGGAGGCCTCCACCCCCGGCTGCACCACGGAAGCCTGCGACTTCCGCGACAGCCTGGCCAGCCTCCAGGGCTCCGGCTACGAAGTCCTCGGCATCTCCCCGGACGCTCCGGAGAAGATCGCCCGCTTCGTCGACGAATTCGCCCTCACCTTCCCGCTGCTCTCCGACGAGAACCACGCCGTGGCACTGGCCTACGGCGCCTGGGGCGAGAAGCTGGTGGACGGCGAAGTGGTCGACGGCCTGGTCCGCTCCACCGTGGTAGTCAACGGCGAGGGCAACGTGGTCCTCACCCAGTACCAGGTGAAGGCCCAGGGCCACGTCGCCGCCCTGAAGGAAGAACTGGGCGTCTAGTCCTTCCCGGTTTCTGTGCATCGAGGAGTCCCTCCCATCCCGGGAGGGACTCCTTCTTGTTTGCCTGGATTGTTCTGCCCATCGCAGCTGCCCGCGGAACCGTGGAAGGATGGCGCGTAGGACTGTTCGGGCGGGAACCGGGGGAAGACATGGACACCACACAAGCGAAACGCGTACGACGCCGGAGCCGCCTTGAGCTCGCAGTAGCCCTTTCGCTGGCGGGAACCGCCGGGGTGGCCGGCTGCAGCACGGCCACCCCGCAGCCGTCCCCCAGCAGCGCCGCATCCTCTTCCGCAGGCGCGGGGCCCGTGGCCGAAAGCTTCGCAAAGTATGACGCCGTGCGGACCGACGTCGTAGCCGCGCTGGAGAAGAAGCTGCCCGGCATCAGCTGGACAGTCAGCGATCCGGCCACCATGCAGCGCAAGAAGGACGGCAGCTGCTTTCTGTACCTCGCCGATATGAAGAGCCCCGAGGACATCGTGGAGCCTTCGAAGAAATTCCAGGCGGTCTTCGACGCCGTGGATCCGGTCCTGAAAGAGCACGGCTTCGAAGCGTTCGGCGGAACCGACAAGGTTCCTGGCGGCTGGATGGTTGCCAGCAGCACAGACGGCGCCGGCGCCTCCCTCAGCATCGAGTCGAAGGGGATGGCGTATGTGCGCCTGCAGGTCCCCGTGACCTCGGCGGACTGCAACCCCAAGGAGATCCCCGCGGGCTGAGCACCTGTTGGATACGCCCGGGCGGGAAGTTCTGCCCATGGCGGGACCTCCCGGGCCCGGCCTATCGTGGCAAGGACCAACGCTTCAAAATTTCAGGGGGATCACCATGCCGGGATTCTACGGCGCGGACATTGAGCAACTGCGGACACTCGCAACGACCATGTCCAGGCACGCCGACAAGATGACCCTGTTGTCCATGAACCTCGGCAAGCTGATCGCGTCGGCGCCCTGGGACGGCCGGGATGCCGAAACGTTCCGCAAGGCCTGGGATTCCGAACACCGTCCGCTGCTCAAGCGCGTGGCAGCCGAGCTGCAAAGCCAGTCCCGGGAGCTGAAGCGCAACGCGGACGAACAGGACAAAGCCAGTACGGGCGGCGACTCGCGCTCCTCCGGTTCTTCCGGCGTCGGCGATTCCGGAACACCCGACGGAAACCCGCCCGGAGACCCGGAGCCCCTCAACGACGGCGAGGATGAGGACGTCCCGGGCGACGTGCGCAACGATCCCAACGCCGGCGATCCCAGCGACATCCAGCAGGGCAGCATCGGCGACTGCTGGCTCCTGGCCGGCATCGGATCCGTGGCCCAGACCCTGGAAAGCCAGGGCAGGCTGGACGAATTCCTGCAGGAACACATGCAGCCGGTGGGCGACCCGCCGACGCACTGGAAGGTCACCCTGTACGAGGACGGGAAGCCCGTGGAGGTCACTGTCGAGGCCAAGTCCACGGAAAACGGTGTCCGCGGCGGCGACGGCCAGCCCAACTGGATGTCGATCTACGAACGCGCCGCGGCCGAACACCTCGGCGGCTCCTACGAGGACATCGACGGCGGCTTCAGCAACGACGCCATGGAACTGATGACCGGCGAGTCGGCCGACAAGGACGGCGAGCTGGATTTGGGTGAGATTGAAGAGAAGCTCGGCAACGGCGAAGCCGTCTCAGTGGGCACCCAGGACGTCAAGGACGACGACTTCGACTGGTTCTGGGAGTCGGATGAGGTCCAGCGCGACGACGTCGTTCCCAACCACGCGTACATCGTGACGGACGTCAAGACCAACGACGACGGCGAAAAGGTGATCGTCCTTGCCAACCCGTGGGGTCCCTCGGGCGGCACGCTGGACGGTGAGCAGAAATCCGGCACCCTGGAATTGACCGAAGACGAGTACAAGGAGAACTTTGATTCCGTGTACTCCGTGGGCCTGAAGTGAGGACACCCGTGGAACAGCTTGTAACCGTCAAACAGGGCATGCAGCCGCGCTTCGGCAACGTCCTGGTGGGAATCGTGAAGATCGGCGTGGCCGAGGGTGCTCCCGCCATCCAGCTCTGGATCCGAACCGCAGGGCATGAACGCAAACAAGCCTTCCGTGAAGGGCAGTCCGCGTCCCTGCCCGGAGCCGGCACCCTGCGCATCGACTCCATCATCCCGGCCCGCGGTGACACTGCGGCCACGGCTACCTTGGCGTACGCGGAGAGCGAGTAGTTGGGTGGGGCGCACATGACGCGCCGAAATCGCCGGAAAGCTGCGGGATCGCCGGACCGAAATCCACCAGACCAACCGCCACCCCGTTCTGCACCATGATGTTCTGCGGCGTGACATCCAGGTGACACACGAGTTCCGCCGGATCCTGCCTCACCGGGCGAGTCGGGAAGGGACGCTCGTCCGGAACCCTGCCGCACTTTGACCGGAAGTGACAAAGCTCCTGTGACGGGAGTTAATGGTGTTATGTCATCCGCTACGGTCCAACGCCGCGCAGTCGTGATTGAGGACGACGACGATATCCGCGGCCTGCTCGCGGTGGTGCTCAGGCAGCTCGACTTCGATGTGGTCGAGGCCGCCGACGGCCTGTCCGGCGTCGAATCCGTCCGCGAAACGCAGCCCGAACTGGTCACGCTGGACGTCAACATGCCCGGCATCGACGGGATCGAAGCGTGCCGGAGACTGCGCGAGTTCTCCGATGCCTACATCGTTATGCTCTCGGCCCGCACCGCCGAACTGGACCGGCTGGCCGGCCTGGACACCGGCGCCGACGACTACCTCACCAAGCCCTTCAGCCCCAAGGAACTCCAGGCCCGGGTGCGGGCCCTGTTCCGCCGCTCCCGCCCCGCCCCCGCTCCCGCCGAAGACCAGCGCGTGTCCGACGAAAACACCCGAGCCGCGGCGGTGCAGCAAAGCCTCCTCCCGGGGGAGAAACTGCGCCTGCAGGAGTTCGACGTCGCCGGGGCCTTCCGCCCAACACGCAGCGTGGGCGGTGACTTCTACGACTGGTACCAGACCCCCGACGGCATGCACCTGACCTTCGCCGATGCAATGGGCAAGGGTATGGGCGCCGCCCTGATTGCGGCCACCGTCCGCGCCGTGATGCGCTCCGTCGCGGACAGCCCGGACATCGCCGACGCCTTCGCTTCGGCCAGCACCACCATCACCTCGGACTTGGACCAGTCGGGTTCCTTCGTGACGATGTTCCACGCGCGCCTGGACAGCGCCTCAGGCAGGCTCAGCTACATCGACGCCGGCCACGGGCTCGCGCTGCACGTCCCGGCTGCAGGGCCCGCGCGGCGGCTGGTCTCGGCCGGGCCGCCGGTGGGCATCCTGGAGGATCAGCAATGGGCCGCCGCGGACCTCCAGCTGGAACCCGGCGATTCGCTCGTCATCGTCAGCGACGGCGTGCTCGATGCCCATGACTCCCTGGAAGCCTTCATGCACAACGTGGAAAAGGCAGCGCGAGGCGGGGGCACCTCGGAAGACGTGTGCGCCGCACTGCTTGAGCTGGCACCCGCGGCGACAGCGGAGGACGACGTGACCGCCGTCGTCGTCCGCCGCACGGCAAGCACCACAACGGACGGCGCACTTCTGCACTAAGCCACAAAAGGGGGGATTGTGACACGCTTCTGGACCCGTTTGATCGTTGTCCTCACGGTCATTCTCGGCGTCAACTATGTCGCATGGCGCTGGCTCGCATCACTCAACTGGGAGGCTTGGTGGATCGCGGTTCCGCTGGTGATCGCCGAGACGTACAGCCTCATCGACGTCATGCTCTTCGGCCTGACCGTGTGGAACCTCAAGATCCGCAAGCCGCCGCCCGCCGCCCCGGCGGACGCCACGGTGGACGTCTTCATCACCACCTACAACGAACCGCTTGACCTGGTGCTGACCACGGCGCTGGCGGCCAAGGACATCCGCTGGCCGCACAGCACCTGGATCCTCGACGACGGCAACCGGCCGGAGCTGCGCGAGCTCGCCGAAGCGCACGGCATCGGCTACGTGACGCGCAGTTCGGACTGGACACCGGACATGCCGCGCCACGCGAAAGCCGGCAACCTGAACAACGCCCTGATGCTCACCTTCGGTGAGTACCTGCTGATCCTCGACGCCGACCAGATCCCCGAGCCGGACATCCTGGACAAGACGCTGGGCTACTTCAATGACGACAAAGTGGCGCTGGTCCAGACCCCGCAGTACTTCATCAACGTCCCCGCGGACGATCCCCTGGGCAGCCAGGCTCCCCTGTTCTACGGGCCCATCCAGCAGGGCAAGGACGGCTGGAACGCGGCGTTCTTCTGCGGATCGAACGCCATCCTGCGCCGGGAAGCCCTGATGCAGCTCGGCCTGGTGGGCTACGTCAAGGCCACCGAGCAGAGCGTGCGGCGTGCCCTCGCGGCGTCCAGGTCCGCGATCAAGAAGGCGCGCCACTCCGCCGAGGCCGAAAACCCCCTGGTGGGGCAGATGCTCGACGAGGTGGAGGCCGCCACCAATACCGCCCAGCAGGAACTCGATTCCGGCGCTTCCCTCAGCGAGATCACCTACCGCGTCCGCCGGAAAGTCGATGACGCGGTCCGCACGCTCGTGGCCGCCGACTTCTCCGCCCTGCAGGCAGACCTCGAAGAGATCGCGGCCATGGAGCTGGCCCACGTGGGCGAGTCCGGCATCACCACCGTGGCGGGGGACGCCGTGGACCGGATGTCCGGCCGCGAATGGTCCCCGCTCGGGGCGCTCGAATCCGTGCACGCCGTGCTGGAGGCCATCTCGGTCGAACGCACCGGAGAAGCCCAGCCCATCATGCCCCTGGCCACCATTTCAGTCACTGAGGATATGGCCACGGCAATGCGCCTGCACGCCCTCGGGTGGAAGAGCGTGTACCACCACGAGATCCTGGCCAACGGCCTGGCGCCCGAGGACCTCAAGACGATGCTCACCCAGCGCCTCCGCTGGGCCCAGGGCACCATGCAGGTCCTGCTCCGCGAAAACCCCCTGGTCCAGCGCGGCCTCTCCTGGGGCCAGCGGCTCATGTACTTCTCCACGATGTGGAGCTACCTGGGCGGCTTCGCGGCCGTGGTGTACTTCGCGGCGCCCATCATCTACCTGACGCTCGGCATCCTCCCCGTGAGCAGCCTGAGCTTCGAGTTCTTCGTCCGCTTCATTCCGTTCATGGTGGTGAACCAGGCCCTGTTCCTGGTGGCCGGGCACGGCATCCCCACCTGGCGCGGTCAGCAGTACAGCCTGGCGCTGTTCCCCACCTGGATCAAGTCCTGCACGACGGCGGCCCGCAACGTGTGGTTCGGCCGTCCCCTTGGCTTTGCGGTCACCCCGAAGGCCCGCCAGAGCGGCGGACCCAGCTGGAGCCTGATCCGCCCGCAGATCATCGTGGCCGTGCTGTTGGCGGTGGCGCTGGTGGCCGGAATCACCCGGCTCCTCGTCGGATTGTCCGAGCCCCTCGGCACACTGGTGAACGTGGCGTGGGTGGCCTTCGACCTGGTGGTCCTGAGCGTGCTGGTCAAGGCGGTTTTGTACAAGGGATTCGTCCCCGAAGGTTCCGGAGCCCCGGAGAATCCGGAAAGCCCGGAAGGTCCCCAAGAGAGGAACGCTGATGCAGTTTAGCTACGAGGTCAAAGACAGCTACGCGGAGGTGAAGGGCGTGGGCCGGTTGAACATGGTGGCTGCTCCCAAGCTCCGCGAAGTGGTGGCCGAGGTGGTGGCCGGCGGCTCCAGCCGCGTAGTGGTCAACCTCGCCGAAACCGACTTCATGGATTCCTCCGGCCTCGGCGCCCTCATCGGCTGCCTCAAGGCCGCGCGCCAGGCGGGCGGGGACCTGCGGATCGCCGGCGTGCAGCCGCAGGTCAAGATGGTCCTCGAACTGACCAACATGGACCGGGTCCTCACCGCGTACCCATCGGCCGAGGAGGCGTTCGGCAATGACTGAGGTGCTCGCACGCAGGGGCTACCACGGGCCCGCCGCCGAGGAAGCGATCGAGGCCCTCCATGAGGAAATGGAGGCCTTGTGGGGGGACGCCTCGTTCGTCCCCGATGTGGACCGGATGACGTTCGCGACGGCCGTGATCGAGGCCGCCGGGAACATCGTCCAGCACGCACAGCCGGCAGCGGACAAGCCGGTGGAAATCGACGTCGACATCAGCGTCCGCCCATCGCGGCTCGTGGCACGGGTCAGCGCGCAGAACGCCCGCGAACCGTTCGCCAACGACATGCGCGCCGAGCTGCCGGACGAAGACGCCGAGTCCGGACGCGGCCTCGCCCTCATCGAGGCCCTGGTGACGACGGTGACCTTTGAACGGCAGGACGGAACGAACACGTGGATCCTTACCCGGGAGTCCACGCCTGCCCCGACGGATTGAGGACTATGGAGAGCGTTCGAGCGAACCGTACAGGACCCCGTAACCGCACACGGCGGGATTCCGGACAACAGCTCCGCGTACGACGCCGGAACCGCCTGCTGCTGTCGGCGGCCCTACCGCTGCTGGGAGCCCAGGCGCTGGCCGCGTGCAGCGCGCCACCGGCCCCGGAGCCGCCAGGCACCGGGCCGTCCGGCACCCCGGAGGCCGGGACCCACGCGCCGGTCGCCGAAAGTTTCGCCAAGTACGACGCGGTGCGGAACGACGTCGTCGCCGCGCTCGAGAAGAAGCTGCCGGGCGTCACCTGGAGCGTCCACTCCCCCGCCACGATGCAGCGCCTGAGCGATGGCACGTGCATGTTGTTCCTGGAGGAAATGGAAAGCACCAAGGACATCGTGGAACCGTCGAAGCATTTCCAGGAAGTCTTCTCCGCCGCGGATCCGGTCCTCGAAAAGCATGGCTTCGAAGCATTCGGCGGCACGGACCCCGTCCCCGGTGGCTGGGTGGTCGCCAAGAGCACGGACCCTGCCGGCGCCACCCTGCGGGTGGAGTCGAAGGGCACGGCCTACGTCCGGCTGGGCGTCCCCGTGGACTCCACGGGCTGCGACCCCACGGAGATTCCACGCTGAGTGGCGTTCACCTGTTTCGGCAGGGCTTGCTCAGACAGCCTGCTCAGTACGGGGCGAGTTGGCAGCCGAAGGAGAAGGCGGCGTTTCCGCCCACGTGGATGCCCACCACCTTGCCGTCCGAGAGCGCAACGTAGGCAGATCCCGAGTCGCCGGGCTGGGTCACGTTGGCATCCAGGCGGATCAACGTATCGAACCACGCGTAGCTGCCCGGGCCCGGCCACTCCGTGGTGGTCGCGTAGGCCAGGCTCGCGATCTTCGCTTTCCGGACCGTGCCCGTCTGCTTGCCGACCAGCACCACCGATTCCCCTGCGACGGGGGCGCGGACGCCACTGGGGACACCGATCTGCGTGATCTCCGGGGAGCCGACCGCGGGCGTGAGGTAGGTCCAGGCCAGGTCCTGGGTGTTGTAGTGCGGGTGTGGTTCCGTGGAATTGGGGTAGGTCACCACGGGGATGAAGCCGTTGACCACGCCGATCTTGTTGTTCGCCCCGTTGACCGGCTGATACACGTCGGCCCCGGCATTGCCGTTGCAGGCAATCACATGGTTGTTGGTCATCAGCCGGTACTTGGACGCCCACACGATGTTGACGCCGAGGGTCCCGGATCCGTTCATGTTTTCTGCCCGGATCTGGTACCCGCCCTCGGCAGGCCTGATGCGCTCGTTGTTGATGTCGAGCCGCGGCTGGCCGACCTCGACGACATCCGTGGGTACGGTGACCTCCAGGACGACGCCGTCCGGGCCCAGCACGTGGGCGGCGTACGCTTCCGGAATCGGGAAGTCCTCCGCCCCGAGTTGCGCCAACGGCAGTTTCTTCACCACATGCACCACGATGGCGCGTTGGTCTGTCGGCTGGCCGTTGACGGTCTTTTCCCCGACGTCCAGGCCGACGATGTTGGGCCGCGACAGCCAGGGTTTGACGGCCTCGATCAGCGCGGCTTCGCTCGGAGTGTTTTCAACAGAGTTCATGGCAGTTACGCCCTCCCAAGGAGCGCGGCTACCCCCATGCCTTCCGGCGGTGCCGCGACCCGGCCAGGAAGAACCGATGACAGGCCAAATGACCAGGCCCGTTTAATTACGTTACAAGGCGTAACAGGATGGTAGGCGCGCGCCGCGGGAAAGGCAACAGAGCGGTTGGCGGTTGGTGGGCCCCCGTGGACTCCGCTGCGAAACCTGCCCCTTGCCCGCCGAATTCGCGGGAGGGCTGCCGACTCGCCGGAACGTTCCAGCGACCCCGCAGCCCTCCCGCGACCCCGGCAAAGAAGACGCCTGCTGGACCCCTCGTACCCGCAGACCCGAAGTGGGACACTGTGCCCATGAACTTCGAGGAGCCCTTGGAGATGGCGCAGTGGTGGCGGAGGCTGACGCCGGCCACGCAACAGTGGCTGATCGACAACAACGGCGACGCCGTTCCCGCCCACATCGTGAGGGAAATCGTGGACGTCGGCGGCTCCATCGCATCCGAGGCCTGGTGGTCCGGCGAGACGGATTCCAGCGGCTACCACTTCTCCGACGATGCCATCGACTGGATCGAGGCCGTGGGAAACGGCGAGTCGCCCGACCGCTGACCCGAGCCGCTCAACCAACAAGCCTCACGCCTTAGCCAGCGCCTCCTCCAGCGCGCCCAGCACCAGTGTGACCGCGGCCGGGGACGCGTTCGGCCCCATGGTGCCGATCCGCCAGACGGTGTCCTTGAACGCCCCGACCCCGGCGCCGATCTCCATGCTGAAGTTGCGCAAGAGGTACCCGCGCACGGCAGCCGAGTCTACGGCGTCGGGCACTTTCACGGTGGTGAGGCTGTCCAGCCGGCTGCCTTCGGCGGCGAACAGATCCAGGCCGAGCTCCTGCAGCCCGGCGCGCAGCGCGGCGCCGGCCGCGTGGTGGCGGGCCTGCACCGCCTCGAGCCCTTCGGCGAGGATGCGGTCGAGGGCGGCTTCGAGCCCGGCGATCATGGTGACCGGCGCGGTGTGGTGATAGGTGCGGCTGCCGGTCGCGGCGCCGGCGTAGCCGCCGAGCAGGCCGATGTCCAGGTACCAGGAGCGCGGATCGCGGATGCGCCGTTCGAAGGCGCGCTCCGAGACCGTGAACGGGGACAGGCCGGGCGGCACGCCCAGGCACTTCTGGGTGCCGGCGTAGCCAACGTCGATCCCCCACTGGTCGGCCAGCAGTTCGAGGCCGCCGATCGAGGTCACGGCGTCGGCGATGAGCAGGGCGTCGCCCTTGTTCGCGCCGAGGGCGGCGATGTCCGAGAGCACGCCGGTGGAGGTTTCCGCGTGGACGGCGGCAATCACCTTGGGTGCCGGATGGGCGGCGAGGACACGTTCGGCGTCGACCGGCTGCCCCCACTCATGGTCCACCCGGACCACGGTGGCCCCGCAGCGGCGGGCCACCGCGCACATGCGCTCCCCGAACAGTCCGTTGACGGCGACGACGGCCACGTCGCCGTCGGACACGGTGTTGACGAAGGCGGCCTCCATGCCGCCGGAGCCGGTGGCGCTCAGCGGCAGGGTGCGGGTGTTCGCTGTCCCCCAAACCGTCCGCAGGCCGGCGCAGGTGCGGTCCAGCCGTTCGATGAACACGGGATCGAGGTGCCCGATCACCGGATGGGACAGAGCTGCCATGGCTTCCGGATAGGCGTTGCCCGGGCCGGGGCCGAACAGGAACCTCGACGTCAAAATGGCTGGCATGTGCAGACTCCTTCACGCGTCGGGGAAGCCGTTGGGGCAATTCTGCCGCAGGGCCGTCGCGGGCGGTACGCTCTTGCCATCAGTCTTGCTTTGCCCCGTGGGGAGAACCCTTGACAGCGGCGCCGAAACTCCGCTTGACTATTACGCATGCTGAAATAACAGTTCCATGATGCGGAAGGCAAAGCGTGCTGCAACGACAGCCGGCCTATCCGGCACCACCGCCGGAGTTCCGCATAGCCGTCACCATGGATGCCAGCATTTGCACGAGGGATGACCAAGCATGCAGCTTGCAGTATTCAACAGCGCAGACCGGACGGACGCCGTTGGAGTCCTGCGCCCCTGCCTCGACGTCGAGCGCTGGGTAGGGGAAATCGCCGACGCCCGGCCGTTCAACGCCAAGGATGACCTCCTCAACTTCGCGAAGGACGCGGCCGCTCCGTTCACGGCGGAGGAACTCGAGTCCGCCCTCGCCCACCACCCGCGCATCGGCGAACGCCCGCAGGCCAAGACCACCGAGGCGGCCATGTCCCGCTCGGAACAGTCCGGCGTGGACCCCAGCGACGACGCCACCGCCCTCGCCCTGGCCGAAGGCAACCGCGCCTACGAGGAGAAGTTCAACCGGGTCTTCCTGATCCGCGCCGCCGGCCGCAGCGCCGCGGACATCCTGGCGTCCCTCAACGAACGCCTGGAAAACACCCCCGAAGAAGAAGACCGCATCGTGGCCCAGCAGCTCCGCGAAATCGCGCTGCTCCGCCTTGAAGGAGTAATCGGCGCATGAGCGTTTCCCAGATCACCACCCATATCCTCGACACCGGTTCCGGCCGCCCGGCGGCGGATGTCGCCGTCGTGCTGTCAGTGCTCGACGGCGGCAACTGGACGTCCGTCGCGGAAGGCACCACGGACGCGGACGGCCGGATCAAGAACCTCGGCCCCGAGCGCGTACCGGGCGGCACGTACAAGCTCAACTTCGCCACGGGCGCGTACTACGCGGGCCTCGGCACGGAGACCTTCTTCCCGGTGGTCGACCTGAGCTTCACTGTGTCCGACGCCGGCGAGCACTACCACGTGCCGCTGCTGCTGAGCCCCTTCGCATTCTCCACCTACCGCGGCAACTGACACTTCCCCTCCCCCAACTGACTCGCAATAGGTGTCGTTTTGAGCGCTCATAACGACAACAACTGCGAGTCAGTTGGGTTAAGGCGGAACGGGTAGGCTGGAAGGCATGGTTTCTGAGGACTCGAACATCACCGGCAACTCCGCGGACAGCGCTCCCGAGCGGCGCATCACGGTACGCCGCGCGCCCCGCTTCGTGCCGTTCATGGTGCTCGGCGGGATCCTCGGGATCGTGGTTGCGGCCTTCGTGGCGTTCGGCCTGCCGGCCGATCCGCAGTTCGACGCCGGCGCCGTGTTCGGCTTCTTCACCGTCGCCTTCGCCGCCGCCGGCGTGATCCTCGGCTGCATCGTGGCCCTCATCCTGGACCGCCTGAGCATCCGCCGCAGCGAGCACGCCATCGTGGAAGCCGTGCCCGAAGAAGAACCCGGCGACTGATTTCACACCGCCGGACCGGTCATATTCGACTGAGGCGGAAAATACCACGCCCGGGACGTGAGACAATCGACCAGTGGCACGTGGCGACGGAAAACTTTCACATGATCTTCTCCCCGGCGAAAAAGGACCCCAGGACGCTTGTGGCGTCTTCGGAGTCTGGGCCCCTGGCGAAGAGGTAGCAAAACTCACCTATTACGGGCTGTATGCGCTGCAGCACCGCGGACAAGAGTCGGCTGGCATTGCGACCAGTGACGGCAAGCGCATCAACGTCTACAAGGACATGGGCCTCGTGTCCCAGGTCTTCGACGAAACCACCCTGAACACCCTCACCGGGCACCTTGCCGTCGGCCACTGCCGCTACTCCACCACCGGAGCCAGCCACTGGGCCAACGCACAGCCCACCCTGGGCGCAACCGCCACCGGCACGGTGGCCCTGGCCCACAACGGCAACCTGACCAACACGGCCGAACTGCGCGAGATGATCCTCGAGCGCAACGACGGCCAGCTCACCGGCGAAATGAAGCAGGGCAACACCTCGGACACCGCCTTGGTCACCGCCCTGCTTGAGGGCGAGCCCGGCAAGACCCTCGAAGAGACCGCCATGGAGCTGCTGCCCAAGATCAAGGGCGGCTTCTGCTTTGTGTTCATGGACGAAGGCACCCTCTACGCTGCCCGCGACACCTACGGCATCCGCCCGCTGTGCCTCGGCCGCCTGGACCGCGGCTGGGTGGTGGCGTCCGAGCAGGCCGGCCTGGCCACCGTGGGCGCCAGCTTCATCCGCGAAATCGAACCCGGCGAGTTCATTGCCATCGACGAGAACGGTGTCCGTTCCCAGCGTTTCGCGGACGCGACGCCGGCCGGTTGCGTTTTCGAGTACGTGTACCTGGCCCGCCCGGACGCCGCCATCAACGGCCGCTCCGTGTACGAGTCCCGTGTGGAGATGGGCCGCCAGCTGGCCCGCGAAAACACCCACGAGGCCGACATCGTCATCCCGGTCCCGGAATCCGGCACCCCTGCCGCCGTGGGCTACGCCGAGGAATCCGGCATCCCGTTCGCGCACGGCTTCGTGAAGAACGCCTACGTGGGCCGCACCTTCATCCAGCCCTCGCAGACGCTGCGCCAGCTCGGCATCCGGCTCAAGCTCAACGCCCTCGAGTCCGTGATCCGCGGCAAGCGCGTGGTGGTGGTGGATGACTCGATCGTCCGCGGCAACACCCAGCGCGCCATCGTGCGAATGCTGCGTGAAGCTGGCGCCGCCGAGGTCCACATCAAGATCTCCTCCCCGCCGGTGCAGTGGCCGTGCTTCTACGGCATCGACTTCGCCTCCCGCGCGGAACTGATCGCCAACGGCGCCACGATCGACGAGATCTCCCAGGCCATCGGCGCGGACTCCCTCGCCTACATCTCCGAAGACGGCATGATCGGCGCCACCCAGCAGCCTCGCGAGCGCCTCTGCACCGCGTGCTTCACGGGCACGTACCCCATCGAGCTCCCGGGCTCGGACAAACTGGGCAAGAACCTGCTGGAGCGCACCGACCTCGGCGGCCTGCCGTCGTCGGGCACCTCCGCCGAAGTTGACGACTCAGAGGACCCGGCAGAGAAGCCGGGCGCAACGGGCTGCGATCCAGGACCCGACGCCGAGTTTGAGAATCTGCTGACCGACGCCGACAAGAAAGAGTCTGTATGACCTCCGCCTCCCCCGCCGCTGAGAACAACGCCGGCATCACCTACGCCTCCGCCGGCGTCGACGTCGAAGCGGGCGACCGCGCCGTCGAGCTCATGAAGGACGCCGTCAAGGCGACGCACAACAGCTCGGTGCTGGGCGGCGTTGGCGGTTTCGCCGGCCTGTACGACGTCTCCAAGCTGCTCACCTACAAGAAGCCGCTGCTGGCCACCTCCACCGACGGCGTGGGCACCAAGGTCGCCATCGCCCAGGCCATGGACATCCACGACACCATCGGGTTCGACCTGGTGGGCATGGTTGTCGATGACATCGTGGTGGTCGGCGCCGAGCCGCTCTACATGACCGACTACATCGCCTGCGGCAAGGTGGTCCCCGAGCGCATCGCCGGCATTGTGCGCGGCATCGCCTCGGCCTGCTCCGTGGCCGGTACCGCCCTGGTGGGCGGCGAAACCGCCGAGCACCCGGGCCTGCTGGGCGAGCACGAGTACGACGTCGCCGGTGCCGCCACCGGTGTTGTCGAAGCCGACGCCCTGCTGGGCCCGGAGCGGGTGAAGGCCGGCGACGTCGTCATCGGCATGGCCTCCTCCGGCCTGCACTCCAACGGCTACTCCCTGGTCCGCCGCGTCATCAACCACGCCGGCTGGGCCCTGGACCGCCAGGTCTCCGAACTCGGCCGCACCCTGGGCGAGGAACTGCTGGAGCCCACCCGCGTGTACGCCGCCGACTGCCTGGACCTGGCCCGCACCTTCCCGGTGAACTCCGGCAAGGGCGTCAACGGCTTCAGCCACGTCACCGGCGGCGGCCTGGCCGCGAACCTGGCCCGTGTGCTGCCGCAGGGCCTCGTGGCCACGGTGGACCGTGCCACCTGGGAACTGCCGGCCATCTTCAAGCTGGTCTCCGAACTCGGCAACGTGCCGCTGGCCGACCTGGAGCGCACCCTGAACCTGGGTGTCGGCATGGTGGCCATCGTGTCGCCGGAGATTGCCGACGCCGCCGTGGCCCGCCTCAACGAGCGCGGCCTGCCGTCCTGGATCATGGGCACCGTTTCGGCGGACTCCGATTCGATCGACAAGACCGGTCCGGACTACGTCCAGGGAGCCAAGGGCGTCGACGGCGGGGCCGTCCGTTTGGTGAACGCCTACGCCTAAGCGAAAACGCATGAAGCGGGCCGGCAGTGTGAAACTGCCGGCCCGCTTTTTTTGCAACGCGGGGTCAGGTACGGCCCATGTTTGGCACCGGGATGGGCCGCAACTGACCCCGCGTTGGGGTTCCTAGGCGTGGACCGTGCGGCCCGTGAACGCGACCAGGCGATCCAGGCTGGACGCCGTCTCGGCGACTTCCTGGGCCGGGGCAAAGCTGCCGCCGGCACGGACCTGCTCGCTGATGGTGTTCTGGGCGAGCACCTCCACGTAGTCGGTCACTTCGTCCGCGACCAAAAGCTCCAAGCCAAGGGCTTTCGCAAAATCCCAGGCGTGGACCAGGAACTCGAGGTTGAGGATCGAGGCCACCATCGTGGCCGGCAGTTCCGCGAAACCCATGTCAACGGCGCCTTCGAGGCCGCGGCGGTAGAAGGCCTCCAGGGTGGGCTGGGCAAGGTCCGCGATGCGCACCTCAGGCGACTTCCCGGCGTCGTCGGCAACATCGGCGCCCAGGGCCTTCGCGATGCTGGAAACGGAACCGGCCAGGTGGTCGAGGAGCTGGGCCACGTTGAAATCGGAGCAGGGCGTCTGGGCCTGGCTGTCCGCCGTTGTGACCTGGGTGAGGACACGCTGCAGGATGGCGAGCGTGGCATCGGCCGAGGTGAGTTCGTTCAGTTCGGCAGGTGCGGCGGCCCATTCGTCGGCACCGGCGTCGCCCGCGGAGGCCTGGGCGAGCAGGCGGTCGAGGTAGTGGTTCCATCCCTCGGAGTGCGCGGCGACGGCTTCCGGGCTCGGAAGGCCCTCGTGCACGAGCCGGACCGCAGTGCCGCCGTCGACCGGTTCCAGGGTGATGGCCACGGTGGAGACGTTGTCCGCCGGGGCGCCGGGCTGCTCCCAGCCCCAGGTGAACACGACACGCTTGCCGGGCTCGATTTCGGTGAATGTTCCGGCCGCATGGTTGCCGGGGGTGATGGTCCAGCGGTACTCGCCGCCCACCCGCAGATCCACGCGGGCGGCGACGGCCTGCCAGCGGCGGAGCCGTTCGGGCTGGGTGATGAGTTCGAACGTTTGGTCGACGTCGAGGGGCAGGACAACGGTCTTGTCGTAGGTCATGATGATTCCTCGCTTGTGGGAAGGCGGTCGGTGGTGAAGTTGCGGGCGTCGTCAACGAGCATGTCCAGCTCGGTGGTCCAGAACTGCTCGAACAGGAGCCGGAGATTCCTCATGCCGGCGGCGTCCAAGCAGTAGTAGCGGTTCCGCCCCTCCTTGCGGGCGGAAACGAGTCCTACCTGCTCCAACAGCAGCAAGTGCTGCGAGACTGCGGATCTGCTCACCGTGAATCCGGCGGCCAGCTCCGTGACAGTGCGCTCCCCCGCCGCAAGCAGGTGCAGCAGGCGCCGCCTGTTCGGCTCCGCGGCAACTTCCAGTGGGTCGAGCATGCTTAATACGTTAGCCATTGCTAACGCATTAAGTCAACGCTGTCCGACGACGCCCAAACCTCAACGATGAAAGCGGGCCAGCAGTCATCCTCGACTGCCGGCCCGCTTTCTTTTTGCAACGCGGGGTCAGGTACGGCCCATCCGCCCGCCCCGCATGGGCCGTAAGTGACCCCGCGTTGGGGTTGTGTTCAGGCGGCCCCGGCCTCGGCAGCCTGGAAGGCCTGCACGATCGACTTGGGGATCTGGCCGCGGCTGCTCAACTCATAGCCCTGCTCCGCCGCCCACCGGCGGATCCTGGCCGTCACGGAAAGCGGTGCTACCTTCCTGCCTTGGACGGCTGGAGCCGAGGCTTTCCGCCTGCCCGCGTTCATGAACACCCCGAGGTAGGAGCGGAAAGCCGCTGCGTTGGCTGAGGACAGGTCCACTTCGTAGTCGACCCCGTCCACGGCGAACCTCACGCGCTCGTCCGCACTACTGCCGTCCAGGTCGTCCAGCAACAGGAAATCATTCTGCTTGTTCATGGCCAACGGTCCTTTCCCGGGGCGTGTAATCCGTTTGATTCCCGGAGGTCGGCTCCGGAAGGGAATGAATGTCAGTGGGCATGGCGCGGATCCGATCGCTTACGGGGCCGCGGCCTGGAAGTGCGCCAGCACCTGCGCCGGCGTAAGGGCGGTTGTGTCGTAGACGGCGATGTTGTCCACCTGGCCGTCGAAAGCCGTGAGGCCGGCTCCCGGCCAGCCGGTGAGGTCGCCGTTGCCGAAGCGCCAGTACCCGGTGTAGCCGCTCCGCGCCGTGGTGACGGCTGCCGAGGCGGCCACCGAAGCGCCGTCGACGTAGAGGTTCATCCCCGCGGAGGACAGGCTGACGGCGGCGTGGTGCCAGGCGCCGTCGTTGTAGGCCGCGGGCGAAACGATGGTGTGCATGGTGCCGCCGGGGGCGACGCCGAACACGAGCTTCCCGTCGACGCGCATGTAGAGGTTGCGGTCGTTGACGCCGGTGACGTTGTTCTTCGAGTCCTGGAAGCCGGCGAGCTTCCCGCCGAGGATGGAGGTGGTCTTGAACCACATTTCGTAGCTGAAGGCCGTGGGTCCGGTGCTGCCGGTGGTGGTGGCGATGTAGCGGAGGCCGGCAAGGTCTGCGCTGCTGCCGCCGTCGCCGGCGCAGGGGACCGCGGTGCCCAGGGACGCCGTCATGCGGAACGTGCCGTCGTTGCCGGTGCCCGAGCTGTCCGTGACGGCAGTGGCGGGCTTCGGGGAATCGTTGAAGCCGTAGAACAGGGACGGCGAATCGGCGAGGGCCGCGGCCGTGCAGCTGAAGAAGGTCCGGGAAGACAGGGTGCTGGCCTGGGTGGAACTCGTGCTGGCGAAAGCCGCGTGCGCCATGGGGGCGGTCATGACAGCCGCGCCCGCGAGGCCGGCCGCGGCAGCCAGGAACAACACCAGGCTGCTTGCCCGCCGTGCCTGTCCGAGCCAGGCTTTCCAGTCTGCCCGACGGCGGCTCCCGGACTTTGGGCCCCCGGACCTTGCGACCTTGCGGCCCGGCCGGGCGAAGTGCCTGTCCAGCCTCGTCATGGCCAGCGCCGCGGCCAGCACCGCGACGCCGATGATTACCAGGACCCACTGGCCCCTGCCGATCCAGACGATCGGGAGGCCTACCGCCGGGATCCTCAGGTAGCCCACGCCGTGTACGGCCGAAGGCCACACGCTCGAGGAGTCATTGGCCGCGTTGGCGTCTCCGCGCAGGACGAGGGAGCCGTCCGGGTTCACCGCGGCGATGCGGTGGAGGCGGAGCCGGTCGGCGTGGTCAGGATCGTCCACCAGGACAACCCGGCCGGGAGTGAGGTTCTCTGCTCCCATGGGCCGGGAAACCACGACGTCGCCCACCGAGATGGTCGGTTCCATGGAGCCGCTCACCACGGTGGTGGGCTGCCAGCCAAGGAGGGCCGGCGCGGAGGCCCAGCCCATCATGGTGACTGCCAGGATCACCACCACCCGCCCCAGCGCGGCGCCCAGAACGCGCAGCCACTGCTGGGAAATGGAGTGCCCTTTCAGCTCCTCCGGGCTGCCGGCAGTCGCGGCAGCGTCCGCTGCGGCTGCTTGTTCTGTCGGCAACATCCGGGGGCTCCTACAGGGTGGGACGGGTGGTGGCAAGCACGGCGGGTTTAGCTCTGGGACTCCCAGGTGAACCCGATGGAGGCGGTGTCGCCCTGGTACGCGTTGTCCGCAGAGGTGGAGCCCGCGGTGGCAAAAGTCCAGTCGATCTTGTAGGTGCGGGATCCGCCGGCGGGCAGCGCGTAGGAATCCGCACCGGTGGCGTAGCTGCTCGAGGCGGCGGCGAAGGACGTCAGCGAGGTGGTTGCGACGGCGACGGAGCCGGCGGTGAATCCCGTGCAGGCGCCGTTGGCCGGGGCCGCGCCCGGGAAGCTGCCGCTGGTGACGGTGACGTTGATACGGTCACCGAGGCTCTTGGTGCCCTTGCTGTAGCTGGAGGCGTACACCTTGAGCGTGCTGGCGATGTTTGCCGTAGTGGAAACGGTGATGCACTTGCTTCCCGCGTCGCCCGGCTTGATGTTGGAGGCCGAGAACAGCGCCGTCCCGGAAGCATCGTTGGTCAGGGCCAGGGAGCCGGAAGCCCAGTTGTTGCCGGCGTTGTTGGTGGTGGCGCTGAAGGCCGAGTACGACGCCTGGGACACGAGCAGGCCGCTGACGACCAGTGCCGCGGGAACGGCTGCCCATTTGGCGATGACTGCTGCGTGAACTGAGTGACGCATGGTGACTCCTGAAAACTGAGGGCCGATTGAGACCTAATCGGATGAGCCGCCGCTGCGGGCTCGAAACCAGATTAGCAAAATTCACTTGATCGTCAAGCAGTTTTTTCATCAAGCTATATTTCAATCAAGGAAAAACGGGTCATCCGGCTTGGAATCGGCAGAAATCCGGGACAGTTCCGGGACTTACCCGTATACTGAAGTAACTTTCTCGTCAAGACATTTAGGGGACCGGCCATGGCTAGCTCAGCCGAGTACGTGCCGTTCGTTCTGTTGCTCCGTCAGCTCCAGCTCACCAGCGGCAACTTGAGGGCAGGCATCGCCAAGGAGCTCGGCATCAGCATGGCGGAACTGAACGCGCTCTCCCACGCCGCGGACCAGGAGGGCCTCACGCCCAAGAAGCTCTCCGAACTGATGGACCTCACCACCGGATCGATGACCACCATGATCGACCGGCTGGAGCGCGCGGGGTTGATGGTGCGGCAGCCGCACCCGACCGACCGCCGGAGCATCCGGCTGGCACTGACGCCAGGCGGCCGGCAGGCCATGCGGTGGGTCAACAGGCTGTACCTGGACGCCGTCATGGCTGCCTTCAATGCGAGCCCGCACAGCGACCTTGGTGACCAGACGGAGTTCATCGAAGCCCTGTCCGCGTCCCTCGACGCCTCCACCCCGCGCGGCTCCGGCGAGTCTGCACGTTAAGCACGCGCGGCGCTAGGCACGCGCGGCGGCCAAACTGCCCGGCGGGCCAACAGGGCACGCAAAATACCCGCAGGGGGCGCCTGGGGCGCACCCTGCGGGTGAAGAACTGTGCTTCCCGGCGGTCGCTGCCGGGTAGGCGGAAGTCCGGGAGATGCAAGTACGACGGCGGCGGCGTCACCGGTGCCTGGCGGCACCGCATGTGCCAGCTAGCCGATGCGGCGCGAGTCTACCTCGTCGTCTTCGTCATCCTGTGCGTACTTGTCCGCATAGGCCGAGTAATCCGGCTCCGTGGGATCGTCATCGAAGTGGCTCACCGCACGACTTGATGGCCCCGTCAGCTCACGCTGAAGGGCCGAATAGTCAGTGTTCGGGGAGTAGTACTTGATGTCCCGAGCCTGCTTGGTAGCTTTTGCCTTTTGACGGCCGCGCCCCATGGCGTGACCCCCTTTTGTACTTGGACCGGAGGTGGTCACCTTGGCGATCGGTGAGGCCCCGGAATGTTTGGTCAATTTGTCGTATGTCTAGATTACATGCTTTCGGCAGCGACTGCGTGCCACCGGGCCCGCCCTTGGCACCCCCGAGGCCCCGCACGGAGCACGGCAGGCGGGCACAGGCAAAACTTGGGTAAAGTCTCCCAAAGGTGAGCTTCGCAAAAGCAGGAAAGGCACGGATTCGGACATGGGCCAGGAAAACCCCTTCCCGGACAACTCGGAGGACGGATACGGCGACGCCGTGCCCGCCCGGCCCGCACGGCCCCGCACGCCGATGGACCTCCTGACCAGGCAGCGGCTGATCATCGGCGGCATCGTCCTTTTCGTGCTGTTGCTGATCATCGCGGTGATCTGGACCCTGGTTTCCCTGTTCGGCAACCGCCCCGAGCCCGACGGCGGCCCGGGCGTCGCAGCCTCCGCCAGCCGCCCCCCGCTGCCCGCTGACCTCGAGTCCAAGGACTACCGCGTCGGCGACTGCTTTGCGGACTTCGATTCCAATGCCAACAAGGCCCGCGCCGTGGAATGCACCACACCGCACTCCGCCCAGCTTGGCGCCGTATTCAGCTACAAGGAGAGCGACAGCTTCCCCGGCACCAACGCCCTGCGGGACAAGGGCCGCGCCGTCTGCCTCACGGTGATGCTGAACGAGGCCTCCCGCAACTACAAGCTGCTCCAGCAGAATGTCTACCCGAGTTCCACCAGCTGGGACAGCGGCGACCGCCGCGTGGACTGCTTCATCGTGGTGGACTCGGGCAACACCCTGAAGGAAAGCGTCCTCCAGAAGTAGGAACCGGCCGGGTTCCCCGCCCGGAAGCAGGGAACCCGGGCAGGGCCTCAGTCTTTCCGGCGCACCACCAGGCCGGTGCCGGCGGGAGCACCGCCGTCGGGCCCGGCAAGGGCCTCAAGTCCCTCGATGGTGAGTTCGTCGACGTCGGCCGCGGTATCCACCAGCACGGTGTCGCCGTCGGCGATCTCCCCGGCCAGAATCTCCTTGGCCAGCCGGTCGCCGATCTCGCGCTGCACGAGGCGGCGCAGCGGCCGGGCACCGTAGGCCGGGTCGAAGCCGGTCATCGCCAGCCAGGCCCTGGCGCCGTCGCTGACCTCGAGGCTAAGACGGCGGCCGTGCAGGCGCTTGGCGAGCTCGGCCACGTGCAGTTCCACGATGTCGGCCAGTTCGTCCACGCTCAGCGGATCGAACAGCACGATCTCGTCCAGGCGGTTCAGGAATTCCGGCTTGAAGGAGGCCCGCACCACGGTCATCACGGCTTCCTGCTTGGCACGGGCATCCAGCGACTGGTCCACCAGGAACTGGCTGCCAGAGTTGGAAGTCAGCACCAGGATGGTGTTCCGGAAGTCGACGGTGCGGCCCTGTCCGTCGGTGAGGCGGCCGTCGTCGAGCACCTGCAGGAGGATGTCGAAGACCTCGGGGTGGGCTTTCTCCACCTCGTCCAGCAGCACCACGGAGTACGGCCGGCGCCGCACGGCTTCGGTGAGCTGGCCGCCCTCCTCGTAGCCGACATAGCCGGGAGGGGCACCGACCAGGCGGGCCACCGAATGCTTCTCGCCGTATTCGGACATGTCGATCCGGATCATGGCGCGTTCGTCATCGAAGAGGAAGTCCGCCAGCGCCTTGGCCAGCTCGGTCTTGCCGACGCCGGTGGGCCCCAGGAACAGGAACGAACCAGTGGGCCGGTTGGGATCGGAGATCCCGGCGCGGGCACGGCGGACGGCGTCGGAGACGGCGGTGACGGCCTTGTGCTGGCCGATCAGCCGCCGGCCCAGCTCTTCCTCCATGTGCAGGAGTTTCTGGGATTCGCCCTGGAGCATGCGCCCGGCGGGAATGCCGGTCCAGGCGGAAATGACCTCCGCGATGTCGTCCGCGGTGACTTCCTCCGCGACCATCAGGTCCGGTTTGTCCTGGGCTGCTTCCTCTGCGGCGGCCGCATTGAGTTCGCGCTCGAGCGCCGGCAGCTCGCCGTAGAGGATGCGCGACGCCGATTCGAGGTCGCCTTCGCGCTGGTACTTTTCCGCGGCGGAACGCAGTTCGTCGATCTTCGCCTTGAGGTCTCCGACCCTGTTGAGGCCCGCCTTCTCGGCTTCCCACCGGGCGTTGAGCGCGGCCAGGGTTTCTTTCTTGTCCGCCATGTCCGCACGGAGCGCAGCGAGGCGTTCCACGGAGGCGGCGTCGGTCTCGCCCTGGAGCGCGAGCTCTTCCATGGTCAGCCGGTCCACGGCGCGGCGCAGCTGGTCGATTTCCTCCGGGGCGGAGTCGATCTCCATGCGCAGCCGCGAGGCTGCCTCGTCCACGAGGTCGATGGCCTTGTCCGGGAGCTGCCGGCCCGAGATGTAGCGGTTGGACAGGGTCGCGGCGGCCACCAGGGCGGAGTCGGCGATGGCCACCTTGTGGTGGGCTTCGTAGCGTTCCTTGAGCCCGCGCAGGATGCCGATGGTGTCGTCCACGCTGGGCTCACCCACGTAGACCTGCTGGAAGCGGCGTTCCAGGGCGGGGTCCTTCTCGATGTTCTCGCGGTATTCGTCCAGGGTGGTGGCGCCGATCAGCCGCAGCTCGCCGCGGGCCAGCATGGGCTTGAGCATGTTGCCGGCATCCATGGCGCTCTCGCCGGTGGCGCCGGCGCCCACCACGGTGTGGATCTCGTCGATGAACGTGACGATCCGGCCTTCGGAGTTCTTGATTTCCTCCAGCACGGCCTTGAGGCGCTCCTCGAATTCGCCGCGGTACTTGGCCCCGGCCACCATCGAAGCCAGGTCCAGGGCGATAAGGGTCTTGCCGCGCAGGCTCTCCGGGACGTCGCCGGCCACCATGCGCTGGGCCAGGCCCTCCACCACGGCGGTCTTGCCCACGCCGGGCTCACCGATCAGCACCGGGTTGTTCTTGGTGCGCCGGGAGAGGACTTGGATGACGCGGCGGATCTCGGAATCGCGGCCGATAACGGGGTCCAGCTTGCCCGAACGCGCCACGGCAGTCAGGTCGGTGCCGAATTTCTCGAGCGCCTGGAAGGTGTTCTCGGGGTCCGGCGAGTTCACCTTGCGGTCGCCCCGGACACCCGGCAGGGCGGCGAGGAGCGCCTCGTGGGAGGCTCCGGCGTCGCGCAGCAGTTTCCCGACGGCGTCACTTCCGGCGGAGAGGCCCAGCAGCAGGTGTTCGGTGGAGACGAAGGAATCGCCGAGTTTTTCTGCCTCGCTTTCGGCGGCCTTGATGGCCTGCAGTGCCGGCCGGGACAGCTGTGCCTGCTGCACCGAGCTGCCCGACGACGACGGCAGCGCCTTGATCGCGGAACTCGCCTGGACGCTCACCGCGTCCGGGTCCGCGCCCGTGGCGCGCAACAGCGCAACAGCGACGCCCTCGCGCTGGTCCATGAGCGCCTTGAGGAGGTGGGCCGGTTCGACTTGCGGATTCCCGGCAGTCGAGGCGTTCATGGCTGCCGCGGAAAGAGCCTCCTGGCTCTTGGTGGTGAATTTGACGTCCAAAAAAGAGCTCCTTTCGGGAAGCTGAAGATCAAAAGTTGAGTCGCGTGACCTTTATAAACTTGAGTCTATCACGCTCAACTTTGAATTTCGCCTTCTGTGGTCCATGCTTGTCCACCGCGGAACGGCTGTCCAGCGGGCCCAACAAACGAGTACCGGGCATCCCTCCCCGGCGGCGTGACCGCGTCCTAGGATCAAGCTGTGACCGGAGGGATGACCCCCGATGGCACACGGAGAAAAGGACCTGTCATGGCGAAGTTCGTAGTTCTCTACATCGGCTCGATGTCGGCCGAAACCCAGATCGCGGAGAGCACACCGGAACAGGCCGAAGCCGGCATGAAGGCCTGGACCGACTGGGCCGCCAAGACCGGGGACGCCCTGGTTGACTTCGGCACCCCGCTCGGCACCGGAAGGGAAGTGTCCGTCTCCGGTGTTTCGGACACCGCCACGGGAGTCGGCGGCTACAGCATCCTCGAGGCCGACGACCTCCAGGCTGCGGTCGATCTAGTGAAGGACCACCCGCATTTCATGAGCGGAGGCGGATCCAGCATCCAGATCTACCCGGCACTCGAGATTCCCGGAATGTAGCCGGACGGCCAACGCGGTACAGCCGGGTACCGGCCGTACCGCCTGTTTCGTCCGTCACAGTCGTACGATGTGGCCATGGCAACCTTTACTGTTTCCCGAAGCGCGCTCATCCCCGTACCCGCGTCAGCGATCTTCCCCTTGGTCAATGACTTCCACGAATGGACCCACTGGTCTCCGTGGGAGGCGATGGACCCGAACCTCAGCCGCAGCTACTCCGGCCCCGAGTCCGGCGTGGGCGCCAAATACGCGTGGACCGGAAACGGCAAAGTGGGCTCCGGCAACATGGAGATCGTCGGTTCGGATGAGCCCTCCCGCGTCCAGATCAGGCTCGAATTCGTCAAGCCCTTCAAGAGCGTGAACCCCACCCTTTTCACCTTCGTCCCGGAAGGCGGCGCCACCCGGGTCACCTGGGCCATGACCGGCGAGAACAAGACCCTCATGTCCAAACTGTTCGCCCTGTTCATGAACATGGACAAAATGGTGGGCAAGGACTTCGAAAAGGGCCTGGCATCGCTCGGCGCGGAGGCCGCCAAGCGGCAAGGCTGAAAGAATTTCCTAAGGATTTCCCCATGGCCGCGGCGGCACCCCAGTCGTACTCTTTAGCCTGAGGGGTAGGGCGGCGGAAGCAGAGGTGCGCCATGGAATGGACCCGGCCGGACAGCCCGGACTACGACGAAAAACGGAAGCTCTTCAACGCAATGATCGATCGCCGCCCGGCGGTCATCGCGCAATGCGCGTCCCCCGCCGATGTGGCAGAGGCGCTGGCCTACGCGCGGAACCACCGGCTGGATGTCGCAGTGCGCGCCGGCGGCCACTCGGTGGCGGGGATGTCCACCAACGAAGGCGGCCTGGTGGTGGACGTGCGGCCCATGAAATCGATCAGGGTGGACCGGGAAAGGCGCTCGGTCACGGTCGGCTCGGGCGTGACGTGGGGCGAGTTTGACCGCGCCACCCAGGAGCACGGCCTCGCGACCACGGGCGGCCGGGCGTCCACCACGGGCGTCGCGGGCTTCACCCTGGGCGGCGGGTCCGGCTGGCTGGAACGCTCCTACGGCTTTGCCTGCGACAACCTGCTTTCCGTGGACCTCGTGACCGCGGCCGGGGAACAGGTCACCGCGAGCGCACAGGAGAACCCGGAGCTGTTCTGGGCACTGCACGGCGGCGGCGGGAACTTCGGGGTGGCCACGTCCTTCACGTTCCAACTGCGGGACCTCGGCCCCACCGTGCAGGCTGGAATCATGCTCTTCCCGGGGGCCGCCGCAACGGAGGTGAGCCGCGGCTTCCGCGACGCTGCACTTGCAGCCCCCGACGCCGTCGGGACCGCCCTGATCTACCTCACCGCTCCGCCGGAACCGTTCGTCCCGGAGCACATGGTGGGCAAGATGGCGGTTGGCGTGGCGTACGTCTATGCCGGGGACGCCGAGGAGGGTGCCGCCCACGTCCAGCCGTTCCGCGACATGGGCCCGGTGGTGGACCTCGTGGAACCCATGGGATATGCGGACTTCCAGTGCATGCTGGACGATCCACCCGGCAAGTACAACTACTGGAGCGCCGACTACCACGACGAGCTTCCGGACGATGCCCTGGACCTGTTCGTGGACTCCGCTCAGCGGCTGCCTGGGGAACATTCACAGCAGCTCATCGCCCGCTGGGGCGGGGCCGTGGGCGGGCCGGGCGCGGCGTCCACTCCCCTGCAGAACCGCAGCGCCGCCTGGGTGAGCCACCCGTTCGGCCTGGCGGACACGCCCGAGGGCGGGCAGGACGCGAAGGCCTGGGTCAAGCGTTTCCGCGCCGACATCGCCCCGCACACCACGGGCGGCGTGTGGCTGAACTTCATCGGCCACGAAGGGCAGGAACGCATTGTGGCCGCGTACGGCGAGGAGAACTACCGGCGGCTGTCCCGGGTCAAGCGCGAATTCGATCCGGAGAACATCTTCAGGGGAAACCAGAACATCCTCCCGGCGGAGCGCTGAGGCGTCCCTCGCGGGGCCCTTGCCCGGCTCACCGCCGGGACTACACTTTGGCCATGGCCGTCTACGTCGACCCGCCCCTGTGGCCCGCGCACGGGACCGTGTTCTCCCATCTGGTGTCGGACACGTCCCTTGAGGAACTGCACGCCTTCGCCGCGGCGGCCGGCGTGCCCGAGCGGGCCTTCGACGGCGACCACTACGACGTCCCGGAGCGCCGCTACGCGGATCTCGTGGCGGCCGGGGCGATCCCCGTCGAAGCCCGGGTGCTGGTGCGCAAACTGATCGCCAGCGGCCTGCGGATTCCTGCGCGGCAGCGCAGCAAGGCCCTGACCGTGCCGCTCCTGGAGCGCTGGAACTCGGTCCTACCCGGGCACGAGGAACTCGGCTTCGAACTGCTGGAACGCTGGGGCGAGGACCACCGCAAGTACCACAGCCGCACCCACCTGCTGGCGGTCCTGGAGGCGCTGGACACCCTCACCGACCCCGCGCTGCCGGCCCGGACCGTGTCCTTGGCGGCGTGGTTCCACGACGCCGTCTACGAAGGCATCGCCGGCCAGGACGAGGAAGAATCCGCCGTGCTGGCCGAGAAGCGGCTCACCGCGGCGGGCCTGCCCGCGCGGGACATCGGCGAGGTGGCCCGCCTGGTCCGGCTCACCGCCACGCACGACCCCGAACCCGGGGATTACGCCGGCGCCCTGCTCTGCGACGCGGACCTCTCCGTCCTCGGCGCCGAACCGTCCGCCTATGCGATCTACCTGGCCGCCGTCCGCGAAGACTACGCGCACGTCAGCGACGCCGATTTCGCCGCCGGCCGGGCCGCCGTCGTCCGCCGCCTGCTGGCGCTCGACCCGCTCTTCCACAGCTCCCGCGCCAAAACGCTCTGGCTGGACGCCGCGCGCCGGAACCTGCAGGCGGAACTGCAGTGACGGCCGGGGCCGTGCACCGGCAGCAGCCGTACCGGATCCGGTTCGAATGGGGGCTCGACGGCGCCAGGACCGTCACGTCCGGGGCGGACCTTGCGGTGGTGGTGGACGTCCTCTCGTTCAGCACCTGCGTGAGCGTCGCCGTCGAACGCGGCGTGCAGGTCTATCCGTATGGCTGGAAGGACACCGGCGCCGAGGACTTCGCCGTGCACCACCACGCCACGCTCGCGGGGCCGCGGAACGGTGGGGGGCTGAGCCTGTCACCGTCCAGCCTGCGCGACACTCCGGGACTGGAGCGGGTGGTGCTGCCCTCCCCCAACGGCTCGGCCATCTGCCACGAACTGGCCCGGGAGGTGCCGCTGCTGGCGGCCGTGTGCCTGCGCAACGCCGCGGCCACCGCCGACTGGGTGCTGGCCACCCTCCCGGAGGATGCGGTGATCGCCGTGGTGGCGGCCGGCGAGAAGTGGCCCGACGGCGGACTCCGGCCCGCCGTCGAGGACCTGTGGGGTGCGGGCGCGTTCCTTGCCGGGCTCGTGGCGGCAGGGCGCGAAGTCTTCACCCCGGAGGCTTTGTCCCCCGAAGCCCTGGCGGCGGCCGCCGCTTTTGACGCCGCCGAGCCCGCGCTTCCGGAACTGCTGCGGGGCTGCTCCAGCGGGCGGGAACTGATCGGGATGGGGTACCCCGACGACGTCGAGATCGCCGCCGGGCTGGACGCCGCCTCCGCGGTGGCCGTGCTGCGGGACGGGGCGTTCGGCCGGGCCTAGCTCTTGCTGGCGGGCCTAGCCTTTGCTGGCGATCCAGTTCCGGATCACGTCTGCGAGGGCGGCCTTCTTGGCCTCGAAGTCCGCGGAGTCGAGGAACCGCGCAACCCGGGACACCTCGCCGTCGCCCTCAAGCAGGCCGGAGCTGTCCTCGATGGACGCGCCCTGGTGGAACATCAGCGTGACGTTTTTCTTCGCCTTGGGGAAGAAGGAAGCAATGTTCCCCTTGTACATGAAGGTGGGAGCCTGCCATTTGATGGCCTCGCTGATGCCCGGATCCACGGACAGGATGAAGGCGCGGACGTCCGAGACGAGTTGCCGCTGCGGGTTGTCGTACTTGTCCAGCCAGGCGTCGACGTCCGGGTTCCGGTTGTCCATTCGCCCGCCTAGCGGTAGTTGCTCGCGAAGGGCCGGTTGCTCGGCACGATCTGCTTCCCGAGCGGCATGAGGGACACCGGGATCAGCTTCAGGTTGGCGATGGCCAGCGGGATCCCGATGATCGTGATGGCCATGGCGAAGGCTGTGACCACGTGTCCGATGGCGATCCAGATGCCCGCGACGAGCAGCCAGATCACGTTGCCCAGGAGCGTGAACACGTTGCCCGACCCGGGTTTGTCCACCACGGTCCGGCCGAAGGGCCACAGGGTGTAGGCGGCGATCCGGAAGGACGCGATCCCCCAAGGGATGGTGACGATCAGGACGCAGCACACGATGCCGGCGGCGAAATATCCCAAGGCCAGCCAGAACCCGCCGAAAACCAACCAGATGATGTTCAGGAGCGTCTTCATGCCTACCATTCTCCCGCTTCCTCCCGGCGCAGGGGGTAGGGGTTTGCCCTGATCGTCCCCTGAGATCGCGCCCGCCCAACTAGCTCGCAATAGTTGTCGTTTTGACGCCTCAATTACCCAGGGGCTTCGCCCCGCCGTGGGCATGGAAAATGTGTGCAGGGGCGGGGTCTCTGGCGTGGTGCCGGTTGC
>NZ_QYLP01000004.1 GCF_003614925.1 Arthrobacter celericrescens
CCCGGACTTCTCCGGCAACCCCGAGCACATCGCCGCGATCTGCGACTCCGCCCCGGAGGTGTTCGCGCACAACGTCGAAACCGTGCCGAGGATCTTCAAGCGCATCCGGCCCGCGTTCCGCTACGAACGCTCCCTGGACGTCATCACCCAGGGCCGCAACCACGGGATGGTCACCAAGTCCAACCTGATCCTGGGCATGGGCGAAACCCGCGAAGAAATCTCCGAAGCCCTCAAGGACCTGCACGAGGCCGGCTGCGACCTGGTCACCATCACCCAGTACCTGCGCCCCTCCGAACGGCACCTGCCCGTGGACCGCTGGGTCAAGCCCCAGGAATTCGTGGACCTCGCCGACGAAGCNTGCCGGCCGGCTCTGGGCCACCGCCATGCGCAAGAAGGGCCGGGACATCCCCGCCCACCTGGCCCACATCGCCGAAGGCATCCAGGACTCCGGCACCACCCGCCAGGAAGCCCGCACCCTCCTCAGCGCGGCTCCGGCAAGAGCTTCGGGCAACTAGGGGCATGCCCATGTTTCCCACCAGAATCGAAATCATCCCCTCTGCCGGCATCGCCGACAAGCTCACGGCGTCGGTCCCGCCGTCCGCCCCCCTGACCATCACCTGCCTGCCGCACCACGGCATCGCCCGCACCATGCAGTCGGCGCTGGAGCTCCGGGACCTGGGCTACGACGTCGTTCCCCACATCGCGGCGCGGGTGCTGGAAAGCCGCACCCAGCTGGCCTTAGGGCACCGATACGGCCGCCACCGTCTTCCTGGCTTCGTCCCGCAACTCCACGCCGGAGATCCCGGCGAGCTGCACCGGCGTGGCGCCCGTGACCTTGATGCGCCCGCTCGGCGTCGCGGTCCAGCCGCAGGCGAGTTCCTCGCCGCCGGCGCGGTCCTTGACCCACAGGTACAGGGTGCCCTCGAGCGGCATGCTGCGGCCTTCGAGTTCGAGCTCCGTGCCCCAGGTTTTCTTGACCAGTCCGACCGTCAGCTGCATCCCGTTTTCGGCCTGCAGCGAGTAGCTGGCATCCGGTTTAGGCGGCGGGTTGAGCAGGCCGCCCACCGCCGGTCCGGCAAGGAGGCCGCCGGCAAGGCAGGCCGCGGCGACCCCCGCCACCAGTACGGCACGCCACCGCCGGGACTTCCGACGTCGGGCGGCAAGTTCCAGCAGGACCGGCGCCTCAGCGGCGGGCGGTTCGACGGCGGGCCGCCGTCCGGCCGACGCGGCGAGCGTGACGGCGTCGGGCACGGGAACGGCGTCGAGGAGCGCGGGCAGGCTCTCCAGCTCGGCGAGTTCGCGGCGGCAGGCAGCGCAGCCGGCGAGGTGTTCCTCGAAGGCGAGTGCTTCGGCCGGTTCCAGCCCGCCCAGCAGGTAGGCGCCCAGGAGCGTGTGCTCGTTCATCGTTGCACCCCCATTTCGTCCAGGATGGTGCGCAGGGCGCGCACGGCGTAGAAGGCCCGGGATTTCACGGTGCCGGCGGGAATGTTGAGCTGCAGCGCGGCTTCGTTCACCGTGAAGCGCTGGTAGTGCAGGGCCACCAGGACTTCCCGGTGGCCCTGGCTGAGCCGCAGCAGGGCCTCCTCCATGAGGACCCGGTTGAGCAGTTCGTCCACCCGTTCGCTGCTCTCGGCCAGTTCCAGGGCATCGGGGCCGGTTTCCGCCGGGCGGCGGCGGGCCTTGCGGTAATTGTCGATGATGACGTTCCGGGCGGTGCGGAACAGGTAGCTGCGCAGGCTTCCGGTGATCTGCGGGGCGTGCTGCCAGACCCGCAGCACGGTTTCCTGCACGACGTCGTCCGCCAGGTTTTCGTCGCTGGTGCAGCTGAGCACGAAGCGGCGCAGCGCGGTGCCGTGGTCGCGGTAGATCGCGGCCACCACGTCCTCGTCTAGCGGCATCGCTGCCTCCTGGTTCCTTCGGCGGGCTGCCTTCGCTGATACGACGCCCGCCGGCCCGAAAAGGTTCAGTCCCGAAAAGGTTCAGTCCCTGTGAACCATTCAACACCTGCCGGCGTCGTACCGGATGAGCGTCCGGCCGATCCGGCCGGCCCCGGCGAAGGAGCGAACCCATGAAAAAGCATCCCGGCATCGGCGTCCTTGTCCTCGCCCTGTTCCTGGCTGCCTGCGGCGGCAGTCCCGGTACCTCGCCGACCGGTACCTCTCCCACTTCAGCCGGCGCCGCGCCGTCGTCGAGCGCGCCGGCGTCCAGCGCGCCGGCCGCCGGGCCGGACCTGAAAACGGCCAGCTCCAGCGCGGGCGACATCGTGGTGGGTGCCAACGGCATGAGCGTCTACTTGTTCACCAAGGACGTGAAGGACTCGGGCAAGAGCGCCTGCGAAGGAGCCTGCACGGCCCTGTGGCCGGCGGTGACCACTGGCTCGGACACGCCCGCCGTGGAGGGCGTGGGCGGAACCATCGGCACCATCCCGACGGCGGACGGCAAGAAGCAGGTGACCATCAACGGCCTGCCGGTCTACTTCTACGCGCAGGACACAACTGCCGGCGACGTGAAGGGGCAGGGCTTCAACGACCTCTGGTACCTGGTGAGCCCGTCCGGCGACATGATCAAGCAGGACTCGGGGATGGGGTACTGACCCTGGGCTTCGCTACGATCGGGGCATGGCCTCCACACCTGACCTGACGAACGCCGGAACCTGGAAGTTGATGGTGGACAGCAACCAGGAGCTGCTGCTGCGCAAGTCCGGGCACGATGTCCATTGGTGGGCTGAGCGCGGCCGCGCGGCCGGAGTGAAGAACGACGGCGAGCTCCGCGACTGGATGCGCGACGAACACGGCATCAGCGGCTACGCGCAGTACGCGGTGTCCTGGGAGATGTTCGGGTATCCGGAGTTCATGCTGCGCGGCGCCGACGAACTGATCGACGGCCAGTACGCAAAACACCCGGAGCTGCGGCCCATCGCCGATGCCCTCCTCGCCTGGGCCGCAGCCTCCGACGGCGTCGGAATCCAGATGCGCAAGGGCTATATTTCGCTGCACAGCCCCAAGCGGAAGTTCGCCCAGGTGACACGGGCGAACAACACGAGCGTGGACGTCCTGTTGCGTTTGGCCGTGGCGCCGGGCGGCCGGGTGGAAGCGGTCAAGGTCCGCGAGGGGGACTTCTTCGACCGCAAGGTCCGGCTCAAGTCCGTGGACGGGGTGGACGGGGAGCTGTTCGGCCTGCTGGAGCGGGCGCTGGCGGAGAATTCGTAGGTTTCCGGTTTCCGGGCGCCTCGCGTGGGCTTCCGGGCGCATGCACCGCGCGTCACCCCGCCGAATTCGCGGGAGGGCTGCGGGGTCGCTGGAACGTTGCGGCGACCTCGCAGCCCTCCCGCGACCCGGGCGATGGTCAATGACGGCGGCCTGCCCCGGTTACTGTTCAAGAGGCCCGTGGTTCCGGCCGGCGGCGCAATGCTGCCAGGATCCTGCTTTTGAATGTTTCCTCGTTGAACAAGTCCTGCCACTTGAGACGCACGAACATCCAGCCATCCTCGGTGAGGGCGTTTTCACGCTGCCGTTCCCGGTAGAGAACTTCCTCAGCTGGTGCATAGTCGAAGTATTTGGTCTTCCCGTCGAATTCGAGCGCGATCCTGCGTTCCCTCCAGCCGAAGTCCATGCGATGGCGTCCGGCTCGGCTCATGACTTCAAGCTGGATCTCCGGCATAGGGATCCGCAGCCGTTGCAGGAGCTCACGAGTCAAGGTCTCGCCGGCCGATTCGGAGCGCGAATCGGCGTTTTCGAGAACCCGGCGAAGGTTCTTCACACCGCGCCGCCCTGGAACGGCCTCTGCCATCTCCTTCATTCGGAGCGGGTCGGCGCCCTGCCTGAGCGCGTTGTCCATAATGATCAAGCTCTGCCGGTAGCCCAGCATCAGGGCACAATCAACCGCCGTCCGTTCCAGTGACGTGACCCTGAGCCGTCTGACGGTGACGACGTCGGCTTCACTGAACGGCCGCGTGTGCCCACGGACGTCCTTTCCCAAACGGCAGCCGGACGGCCGGGTCTGCAAGAGGACGTGGACAAGGTCGTCGGCATTCCAGACGAACAACCGATGTACCCGGGCTGCGGAGGTGTGGCAATAGGCAAAGCTGCCGTTCGACGTCGTGCGGGTTCCGTGGGCGTGAGCCAGGATCAGTTGTTCACTGCGGATCCAAGGCTTCTGTCCGTTCCACAAAGCCGCCCGGATGTAGCAGCCGTACCGGAGACGGATCAGCTCACGGTGACGGACCAGGACCGCGATGGCCCGGGAATTCAATCCGGCGGCATGCAGCTGATCCGTCCGCCAGAGGGAACCTGTCGGCGGGAGCTGGGGCAAGGCCGGTGGCGCGGACAGGAGCGGGGGTTGGGACAGTGTCATGCACCAAGCCTTGGCGGGGCCATGGTCCGGCGACAGGCGCCGGTCTCTCTATGTGGAAAACTCCTCCGCACGAATTCGCCGCAAAGCTGCGGGGTCGCCGGAATTTTCCAGCGACCCCGCAGTGTTCCGGCGACCTCGGCGCCAGCAACCGGAGTGAACCCTTAGGCCTCAGCGCCCTCGAGTTCGTCGTCGTCCTCGAACTCGACGGCGGCGACGATTTCCTTGGTCTCCGGGTGGAGCATGAAGGCTTCGTCGTCCTCTTCGACCATGATGTAGTCGCCGTGGTCGGTGGTGAAGTGCCAGGCGAGGGTCTTCTCACCGTCGTGGATGTAGTTCGGATCGCCCATGGTGATCTTTTCCAGCGCGAAGCCGGCCACGTCGCACAGCTCGCGGATGATGAGCTCGAACTCCGGGGCGTCGAGGAGTTCGGCTTCAGCGGCCTCGGCCCGGCGCTCTTCGAGGTCCGGGATGAGGGCCACGCGGGCGGCGATGTGGGCTTCCAGCTGCTCTTCGTCCAGGTACAGCACGCCGTCCTGGGCACGCAGCCAGGCCGCGTTGAGCTCGATGATGTCCTCGTTCTCCAGGAGGGCTTCGAACTCGCCGTCCAGTTCTTCCAGCGCCGCAACGGACTCGGAGGGTGCCTCGGATTCGTCCAGTTCGCCGTCCAGGTACGCTTCGGCTTCCTCTTCGGAGAGGGCGTCGAACGCCTCGGCGGTGCGGTTGAACAGGTCCAGGTGGGCCGTGGCGCCCATGCCTTCGAGGCCTTGGCGGACCAGGACGTCGACGTCCTCGCGCTCCGGGCTGGTGAAGACGTACTGGGCGAAACCGCCGGACAGGGCCTGGGTCAGGTAGTAGTCCACGTAGTAGCTGCGCAGCGCGTTGGGCGCGATTTCGTCATGGTTGAGCAGTGCTTCGTACATCTCGTTGACCACGGTGACGTTGGCGTCCACGACGTCCGCGGCGGTCACGTCGATGCTGTCCTTCGTCAGGACGACGGGGTATTCGTTGCTGGCCATGGGATTCCTCACTGCTTGAAGCGGATGAACGCTTTCACGCTACGCGCGGCTGGCACGGCAAAAGCCGAGGGCAAGGTGAACGTCCGGCGAAGTTTCGGCGTCGTCTGTGCCCGGGTCAGGGCATTCCGGAAGAAACCCACAACAGAAGGACCGCAGCCGGCAGAACCAGCACCACGGCCACAAGGCCGGCCAGGGCAAAGCCGCTCCAGCGGATGCTGACGTTCAGGGCTTGGAGGCGTTCGTGCCACAGGAGCGTGGCGAGGGAAGCCCATGGCGTGACGAGTGGTCCCAGGTTCACGCCGATCAGGAGGGCGGCCAGCCGCGTGGGCGAACCAGCCACAGGTTCCAGCGCAAGATAGGCCGGCAGGTTGTTTGCCGCGTTCGCAGCCAGCGCACCGGCTCCTGCGAGTTGCAGCAGCGCGGGGAAGCCCTCACCGTCGCCTGCCGCGCGGGCCAGCAGCGCACCCAGGCCGTTCTCGTGGAGGGCCTCCACCACCATGAAGAGCCCGACCGTCAACATGAGCGGCCGCCACGGGATCATGGACCATTTCAGCGTGGAGGGCCGTTTCCATGCATAGGCGGTGAGCAGGATGATGGCTGCCGCGAGCGCAGGGAACTGGACCGGAATCCCGGAGACCAGAGCCGGCAGCAGGAGCACCAGCACAACCGCGGATACCACCAACAAGGGGCGATCCATCACTTGGTGCCGGGGTTGCGGGCCGTAGCGCCCCCGCAATTGCTTGCGGAAGGCAACTCCAAGGATCAGCAGCGGCACAAGCACGCCAACCAGGGATGGAGCCCAGACCAGCTTTGCGAAGTCCAGAGGGGAAAACGCCAGCCTGTTCTGGGCCAGGAGGTTTGTCAGGTTCGAGACGGGCAGTATCAAGGACGCGGTGTTGGCCAGCCACACTGTGGTGAGCGCGAACGGCAGCGGCGGGATTCCGGCGTGTACGGCCAGCAGCACGACGAGCGGAGTCACCAACACCGCCGTGGTGTCCAGTGAGAGGAAGACGGTCGACGCCGTGGCAAGCGCGACGATCAAGAGCCACAACAGCCACACCCGTCCACGGCCCAGGCCAGCGATCCGGTCCGTGACCACCTGGAACAGGCCGGCATCGGAAACCAATTCGGTCACAACGGTCATGGCCACCACGAACAACAGAATCGGAGCGGTCCGAAGCGCCAGGGCCTGGAACCCCGCTCCCGACAGGAAGCCCGTGGCAAGGCAAACGACGCCGGCCAGCAGAATCCCCGTCGGAAGGAGGTAACCGCGCACATTCGTCAACCAGGTCCTAGCCATCACTGCCTCATCGTATTGCCCACGCCCCGGCGATCGTGCCCCGGTTGGCGCTCTGCGTCAGGCGACGTTTCGGCGTCTGCCCATGCAAGTAGGATTCATAGATAGCCCCGAGCCGAAAGTAGTCCTCCCGAATGCCTTCCCACTCAGACGATTCCTGGGATCTGGCGATTCAAACTCCCGCCATCAACGACCGCTCCCTGGCGGCCGGCCTGGCGTACGCGATGGGCAGCCGCGTCAGCAACATCACCTTCGACGCCGGCACCGGCCTCATGCTCGGCAAGGTCCGGGGCAGCGGCGCCGCACCGTATTCAACTTCCGCGAAGCTGGTCCGCAAACCGTCCGGCTGGAGCTGCACCGTGGGCGTGTGCAGCTGCCCGGTGCGCAAGGATTGCAAACACGTGGCCGCGCTGCTGTTCGCCGCCGAGGACCACCCCACCGTGCGGGCGCAGCTGCTGAGCGTGCCCGCCCCCGGCCAGACCTCCCGGAGCACCGTCCCGCTGCAGCGCCCGGCCTGGGAACGCGCCCTGGACCGGCTCATTTCCGCCGGCGGAAGCACCCCGCAGCCCGGCCGCGGAGTGCCCCTGGCCCTGCAGTTCGAGGTGGAGGAACCCGCCCCGCACTTCGCCTACACCGGCCGCCGCGACCCCGTCCGCAGCGTCCGCCAACTCAAGGCCCGGCCCGTGATGATGGGCGCCAAGGGCAAATGGATCAAGGGCGACGCCTCCTGGTCCAACCTGAATTACCTGGGCTACAAGCGCGAATTCAACGAAGCCCACCTCGGCTTGCTGCAGGAACTCCTGGCCGGCCATTCCAGCAGCGAGCACCGGAATTTCGGCTCCAACATGTGGCTTCTCCTCAACGACTACGCGGGCAGGAAGCTCTGGGACCTCTTCGCCGAGGCGGAAAAAATCGGCCTTGAACTGCTGCACTCCGGCGGCAGCGAGCCGGTCCGCATCGCCGCGGAGCCCGCCGTCGTCGGGCTGGACCTCAGCCGCCTGACCCCAAGCAAGCCGGGCGGCACTGACACAGGGAACGACGGCGGACTGGAGCTCGCACCGTCCGTCACCATTGGCGGGGAGGCCGTTGATCCGGGGGCACTGGGGTTGATCGGGCGCCCGGCACACGGGCTGTTTTACACGGGCGGCCACGAAGCACTGCCCGGGGTGCCGGCGCCGCAGAACCTCATCACCCTGGCTCCCCTGGCCGGGGGCGAATCGCAGGAACTGCTGGACTTCGTGGCCGAGGCCACCCGGCTGCAGATTCCTGCGAAGGACGAGGAACGCTTCCTCACGGCGTTCTACCCGAAGTTGCGGCAGAGTGCGCGGCTGACGTCAAAGGAAGTCGAACTGCCGGTCCTCGCGGTCCCCACCTTGTCCCTGCTGGCCAACTACGGCGCCGACCACCGCGTGCGGCTGCACTGGGAATGGCACTACACGGCGGGCAAGCTCGTCACGGCGCAGCCGCTGTGGCGCCACCCGGACGACCACGGCTACCGCGACGACGCCACCGAGGCACGGATCCTGGAAAGCCTCGGCCGGCCATGGGACGTGGTTGCCGCGCTCGGCGAATCGTCCAGCGGCGGCTGGGGTGCGCCGCGCCTGGCCGCGGCGGTGGAACTGAACGGCCTGGACACCCTTGCCTTCACCGAAGAGGTGCTCCCCCGGCTGCGCGAGCTGCCCGACGTCGTGGTGGACACCAGCGGCGACATCGCCGACTACCGCGAGGCCTCCGAGGCGCCGGTGGTCTCCATCTCCACGAAGGCCACGGACAACCGCGACTGGTTCGACCTCGGCATCGTCATCACCCTGGAAGGCGAGCCGGTCTCCTTTGCCGCCGTCTTCTCCGCCCTGGCCGCCGGGCAGACCCGCATGCTGCTGCCCAGCGGCGCCTACTTCTCGCTGGACCTGCCCGAGCTGCACCAGTTGCGCGCCCTGATCGACGAGGCCCGCGCCCTGCAGGAGCACCCGCATAAGGACGGAACGCTGCAGATCAGCCGCTTCCAGGCGGGCCTGTGGGACGAGTTCGCGCAGCTGGGGATCGTGGACGAGCAGGCGGCCGCGTGGCGCGACTCGGTGGGCGGACTGCTCGACGACGGCGTGACCGGGCTGCCGCTGCCGGCCTCCCTGAACGCTGAGCTGCGTCCGTACCAGCTGGACGGCTTCAATTGGCTGAGCTTCCTGTACAAGCACAGCCTGGGCGGGGTGCTCGCCGACGACATGGGCCTGGGCAAGACCGTGCAGGCGATCGCCCTGATCTGCGCTGCCAAAGAGAGTGCTGGGCCCGACGCCGCCGCCCCGTTCCTCGTCGTCGCCCCCACCTCGGTGGTGGGCAACTGGGCCGCCGAGGCACAGCGCTTCGCCCCCGGGCTGAGCGTCCGCACCATCACCGAAACCTTCGCGAAAAGCCGAGTGTCGCCGTCGGACGCAATGGCGGGGGCCGACGTCGTGATCACCTCCTACGCGCTGTTCCGGATTGACGAGGCGGCGTATGCCTCCCGGGAGTGGGCCGGGCTGATGCTGGACGAGGCGCAGTTCGTGAAGAACCACCAGTCCAAGGCGTACCAGTGCGCGCGCAAGCTGCCGGCGGCGTTCAAGCTCGCCATCACGGGCACGCCGTTGGAGAACAACCTCATGGAGTTCTGGGCCCTGACCTCGATCGTGGCGCCCGGGCTGTTCTCAAGCCCGAAGCGCTTCGCGGAGAACTACCAGAAACCGGTGGAGAAGAACGGCGACACGGCGCAGCTGGACAAGCTCCGGCGCCGGGTGCGCCCGCTGATGATGCGCCGCACCAAGGAGCAGGTCATCAAGGACCTGCCGCCCAAGCAGGAGCAGGTGCTGGAAGTGGTGCTCAACCCGCGCCACCACAAGGTGTACCAAACGCACCTGCAGCGGGAGCGGCAGAAGATCCTGGGCCTGATCGACGACGTCAACAAGAACCGCTTCACCATCTTCCAATCGCTCACCCTGCTGCGGCAGCTCAGCCTGGACGTCTCGCTGGTGGACGAGTCCCTCGCAGCGGTGCGCTCTTCCAAGCTGGATGTGCTGTTCGAGCAGCTCGAGGACATCATCGCCGAGGGGCACCGCACCCTGGTCTTCAGCCAGTTCACCGGATTCCTGGGCAAGGTCCGCGAGCGGCTGGACGCCGAGGGCGTGGAGTACTGCTACCTGGACGGCAGCACCCGCAACCGGGCCGACGTCGTCAGCGAGTTCAAGAACGGCGCGGCACCGGTATTCCTGATTTCCCTGAAGGCCGGCGGCTTCGGCCTGAACCTCACCGAGGCGGACTACGTGTTCCTGCTGGACCCGTGGTGGAACCCGGCCTCCGAGGCGCAGGCCGTGGACCGCACGCACCGGATCGGCCAGAACCGCAACGTGATGGTGTACCGCCTGGTGGCCAAGGACACCATCGAGGAAAAGGTCATGGCGCTGAAGGCGAAGAAGTCGCAGCTGTTCGCCGACGTCATGGAAGGTGACGCCCTGGCCGGCGGCTCCCTCACGGCCGAGGACCTGGCGGGGCTGTTCAACGAATAGGCCGCCGTATGGCATTATCCGGACGGCCGTCATTATTTGTATATTTGCTTCATGAACTACGCAGCACCGCGGAACCCGCACGCCAGCATCGAACGCACCGTGGAATGGGTGGACACCGATGCTTCCGGCCACCAGCACAACTCCGCGATCGTGCGCTGGGTCGAAGCGGCCGAGGCCGAGCTCTTCCGCAGCCTCGAGCTGCCTGACTACTTCCCGAGCGCGCCGCGCGTCCAGCAGGTCATCAATTACACGTCCAAGCTGTGGTTCGGCCAGCGGGTGACGGCCACGGTGGAGATCCGCGAGCTTGGCCGCACGTCCATGACCCTGGCGTTCGAGGTCCGCGGCCATGCCCACGGCGCCTTCGAGGGCGGGGTTGCTGCCTACGGAACCGTGACCACCGCCCATGTGCCCGCCGGGGCGACGGCGGCCCAGCCCTGGCCGGCACACATCCGCGAGGCCGCCGGGGCCGTTACGGACGGCGCCTACTGACCCCCAGCGCGACGGCGGCTCCACCCCGGAAGGAGTGGAGCCGCCGTC
>NZ_QYLP01000001.1 GCF_003614925.1 Arthrobacter celericrescens
CCCGGACTTCTCCGGCAACCCCGAGCACATCGCCGCGATCTGCGACTCCGCCCCGGAGGTGTTCGCGCACAACGTCGAAACCGTGCCCCGGATCTTCAAACGCATCCGCCCCGCGTTCCGCTACGAACGCTCCCTGGACGTCATCACCCAGGGCCGCAACCACGGGATGGTCACCAAGTCCAACCTGATCCTGGGCATGGGCGAAACCCGCGAAGAAATCTCCGACGCCCTCAAGGACCTGCACGAGGCCGGCTGCGACCTGGTCACCCTCACCCAGTACCTGCGCCCCTCCGAGCGGCACCTGCCCGTGGACCGCTGGGTCAAGCCCCAGGAATTCGTGGACCTCGCCGACGAAGCCGAGGAGATCGGCTTCCTCGGCGTCATGTCCGGGCCCCTGGTCCGCTCCTCCTACCGGGCCGGCCGGCTCTGGGCCACCGCCATGCGCAAAAAAGGCCGCGACATCCCCGCCCACCTGGCCCACATCGCCGACGGCATCCAGGACTCCGGCACCACCCGCCAGGAAGCCCGCACCCTCCTCAGCCAGGGTTCGTAACATCCACCAAGCCACCGGGACCGGACGCCTTTCAACAGGCGTCCGGTCCTTTGTCATCACGTAGAATTAAGGCACTATGGCGAAATCCCCTGATTCCAGCAAATCGACCCCCTCGGCAGCCGACGCTCCGAAGCGCGGGCTGTTCTCCCGCAAGCCCAAGGAAGCCAAGGCAAAGAAGCCGAGCCAGCTCAAGCAGATCGGCGAAGTCTTCAAGATGACCCGCCGGAGCGACCCGCAGGTCGTCTGGCTGATGGTGCTTGCCTTCCTGGGCGTCGTCGCCGTCAGCCTGCTCATCGGATTCCTTCTCCAGAACCCGATCACCGGCCTGATCATCGGCATTCCGCTGGGCCTGCTGGCCGCCGTCTTCATCCTGTCCCGCCGCGCCGAACGGGCGGCGTTCGCGCAGATCGAGAACCAGCCTGGCGCCTCCGGTGCCGCCCTCGGCACCCTTCGCCGCGGCTGGATCACCGAAGAGCAGCCTGTCGCCGTCAACCCGCGCACGCAGGACGCCGTGTTCCGCGCGATCGGCCGTCCCGGCGTCGTCCTCGTCAGCGAAGGTCCCTCGCACCGGGCCAAGCCGCTGCTGGATGCCGAACGCAAGAAGCTCGCCCGCATCCTGCCGAACGTCACCATCCACGTGATCGAAAGCGGCCGCGGTGAAGGCCAGGTTCCCCTGAGCAAGATCGCCAAGACCATGAACAAGCTCAAGAACGAGCTCACCAAGGTCGAGGTCAACGCCGTGAGCAAGCGCATCTCGTCGCTGGGCAGCAACCGCCTGCCGATCCCCAAGGGCATCGACCCGTACAAGGCACGTCCCCAGCGCGGACGCTGATTTCCTGAACTGCGAAAGGACCGCCTCCCGGCAGGGGAGGCGGTCCTTTTTGTATGCGGGGTTGCATGTCGAGGCGGCTGCGGCCACCCGGCTGCGGCTACATCCTGATAAGGATCGTGTTCATCGCCTTGTCGTGGAGGCCGCGCTGGTCCGGGTCGAAAACGACGGCGGGAATCACCAGGCAAAGCAGCAGCGTACGCACCAGGGCGGCAAGCGGCCCGGCGGGCCCGCCGCCCAGCTTCACCACGTGGATGCCGGCAATCCGGTGCCCCACGCTGTAGCCGAGGGTGCCGATCAGCAGGATCTGTTCGATGGCGAACACGGCCAGCGTGGCCCACTGGTTGCCGCCGAAGGCGAAGTTGCTGATCACCAGCGCCAGGACCCAGTCGATGCAGATGCCGAGGATGCGCCGGCCGGCGCGGGCCATGGAGCCCGGGCCGGACTCGGGCAAGCCCAGCCGCTCCCCCGGGTACTTTGAAATGCCGGACGTGTCCGGGCCGGTGAGCCATGAGCCGAGATCTTTACGGGAAACCACCTACCAAGTTTAACGGCATCACCGCTACCGCGCCGCGCCGCGTTGCGGTCAACATGGACCCCGGACGGTCGGGCAAGTAGCGTTTACACAGGAGGCGGTTCTGTAACCTGCCCGAAACAAAGCTGATACTCCCGGGAAACCCCACATCCCTAAGGTTGTATAAGTTGCTAGCCACCGCACCGGGGGCACTTTTTTGTGTCCCGCCGGCTTCGGTTTTCGCTGGATCATGACGGCAAATGCCCGTTACCTGTTATGCGTTAGGAGCATAGATGTTCAAGACTGCGGAAGAAGTTCTCCAGTTCATCAAGGAAGAAGACGTCAAGTTCGTCGATATCCGCTTCACCGACCTGCCCGGCGTGCAGCAGCACTTCAACGTGCCGGCCAAGAGCGTTGACCTGGACTTCTTCGTGCACGGCCAGCTGTTCGATGGCTCCTCCATCCGCGGTTTCCAGGGCATCGCCGAATCGGACATGCAGCTGATCCCGGACGTGACCTCCGCCTTCATCGACACCTTCCGCATCGAGAAGACCCTGGCACTGAACTTCTCCATCGTGAACCCGCGCACCGGTGACCCCTACCACCGCGACCCGCGCGGCGTGGCCGAGAAGGCCGAAGCCTACCTCGCATCGACCGGCATCGCCGACACCGCGTTCTTCGCTCCCGAGGCCGAATTCTTCGTCTTCGACAACATCCAGTACCAGTCCTCCCCGCAGGGCAGCTTCTACAAGATCGACTCCGAGGAAGCCCACTGGAACACCGGCCGCGAAGAAGAGGGCGGAAACCTCGGCTACAAGACCCCGGTCAAGGGCGGCTACTTCCCCGTCTCCCCCACCGACAAGCAGGCCGACCTGCGCGACGCCATGTGCGTTGAGCTGGACAAGGCCGGCCTTGAGGTCGAGCGCTCCCACCACGAAGTCGGTTCCGCCGGCCAGGCCGAAATCAACTACAAGTTCACCACGCTGACCGCGGCTGCCGATGACCTGCAGAAGTTCAAGTACGTCATCAAGAACACCGCCGACGCCTGGGGCAAGTCCGTCACCTTCATGCCGAAGCCGGTGTTCGGTGACAACGGCTCGGGCATGCACTGCCACCAGTCCCTGTGGAACGGCGGCGAGCCGCTGTTCTACGACGAGAAGGGTTACGCCGGCCTCTCGGACACCGCGCGCTGGTACATCGGCGGCCTGCTGAAGCACGCTTCCGCCGTCCTCGCCTTCACCAACCCGACGGTCAACTCCTACCGCCGCCTGGTCAAGGGCTTCGAAGCTCCGGTCAACATGGTCTACTCGCAGGGCAACCGCTCCGCCGGTATCCGCATCCCGATCACGGGCTCCAACCCGAAGGCCAAGCGCATCGAGTTCCGCGCTCCGGACCCCTCCTCCAACCCGTACCTGGCCTTCGCTGCCCAGCTGATGGCCGGCATCGACGGCATCCGCAACCGCATCGAGCCCCCGGCACCGATCGACAAGGACCTCTACGAGCTCCCCGCCGAAGAGGCCAAGGACATCCCGAAGGCTCCGGGCTCCCTCGAGGAAGCACTGGAAGCACTGCGTGAGGACAACGAGTTCCTGCAGGCCGGTGGCGTCTTCACCCAGGACCTGATCGACACCTGGATCGAGTACAAGTACGAGAACGAGATCAAGCCGCTGGCCCTGCGCCCGAACCCCTTCGAGTTCGAGCTCTACTACGGCGTCTAGTCTGACCCTGCCGGAGCCTGAGGGCTTCCCGCAACGACAAAGGCCGGCCGCAGCATCACGCTGCGGCCGGCCTTTTCGTGTGCCGGGACTTACTTTGCCGGGACTACT
>NZ_QYLP01000014.1 GCF_003614925.1 Arthrobacter celericrescens
CACTATGTGGTTCCCGGACAACAACCCAGGAACAAACCACAAAAACACAACCGAATAACACCAGCAGCAACACCTGGTAACCACAAGACTTCCCACCACCCCCACAAGCACGGGGTCGGACCGGGTAACAGGGTTACGGCGGTCATAGCGTGGGGGAAACGCCCGGTCCCATTCCGAACCCGGAAGCTAAGACCCACAGCGCCGATGGTACTGCACCCGGGAGGGTGTGGGAGAGTAGGACACCGCCGGACAACCATTCAGGTCGAGGCCCCCGAACACACCGTTCGGGGGCCTCCCGCATTTAACCGATATAGCCAGCCGGCAAACAGGACCAGCTGGGCGGCTGGACGAGCAGGCACGAGCCCAACCGACGCCAGCGCGCGCAACCCCCACTGCCGCCGTCGGGCACTCCCGCTAACGGCCGTCGGGCACTCCCGCTAACTGCCGCCGGACGGCCACGCAAGCCGCCGCCCGGGCCGCTGCGGCAGCCTCGCCAAGCTCCCCGAACTCCTCAAAAACCCCGGAAATCCAGTGAATTTGGTCAAAAAAGCGCGGAAACACGCGGAATTTGCTGGCCGCGTCGGCCCAAGCTGGTAAGTTTTCGAACAGTGGCTCGTGCGCAGACCGCGCGTGAGCTCCAGACTCGTATAGTCCAGGAGGACAACAATGGCTAAGAACCGTAGCGAACTGGTTGCAGAGGTTGCTGGCAAGGCTGGCACCAGCCAGGCTGCCGTGAACGGCGTTCTCGACGCCCTCTTCGAGGTCTTCGAGGCTTCCGTCGCCGCAGGCGAAAAGATCACCATCCCGGGCTGGCTTGCCATCGAGCGCACCGACCGCGCCGCACGCACCGGCCGCAACCCGCAGACCGGCGAGACCATCCAGATTGCAGCAGGCCACAGCGTCAAGCTGACCGCCGGTTCCAAGCTGAAGGCTGCTGTCGCCAAGAAGTAGGACACTTCGGCGAACGCCCCGGAAGGCGGCAGGCTCACGGCCTGCCGCCTTCTGCATTTAACTGCGCGGCTCCATCGGCCGATTCGCGGCCTCGGCGGCGTTGGCGGACAATGGATAGGTGCCCCAAGCAAGAACCCCCTCCACAGCCCCGCAGCCCGCTCCCAAGGCAGGGGCCGGTGCAGGGACGGCAAACGGCATCCCGCTTCCGTGGCAGCTGGCCGGCATTGCCGTGCTCCTGCTTGGTTTGGCAGGGGCACTGCTCTTCTCGGGCGCAGCAGGGGCCCGCCAGGTCTCCGATCCCGGGGCGCTGGTCCGCTGGGGCCTGCCGGTCAGCAAAGCCATCCACAACGTCGCTCTGGCGACCGTGGTGGGCGGGCTGATCTTCGCCGTCGGAATCCTTCCGCGCCACCTTCCCGGGCACCGGGGCAAGGACGAGGACGCACCGGAACATCCGGCTTTCACCCGGGCACTGGCGGTCGCGGCCGCCGCGGGCGCCGTCTGGACCCTCTCCGCCGTCGCGGTGCTGGTGTTCAGCTACGCGGACATCGCGGGCCAGGGCGTTTCGGGCGACGCTGAGTTCACGCGCTCCCTCGTCTATTTCATGACCGACATCGAGACCGGCAAGGCCTGGCTCGCGGTCACCATCATCGCCGCGGTGGTCACCACCATCCTCTTCGGCGTCCGTTCCCTGGCCGGACTGGCCTGCACGCTGGTCCTGGCGCTCGGCGGCCTGGTACCGACCGCACTGATCGGACACTCCTCCAGCTCCAGCGACCACGGCGGCGCCATCAACTCCCTCGGCCTGCACCTGGTGGGCGTCTCCTCTTGGGTGGGCGGCATCATCATGCTCGCGGTGCTTTCCGGCACCCTGGGTGGCAAGGTCTCCGGCGGCAAGGACGCCACCGAACAGACACTCCGCCGCTTCTCCAGCTTGGCGGGGTTCGCCTTCCTCCTGGTCTTTGCCTCCGGCGTCGTAAACGCGAGCATCCGGGTGACCACCTTCCAGGAGCTCATCGGCTCGTCCTACGGACAGCTGATCCTGGCCAAGGCCTTCGCCACGCTGCTCCTGGGCGGCATCGGCTTCATGCACCGGCAATGGGTCATTCCGCAGCTTGGCCGCGGCGGGATGTCCGCCAAGCGGGTGCTATGGCAGCTCGTCCTCGTCGAACTGCTGGTGATGGGCGCGACGTCGGGACTCGCCGTCGCGCTGGGCCGTTCGGCACCGCCGGAGCCGACCACGTACGCGCCGGACGCGTCGCCGTCGTTCATCCTGTCCGGCTATGACCTGCCGCCGGAACTGACGCCGGAACGTATGTTCAGCGAATGGCGCTTCGACTGGATCTGGGTGACGGTGGCGGTCTTCGGCGCCGTGGCCTACCTGCTGGGCGTCGCCAAGCTGCGCCGCCGCGGCGACTCCTGGCCGTGGCTGCGCACCGTCGTGTGGCTCCTGGGCCTGGCGGCGCTGACGTACATCACGTCCGGACCGCTGGCCGTGTACGGCATGGTGCTGTTCTCCGTGCACATGGTGGACCACATGGCCCTGACCATGGTGGCGCCGCTGTTCCTGGTGCTGGGCTCGCCCGTGACCCTGGCCCTGCGTGCGCTCCCGGTGCGCGGCGAAGGCAGCCGGGGCGACGGCTCACGGGGCCTGCGCGAGTGGCTGCTGGTGTTCGTCCACTCGAAGTTCTCCCAGCTGGTGACCCACCCGCTGTTTGCCGCAGCGAACTTCGCCGGATCGATCGTCCTGTTCTACCACTCGGACGCCTTCGGCTGGGCAATGCGCGAACACGTCGGCCATGAACTGATGAACCTGCACTTCCTGCTCACGGGGTACATTTTCGTGCTGACAATGATCGGCACGGACCCCCTGCCGCGCCGGGCACCTTATCCGTTGCGGCTCCTGCTGCTCCTGGCCACCATGGGCTTCCACGCCTTCTTCGGCGTGTCCATCATGGGCGGCACCGGCCTGCTCGCCGCCGACTACTTCGGCAACCTCGGCCGCACCTGGGGCGGCTCGGCCCTCGCAGACCAGCAGCTCGGCGGCGCCGTGGCGTGGGGAATCGGCGAAGTGCCCACGCTCCTGGTGGCGATCGGCGTCGCGATCATGTGGTCCCGTTCCGACGAACGGGAGACCCGGCGGAAGGACCGCGCGGCCGAGCGGAATAATGACGCCGAGCTCAACGCTTACAACGACATGTTTGCCCGGCTCGCGGACCGCGACGCCAAGCTTGAACAAGACAACCCTGGACACCGGCCCGCCAAGCAGGCCGACTCCCACACGAAGCTGGAAGGACGCTGATGAGCGAAACCGTACGCACCCAACTGCGGGTCCGGGCCTCCGAACTGGTGGGCCGCGGCTGGCTCAACACCGGCGGCAAGAACCTGGACCTGGAAGCCCTGCGCGGCAAGATCGTGCTCCTGGACTTCTGGACGTTCTGCTGCATCAACTGCTTGCACGTGTTGGACGAACTGCGCCCGCTCGAAGAGAAGTACTCGGACGTGCTGGTGACCGTGGGCGTGCACTCGCCCAAATTCGAGCACGAGGCCGATCCTGTGGCCCTTGCCGCTGCCGTGGAACGCTACGAAATCCACCACCCCGTGTTGGACGACCCGGAGCTTGCGACCTGGAAGGCGTACACGGCGCGTGCGTGGCCCACCCTGGTGGTCGTGGACCCCGAGGGCTACATCGTGGCGCACCTGTCCGGTGAAGGGCACTCCGGCGGCCTCGCGGTCCTGCTGGAGGAACTCGTCGCCGAGCACGAGGCCAAGGGCACCCTGCACCGCGGCGACGGCCCCTATGTGGCGCCGGTCCCGACGTCGGGCACCCTGCGCTTTCCGGGCAAGGCCACGGCACTGGAGAACGGCAACTACCTGGTGGTCGACTCCGGCCACCACCGCCTGGTGGAACTGCGCCCGGACCTGGAGACCGTGGAGCGCGTGATCGGCTCCGGCACCAAGGGGTACCTGGACGGCCAAGCCGAGGTGGCGCAGTTCAACGAGCCGCAGGGCGTGGCCGTGCTGCCGTCCGAGCTCGCCTGGAAGGTGGGATACGACGCCGTTGTGGCCGACACCGTGAACCACCGACTCCGCGGCGTCACGCTGAGCTCCGGATACGTGCAGACCGTGGCCGGCAACGGCATCCAGCGGTTGCTCGACGCCGGTCCTGCGCGTGTGAGCGCGACCGGCGCCGCCGAATGGGCTACTCCGGCTGCTTCCGCGGGCTCCGCGGGTTCCGCGCACCACGAAGGTCCTGCCGACTTCGCCGGCGATGCCGTGGACGTGGGCGTGCTTGGCCTCGGGGCCGGGGTTTCGCTGTCCTCCCCGTGGGACCTGGTGTGGAGCGACAAGCTGCAGCGCGTGGTCATCGCCATGGCCGGCACCCACCAGATCTTCGCCTTCGAGCCTGTGTCCGGTGAGGTCTCCATCCTGGCCGGCTCGGGCCTGGAAGGGCTCCTGGACGGTCCTGCCGAGGAAGCCTGGTTCGCGCAGCCGTCCGGCGTGGCCATCGACGCCGCCGGGGACATCTGGGTGGCCGACTCCGAAACCTCCGCCCTGCGCCGGCTGGTGCTGGGTGAATCCGGCGTGACCGTGGAATCCGCGGTGGGCAAGGGCCTGTTCGACTTCGGCTTCCGTGACGGCGAGGCCGCCGAGGCCCGCCTCCAGCACCCGCTGGGCGTCACCGTGCTGCCCGACGGTTCCGTGGCCGTCGCCGACACCTACAACGGTGCCGTGCGCCGCTACGACCCCGCGGCGAAGTCCGTGTCCACCCTGGCGCGCGGCCTCGCCGAGCCTAGCGACGTCGTCGTGGTCCACCCCGACGGCGCCGAGCCGCTCCTGGTGGTGGTGGAGTCCAACAAGCACCAGCTGGTCCTGGTCCCGATCCCCAAGGAAGCCCAGCAGGTGGACGAGGGTGCCTCGCAGACCCACCGGCCCAAGAGCCCCGTGGCTCCCGGCACCCTCGAGCTCACGGTGCGCTTCACCGCGCCCACCGGCCAGAAACTGGATGACCGCTGGGGCGATCCCACACAGCTGAAGATCTCCTCCACCCCGCCGGAGCTGCTGGTGTCCGGCGGCGGCACCTCCGTGGGGCTGCTGCGCACGCTGGAGCTGTCCTCCGAGGTGGCCGAGGGCGTCCTGCACATCACGGCCCGCGCCGCTGCCTGCGACGGCCCCGAGACCGAGGACGGCGAGATTCCGGACCATGCCGCCTGCCACCTGTACCAGCAGGACTGGGGCATCCCGGTGGTCCTGCAGGCCGACGGCGACAGCGAACTGGTGCTGGACCTGCGCGGAATGGACTGATCGGCTCGGTTTGAGTGACTAGGCGTCACGCCAGACAGGTTTTGCACTGGAGTTCCGGGTGGATTCCCCGGATATCCGGGGTTCCGCTGATCGGGACCGGGTGAAAACCTGACTGGCGTGACGCTTTGTTGTTTTCAGAGGCGTTATCCACATAGGCCCGTTCCGCCGCCCCGGAGGCTTGGAATTCCCGTGACCATGGGTGAGTGGATGTTGTCAGAGCCCTGAAGCTGTGCGGAGGCGTGGCCCGGAGACCCGTCCTCCGGAGTCTTGGCGTCAGCGATGCACAGCTGCGCCGGGCGGTCCGCCGGGGCGTTCTGCAGCCGGCAAAGGGTGTCTACTCGCTGCCGGAGGCCCTGGCGGAGCGAGTGGACCTTATTGTGAAGCGCCAGCTGCTGAGCTGTGCCAGCGCTGCCCCCTTTTACGGGCTCTGGCTGCTGCATGAGCCGACGGTTCGCCACGTGCATCACGTCCGGGCAGGAGATGACGGAGCCGTTGTCCATCACGGGCCCCTCCTGCTGCCACCGCATCCGTACCAGCCCGTAGTAGCGCTGGCAGATGTCTTGGTCCACGCGCTGCGGTGCCTGCCCTGGCAGGAAGCCTTGGTGATGGTCGAATGCGCAGTGGGCAGGGGTGACATGACCATCGGATTCCTCGAGGAACGCCTGCCCGGCAACCGCAACGGTAAGGCACGGGACGTACTCCGGTGGGTGGGCTCCGGAGCCGAATCGCTGACTGAAGTCCTGGCCCGTACCTATTTCCGGATGGCAGGGATCCACGTCGAGGCGCAGTTCCACGTCCATGAGGCGGGGCATTTCGACCTGTTGCTGGAAGGCTGGCTCCTTGTTGAGATTGATGGGCGCCACCATGCGGAATGGTCCCAGGTGAAGAAGGACCACCGGCGCAGCAACATTTCAATCGAGCAAGGCTACGTCGTGCTGCATTACTACTATGCCGACGTCGTGTATTCACCAGGGAAGATGGTGGCGCAGGTGCTGTCGGTGCTTGCCCGGGGCAGGAAAACCTGGGGCGGCCGGGCCGCGTGACGCCTGTGTCGCGTCACGTCGTGCAGCTTTTGCCGCGCAGAAGCGAAGACGGTTCCCGCAACCAAAGGGGTCGCTGGCTGGAGGAGACCTGAAAACCTGCGCCGCGTGACGCCGCCGGGCTCCACCTGCGCCGCGTGACGCCGCCGGGCTCCACCTGTCGGGCGTGACGCCGTCGGGCTCCTGCCGCCGGGCCGTCAGCCCGCCAAGCTCAGTAGCTCACCTGCGGGACCACCGCGATGCTGTTCTCGCCGATGTTCAGCCGGGTGGTGAAGCTGAAGTCCAGGACCTCGTTGAGGTTGCTGACCTGGCCCGTGAACAGGTCGATCTGCTTCGCGGTCACCCGTGCCTTGCCGTTGAGGGGCGCCACAGCCCAGCCTCCCGCGAACGGTTCGATGCTGATCTTCGGGTACTGGGTGATCCGCCACTTGATGGTGCCCGGCTCGATTGGGCTGTTGGTCACGTGGTAGAACGGGCAGTCCGGCTGCAGGCGCTGCTGCTTCGTGGCTTCCTCGGCGCAGTTGTCCAGGTACTGCTTGATCTTTGCGGCCACGGCCCGGTTCATGCTGTCGGTGGTCCGGGTCAGCAGGTTCAGCGGGGTCTGGCCGGAATCGTTGCTCGTCACCGCCGTGTGGACCGGGATGGCGGTGAAGAATTGTTCGCTGAGGCTGGCCTCGTACTGGCCAGGGTAGAACACCGAGAAGCTGCCGCGGCCATCGGGCAGGTTCACCGGGATGCCGTTGAGGTTGGCCTCGCTGGCGTTCACCACGGTGACGTCGATGGTGGGCAGGGACGAGGGCACAAACTCCCAGTGGCCGAAGAACAGCCACTCAGTGCCCGTGCGCTCAAGCAGGAACTCGCTGTGCAGCTCGTTGCCGTCGATGGTGTAGTCGAGCGGCACCATGACCCGCTTCCCGCCGCGGGATTCAGGAGCGCCGATCCGGACGTCTGACACCTTCGAGGCCGCCGTCTGCAGGGCGGTGCCGTCCAGCATGGCCGCGTTTCCGCCCGGGACGGAGGCCTTCAGCAGGCCCAGCGCCGCACCGCCGTCGCCCCTTTTCAAGGCGTCCAGATAGTCGCGGACGGGCTGCTGCGGACTGGCCACGGTGTTGCTGACCAGGTTGATTGCAACGATGCATGCGGCGACGGCAAGCATCAGACCGAGCAGCCATTTGGCTGCGGTCCTGACGAAGGCTTGACTGAGCTGCACGTCCCTTACGTTACCTGCCAAGGCACCCATAACCGCGAATCGCGGGGGTTCCGCGGCCCGGAAAACCCTGAAAATCCAGCCCCCGACGGCGGCCGGAACCTTCCGCTGATGCCCCGGCGGCGGGCGGCGGGGCCGGGGGAGTGCGGTGGCCGGCGGCGCTTGAAACGGGCGTCCGTCGCCCGGGTAACCGCGCGCTTAATATGAAGCTCCCGGGACTGCCGCTTACCGCCTCCGGCGGGAGGACGTCCCGAAGATGCCCCGCATGAGTTCGCGGCCCAACTGCGTTCCGAGTGAGCGCGCCATGCTCTTCAGGCCGCCGCCCAGCGCGCCACCCAGGACGCCGGCCAGGTCACCCAGCTGGCCGTCGTCGTCCTGCGCTCCGGAGTTCCGTGTTCCGGAACGCCGTGGCTCCGGGACGGGCGCCGGCGGGAAGTCCGCCGGGGGAACCTGCGGGAATCCCGCTGGAGCCTGCGGGGCGGGGCGGCTGCTGGGGCGGCCCAGGATTTCCTCCTCGATGCGGCGAGCCTCGGCGTCGATGACGTTGGGGTTGCTGCTGGCGGGAACGGGAGGCTGCCCGGGTGCGGCGTCGCCGGTGGGGGCAGCCGCGCGGCCGCTCAGTTTCTCGTAGGCGGAGAGGTTGTCCACGGCCGTGCCGTACTTGACCAGCAGGGACGACGACGCCACGGTGCTGCGGACGAGGTCTTCGGCGCTGGGGCCCATGACCGATTCGGGGGCACGCAGCCTGGTCAGCGCCACCGGGGTGGGCGCGCCCCGTTCGTTCATCACGGTGATGACGGCCTCGCCGATGCCCGCCGAAGTGAGGGTCTCTTCGAGGTCGTAGTCACTCACGGGAAAAGTGGAAACCGTGGCCTTCAGGGCCTTGGCGTCCTCCGGGGTGAAGGCGCGCAGGGCGTGCTGGATGCGGTTGGCCAGCTGGCCCAGGACGTCCGCCGGCACGTCCTTCGGGGTCTGCGTAACGAAGAAGATGCCCACGCCCTTGGACCGGATGAGCCGGACCGTGGTGGTGATGGCTTCGAGGAAGGCCTTGGACGCGCCGTTGAACAGCAGGTGGGCCTCATCGAGGAAGAAGACGAGCTTGGGCTTGTCGAGGTCGCCGGCTTCGGGAAGCTCCTCGAACAGGTCGGCGAGCAGCCACATCAGGAAGGTGGAGAACAGCATCGGCTTGGTCTGCAGCGTGGGCAGTTCCAGGCAGCTGATGACGCCGCGGCCGTCCGGGGCGGTGCGCAGGAGCTCGGCGGTATCGAATTCGGGCTCGCCGAAGAACTTCTCCAGACCCTGCGCCTCCAGGCCCACCAGTTCGCGCAGGATGACGCCGGCGGTGGCCTTGGAGAGCCCGCCCAGGTTCTCGAGTTCGGCCTTGCCTTCATCCGAGGTGAGGAACTGGATGACCGAGCGCAGGTCCTTGAGGTCGAGCAGCTCCAGGTTTTTCTGGTCCGCGAAATGGAAGATGAGCTGCAGGCTGGATTCCTGGGTGTCGTTGAGCTCCATGATCCGGGACAGCAGGATGGGGCCGAAGGACGTGACGGTGGCCCGGACCGGGATGCCGTTGCCGTCCCCGCCGAGGGCCAGGAATTCCACGGGGAAGTTCCTGCCTGACCATTCCTGGCCCAAGTTCGCTGTGCGGGCTGTGAGCTTCTCGCTGCCCGTGGCCGCGGTGGCCAGTCCGGAGAGGTCGCCCTTGATGTCCGCGAGGAACACCGGCACCCCGGCGGTGGAGAGCTGTTCGGCGATCATGTGCAGGGTGACCGTCTTGCCGGTGCCCGTCGCGCCGGCCACCAGGCCGTGCCGGTTCATCATGGACAGCGGGAGGCGGACCTGTGCTTCCTTGTGGACTTCGCCGTCCACAATCGCAGCCCCGAGTTCGATGGTGGCGGCTTCGAGGGTGTAGCCCTGCTGGATGGTGGCGAGCTTCTCTGCAGCGGTTTTGTTGGCCATGCGCACAGCTTAGCCCCGGGGCAGCCCGGAAGGGCGGGATTGTTCGGAAGGTCCGGATTGCTTGGAAAGCGCATTCCAGATAGCGTGGGGGCAGACTTCCCGACGCCGGACAGACTGCGAGATGAGCCATGGCCCCCGACACCCCGAACGGCACCCCGAACGGCACCTTGACCCCGGGCCTGTGCTCGGTGACGCTCCGTTCGCACAGCGTGGAGGACGTGGCGGCCCTCGCCGCAGAGGCCGGGCTGGCCGGCATCGAATGGGGCAGTGACGTGCACGTCCCGGATGCCGATGCCGCCGCCCGGGCACGGAAGGCCTGCGCCGACGCCGGCCTCCGCGTCTTCTCCCTGGGGTCCTACTACCGCGCCGGCATCTTCGGGGAATTCGAGCCCGCCCTGGCGCTCGCCGCCGGGCTCGGCGCCCGCCGGGTGCGGATTTGGGCGGGGAGCCTGGAGCCGCACGAGGCCGACGCCGGAACCTGGGATGCGGTGGTGGAGGACACCCGGCGGATCGCCGCACTCGCGGCCGCCCAAGGCGTCGAGCTCGCCTTCGAGTTCCACAACCACTCGCTGACCGCGACGGTCGAGGGGACCCTGGAGCTTCTGGACCGGGTGGCCCGGCCGAACGTCGGCACCTACTGGCAACCCGCCGTCGGCGTTTCAGATGCAGAGGCGCTGGACGCCCTCCGGAGCCTGCTCGGTCAGCTGATGGGCATCCACTGCTTCTCCTGGTGGCCGCAGGCCGAGCGGCTCCCGCTCGACGCCCGCGAGGGGCTGTGGCGCGAGGCGCTCGCGATTGCGCGCAGCAGCGGCCGGGACCTCGATGTGATGCTCGAATTCGTCGCGGACGACAGCCCGGAGAACCTCCGTGCCGACGCGGCGGCGCTGCGGGGTTGGATCGACGCCGTTTAGGCGCCTTCGGTGCTCCGGCGCAGGCGCACGGTGCCGGTGATGTCGGTGGCAGCGGGTTCTTCCGCAGGCCGGTCGGCCAGCGCTCCGAGCGTCACCTGCCTGCCGATTTCCTCCAGGGGCAGCCCCACCGTGGACAGTTCGGGGCGGAAGTCCCGGAGCCATTCGATGTCGTCGAAGCCGGCCAGTGCGGCGTCTTCGGGGACCGACAGGCCGTGCTCCCGCAGTGCCGCGACGATCCCGATCGCCATGACGTCGTTGCCGGCGAAGATACACGGCCGGGTGGCCCGGTCTGCAAGGCGCCCGGCCAGCTGCGTTCCGGCGTCGAACCCGCCGTTGCGGCTGAAGGCCGTGTGCAGCACCTCCGTCGATTCCCGCCCCGCCTCCGCCAGGCCGCGCTGGAATCCTCGGACCCGCTCGTCGGAGGTGGCCAGGCCGTCCGGGCCGGCCACGATCACGAACGGACCCTCGTGCGTGGCGGCAAGTTCCGCCGCCAGTCCGCAGGCCAGGTCCTCGTTCGGCACCGGCAACGTGCGGTAGCCGGCCGTCTCCGGCAGGCCGATGATTCCCTGCCCGACGACGCCGAGCCGGCCGCCGTTGCGGCAGTAGCGTTCGAGCTCCGCGGCGAGTTCGCCGTTGGCGGCGGAGTCTTCCGCGCGGGTTGAGCGGGAGCCGGCGATCACGATCGCGTCCGCGCGCCGGGCGGCGAATGCGGCGGCGGCCTCCTTCTCGCCGGCGGGAGTGCCGTCCGTGGTGGCCAGCAGCACCATGCGCCGTTCCTGGCGGGCCGCGACCTGGACGCCCTGGGCGAGCGCGGAGAAGTAGGGATCGGCGATGTCGTGGACGATCAGGCCGATGAGTCCGGTGCTTGATTTCGCGAGAGCCTGGGCCTGGGCGTTGGCCACATAGCCGAGGGATTCGGCGGCCTGGCGCACGCGTTCGGCGATGCCCGCACCGGGCGTCCGGGCCGAGCCGTTGAGGACCCGCGAGGCCGTGGCGGGAGAGACGCCGGCGAGTTTTGCCACTTCGGCCAGGGTGCTTGCGGCCACGGAATTCCTTTGCTCGGGGGTCGCAGGGGATCTCCGCCCATTATGGCAGCTTTCGGCCTCACCCGGGAAAGCGCTTGCCAATAACGCTTGCCGCATGCACACTGGAGCAAGTGGGAATGCGCTTTCCAACTAATCCCGAGAACTTTTGGAGGACACATGGGTTTCGAAACAAGGACCATCCGGATCGCCATGAACGGCATCACCGGCCGCATGGGCTACCGCCAGCACCTGCTGCGCTCGATCCTGCCGATCCGCGACGCCGGCGGCTTCACCCTCGAGGACGGAACCCGCATTCAGGTGGAGCCCATCCTGGTGGGCCGCAACGAGGCCAAGATCCGCGAGCTTGCCGAGAAGCACAAGATCGCCGAGTGGACCACGGACCTGGATTCCGTGATCAACGACCCCTCCGTGGACATCATCTTCGACGCCTCCATGACCAGCCTGCGCGCGGCCACCCTGAAGAAGGCCATGCAGGCCGGCAAGCACATCTTCACCGAGAAGCCCACCGCGGAAACCCTCGAGGAAGCGATCGAGCTTGCGCGGATCGGCAAGCAGGCCGGAGTCACCGCCGGCGTCGTGCACGACAAGCTCTACCTGCCCGGCCTCGTGAAGCTGCGCCGCCTGGTGGACGAAGGCTTCTTCGGCCGCATCCTCTCCATCCGCGGCGAGTTCGGCTACTGGGTCTTCGAAGGCGACGTGCAGGCAGCCCAGCGCCCGTCCTGGAACTACCGCAAGGAAGACGGCGGCGGCATGACCACGGACATGTTCTGCCACTGGAACTACGTCCTGGAAGGCATCATCGGCAAGGTCCGGAGCGTCAACGCCAAGACCGCCACCCACATCCCGGTCCGCTGGGACGAGGCCGGCAAGGAATACCAGGCCACGGCGGACGACGCCTCCTACGGCATCTTCGAACTCGAAACCCCGGGCGGGGACGCCGTCGTCGGCCAGATCAACTCCTCCTGGGCCGTGCGCGTCTACCGCGACGAACTGGTGGAGTTCCAAGTGGACGGCACGCACGGTTCCGCCGTCGCCGGTTTGAACAAGTGCGTTGCGCAGCAGCGCGCCCACACCCCCAAGCCGGTCTGGAACCCGGACCTGCCCGTCACCGAATCCTTCCGCGACCAGTGGCAGGACGTCCCGGCCAACACCGAGCTGGACAACGGCTTCAAGCTGCAGTGGGAGGAATTCCTGCGCGACGTCGTCGCCGGCCGCGAGCACCACTTCGGCCTGCTCTCCGCCGCCCGCGGCGTGCAGCTGGCCGAACTCGGCCTGCAGTCCAATGACGAACGCCGCACCGTGGACATCCCGGAGATCGTGCTCTGATGACGTCCTTGATTCTTCCCGACGCCGACGGCGGCACCCGCCGATACACGGTCCGCCCCGCGACGTCGTGGGCCAGGCCGTCCGCGCCTTTGACGTCCCGGCGCGCCTACGCCGCGGCGCACGTGATCCCCGAAGCCACCGCCGACAACACCCCCGGCGCCCCGGCACGGCTCAACTGGGACGCCACCCTGGCCTACCGGCACGAGCTCTGGTCCTACGGCCTGGGCGTGGCCGACGCGATGGACACCGCACAGCGCGGCATGGGGCTGGACTGGGCGGCGACCCAGCAGCTGATCAAGCGTTCCGGCGCCGAGGCCGCCTCGGTGGTGGCGGCCGGGAATGCTTCGGGCCAGGGCGCGACGGCGGGCAAGTCCGTCCGCGACCTCGTCGCCTGCGGCGCCGGGACCGACCAACTGGACATGTCCAGCCTTCCGTCCGGCCCGGCCGGACTCAACGCCGTGCTTGAGGCGTACCGCGAGCAGATCGCCGTCGTCAGCGAAGCCGGGCCCAAGGTGATCCTCATGGCCTCGCGTGCCCTCGCCCGTGTGGCGAGCGGTCCGGAGGACTACCTGCACGTCTATTCCACGCTGCTGCGGGAAGTGGACCAACCCGTGATCCTGCACTGGCTGGGCACTATGTTCGATCCCGCGCTGGCTGGCTACTGGGGTTCCGACGACGTCGCGCAGGCGACCGAAACGTTCCTCACCCTCATCCGCGAGCATGCGGACAAGGTGGATGGCGTAAAGGTCTCGCTCCTGGACGCCGCGCACGAGGTGGCGCTGCGCGCCCAGCTGCCGGCCGGCGTCAGGCTCTACACCGGCGACGACTTCAACTACCCGGAACTGATCGACGGCGACGGCACGCACCACTCGGACGCGCTGCTGGGCATCTTCGCGGCCATCTACCCGGCCGCCTCGGTGGCCCTGCAGAAGTACGACGCCGGCGACGCCGCGGAAGCGCGCGCCATCCTGGATTCGACGAGGGAGCTCGGTAAGCACATCTTCAGCGCGCCGACCTTCTACTACAAGACCGGCATCGCCTTCCTGTCCTGGCTCAACGGCAAGCAGGCCGGTTTCCAGATGGTGGGCGGCCTGCACTCGGGCCGGTCCGTGGTCCATCTGGCCCGCACCTTCGAACTGGCGGACCAGTCGGGACTGCTGCGCGACCCGGCGCTCGCCTCCCTCCGAATGTCCGACTTCCTGCGGATCAACGGGGTGGGCGCATGAACAGGCTTTCCCTCAACACCGCGACCACCAAGAAATGGACCCTCGCCGAGGCCGTGGACGGCTGTGTCCGGGCGGGCATCCCGGCCATCGGGCCCTGGCGGGACCGTGTCCACGAGGCCGGCCTGGACGAGGCGGCCCGGCTCATTAAGGACGCCGGGCTGCGGGTCTCCTCGCTGTGCCGCGGCGGCTTCCTCACCGCGGCCGACGCCGAAGGGCAGGCGGCGGCGCTCGCCGACAACCGCGATGCCGTCCTCGAAGCGGTGGCACTGGACACGCGCGAACTGTTCCTCGTCGTCGGCGGCCTGGCCCCCGGCGAGAAGGACGTGGTGGCGGCCCGGCAGCGGGTGGCGGACCGGCTTGGGGAACTGGTGCCGTTCGCCGTCGAGCACGGGGTACGGCTGGTCCTCGAACCGCTGCACCCGATGTACGCCGCGGACCGGGCGCTGATCTCCACGCTCGGGCAGGCGCTGGACCTCGCGGCACCGTACTCCGCGGACGCCGTCGGGGTCGCCGTCGACACTTTCCACGTGTGGTGGGACCCGGAGCTGAAGTCGCAGATCGAACGGGCCGGGCGGGAGCAGCGGATCGCTTCGTACCAGGTGTGCGATTTCAACCTGCCGATCGCGGCGGACGCGCTGCTGTCCCGCGGCATGATGGGCGACGGCGTGATCGACTTCGCCACGATCGGCGGCTGGGTGCGGGACGCCGGATACACGGGCGACATCGAGGTGGAAATCTTCAACCAGGACATCTGGGACGCCGACGGAGACGCGGTGCTGGCCACCATGAAGGAGCGTTACGCGAAGCTGGTCCTGCCGCACGCGTGAGCCCTTTTTTGGCCTCGTTTCCGGGGGCGCGGCACCGTGTGATTAATGCCTCTTGCCGTCGTCTTGACGGGTGCTAGGGCGAGCCTTCAGCATTGTTCGTAGCGTTCATTTCTCGAACGTTTCTCGCGTTCAATTTTCGAACGTTTCTTATCGGTGTCGCACTTCCGTCTCTGGGGAAGTGGTGTCGGGCAAGGGAGCGGATCCTGCGCCGGAAATGGACAACATTGTGGGACTGTGGTTGGACATCGCAGGTTGGGGCGGCGCAGTTGCGATCCTGGCGTCCTACCTTTCCGTTTCCATGGGCTGGCTGCGGGCCGGCCGGCGTTTCCAAGCGGCGAACCTCGTTGGTTCCGTCGCCTTCATCATCAACGGTTCCTACTACGGGGCGTGGCCGTCCGTGGTGACCAACGTCGCCTGGTTCGTAATCTCGGCGGTGGCGCTGGTCCGGATGCAGCGCGCCGCGTCCCGGGCAGCCCAGGCTCCCGAAGCCCCGGCCACTGCGCCGGTGGAAACCGCGGCGCAGATGGCCCCGGCGCACCCCGTACCGGTGGTGACCGCCTCGATTCCGGTGGTGCAGGCGCCGGTGCAGGCGGCCCCGGCGCACCCCGTACCGGTCGTCACCGCCTCGGTGCCGCTGGTGCCTGCCTGCGAGTGCTGATTCCACCACCTTTGGCACACTTATCCCGTGGCTCAATTCAAGATCTATGGGAACGTTGAATCGCTGGCGGGAAAACGGCAGCAGATTTCCGATCTACTGCACGAGGCGTCCGTGAGCGTGCTCGGCTTGCCCGCGGACAAGCGCTTCCACCGCTTCATTCCCCTCGACGCGGAATCCTTCATCTACCCGAATTCCCGGAGCGGCAGTTACACAATCATCGAGGGCATCCTCTTCGAAGGTCGCGCGGTAGAAACGAAGAAGCGCTTCTACCGGGCGCTCTTCGAGGGTTTCGAAACGGCACTGGGCATCGCGGCCAACGACCTTGAAATCATGCTCATCGAAACCCCGCGCCACGACTGGGGCATCCGGGGCCTGCCCGGGGACGAACTGACCCTCGACTACCGAGTGAATCCCGACGACAAGGTACGCACCTAGGGCGCAGGGTCCTCCCGACGCTCGCTCTGCGGCTTGCCCGACGGCGTCCGCCGCACATTCTGCTGGATCACCTCGGCTGCTATCCTCCGTGCCCGTGCAATCCCGGGCGGTTCGTGCTGCCCGGCCGGGTGATCCAGCAGAACCGTCACGGGGAACCCGGAACTACGCCGTCAGGTTCCGGTAGCTGACGTACACCACGCCGTTGCCGAAGCGGCGCTCGTCCAGCAGCTCGAGCGTCAGCCCGACGCCGTCCGGCAGGAACCGCTTGCCGCCACCCACTGCCACGGGGCTGAGGAAGAAGCGGAACTCGTCCACGAGCCCCGCCTTGACCGCCTGCCCCGCCAGCTCGGCACCGCCGATGGCGAGCTCCCGCCCGGCAGAGGCTTTCAGCGCGCGGACGGCATCGGCGTCGAACGTTCTTTCAACCCGTGTCCTCGCGGTGGTGGGCCGGTCCAGGGACGTGGAGTAGACGATCTTGTCCGCCGCGTGCCAGATCCCGGCATAGTCCTTGATGGCCTGGGGCTCGCCGGAGGTGTCCAGGTCTTCCCACCACGCCATGACCTCGTACATCCGGCGGCCCAGGAGGTAGGTGCCGGCCTGCCTCTCAAGCTCGTTGACGAAGGCGTGGACTTCCTCGTCCGGGGCGCTCCAGTCGAAGTTGCCGTCGGCGTCGGCGGTGTAGCCGTCCAGGGACATGATCGCGGTGTAGATCAGCTTGGCCATGAGCCGAGGGTACGCCGTTCCGGCGCGGTCCTGAATGCCGTTTCGGTCAGTCGCGGTGCAGCCGATGCCACAGGAGCGCGACCGACAGGGACGTCCGGGACTCGGCGGAGTCGAAGGAGAAACCGAGCCGGTCCTCGAGCCTGCGGATCCGTGCATACAGCGCCTGCCGGCTGATGTTCTGGGCCCGTGACAGGGCGGACATGTTGCCGGCGTGATCCAGGTAGGCGGACAGCAGGGCCAGGCCTTCCTTGTCGAGCGGTTCCAGCAGCGGACCCAGCTCCGCCTGCGCGAAGGACCTGACCCGGGGGTCGCCGCCCAGGAGCGACAGCAGGCCCCGGAGCCGGACGTCCCCGAAGCGGTAGAACGGGCGGTTGCGGGAGCCCAGGGTGGCTGCGGTCTCGGCTACCTGGTCGGCGTCGTCCAGGCCGCGGGCGGCCCGGAGCAGGGAACGGTCGGCCTTGCCCACTCCGAAAGTCCAGGCGACGCCGGGTGTCTTGGCGCCGGCGGTGAGGCGGTGCAGCGTGGAATCCTCAAGTTCGAGCGCGGCCAGGGGGAGCAGGATGGCCACGGACCCCGCGCGGAGGCTGGCGGACAGGATCGACTGCCGTTCCTGCCGCGACCAGTCCTGCAACGCATCCAGGAACGCCCGTTCGCGGAGCTGCACTGCGGTGGCATCCGAGGGGTCGGTCCCGCCGTCCTGCCGTGCGACCACCGGAACGTAGGCCGCCGCGGAGGTCAGGCCGAGCGCTCCTGCCCGGGCCAGGGCTTCCTCTTCGCTGGGCGGCGAGGCCTGGCGTAGGTCCTGCACCAGGCCTGCCCGCGCCTGGAACAGCAGCTCGCGCCGGTCCCGGCCGGCCATGCGCGCCATGGTGAGCGCCTGGCCTGCGCGCTCGAGGACCTGGAGGGCGTCCGCGAGGTCCCAGCCGGCGGGTTCCTCGCTGGCCGCTGCGGTGTCTGCGGGCGGTGCCACCGCTGGGGCCACAAGCCGCCCCCACCGCTGCCCCTTCAACCCCACAGGGGTCTGGAGCCAGCGCTCGCCGCCAGCGGCGAATCCCGTCTGGTTGAGGTAGCCGACAAAACGCGAACGCTCCGCCCAGCCGTCCAACAGCCGGGTGGGGTTCTCCTGCTGCGCGGCGTAGCTCAGCACCAGGTGGGCGGGGTCCTCGAACACCACCGGGCTGCCCAGCAGCTCCGCGGTGGTGGTGACGATGTCGCCCTCCGCCGCGTTCTCCAGGCCCAGCGCCGTGAAGACCTCGTGGACCTGCCGGGCCCGCTCGAGGCGGACAACCTGCCGGTCCATCAGGGCCCGGTGCGCGGCTTCGGTGACCTGGACGAAGCGGGTCCGCCGGCTGAGCAGGACCAGCGGCGCCGCCGCGGACTGCGCCGCCGCCCGCAGGACGTCGATCGCCGCGCTGTCCGGAGCGCCGTCGTCGTCCACTAGTTCGACGACGACGGCGGCCGCGCCCGCCGCGTGGAAGCGCGCCAGGAAGGCGGCGGTGAGTTCGGGCGAGCGGCGGAAGGCGAGCCCGGTGGTAAGGACCAGTTCGCCGCCCTCCAGCAACGAACTTGTATCCGCCTCTTCGGCAATGTGCACCCACCGGACCGGCCTGTCGAGCTCCGCGTCGCCGGCCAGGACCTCGGGCGCGCCGGCCGCCAGTGGCGGCAGCGCAAGGGTGTCCCGGACGGTCAGGGGGCGCTGGGCTGTAGGCGAAAGCATGGACGGCGAGGACATGGACACAGTGTAATTCGATGACGCCGGATTCGGTACAACGTGTCAGGTGCGCCGGTCCAGTGCGAGACAGACCATGGAGGCAGCACATTTCGTGAAAGGACTCCCATGCAGACCACTTCTTTGCAGACCACTTCTTTGCAGACCATCGAACACTGGATCAACGGCACCACCACTGCGGGCGACGGCGCCCGTTTCGGTGACGTGACCAACCCGGCCACCGGAAAGGTGAGCGCCCGCGTCGCGCTCGCCAGCAAGGCCACCACGGAGGAAGGCATCGCCGCCGCAGCGGCCGCCTTCCCGGCCTGGCGCGACACTTCGCTCGCCCGCCGCGTCCAGATCCTCTTCGCCTTCCGCGAGCTGCTGAACGCCCGCAAGGGCGAGCTGGCCGCCATCATCACGGCCGAACACGGCAAGGTCCTGGACGACGCACTCGGTGAGATCGCCCGTGGCCAGGAAGTGGTGGAGTTCGCCTGCGGCATCCCGCACCTGATCAAGGGCGGCTACACGGAGAACGCCTCCACCAAGGTGGACGTGCACTCCGTCCGCCAGCCGCTCGGCGTCGCCGCCATCATCTCGCCCTTCAACTTCCCGGCCATGGTGCCCATGTGGTTCTTCCCCGTGGCGCTCGCCGCCGGCAACACGATCGTCCTCAAGCCTAGCGAGAAGGACCCCACCGCCGCCAACTGGCTGGCCGCCCTCTGGAAGGAAGCCGGCCTGCCGGACGGCGTGTTCAACGTGGTGCACGGCGACAAGGAATCCGTGGACACCATCCTGGACTCCCCGGAGGTGTCCAGTGTCTCCTTCGTGGGATCCACGCCGATCGCCAAGTACGTCTACGAGCGCGGCACCGCCACCGGCAAGCGCGTCCAGGCCCTGGGCGGCGCCAAGAACCACATGCTCGTGCTGCCGGACGCGGACCTGGACCTCGCGGCCGACGCCGCCGTCAACGCCGGCTTCGGCGCCGCGGGCGAACGCTGCATGGCCATCTCCGCCTTGGTCGCCGTCGACTCGGTCGCGGACGAGCTGGTGGCGAAGATCGCCGAGCGCACCCGCACCCTCCGCATCGGCGACGGCACCCGCGGCTGCGACATGGGCCCGCTCATCACCGCCGCCCACCGGGACAAGGTGGCGGGGTACATCGACGCCGGCATCGAGTCCGGCGCCACCGTGGTGATCGACGGCCGCAACCCCAGCCCGGACGCCGAGGGCGAAGGCTTCTTCCTCAACCCCACGCTCTTCGACAACGTCACCCCGGAGATGAGCATCTACCAGGACGAGATCTTCGGCCCGGTCCTCTCGGTGGTCCGCGTGGACAGCTTCGACGACGGTATGAAGCTCATCAACTCGAACCCCTACGGCAACGGCACCGCCATCTTCACCAACGACGGCGGCGCGGCCCGCCGCTTCGAGAACGAGGTCACCGTGGGCATGATCGGCATCAACGTGCCGATCCCGGTGCCCATGGCGTACTACTCCTTCGGCGGCTGGAAGAACTCCCTCTTCGGGGACACCCACGCCTACGGCAGCGAGGGCGTGCACTTCTTCACCCGCGGCAAGGTGGTCACCTCCCGCTGGCTGGACCCCAGCCACGGCGGCCTGAACCTCGGCTTCCCCACCAACTCCTGACTCACCTGGGTTAGCGGACGACGGCGGCGCCACGCGCCGTCGTCGTCCTCCTCCCGCTTCACCACACAGAAAGGGGACACCCCATGAGCACCGAGACGCTCCCCGGCGTGGAGGCCATGCCGCCCACCGCCGAAGAAATCGAAGCCGGCCGCCGCGCCCACGAGCTGGACCGCGCGCACGTGTTCCACTCCTGGTCCGCGCAGGACACCCTCAACCCCATGACCATCCTCAAGGCCGCCGGCTCCGAGGTGTGGGACGGCGAGGGCCGGAAGTTCATCGACCTGTCCAGCCAGCTGGTCAACACCAACATCGGGCACCAGCACCCGCGCGTGGTCGCCGCGATCCACGCGCAGGCCGGCAAGCTCTGCACCGTGGCGCCGCAGCACGTCAACGACGCCCGCTCCGAAGCCGCCCGGCTCATCACCGAACTGGCGCCGGAGGGCCTGAACCACGTGTTCTTCACCAACGGCGGCGCGGACGCCAACGAGCACGCCATCCGCATGGCCCGGCTGCACACCGGGCGCCGCAAGGTGTTCTCCGCCTACCGCAGCTACCACGGCGGCACCGACTTGGCGATCAACGTCACCGGCGACCCGCGGCGCGTCCCGAATGATACGGGCGACGCCGGCGTGGTCCACTTCCTGCCCGCCTACCTCTACCGCTCCTACTTCGGTTCCACCACCGAAGCCGAGGAGACCGAGCGGGCGCTCAAGCACCTGGAGGACATGATTGTCCTGGAGGGCTCGGTGAACGTGGCCGCCGTGATCCTGGAGTCCGTGCCCGGCACGGCGGGCATCTACGCCCCGCCCGCCGGCTACCTCGAAGGTGTCCGCGAGCTCACCCGCAAGTACGGCATCATGTTCATCGCGGACGAGGTCATGGCCGGATTCGGACGCACCGGTGAGTGGTTCGCCGTCGACCGCTGGGGCGTGACCCCGGACCTGATCACCTTCGCCAAGGGCGTGAACTCCGGCTACGTTCCGCTGGGCGGCGTGGTCATCTCCGACGAGGTGTTCGATACCTTCCGCCAGCGCGTGTACCCGGGCGGCCTGACCTACTCCGGCCACCCGCTCGCCTGCGCCGCCGCCGTTGCCACCATCGAAACCATGCGCGACGAACGGATGGTGGAGAACGCGCGCCGCCTGGGCGAGGAAATCATCCGGCCGGCCCTGGAAGCGATGAAGGCCAAGCACCCGAGCGTGGGCGATGTCCGCGGCTCCGGCGTATTCTGGGCGATCGAACTGGTCCGGGACCGCGAAACCCGCGAGCCGCTGGCGGCCTATGGCGGATCGAGCCCCGAGATGAACGCCGTGATCGCGGAGATCAAGGCCGGCGGTGTGCTGCCCTTCGCCAACTTCAACCGCGTCCACGTGGTTCCGCCGCTGAACATCCCGGACGAGCTGCTCCGCGAGGCGCTCGCCGTGATCGACCGTGCGTTGGACGTCGCCGACGCGGCCGTGGCCGGCTGACGCTTTTTCGTCCGCGGCAGCGTGATGCCCGCCGTTGGCGGCGGGCGGGCGATCTGGACCAGGGCCGAACCGCCGTCGTAACGACCGGACTCCAGCACCCGCACGACGACGGCTGGCGGCTTGGCGGGGGCGGGAGCCGTCGGGGGAATCCCGGTGGCTCCCGTCCGTTTACCGGGCGGCCGCTTTCGGAGATCGCCAAGGAGGGCTAGTATCTGTCTGACAATCAGCATTCCCTCTCGCTGCGAGGTTTCCATGGCATCCTTCCCTTCCGCCCAGCCCAATGGACGGGCCGTCTCCCCGGTGGCATCCGTGTCCCGGAGGGACGGGGTCCTCAACGAGATCCGGCGTGCCGTGGTCCTTGGAAGCATCAAGCCCGGGGACAAGCTCACCGAGGCCCAACTCGCCGAATGGCTCAACGTCAGCCGTCCCACGGTCCGGGAAGCGCTCAGCCAGCTCTCCCAGGAGGGCCTGCTGGTCCAGGAGCCGTACCGCGGCCTGCGCGTGGCGACGCTCTCGCCGGACGCCATCATGGACCTCGCCCGGACGCGCCTTGCGCTGGACATGCTGGCCGCTGAAGGGATCTGCGAGGACGCCACGGGTGCACGCTTGGCGCAGGTGGAGGAAGCCTGGCTGCGGTACGAGGACCTCGAATTCCATCCGGATCCCGTGGTCAAGCACGAAGCGCATGTGGCCTTCCACCGCGCCATCTGGGCCGCCGCGGACAACGCCATGCTGCTCCGGCTCTGGCCCGTGACCGAGGCCCACCTGACCATCCTCCTGGCGCAGGACCAGGCGACGCGTGACGACCCGGTCCGGGCCCACAATGTCCACGAACGCCTGGTGGAGGCCCTGCGGACCAGGGACCTGGATGTCATCCGGGCCGCCATGTCCGCCCACACCATCGACAGCGCCCGGGAATTGATCGAGCTCCTGGGCAGGAATGGAGAAAGCGCATGAGGGTCCTTTTGATCGGGGCCGGCGGGCACGTCGGCAAAGCCGCCTCGGCCGCATTCGTGGCGCAGGGGCATGAGGTCATCGAGGCCTCGCGCAACGGGGAATTGCCGGTGGACCTCCTGGACGAGGCCTCGATCGCGGCGATGTACCGCCGCGTGGGCGGGGTGGACGCCGTCGTGTCCTGCACGGGCTCCGTGCCCTTCAAGCCACTGGCAGAGCTCACCGCGGATGACTACCGTGCCGGTTTCGAGGACAAGGTCCTGGGCCAGATCAACCTGCTGCGGCTCGGCTTGGACAACGTATCCGACGGCGGATCCTTCACCTTCACCACGGGCGTCCTGGCCCGGGAACCCATCCCGACCGGCGCCGCGGCGTCCTTGGCGAACGGGGCGCTTGAGTCCTTCGTCATGGCTGCGGCCGCCGAACTGCCGAGGGGTCTCCGCGTCAACGCAGTGAGCCCCGGCGTCCTCGAGGACGCGCCCGGCTACCACCCCTTCTTCCCTGGTTTCGAGCAGGTCTCTTCGGACGCCCTCGGCCAGGTCTACGTAAAATCGGCGGCCGGCATCCAGACCGGGCGGATCTTCGCGCTGGGCTGAGGTCGGAAGTGCCTCAAGGGAGCCTTCGCCGGGAAACCGGCGGAGGCTCCCTTTTTCGTTGTCCGGAAATTCCTGCCGGAAAGGGCTGGACGTGGCAGCCATCACAGTCTAGAGTTTTGTCATTGCCAGATTGTCAGACAGTAAAACAGTCTGACTGAGTGAAGCCCTCGACAGCGTTGTCCGGCTTCTCCCCAGGCCTTGAACTCCTTTACCCAGAAGAGAGCGCATCATGACCAAAACAAGCAAGATCGTCCTGTCGATCCTGGCCGTCATTCTGGTTTCAATCGCCGGCGGTTACATCGGCTCAGGTTTCCGCGGAAACTCCGCATCGGCGGCCGGTGCCGCCGTCCAGGGAACGTTCATCGAAGAAATCAAGAAGCGCGGCGAGCTCCGCGTTGGCGTGGCAATCGCGCCGCCCATGACCACCCAGCAGCCGGACGGCAGCCTCGGCGGGCCGAACCTCATTCCCCTCCAGGAGCTCGCCAAGCAGCTCGGCGTCAAGCTCGTCCCCGTGGCGGCCGAATGGAAGAACATCGTTGCCGGCCTGCAGGCAGGCCGCTACGACTTCGCTGCCAACCTCGACTACACCGTGGAACGCTCCCTGGCGATCGGCTTCACCGATCCCGTGTACCAGTACCAGGGAGTCTTCGTGGTGAAAGCCGACTCCGCGTTCACTACCGCCGAGGACATCATCAAGAACGGCGGCCAGGTGACTACCGCCCAGGGCTCCGCTCCGGAGAAGGCACTCCAGGGGCTCGGCGCCAAGCTCATGTCCGTGGACAACTACTCGAACGCCATTTCCGCAGTCCAGGCCAACCGGGCCATCGCCGAATTCACCGACCTTCCCACGGCCGAATCCCAGGCACTGGCCAACAAGTCCCTGAAGATCGTGGTCCCCGAACCCGAGATCTACTCCGCCTCCGCCGCGTACGGCGTCCCCGCGACGATCGACCCCCGTTCCCTGACGATCGTCAACATCGCCATCGAGCGCGCACAGAAGAGCGGCCAGCTGGCCCAGGCCTACGCCAAGGTCGACTACGTCGAGGCAGACAACCTGGGCGACCTTCGCAAGAAGTAACGTCCCTAGGAGAACGACATGAATGGATACACCTTTGACTGGGACGTGGTGGCCAAGGCCTTGCCCAGCATGCTGGAGGGCCTGGGGCTGACGCTCCAGATCACGGTCATCACGATCGTGCTGAGCATGGTCCTCGCCATCCCGGTGGCCGTCGGACGTATGTCGAAGATCGAGGTCGTCCGCTGGGCGGCCCAGGGCTACATCGAGCTGTTCCGCTGCACGCCGTTGCTCGTCCAGCTGTTCTGGATCTTCTACGCCCTGCCGGCCCTGACCGGCGTGACCCTCCCGGGTTACGTGTCGGCACTGATCGCCCTGACCGCCAACCTGACCGCCTTCATGGCGGAGACCTACCGCAGCGGATTCCAGTCCGTGCCGGTCGAACAGGTGGAAGCGGGCCGGATGCTGCAGCTGAACCGTTTCCAGCAGCTGCGCTACATCATCGTTCCGCAGGCCATGCGCCAGCAATTGCCGGTCATCCTGTCCCTGAACATCTCGCTATTCAAGGACACCGCGCTCGTCTCCACCATCGCGGTGTCGGACCTGATGTTCATCTCCAACACCATCTCGGCCCAGAACTACCGGGCCCTGGAGATCTTCACGCTAGCGGCGCTGATCTACTTCGCCATCGCGTTCCCCGTCTCGCTGATCACTAGTGCCATCGAACGGCGCATGCAGAGCACCGCCGGCCCCGGGTTCAAGCCCGGGCCGAGCCTCCTGGCCCGCATGATGCCCGGAACTAAGGTGGCGACGTCATGACCCACATCAACCTCGAACGGAAAGGAACTCCGGTGACCACTCCAGCCCACGCAGCAGTCCCGGTCGATACCGGGCAGGTCCTGGTCCAGGCGCGGGGGCTCCAGAAGAGCTTCCACCACCGCACCATCCTGAAGAACGTCGACTTCGACATGCACCGCGGTGACATCACCGTCATCATCGGCAAGAGCGGCTCGGGGAAATCCACCCTGCTGCGGGCCATCGCCGGCCTGACCGATCCTGACGCCGGCGAGATCTCGATCGACGGCAAAACCGTCTTCGAAGGCACCCAGCGGACCAAGGCCTGGGCGGAAGCCAGCGCGAACGTCGGCATGGTCTTCCAGACCTATACCCTCTGGCCGCACATGAACGTCCTGGACAACCTCACGCTGGCACCGCGCAAGACCCGCGGCATGGCAGCCTCCGAGGCCAAGGACCAGGCCGAGTCGGCCCTGGACGAGGTGGGCATGAAGCACCACATCCTCAGCCGTCCCACCCAGCTCTCCGGCGGCGAACGCCAGCGCGTAGCCATAGCCAGGGCCCTGATGATGAAGCCAAAATTGTTGCTATGCGATGAGATCACGTCAGCACTGGACCCACCCGTGGCCGCCGAAGTCCTGGACGTCCTCCGGCGCCTGAAGGAAGAGGACGGAATTGCCGTGGCACTGGTTACCCACGACATGGCCTTCGCGTCCAAGGCCGCTGACCGCGTGGTGTTCTTCCACAACGGCGAAATCGCCGTCAACGCCACACCGGAAGCCGCTTTCGACAATTGCGACAACCCCGACCTGAAGAAGTTCGTTGACGCGGTCCGGTTCTAGGCCGGACCGCCCAACAGGAAAGGAAATGCAGTGCACACCGTTGTGATCGGCGGAGGCGTCATAGGTCTCACGCAGGCCTACCATCTGGCCCGGGAGGGCGAGACCGTCACCGTCATTGACGCGCGGGCCACCGGCCTGGGTGCGTCGAAGGTCAACGCGGGGTGGATCTGCCCCGCGGAGTCGGCACCGGTGCCGGGACCTGGCGTCGTCCTTAAGTCCATGAAGTGGATGCTGCGGCCGGACAGCCCGCTCTACATCAAGCCGTCCCTGAACCCGGCGTTCGTGCGGTTCATGTTCGGCATGTGGCGCAAGTCCAATGCCCGCGATCAACGTGCGGGATTCGAGGGCCATCTCCGCCTGGCCGCCGACACGCTGCAGATCTTCGACGAATACCGCGCCGATGGCATGGACTTCGAGATGCACACCAACGGCCTGCTGATGGCGTTCATGGAGCAGGACAACTTCGACCACCACATCGACAACCTGGACTTGGCATCGCAGTACGGACGCCAGCCGACGGTGCTGGACCGGGACGCCGTCCATGAGCAGGAGCCGCTGCTCACCGACGGCGTCCTGGGCGGGATCTACTTCCCGCAGGAACGGCACGTCGATCCTGGAGCGATGGCCACTGCGCTGCACCAACGGCTGCTGGCGACGGGCGTGAAGATCGTGGAGAACTCTCCCATCGACGCTGTGGAGCGCAGCGGGGACCGGGTGACCGCCGTGCACAGCGGCGGCAACCGCTACACCGCGGACAACTTCGTCCTTGCCGCCGGCGCCTGGAGCGGGAACCTGTCGAAGCAGTTCGGGGTGGCGCTTCCCGTGCGCCCAGGCAAGGGCTACAGCGTGGAGGTGGCCCCGCTGGGCCTGCGCAGCGCCGTCAACCTCTGGGACGCGAAGGTGGCGGTGACCCCCTTCAACGAACGCCTCCGCCTGGCTGGCACCATGGAGTTCGGCGGCCTGGACGAGAAGATCAACCAGGTCCGGGTCGATGCGATCCTCCGGGCTCCTGCGAAGTACTTCCGCAACTGGGAGCCGCCCGCCACCAAGCCGACGCCGATGGCAGGCATGCGGCCGATGACGCCGGACGGACTGCCGGTGATCGGCCACCTCGGCCACCTGCAGAACACCTATGTCTCCACCGGCCACGGGATGATGGGCATCACCCTCGCCCCGGGCACCGCGGCCGCGCTGACGGACCTGATGGTGCGCGGTCGCATGGCGCCCACCCTCCAGCCCTTCCGGGCCGACCGCTTCCCGGGCGTCCAACGCCTGCAGCCGGTCCCGGCCCTCTAAACCCCTTGATTTCTGCCGCAAACACGCGGCCCACGACCGTCCCGAAAGGACCGAAAACATGTCATCACGCACCAAGGTCGAACTCCGCGGAATCCTCGCCGCCGCCACCACGCCGTTCACCAGCGACGCCTCCGCGATCGACGAAGCCGCGCTGCGCGGCCAGGTGGACCGTCTCGTCGCGGCCGGGATCCACGGCCTGGTCCCCACCGGCACCACCGGCGAATTCACCACCCTCTCGCCGGAGGAATACCGCCGGGTCATCGAGGTTTACGTCGAGGCCGCCGCCGGCCGCATCCCCGTCATCGCGGGCATCGGCGCGCTCTCCACCCAGGGCGCCATCGACCTCGCCCGGCACGCCGAAAAGGTGGGCGCGGACGCGATCATGCTGGTTCCTCCGTTCTACGACCCGCTCAGCTTCGAGGCCCTCAAGGCGTTCCTGTCCGACGTCGCCGGTTCCATTACGCTGCCGATCGTCTACTACAACGTCCCCGGCTGCACCGGCGTCCAGCTCAGCGCCGCCCAGCTGGCGGAGCTCGGCGACATCGACGGCGTGGACTACATCAAGAACACCTCCGATGACGCCGTGGGCCTGGCAGAACTCCTCGCGAACCCGAGCGACAAGATCAAGGCCTTCAACGGCTGGGACACCCTGACCTTCTTCGGCATCGCGTCCGGCGCCGAGGCGTCCGTGTGGGGCACCGCCGGGGTGGTTCCGGAGCTCGCGGTCGAGTTCTGGGAAACCCTGGCCGAAAAGAAGGACCTGGCCCGGGCACGGGAACAGTGGAAGCACCTCTGGGCCATCAGCGATTTCCTGGAGTCCGTGAACTACGTGGCTGGCATCAAGGCAGGCCTGGAACTGCTCGGCCACCCGGTGGGACCCGTACGCGCCCCCATTCAGCCCCTGCCGGCCGAGGAACGCGAACGTTTCGCGCGCATCCTCGAGAACGCCGGCGTCCTCCCGGTCGCCGTCTGACCATGATCCAAACCTTCGACGCGATCGAGGTGCACGCCGAGGGCGAGCCCGGCCGGATCCTTACGTCCGCCGCCGGGCTCGTCCAGGGCAGCAGCATGGCCGAGCGCCTGCAGTACTGCCGGGAAAACCTGGACTGGCTGCGCACGCTCATGCTGCACGAACCCCGCGGCTACCCCGGGCTGTGCTCCGTGATCCTGCTGCCTCCGGTGAACCCGGGCTCGGACTTCGGGATCGTGGTCCTGGAACAGGGCGGGTTCACCCCGATGTCCGGTTCCAACACCATCTGCGCGGTGACCGCCGCGGTGGAGACCGGCATCGTGCCGGTGCGGGGACCGGAGACAACGGTCACCATCGACACCGCCGTCGGCGTCGTGCAGGCAGTGGCGCACGTGCGCGACGACGGCAAAGTCACTTCGGTGACGGTCGTGAACGTGCCGGCGTTCGTCGTCGAACTCGACTTCCCGCTCGAGGTGCCGGACTTCGGCACGGTACCGGTGGACGTCGTCTTCGGCGGGCAGTTCTTCGCCCAGGCGAAGGCGAGCGACCTGGGCCTGGAGCTGGACCCGGCCAACGGCAAGGAACTCGCCCGCGCCGGTGCGCTGATCAAACTGGCGGCCCTGGAACAAATCCAGGTCAGCCACCCCGACAACCCGGCGATCGCCGGGGTCAACCTGATCATGCTCCACACCGGCGACCGGATCCCGGGACGGCAGGACCGCAACACCGTGGTCCTGTCCAACGGCGAGCTCCTAGCTGACGACCCCAGCACCTGGACCGGCGCGCTGGACCGTTCGCCCTGCGGCACCGGCACCAGCGCACGGATGGCGGCACTGCACGCCCGCGGGCAGCTCGCCATCGGTGAGGACTTTTCGCACCACAGCATCATCGGCAGCGAATTCATCGGCCGGCTGACGGGCACGACGACGGCGGGCGGCCGGGAGGCGGTCCTCCCCACGATCACCGGGCGCGGGTGGGTCACCGGCCGCAGCCAATGGGCGCTTGACCCCAGCGATCCGTTCCCCTCCGGATACACCGTGGGCGACATCTGGGCGCCGGGCGCCTGACCATACCCGGCGCCAGCCCACCAAACATCTTCAAACCATTGAAAGCAGGAGTTGTGAGCCAGTTCATTGACGGCAAGCTCGTTGACGGCACCACAGGACAGACCGTCGATGTCATCGATCCCTCCACCGGAGAAACCATTGCCACGCTTACCCAAGCCGGCAGCGACGATGTGAAGCTCGCTGTGCAGGCGGCACGGGACGCGTTCCCGGCCTGGTCCCGCGCCACCCCTGCCGAGCGCTCGGCCGTGCTCACCAAGTTCGCCGCGCTCATGGAGGAGCGCGCCGAGGAGTTCGCGCAGCTCGAGAGCCGGCAGGCCGGCAAGCCGATCCGCCTGACCCGCGAGTTCGACGTACCCGGCACCATCGACAACATCGCGTTCTTCGCCGGCGCCGCCCGGAACCTCGAGGGCAAGGCCACCGGTGAGTACTCGCCTGACCACACCTCCTCGATCCGCCGCGAGGCGATCGGCGTGATCGGCTCCATCTCGCCGTGGAACTACCCGCTGCAGATGGCCGCGTGGAAGATCCTGCCGGCCATCGCCGCCGGCAACACGATCGTGCTCAAGCCCGCCGAGATTACCCCCCTGACCACGCTGCTGTTCGCCCAGGTCGCCACCGAGGCCGGCGTGCCGGACGGCGTCATCAACGTCCTCACCGGCCGCGGCTCCACCGTCGGCGCCGAGCTGCTGCGCCACCCGGACGTGGACATGCTCTCCTTCACCGGCTCCACCAGCGTTGGCCGGACCGTCCTGGAGGCCGCCGCGACCACCGCCAAGCGCCTGCACCTGGAACTGGGCGGCAAGGCACCTTTCGTAGTGTTCGACGACGCCGACCTCGAGGCCGCAATCCACGGAGCGGTCGCCGGATCCCTGATCAACACCGGCCAGGACTGCACCGCCGCCACCCGCGCGATCGTGCACCGCTCCCTGTACGAGAAGTTCATCGAAGGCGTCGCCGGGCTCTACGCGCAGGTGAAGCTCGGCCCCACGTCGGACCCGGCCACGGACCTCGGCCCCCTCGTCTCGCGGAGACACCAGGAGACTGTGGCCGGGATGGTGGAGCGCGCCCGCGGCTACGCCCGGGTGATCGGCGGCGGCATACCTTCCAGTGAAAACAGTGAGCTGGCCGCCGGCTCCTACTACCGGCCCACTCTCGTGGCTGACGCGACCCCGGACAGCGAGATCTTCCGCGACGAGGTCTTCGGCCCCGTCCTGGCCGTCACCCCGTTCGACACCGATGACGAAGCGATCGCCCTGGCCAACGACACCCCCTACGGCCTGGCCGCATCCGCGTGGACCAAGGATGTCTACCGTGCCCAGCGCGCCACCCGCGAGATCCGCGCCGGCGCCGTCTGGGTCAACGACCACATCCCGATCATCAGCGAAATGCCGCACGGCGGACTGAAGCAGTCCGGCTTCGGGAAGGACATGTCCACCTACTCGCTGGACGAATACACCGTGGTCAAGCACGTCATGTTCGACCTCACCGGTGCCTCCACCAAACAATGGCACCGCACCATCTTCACCCTGCCTTCCGAAACACTGCCCGCCACGAACGAAGGAGGCGCCGCGTGATCCGGCTGCCCGAAGTCCCCGAAGGCGTGCGGCGCTTCGCCGGCCGCACGGCGCTGGTCACCGGTGCCGGCGGCGGCATCGGCTCCGCGATCGCGGAGCGCCTGGCGGCCGAGGGCGCGCACGTGATCGTATGCGATGTGCGCGAGGACGGAGCCAACGAAGTCGTGGACCGGATTGCTGCGGCGGGGCACTCTGCCGAGGCCCTGGCCTTCGACCTCCTGGACCCCAAGGCCTGCGCGGCGGCTGTCAATGACGTCGTGGCCCGCCACGGCAAGCTGGACGTGCTGGTCAACAACGCCGGCGTCAACCGGCGCGGGCACCTGCTTGAGCTCAGCGACGAGGACTGGGACCTGAGCTTCGCGGTCAACGTGGACGCCATCTTCCACCTCTGCCGTGCCGCTGTGCCGCACATGATCGAGGCCGGGGGCGGCGCGATCGTGAACACTGCCTCCCAGTGGGGCCTGTACCCCGTGCCCGGGCACCTGGCCTACAACGTCACCAAGGCCGCCGTCGTCGCGCTGACCAAGAACCTGGCCCGCGACCACGCACCGCAGGGCGTCCGGGTCAACGCCGTGGCTCCCGGTGAGGTGCGTACGCCGATGCTCGAATCGAACCTGTCTCGCACCGGCCGGAGCGTGGCGGACCTGGACGCCCTGGTCCCGTACGGGCGGATCGGGGAAACGCAGGAGATCGCGGCGCTCGTCGCCTTCCTGGCTTCCGACGAGGCCCCGTACCTTTGCGGCGCCGTCGTCGAGATCACCGGCGCGCAGGCCGCCGGATGAGCGCGGGCATGCTGGACGGGCGAACCGTCCTGGTCACCGGGGCGTCGCGCGGCATCGGGCGGGCGACGGCGCGCGTGCTGCACCGGGAGGGCGCCCACGTTGTGGCGCATTACGGCCGGGACGCTGCCGCCGCGGAGTCGCTGGAGGCTGAACTGGGGGAGCGGGTGATGCTGGCCCAGGCGGACCTCGCCGACCCGGCAGCGCCGGCCCGGCTGTGGGCCGACGCACTCGCGTGGCGGGGTTCCGTGGACGTGCTCGTCAACAACGCCGGGGCCTGGCTGGCGTCCGAGCTAGAGGATCCCGCCGCGTGGGCCAACGGCTGGGATGCTAACCTGCGCCTGAACCTGCAGGCGCCCGCCGATCTCTGCCGCGAGGCGATCCTGCACTTCCGTGCGCGAGGAGGGGGCGTCGTCGTGAACGTCACCAGCCGTTCCGCGCACCGCGGGGACGACGCCGGACACCTCGCCTACGGCGCGGCGAAAGGCGGGCTGCTCGCCCTCACCAAGGGCATCGCGCGCGGCTACGGGCGCGACGGCGTTCTGGCCTATGCTGTGGCGCCCGGCTGGGTGGAAACGGACATCGCCGCGGCCGGCGGCGTGGACGACGAACTGCTCGCGGCATTGCCGCTGGGCGAGGTGACCCCGCCGGAGGACGTGGCCGAGGTGATCACCTTCCTGGCCTCCGGCCGTTCCCGGCACAGCACTGGATCCACCATCGACATCACCGGCGCCGACTACGTGCGCTGAAACCACCCGCTCAGAAGAAAGCTCACCAGATGGACCGCAGACGCATCACCGATTGGACCACCTTGCTTGGGGCGCAGGTCGAGATCCGGCAACAGGGCGACGCTGTCTGCAGCGGACACGTGGACGCCGTCACCGACGACGGCTCGATCCTGTGGCTGCAGATCCCCGGCCTGGGCCGGAAGCTCTACGAGAAGTCCGAGTTCTACGAAGCCTGGGCCCTTGAGGAGCGCGTCGGGTTCCACTACCGCGTGTCCGCGGGCATCGCGGCGGCTTAAAGCAATTCGAAAGGAACAAGCATGACTGGAGTGGTCGTCGTCGGCGTTGACGACAGCCCGACTGCCCGCAAAGCAGCGCTCAAGGCCCGTGATCTGGCCCTGGCCCTGGGCGCGCACCTGCACGTGGTGACGGCGTTCGGCAGTGAGCGCGGGGAAGTGGTGGGCACGGGGAGCGACCGGCTCGTGGTGTCCGAGGCGAGCAAAGCCGAGGACGTTGCCCGCGGCGTCGCCGCGGAGCTGTCCGCCGGGCAGTTGGAGGTGATCCCGTTCGCCATCCATGGAACTCCGGCCCATGCGCTGGTCACGCAGGCGGAAACGCATCACGCGCAGATGATCGTTGTGGGCAGCAAGGGTATGCGGGGCCTGGGCCGGGTTCTGGGCAGCATCGCTACCGGGGTGGCCCACAACGCGCCGTGCGATGTGTACGTGGTGAAGACGGACGAAGGGTAGTTTCCGGACTTCCGTGGCCCGACGGCGGTCCGGCAGTTTCCGGGGCGGCCGGACGCCGGTAGAGTGCGGCCATGGATGAGAAAGCCACGCTGCACCGCTACCTGAGCGTCGCGCGGAAGGAGTTGCTGGCCAAGCTGGACGGGCTGAACGGGTACGACATCCGCCGGCCCATGACCCCCACCGGCACCAACCTGCTGGGCCTGGTGAAGCATGTGGCCAGTGTGCAGCTGGACTACTTCGGCGAGGTGTTCGGCCGGCCCAGCGGACGTGAGCTTCCCTGGCTTGCCGACGGCGCCGAGCCCGACGCGGATATGTGGGTCACGGCGGAGGAGAGCCTTGAGAGCGTGGTTGAGTTGCACCACTTCTCCGCCGCCCACAGCGACGCCACCATCGACGAGCTTCCCTTGGATGCGCCCGGCGTCGTGCCGTGGTGGTCGGAGGAGAAGCGGAACGTGACGCTGCACCGGATCCTCGTCCACATGGTTTCGGAAACGGCGCAGCATCTGGGGCATGCGGACATCCTGCGGGAACTGATCGACGGCTTGGCCGGCAAGGGGCCGGAGGATCCGAACCTGAGCAGGCGCAGCACTGAGGAGTGGGCCCTGTACCGGGCCCGGATTGAGGCGGCGGCGCGGGAGGCCGGGAAGTGAGCGTGCCGTTTGACCTGACTGCGCAAGGTTACTGGTTGCCGCTGTCAGCCATTTTCGGCGTGACTATGAGCGTTGTGGCAATGACCGATCCGCCCTGGTCTGTGATCATGGTCGCCGCCTTCATCTTGTTCGTCGTCGTGCAAGGCATCCACTACCGCCAGCTCCGCCGCGAGGTCCAAGGAAAACCTGCAACAGCCGGCCCCGGAGTCGGCATCCTTGGTGCTGTCTTCGGCGGCGCGGCCGTTCTCATCCACGACACTTCAATAGCCCTTTGGGCGGGACCGGTCCTTGGCTTGGTCACCTTCGTCGGCACGTACCTCTACCTTCGCCGCTTCGGAGCTGGGGCTCCTTAACCCTCCACGACCTCAGTCATGTCCCCGGTACCCGGCGTCCCCTCAAGCAGCTCGTAGCGCTGCATCACCGCACCCTTTGGCGAGGCGATCACCGGCTCGATGAGCTTCAGGTTGCTCGGAACCACACCGTCGGCGAAGACCTTCTTCCCGCGGCCGAGCAGGATCGGGTACACCCAGAGATTCAGCCGGTCAAAGAGTTTCTCCGAGAACAAGGTCTGCACCAGGTCCAGGCTGCCGATCACGTGGATGTTCTCGTGCCGGCCGCGGAGTTCCCTGATGGCGGTTACGACATCCGGACCGAGTAGCGTGGAGCCGGCCCATTCGAGGTCCGGGTCCAGGCGCGAGGCCACATACTTCGGGATGCGGTTGAACAGGTCAGCGATGAAGCCGCTCTGATGCGGCCAGTACGAGGCGAAGATGTCGTAGGTGCGGCGCCCCAGCAGCAGGGCGTCCATCCCCTCCATGCCCTCGGCGATCTGCGCGCCGACGACGTCGTCGAAGAGCGGGGCCTGCCAGCCGCCGAACGCGAAGCTGTCATCCGTGTCCTCATCCGGCCCGCCGGGCGCCTGCGCGACGCCGTCCAGCGTGGTGAACAAATCGATGTGGATCAGTCCCATGCCATGCTCCTTCGCCTGATTTCCCAGTGGCCCGTCGTCGACCCGGCGGGATCACTCCGAGGCTGGCACACAACGCCCGGGGAGACAACAGTCCGACCCCCGTTGAGTGCTCAGTAGTGGCGGGGTTTCCGCGGAAAAACCCGCCACAAGTGAGCACTCAACGCAGCACAGCGCGCTAACCCAGCTTCTTCACTGGCTCAATTTCTTCACGAAGGCGAGGTGCTTGATCTCCTCCGGGTCGGCGTCGAGGTCGAACTGCGGGGCGTAGCCGGTGGCGAGGTAGAGGTTCTTGGCCTCGGGCTGCCGCGGACCGGTTGTGAGGTAGATCCGGCGGTAGCCGCGACGGACGGCTTCGGCCTCCAGTTCGGCGAGGACCAGTCTGGCCAGCCCGCGACGGCGGTGCGCCGAGTGAGTCCAGATCCGCTTGAGCTCCGCCGTGTGGGAGTCGTAGCGGCGGAACGCCCCGCCGGCCACCGATTCGCCGTTCTCCTGGAGGATCAGCAGGGCCCCGTGCGGCGCGGCGAACTCCTCCGCAGGATAGCGCCGCAGCTCGTCCTGGACGTTGCCGAATAGGTTCCCGTAGCGGGTGGAGTACTCGACGGCGAGCTCGTCCAGGAGCGGCTTGACCCGGGGATCGTGCATGGGCAGGCTGAGGACCTTCACGCCCGACGTCGGCCGGGTTGGCGTTGCGGTCATGGCTTTCCTTTCGTGCGGGGCCGGCCCAACTGACTGGCAGTAGTTGTCGTTTTGAGCCGTCAAAACGACATTAACTGCGAGCTAGTTGGGCGGGGGACAGGGGGCGGGAGGAGCGGGCCGCGAGGCGCCCCAGGATGGTCCGCGCCAGGGCATCATTTTCCCGGAACGGCGCGGCGTTGGTGTTGGGCCGCGCAAAAGCCCCGGCGCCCCAGCCCGAGGTCCACGGACCCACAGCAAACAACCCCGGCTGCGGACTGCCCGCGGGCGCCAGCACCTCGAATGAGCCGGACACCAGCAGCTTGCCGGTGGAGTGCGGGCCGTCCGCGGTAAGCAGGCGCTGTTCGGTGCCGCGGCCGGCGTCGTGCAGCTCGGCCAGCGCGGGGTTCGCCGAACGCTCCACCGACGGCGACGGCAGCCGCGCCTCGATGTACGCTGCGGCCTCCACCAGCGCGGGGGACTGGAAGGACCCCGCCACAAAGCGCCCTGAAGCCTCGTCCGGCCGCACCCACATTCCGGGGCCCAGGAAATGCAGCAGCCCGGCGTCGTGCAGGGCGAGCATCTCGCGCAGCCGGTGCGGCGGCGGGCCCGAATCCACGAAGCTGAAGAATCCGTGCCACCAGCCGTGCACCGCCTGTTGCGAGCGGGAGTTCAGCCGTTCCTGCGGGATGAGCCGGCCCAGGTCCATGTAGACCTTGAGCAGCGCCATGAACAGGGCGAGGGTTTCCGAATGGTCGGGGCTGGTCCGCAGGGCGAGGTCGCGCCGGATGTAGTTCACCACGGCCTGCTGCACGGCGGCATGGTCCGCGAAGGCACAGCCGCTAAAGGGCTGGTCCAGGGCTTCGAGGTCCAGGCGCAGCGCCGGATCCGGAACCGCCCGGGCTACCAAGTCCTCGCGGGCGTGGCTGTACCAGTCGAGCGCGTCGAAGCGTGCTTCGAACTCCGCCCAACTGCCGCTCACGCGCTCCGGGTAGGCGAAGAGTTCGCGGTAGTAGGCGTGGCCCGCGTCCTTCGCGATGAGCGGCCAGAGCTGCGTGCGGAAATCCAGTTCGTCGTGCGCAGCCAGGAGGGCGCCGACGGCGTCGGCCGTGAAGTAGCGCGGCGCACCGGTGGGCTCGCCACGGAAGGTCGAGGAGATCTTCGAGTGGAACGGCACCCCGCGCCGCGACCCGGCCCAGACCCGCGGCTCGGCGCCCGACGGCACGTAGTGCAGTCCGCCGTCGGGCTGTTCCTCGAAGCGGCCGCCGCGGCCCTCGAACAGCAGCACCAGCAGGTCCACAAACGCCAGGCCCATCCCGGAGACGATCACGTCCTGGCCTGCGAGGATGGGCGAGTAGTCGACGTCGGTGGTGTAGGACGGCGCCGCGTGGAACGCCCCGTGCCGGGCGGCGAAGTCCGAGAGGCGGGCGGTCTCGGCGTCCGGCCGCGAGTCGGTGTGGCCAAGCGAATAGACCACCAGGTCCGCGTCGAGGACCGCCCCGGAGGCGAGCCGCACGCGGTGCCGCGCGCCGCCGTCGGAAGTGCCGCCGTCGGGCGATTCTCCAAGGGCAACGGGCTCGACGCCGGTGGCTGTGTCCCGGTGGACGGTCACCGACGCTTCGGGTGCTAAAGCCGCGACCGCCCGGCGGAAGAACCACTCCAGGTACTTGCCTTGCAGCTGCCGCGTGGGGAAGCTGGCCGGGGTGAGCGCCCGGAGCTGCTCCAGGATGTGCGGCTCGAAGGCGGGCACGTCGCGGATGGAGCCGTCCAGGACGCCGGCGGCCCAGCCGCTGAGGCCCGGGCCGTCGGTGGCTGGTCCCTCGCAGAGCACGGAGCCGTCGGTGAACATCGTGATGTCCCCGGCCATGGAGTTAAGCAGCAGCCCCGGGCTCTGGTCATAGCGCCAGATCCTCCCGGAACCGGGCTCGTGCGGCTCCACCACGTGGATGTCCACCGGGCCGTCGAAAAGGTCCGGCCTGTTGGCCGCGAGGCGCTCCAGCACCCCGGCAGTGCGCGGACCACCGCCGATGAAGACGACCGCGGGGGTAGCTGCTGGCATGGGGAACTCCTGAAGAACGGGCGGAAACGGGTGAAACCGGCTGCTGGAACCTGAGCCTAGGGACCTTCCGCGGCCCCGGTCGAGGGGCTGGTCACGGCCGGTCACCCCGCGTTACGGCGCGTCAAAACAACGTCAAAAGGCGCAATGAACCGGAGGCATGTGGCGTTCTGTGACAGGCCGTGAAGCGCCAAGAAGCACCGTGAAGAAGTGCAAAAGGCCGCCTTGCAGCGCTTTCCGGGGCGCCCCTAGATTTGCAGCCATCCGATAGCCAACACCCAATCCGAAGCGAGGTGGCGCATGAGTTCTACAGCAACCACGGTGGCGCAGTCCGCACCGTCCACGGCAAACGGACCGGCGTCCGCCGGCGCCGCGGACAGCACCCCGACGGGCACCGAAACAGGCCCCGCAAGCGAGCCACCCGCCGTCGACTATTCCGGTTACAAACTCGTCCCGGCCAAGCATCCCGGCCGCTGGGTGGGCACAGTGCTGGTGGCACTCGGCGTCGCCGCCGTGCTGTGGTCCCTGGCCACGAACCCGCGCTGGGAGTGGGGCGTTGTGGCGCAGTGGTTCACCGCCCAGTCGGTGGTGAACGGGCTCATCGAAACCCTCAAGCTCACGGCCATCTCCGGGGCGCTCGGCTTCATCCTCGGCTTCGTGCTCGCGCTCATGCGGCTCTCTGCCTCGCCGCTGCTGGTTGGGGTGTCCTGGACGTTCTCCTGGATCTTCCGCTCCACCCCGCTGCTGGTCCAGCTGCTGCTTTGGTACAACCTGGGCTACCTGTACGAGAAGGTCAGCCTGGGCATCCCGTTCACGGACGTCCGCTTCTTCGAGGTCCAGACCACCACGCTCATCAGCCAGTTCGCCGCAGCCGTGCTGGGCCTGACCCTCAACCAGGCCGCCTACTCGGCCGAGATCATCCGCGGCGGCATCCTCTCAGTGGACCAGGGCCAGCTCGAGGCCGCGGCCGCGCTGGGCATCCCGGCCTGGCGGCGCTCCACCCGGATCGTGCTGCCGCAGGCCATGCGCGCCATCCTGCCCACGGCCTTCAACGAGATCATCGGCCTGGTCAAGGGGACCTCGATCGTCTACGTCCTGGCCTACTCGGAGCTGTTTTACACCGTGCAGGTCATCTACAACCGCACCCAGCAGGTACTGCCGCTGCTGCTCGTGGCCACCCTCTGGTACGTGGTCATCACCTCGGTGCTGAGCGTCTTCCAGTACTACATCGAGCGCCACTACTCCAAGGGCGCCGTCCGGAAGCTGCCGGATACGCCCCTGCAGAAGGTCCGCCGCTTCTTCGCCACCCACGCCCCTGTTGACAGGAAGACCCGATGAGCACCGCTGTTACCGAAACCCCGACGACGGCGCCCGCGGCTCCCGCTGCCGGCTCGCCGGCCGCGACCCGCGGCCACGTCCAAATCACCGATGTCCGCAAGACTTACGGTGCCACCGAAGTCCTCAAGGGCGTCTCCCTGATCGTGCCGCCAGGCGGCGTGGCCGTGATTGTGGGTCCGTCCGGTTCCGGCAAGTCCACCCTGCTGCGCACCATCAACCACCTGGAAAAGGTGGACGGCGGCTACATCACCATTGACGGCGAGCTGGTGGGCTACCGGCTCCGCGGCAACAAGCTGCACGAACTGCGCGAGAAGGACATCCTCAAGCAGCGCACGGACATCGGCATGGTGTTCCAGAACTTCAACCTGTTCCCGCACCTGACCGCGCTGGAAAACGTGGCGGAGCCACCCGTCGTCGCGCAAGGTCGGTCCAAGGAGGAAGCCCGGAAGCGGGCACTGGAACTCCTGGACCGCGTGGGCCTGAAGGATCGTGCGAACGCCTACCCGCGCCAGCTTTCCGGCGGCCAGCAGCAGCGCGTGGCCATCGCCCGGGCGCTCGCCCTGAACCCGAAGATCCTGCTGTTCGACGAGCCCACTTCGGCCCTGGACCCGGAGCTGGTCAACGAGGTCCTGGACGTGATCCGCGAGCTCGCCACCTCCGGCACCACCCTGATCATCGTCACGCACGAGATGGGCTTCGCCCGGGACGTCGCGGACACCGTGGTCTTCATGGACGAGGGCCAGATCATCGAACAAGGCAGCCCGCAGGAAATCTTCACCAACCCGCGCGAACCCCGCACCCGCAGCTTCTTCTCCAAAGTCATCGAACCGGCTTTCAACATCTGAGGACCCGCCACGCCATGCTTCGCACCACTTCCCGTACCCGCAGCAAAACCAAACTCCTGGCACTTGCCGTGCTGCCCGCCGTCGTCGTCCCGGTCCTGGCCGGCTGCTCCGATCCGGGGGCGTCCGCCAACAGCGGCTCCGGCGCCGGGACGACGGCGGCCCGCAACGGCGTCGTCTACAACACCGCGCCGGAACAGAACCGGATCCGTGTGGAGAAGGACGTGGCGGCCGTCGGCAAGCTTCCCGCCGCGATCGGCAAGGACGGCAAGCTGACAGTTGCCACCACGGCAGGGTCCATCCCGCTGTCCTTCCACGCCACGGATGACAAGACCCCCATCGGCGTCGAAACCGACATCGCCCAGCTGGTGGCCGACAAACTTGGACTCGAGCTGGACCTGCAGGTCACCTCCTGGGAGAACTGGCCGCTGAAGACCCAGTCCGGCTACGTCGAGGCCGTGTTCTCCAACGTGGGCATCAACAAGGACCGCGTGAAGCTCTTCGACTTCTCCAGCTACCGGGCGGCCTTCATGGGCTTCGAAGCCAAGAAGTCCTCGAACTACAACATCAAGGGCGCGGACGACATCTCCGGTCTGAAGGTCTCCGTCGGCTCGGGCACCAACCAGGAGAAGATCCTCCTGGCCTGGAACAAGGAGCTCGAGGCGAAGGGCAAGGCGCCGGCCACGCTGCAGTACTACTCCTCCGAGGCCGACACCATCCTGGCCCTGTCGTCCGGCCGCACGGACCTGAACATCGGCCCGTACCCCTCCACCACGTACCGGGAAAACACCCGTGACGACCTCAAGGTGGTGGGCAAGGTCAACGCCGGCTGGCCCTCCGAGACTCTCGTGGCAGCCACCACCCTGAAGGGCAACGGCCTGGCCCCGGCCATCACGGACGCCCTGAACTCGGCGATCAAGGACGGTTCCTACGCCAAGGTGTTGGAGCGCTGGGGCCTGTCCGAGGAAGCCCTCCCGGAGTCGAAGACCATCACCGAGGCGAACTTCGCGGCCACGAAGGCCGCTGCCCAGGCAGGTTCCAAGTGAAGTTCCAGGTCCTGGACATCATCCCGCACCTGAGGAATCCGCTCACCGGGCGGATCGTCTCGACGGCGGAGCGGCTCAACCAAGTGGTGGAGACCGCCCGCAAGGCCGAAGAGCTCGGCTACGACAGTTTCTCTGTGGGGGAGCGGCACGCGGGGGAGTTCATTTCCTCATCCCCGACGACGGTCCTCGCCGCGATCGCGGCCGTCACCAGCCGCATCCGGCTGCAGAGCGGCGTCACCGTTCTCTCCGTGCTGGATCCGGTGCGCGTGGCGGAGGACTACGCCACGATCGACCAGCTCAGCCGCGGCCGGCTGGAACTGGTGATCGGCAAGGGCAACGAGGTGCTGCAGTACCCGCTGTTCGGGCTCTCTTTGGACGATCAGTGGGACCTCCTGGCTGAGAAGTACGGGCTGCTGCGCCGGCTGTGGCGCGAGGAAAACGTCACCTGGTCCGGGCGCTTCCGGCCCGCCCTGACCGAGGAAACCACCACTACGCCGCGTCCCTTCGCGGGTTCGCCCCGGATTTGGCACGGGTCTGCCACAACGCTGACCTCCGCGGCGCTGGCGGCCGAGTGGGGCGATCCCCTGTTCACCGCCAACGCCATCCAGCCGCGGGAGAACTACAAGATCCTGATCGACCACTACCGCGAGGAATACGAACGCCATGGGCACGACCCCAGGCACCAGTACCTCGGCTCCGGCAGCGGCGCGGGCGGGGTGTTCATCGCGGACACCACCCAGGAGGCCAAGCGGCAGTTCGGCCCGGTCTATGAGGCCCTGACCGCCGGGCGCAACGTCCCCGGCAACAACTCGCCGTTCCGGGACATCGACCACGCCGTGGCCGAAGGCCCCGCCCTGGTGGGCAGCCCGGAGCAGGTGGTCGACAAGATCCTCAGCTACCACGCGCTCTACGGCCACGACCTGCAGTCGATCTCACTTCCCACCACCCTGCCCTTCGAACAGCAGCTGGACATCCTGGAGCGCTTCGCCCTCGACGTCATCCCGGCCGTGCGCGCCGCCGCTCCCACCACGTTGTGGGAAGCCGCCGACCCCTACGGGCGGCGCCCGGCCTTTGCCGGAGCCGCGGAACACGGCGCCGGCGAACCCGACGCCGCTGCGCCTGACGCCCCTGAACCCGACGCCGCTACAGCCGTTGAACGAGACCATGCCATCCATAGGAGCAACCATGCCCTCACCCACTGACATTCTGTCCACTGACATTCTTTCCGCCCCGAAAACCAGCCCGGCCTTCGCCGCCGAATGGGCCGAATGGCACGCCGCCCACGAACGCCACCGCGCCGATCCGCACGGCTTCCTCGCCGTCTCGCACCTGCACTGGCTGGACGGCACGCCGCAGCGCCTCGCCGGCGTGCCGGGCACCTGGAGCGTGGCGAACGACGTCGTCACCGTTGTCCTCGAGGCGGGCGAAAGCCTGCGCCGCGACGGCCGGGAACTGAATGCAACCAGCGGCAGCCGCCTCAGCTTCGGCCCCATCGCCGAACGCGCCGGCATCAACCTGCAGGCGGGGGACACTGCCGTCGGGCCTGAAACCGTGGTCGAGCTGGCCAAGCGCGGCGGCGAGTACATCGTCCGCCCGCGGCATCCGCGCAACCCGCTGCTCAACGAATACCGGGGCACCCCGGCCTACGAGCCGGATGCCGCGTTCGCCGTCGTAGGCCGTTACGTGCCGTTCGCCGAGCCGCGGACCACCACAGTGGGCGCCGCCGTCGAGGGCATCCAGCACGTTTACGAAGCTCCGGGCGAGATCCGCTTCAGCCTGGACGGCCGGGAACTGTCGCTGACCGCGTTCAACGGCCACGCCCCGGGCTCGCTTTCCGTGCTGTTCACCGACGCCACCTCGGGCAAGACCACCTACGCGGCCAACCGTTCGCTCTCGGTGGTTCCGGCGGAGGACAGCTCCGTGCTGCTCGACTTCAACCGGGCCGTGAACCTGCCCTGCGCCTACACCGACCTGGCCACCTGCCCGCTGCCGCCGGCCGAAAACCGGCTGCCCGTGGCCATCGAAGCCGGCGAAAAGATCCCTTACGAAAGGCAGACCCCGTGACCCACTCTTCCAACGCCGGCTTCCTCGCGCTGGAGCTCGACGGCGACGGCGCCCACCCCGCGGCCTGGCGCAAGGCCCGGCACACCCCGGACGCGCTCCTGAACGGCGAGCGGATCCGCAGCACCGTCGTGGCCGCGGAGTCGGCCGGGTTCCACGCCGCGACGTTCGCGGACGGGCCTGTCACCGAGGGCCGCGACGTCGCGGGCCGCCTGAACGCCCTGCAGCGCGCGGCCTTCGCCGGGCCCGTCGCCGGGTCCATCGCGCTGGTCCCGGAGGTGGACACCGTCTACACCGAGCCCTTCCACGCCGCCACTCAGCTGGCCAGCCTGGACTACGTGTCCGGCGGCCGCGGCGGGTGGCTCGTCAAGGCGAGCGGCGACGCCCGGGAGGCTGCCGCCGTCGGGCGTTCCGTCGCTGCCGAGGACGCCCTGGCGCATGAGGCGGCCGCGTCCGTGGAGGTGGGCCGCAGGCTCTGGGATTCCTGGGAGGACGGCGCCGTGATCCGCGACGTCCCCACCGGCCGCTACCTGGACGTGGACAAGCTGCACTACGCCGATTTTGAGACGCCGGCCGGTTTCCCGGGGGAGGCCTACTCCGTGAAGGGGCCCTCCATCATTCCGCGCCCGCTGCAGGGGCAGCTGCCGGTGCTGGCGCCGGCGCAGCTGGTGTCCGTGAATGGCTCGCTGCTGCCATCCGCCGTTGATGCCGTGCTGGTTTCGGCCCCGACGGCGGAGCTCCTCGCCGCGGAAGCCGCCGAGGTGCGTGCCAACCTGGCCGCTGTTGGGGGCGGCCCGGCTGGGATCGTTCCTGTTGGGGGCGGGCCGGCTGTGATTGCCGAGCTCGACGTCGTCCTGGACTCCCGCGGGCAGTCCGCCGCCGCGCGGCTCGCCGAGCTGGAGGCCTTCACCGCGTGGGAGAGCCCGCGGGCCCGCTTCGTCGGGACCGCCGCGGAGCTGGCGGACTTCCTCGCGGAGCTGCTCGCCGTCGTCGACGGCGTGCGGATCCACCCTGCCGTGCTGGACGTGGAATTGGAGGAACTGGCGCAGCTGGTGCTTCCGGAGCTGCGCCGCCGCGGATTGCTGCAGCCTGCCGCGTCCGGCGGCACCTTCCGCGAGCTGCTCGGCCTGGAACGGCCGGAAAACCGCTACGCCACAGCGCTTCTTGACACCACGATTGGGGAACCGGCATGAGCCAGGAGAATTCGATTCAGCACGGCCGTGCTACATTCCGGCCGTCGGGCAAGCTCCAGTTCGGCGTGTTCTTCCAGGGCGTCAACTCCGGCACTATCTGGAAGACCCCGGAGGCCGGGTCGCAGACGGATTTCGAGTCCTTCCGCAGGATCGCCCAGACCGCCGAGCGCGGCCTGTTCGCCGCTTTCTTTCTGGGCGAGGGCCTGCGCCTGCGCGAGCACCTGGGCCGGCCGCACGCCCTTGATGTGGCGGGCCGTCCGGACGCCCAGACCATGCTCGCCGCACTCGCCTCGGTGACGCGGAACATTGGGCTGGTGGCCACCCAAAACACCACGTACAACGACCCCGCGGACCTGGCCCACCGCCTCGCCTCCTTGGACCTGCTCTCCGGCGGGCGCGCGGCCTGGAACGTGGTCACCACGGACAACGCCTGGACCGGCGCCAACTTCCGCCGTGGGGGCTACCTGGACCATGCGGACCGGTATGTGCACGCCGAGGCCTTCGTGCAGACTGCCAAGCGGATCTGGGACTCCTGGGAGGACGGGGCGGTCTCGTCCTCGGTTGGCGCGGAGTCCTGGGCCACTCCGGCGCACGCCCGCTCAGTCCGGCACGAGGGGCAGCATTACACCGTGGACGTGACGCCGCGGCTGCCGCGCAGCGCCCAGTACCGGCCGGTCCTGTTCCAGGCCGGCGACTCCCCGGAAGGCCGCGACTTCGCCGCCCGCCAGGCGGACGTCATCTTCTCCGCGCACCCGAAGTTCGAGGCCGCGGTGGCGTTCCGCGAGGACATCGCGGCCCGGACCGTGGCGGCCGGTCGCGGCGCCAACGACGTGCAGATCTTCCCCGCGAGCGAGTTCATCCTGGCCGCCACGGATGAGGAGGCGCGGGAGAAGAAGGAGTGGGTGCGGAGCCTGCAGATCGGCCCGCAGCAGGCCATCGCCTACCTGGAGCAGTTCTGGGGCCGCGAGCTGTCTTCGTTCGATCCGGACGGCCCGCTGCCGGACATCGATCCCGTGGTGGAGACGACGTCGGAGACCCGGGGCAGCGGCTTCCACGGCGCCAAAGCACGGGAGCTTGCCGAGCAGTGGCGGGCCGAGGCCTCGGAGAACGGGTGGTCCATCCGGCAGTTCGTGAGCTCCCGGACGGCCCGCATCGACTCCACCTTCACCGGCTCCTACAGCTCGGTGGCGGACACCCTGGCCGAATACGCCCGGGTGGGGGCCGTGGACGGCTTCAACATCTCGCCGTGGATCATCCCGAGCGGCCTGGACGACATCGTGAACCACCTGGTCCCCGAGCTTCAGGAACGCGGCGTGTACCCCACGGAGTACGTCGGCTCGACGCTGCGGGAGAACCTCGGGCTCGCGACGCCGGAACGCTCGCCTGAGCTGGTTCCGGAAGCTGCCGGGAGCGTCCGGTGAGCGGCGCACCGGTGCGTTTTCCCGAGGCGGAGGAGTCCGACGTCGGCGATTCCCTCTGGAACGAGGAAACGGTGCGGCTCCAGCTGACGGTGTGGGAGCAGTGGCTGTAGCTTCTTTCTCATGAAACGGGGCGGCCAGCACATTAGTGCCGGCCGCCCTGATTCGTTTAGGGACGTCGCGCTTGGGCGAGGGTTTCCTCTCGGAGCACGTCCTTCGCGCCTAAGATCTCCAGCCCGAGAATTCGACCGTCGACATCGAAGTCGATGATTATCTCTCCTTTATCGTCAGGAGTCCCTATTGAATGCACCTGAGTTGACGCCTCTCCGTCGAGGATTTCATCGACGATCTGGATATAGGCGGCATCTGCTTCTTTATCGTAGGTAATTTTCATTCGCTGGCGCCCCAGTCTCTCCTTGTTATGCGGAGTCGTCGGTCAGGAAATCCTTGTGCGGCAACAAGCCTAACCCGGCCTGACAACGGAGCTGACAGCCCTCGCGCACGCGGCGACCGGGCATATATTGACTGCCCATGCGTCGGGGAACGTCAACGTCCGCCTGAAGCCGCTCCTCACTGTGGAGGACATCGACGAAGCCGCCAAGAAGACACCGTCCTACCAGGCCCCGGGACAGTAGGGCGTAGCTGCCGTCAGAGCACCCGCACCGGCTTGCCCTGCGCCCAGGCACGGACGTCCTCGAAGGCCTCGCCGTAGAAGCGGGTGTAGCTTTCGGCGGTGACGTACCCGAGGTGCGGGGTCAGCACAGTGCGCGGCGCGTCCAGGAGTGGATGGTCCGCGGGGAGGGGCTCGACGTCGTACACGTCAAGGGCGGCGCCGCCCAGCCAGCCCTCGTTCAGTCCGCGGAGGAGGGCGTCTCCGTCCACGAGTGGCCCGCGGGCGGTGTTGACCAGGATCCCGTCGGGGCCGAGCAGCCGCAGCTCCTCCTCGCCGACCACCCCGCGCGAGCGGTCGGAGAGCCGCACGTGGACGCTTACGACGTCGGCCTCCCGGAAGAGGGCGTCTTTACTCACCTTCCGGACGCCGGCCGCAGCCGCGGCTTCCTCGCGCAGGTTGGGGCTCCAGGCGATCACGTCCATGCCGAACGCCTTCGCGTAGCCGGCCACCTTCGTGCCGATCCTGCCCAGGCCCAGCACTCCGAGGGTCTTGCCGGCGAGCTCAAAGCCGACGGTGCTCTGCAGTCGGCCGGCGCGCAGGGCGTTGCCCTCGAACTGCAGGTTCCGTGCGGCGGCCAGCACGAGTGCCCAGGTCAGTTCCGGTGCTGCGGTTGAGGAGCCCCCGGTTCCGCAGACCGTGATGCCCAGGTCCCGGGCGGTCTCAATGTCGATGGACGGATTGGCCATGCCGGTGGTGACGAGGAGTTTCAGCTTGGGCAACTGGTGGAGCCGGGCGGCGGTGAAGGCCGTGCGTTCGCGCATGGCGACCACGATGCTGAACTGGCGGAGGGCCTGGACCAGGTCTTCCTCGTCCTCGAAGGGTTCGCCGAAGACAGTGACGTCTATTCCGTCGGCGGCAAGCTGGTCCCAGGGGGCGTAGTCGTAGGCGACACCCTGGTAGTCATCGAGTATGGCGAGGCGCTGGCGCATGGTGCTCCTTTGGGGAGGGGTCGTTGGAGTCCACGATAGTGCGGGTTGGGTGGGGGAAATGCGAGTGGTAGGTTGCAAACCTATGCGGCTGCACAATTGCTCGGCTTAAGAAAAGCGCAGCCGTTGAGTGTTTCGATGTCCTAGTAGATGTCATGCCTCGAACCGGTTGGAATCTGGCGTGATATCGGCTCTGGCGGTCCCTATCCCTTCAAGGATTCTGAGGCGGTGGCGTCCTGCGCTGCCTTGCCAATCGTAGTCAGAAGGGCGCTGGACCATTGCCCGAGCTTGGCTTCGACTCGATCAGCGCTACCAGAGTGTCCCGACACTTGGCTTGAAGGCAGCGGCGAGCAAAAGAACGGGTTCGACCTGCGATTTAGGCGCCACGCTCTCCCTCAGTGCTCATGTTCATCACCAAATGAGGAGACCCAAAGACGACTCTGTTCGTCCACATTCTCCGCCTCGTAGCGTCGAACCCCACGAAGCATGGGCCAATCGCGCCAGTTTTCCCGATCGATATCACCGCGAGCTATGAGGGACTTTGCCAAAGCATAAGCTTCTTTGTTTTTTTCGAGCAGCGAATATTTTGCCAGCCTGTAGCGTCCGTCCAAAGTGGCGACATCCCAAGCTTCGACTTCTTCGCCAACGCTCTCTAGGCCATCTATTTCCTTCTTAGCAACCCATCTATTCACAGATGCAATCAGCCGAGTTTCGGAATCCTGAACGAAACTTAACTGCCAGTCGCACAAACGGTGTGCTACCCGCCAAGACTCGGCGGTGAGAAAATCCAGTGATAGATGGTAAATGTAGTGGTCAACTTCCTCTAAATCCTTTTGATTGGAACCAATTTTTAGCACCAGCGAAAGAGCGAGCTTGATTCCAGCTATGGTTAGTTCGTCGAGTGATCGCTTCAGGTACGTTCTACTGACACCGAGTACCTCCCCCTCGCTCGGCGTAGAGTTACCAGAAACTTTGGAAAGATAAAACTTGTTGACTTTGCCGCCGTTGTGGACAAGAAGGTGACGCCGCTGAAAGATCTCCACTAGGATTGGCGCATTTTCGGTCACCTCCTCCACTCTGATCTTCCGCTTACTGCCGAACCACTCCATCCAGTCATCGAAGCCTCCGCGGAGTAGCGTCTCTGCCATGTTTTCGGCACAGTGGCGGCGAAAGTCATCAAGGGTGGAAAACGGTTCCAGATCAGAGAATGAATACTTCGTTTCAGCAGACTTGATGATTTCAGGACGCAACTCCAAAAAGGCCCTAACTAGTCCCGATATGAGCACTTCAAAGTCGCTCACAGCAGCCATGAGAAGCGAGTTTCGGATAAGTTTGCTCTTTTCACCAGTCGTACTCATGCTGTTCCAAACTCGTGCATATTTGTAGAAGTATTCTTCATCTCCCGTCAGCTCTGCAAGTTTCCTCTTCATACCGGACTCCCAGGCTTTAGTCCACTGTTCAATGCTGGACTTTCCAGCTTTCTTTTTCTTGAGTCTTTCAACGGAATTCATTCGTAGATGTATTTGCGGATGAATATATTCGGCAGCGCGCAAGTGCACCTCTGAATCGACGCCGGGAAATAATCGTTTCGCTTGTACGACAAATGAATTTTCAACACTGTTTAGCGATAGAGAGCTATCGCTAACAAAGTCGTCGACGTCCCCTATTGCCTGCATCGACCTTAGGAAGGAGTCCAGTCGGGGGAAGATTAGATCGTATGCTGTCGTCTCGGTTTCTCCACTCATGAAGACCGATCCTACCGAGCGCGTGGTCACGTTCTGGGGATTCGCCCCAGCTCCTTCGTCACCAACTTTCTTCCTGGAGAGAACAAAAGCCGAAGCGGATTAGTTGCAACGCCTTTAGGCGTGTGACCGTTGGCCAGTCGTTGACGGGTCGCCTTCCCGATTTCGTGATCAGTTCCCCGAGAAGCCCCAGGCTCCGGATGTGTCCGATTCCCGTATGACCCGCCGGCAAAATGCCCAGTCAAGGTGCCTCAAACGGTACAGCCTGAAAATTTCCTGATCGGCGACGATCGCGTTTTCCACCCGTCCCCAGGATCGCCCCGCTCTGCGAACGGCTCTCGTGGCTGGCAGCGTAGAGGTGACGGAGTTTTGCGTCGATCACGGAACCGCTGGCACCAAGCGCGATCGCCCCGACTCCATAAAATGATTGCCGCCTTTCGTGACGGCGACACTTCGTCGTCACAAAGCTTGACCGCCTGGCACGCCCGCTTCCCGACGCGAAGAATCATCAGGTATTGCGGCTGCTAACAGACTGCACAACCAAGCAAAGCAGCCCCACCACCGCGGAAACCTCCCGCAGCGCCTAGGCCGTCCCAGACCTTACTTCTTAGACAACCCAGGCGGGTTCAGTTCCGACTTGGCAATACCCTCCGAAGACAGGCCCCAGCGGTCCAGGATCTTCCCGTACGTGCCGTTCTTGATCAAGGAATTAAGGGCGGCCTGCGCAGCGACCGCGAGCCCGTTGCCCTTCTTGGTGGTGAAGGCGATGTCGGCCTTCAGCGGCCAGCCGCCGTTGACGGTGCCCACCTGCTTGGTCTTTCCGTCCTTCGCGGCCTTGTACGCGGCGCCGGCGTTCGGGCCGAAGGTCAGGTCCGCGCGGCCGGACTGGATCGCGAGGGAGGAGGCGGAGTCGTCGTCGTAATACTGGAACTCAACCGGCTTCAGGCCGTTCTTCTTGTTCTCCTCATCCCAGCGCACCAGAATGGCTTCCTGGTTGGTGCCCGAGCCCACGACCACGCGCTTGCCCGCCACGTCCTTGGCTTCCTTGACCTCGCCGATGTCCGAGTCGCTCTTCGCGTAGAAGCCCAGGGGGTCGGTGCGGTAGGTGGCGAGTGGGCATCACGCCCGGCCATGCGCGGTCACTTAGGGCTGAGGCTGGGGTCGCCGCGGAAAGCGGCGACCATTTCTTGAAAGCCCAATTCATGCTTGCGGATGCGTGCAGCGTCCAACTCAGAATTTAGGAACGGTTTGCGCTTCCCGATAAGGAGAACATCGCGAGGCTTACCGCCAACGTGCAAAGGTGGTTTTAGAGGAAGGACGGCGGCCAGCGCATCCGATTCCACCGCCTCAGGCAAATGCGCCCGAAGCCAGGCCAGCTGTTCCGTTGTGAAGAGGTTGTATGGAATCCGTAACGTCTTGAGGTTTGTCAGCGAACCGAGGGGTTGTACACGACCATCATCGATGCGTTTTGGGAGCAGGCTTAGGTTCAGCAGGTTCCTAAGCGTTCCTAGGGGTTCTAGGGTCTCAAAGGTCGATTTGTCCCATACGGCGTCACCGACGATGAGTTCCTTCAATGTCTGCCCGGCGTAGAGGTCATCCAACTGATGAAGCCGGGTGAAATCATCAATGCGTAACGCTGACAGGCGCGGCGTGCGGGCAAGGTCCCACAGGCGCGTCGCTCGTTGGTTCCAGAAAATCGAGACCATCCGCAGATCCGGAAGGTCTTCAAGCGGTGTTAGGTCCTGCAGCTTGGGACACTTCCAAAACTCGATCTCCTTGAACTGGGATCCGTGGTCGGAGACCAGCCGCTCAAAGCTTGATTGGTTCAAGCCGCTAACACGAAGCGCCGTCGCTCTAGGATTGGCATCAATTTTCGATAGGAGGCTCACGTCGAGCCGACCGCCACCAATTTCTGGTTGAACAAGATCGAGGAACCACGACGGATGGGCATCGCCCGCTCGCCGAAGTTCGGTTAAGTCCCGCGGACCTGATTCCATGAGCGCTCCGTCTGTTCGAGCACGACCCCTTCAAGAGTGATTCTGCCAACCTATCCAACTTGGCGAAAAAGACCAGGACCCCACGTGAACCGCTCGTTAGCCTGTTCTCGTCCGGCTACCGCAGCGACCTGGCCTGTTTTTCGAAAAGTGCGCATTTCACCGGCGACTGTCGACGCCCTGAATAGAATCTGTTTGCAGGCAATTTGGGGTCACACCTCCGTACGATCCGCGACTATTGGTGGATGCTTAGAACATGCCCTCGAAGCCGAGCACCCCACGCACGTTGGGGTTCGCCGTATGGAGCGATAACGTCGCCCTTGGCCGCGAACTCCTAGACGCTGGTGCTCCTGTTGATAATTACGGATCCGACACAGTTACCGATGTGACCCCCTTGATGGAGTCGGTCAACGAACTTGAGCCGTTCTATGACGCTTCCAGGCTAGTTCTCACACACCTTCTCCTGTCGGCTGGCGCTGACGTAGCCAGGCGCGACAACACCGGACGCACTGCCTTGCACTACGCCGTCGGGGCTGGTCGCGCGGCGGTCGAGGCTCTCCTCGCCGCCGGTTCAGATGTGAACGCGGCCGGTGACGGAGGGGCCACCCCACTGCACGAAGCGATCGTCCGCGGGAATGTCTCGGCTATTGAAGCTCTCTGCCAAGGCGGCGCCAATTGCAGGGCTCAAGACGACGCAGGTCGCACACCTGTAGATCTGCTCTCCGAAAGCACCGATGTGTTCACATCTGAGGAACTCACTGACGTGAATCTTCTGCTTGGGTCCACCTAAGCCGCGACCGAAAGCCGGCGCTCTACCCGGGACGGCATGCATTAGCGGCAATGATCTCCTCTAACCACGGGCGTGGAACTAGCTGCGAGAACTCCGTGCCATGGCGCATTCGGCAAGATTCGGTCAAGAGGATTCAACAACGCTAAGGAGATCCCGACCAGAAGTCACTACGACGGCGTCAGCGTCGAAGCCCTCCGGCAGTTCGACGCGCTGGGACTCATCAGTGATGCAGGTTCGGCAACCTATCGGCATGATGACCCATCCAGCCGCGCGTGCACCTTCCACGAGGAGGCCCCAAGGATCTTCACCGGTGATGTGGTTTGCCATCATGCCGTCATCCCCCAGGTACACGTCGGCCGACCCGTCGCCGTATTTGAACAAAGCGGATCCGTGATCAGCCTCCTCGCGGACGATAAAGGGCTGAAGGACATCGCGCATCCTATCGCCGCCGCCCGGTAATTCATGGCCAGCGACGAAGCCTTGGAAAAATACATCGAATGCCATGATCAAGACCCTCGCACGGAGAATGCGGGTCCACAAGGACCCCATGCTTTGAGAATTCGCGGTCCCGTCCACAATTAGCCGCGCAGTCCAGTTAACCTCCTGAACCACAAAGCGGTCCCAGCACCACGGGAAAATCCCGCGCCGCCAGGGCCGCCGCACGCCGCACGGTCGCCAAAGCGACCAAAGAAGACCTACTTCTTAGGCAACCCAGCCGGATTCAGCTCGGACTTGGCGATGGCCTCCGACGACAGGCCCCAGCGGTCCAGGATCTTCCCGTACGTGCCGTTCTTGATAAGCGTGTTCAGGGCCGCCTGCGCAGCCACCGCCAGCCCGTTGCCCTTCTTGGTGGTGAAGGCGATGTCGGCCTTCAGCGGCCAGCCGCCGTTGACGGTGCCCACCTGCTTGGTCTTGCCGTCCTTCGCTGCCTTGTACGCGGTGCCCGCGTTCGGACCGAAGGTCAGGTCCGCGCGGCCGGACTGGATGGCGAGCGAGGAGGCGGAGTCGTCGTCGTAGTACTGAAACTCAGCCGGCTTTGACCTCGCCGATGGACGAATCGCTCTTCGAGCGTGTGCAGCCTGAGGCTAACGCTGTCTCGATCTGGCACAGCGCCAGCAGGGTGTCCGCTCGTTACTGTGATTCAGCACTCAGGATTTAGTGACGAGGACTACATGAACAACACCACCATTGACGCGCCGAAGGTAGCGCTGCCTTCCCAGGAGAATCGGCTCAGCGGCAACATGGGAGTCGGGGAGCTCGTGATGAACGTGCTCGCGTTCTCGTCGCCGCTGGCCACTGTCGCCGGCACGCTGCCGGTACTGCTGATGTTCAGCGGCCAGACGGCTCCGGCCATCTACGTCCTGGTCACCTTGATGTTGTTGATCTTCTCCGTCGGCTTCGTGAAGATGAGCCGCAGCGTCCGGGGCGCGGGAGGCTTCTACTCCTTTGTCACTGCGGGCTTGGGCAAGCCTGCGGGCCTCGGAGGCGCCTTCTTGGCCCTCTTCGGCTACATCCTCATCGGATTCTTCGCCCCTTCGTTCTTCGGCGTGACCCTCCAGGGATTCGTCGTGAACACCCTCAACGGCCCGGATGTTCCCTGGTACTGGTACGCACTCGGCATCATCGCCGTCACCACAGTCCTTGCGTACAACCGCATCGACCTCTCCGCGAAGTTGCTCACGGCCGTCATGCTTCTTGAAGTGGCCATCATCGTCGTCTTCGACGTGGCGTCATTCTCTGCAAACGGACTTGATGCCGTGCAAGGAGTGGGGTTCGCCCTTCCCTCCCTCACCGATGCGAGCATCGGCCTCGCACTGTTGTTCGCCGTCGGGAACTTCTTTGGCTTCGAAGCGACGGTGATCTACCGGGACGAGGTCAAGAACCCGGACAAGACGATCTCGCGGGCGACGTACCTGGCGGTCATTGGCATTGGCCTCTTCTACGCGGTTGCTGCATGGGCATTCATCGCGTTCCTGGGGCCGGACAGCGTACAGGCCGCGGCGGAAAGCAATACTGTCAATCTGTTCAACGACGCCGTTGCTGCCTTGGCAGGCAAGATCTTCGCGGATGTTGCCATGATCCTGCTCATTACATCCGTCCTGGCATGCATGCTGTCCATCCAGAACATCGCCGCACGGTACAGCTTCTCGCTCGCCGCCGACCATGCATTGCCACCAATCCTCGGACGGGTGCATCCCCGCCACAAGTCTCCGTACGTTTCGGCGCTGGCAGTGGGTCTCGTCTGGGCCGTGGCCACGGTGATCTTCACGGTCTTGGGGGTTGCTCCCGACGCCCTGTATCCCATCGCTTCCGGTAGCGGCACGTTCGCCGTGCTGCTCCTGATGTTCATCACCAGCTTTGCGGTGCTCGTCTACTTCATCCGCCGCCGCGGTTTCGCGCCGGAGTCGGTCTGGAAGACCATCGTGGCGCCGATCATCAGCGTGCTCTTCCTGGCCGCCATCACCTACCTGGCGATCACCAACTACCCGGACCTCATCGGGGGCTCAGCAGTCATGACGGTCATTTTCATGACCTTCACCTTCGCGCTGTTCTTTGGCGGCATCGGGTACGCATTCTTCCTCCGCTCAAAGCGCCCCGAAATCTACGCCCGGCTGGGCCGGCAGAAAATCGGCTGACCCGCCGCGCCGGAACTTTCTCGCTCAGAACTCAACGCCGAGGACGGTTCGCGAGAGCAGGACCGCACGGTCCGCCAGCTCCTTGAGCTCGGCGTCGTCGGACTCCGGGGATGCCCACCGGGTGGCTCCCTCCAGCAGTGTCATGACAACTTTGACGTGCTCCCGGGGTTTCGGATAGCCCATGTCGTGCGCTGCTGCCACGTACATGTTTTCGTGGAGATCAACCCAGTCATCCACCTGGGCGCGCAAGTCAGCGGGGAGGATGCCGGCCATTCTGTCTGTGGCTACCAACAAGTCCCAGAGATTGCTTTCGGGAAGCCGCACCTGGCGGGTGAAATGAAGCCTGACCATGGAGTCCCAGAACTCATCGGCCGAGGCGGCCGGGCTCACCGCCTCGATCAGGGCGACGCCGAAACGATGAAAGTGCCAGCGCAGCGACTCGGCCACGATCTCATCCCGCCCCGCAGGAAAGTGCGAGTAGAGGCTGGGCGGCTTGATGTTGACTGCGTTCGCAATGGTTCGCATCGACACAGAGTTGAAGCCGTTGGCTATAGCCAACTCGAGGAAAGCTTCGAGGATGTGCTGGCGAGCGGCTTTCTGCCCTGCCCAGTTCCACTCCTCAAGGCGATGGACAAAGGCGTCAAGGGCTGCCTCGTATGACGTAACGCTCATAATTCCGTCATCGTAACAGCCGGCGGGTTGGCCGCTGCCGAGGGCCCCGGAAAGACGGCCAGGGGGCGCTGCTCGAGAGGGCCAGATTTCCCATGCAATCTCTTCCCTAACGACCATTAGTTAGCTAAACTGGATGTGGCAGAAAGGGCACCTCCCTTGGAGCCCAATGAGCGGTCTGAGCGGGAAGAGCAGAAAATGGTCACCGAAAATCCGGGCGTGGGGGCCAGCCGGAACGACGTCATCTTTGGTAGCGGCCTTTCAGGCATGGTGGCTGCATATGTTCGTGCCAGGGCGCTCGAGGACGATGCGGCCTCGAACGAAAATTGGAGCGCCCAGTCCGTGTTCCGGTCCCGCCGCAAGGCAGCCCGCGCCAGGAGGCCCCTCGTATTCCGCGCTCGCAGGAACGAAGAAGGCGAACAAAATGGCCGCGGCTGAAGTACTGTCACCTTGGACGCATGAGACACCGCGCGCAACCGATCGCGTTCGTGAGCTGTTCCTGATGCAACCCCACGCTGACCTGACGGGGATCCGGCCGATCGTTGCCCGCTCCTGGTACCGAAGCCGGGCCGCTGGAGTCGACGCCGTTGCCGATCGAGGATTCTTCGACGAGGGCCGGGTAGATGAATACACGATCCACGCCGCCGGTCCGCACTTGCAGAAACTGGATGAAGTTGCGTCGGACTTGGGCGGATACGTAAGCCTGACGGCACCCAACGGAGTGCTCGTGAAGGCGGACTTCCTTCGTGATGACGGCTTCCCCGCCGGATACTCACTGCTGGAGGAGAGCTGCGGCAGCAACGGTGAAGGGCTCGCGCTGGAAGAAGGGCGAGGGGTCTGGCTGGCCCCGGAGGAACACTTCCGGGAGGATATGCGCGGCAACTGGTGCTTTGCGTCGCTGGTACGCGACCCCTTCCACAACAGAGTGCGGGCTGTGATTGGCCTGACGCTTCCCGCCAACCGGGTGTCCACTCTTGAACCGTCTTCAACACTGCTGATGCTCGAAGGCGTAGCCTCACGAATCGAGCGCGACATCGAGGTACGGACTTCGTCCAGGGAGCGTGCTCTGCTCAGCGAATACCTGAGGATTTCCCGGCGAAGGGGCAACCGCGCCGTCATCGCACTTGACGGAAAGAACTCCCTCCTGAACGCGTCGGCAACCGCCTCGTTGGAGGACAGCGACTTCTCGATCATCTCGGGCTATGCCAAAGCCGTGATGTCCTCCGGCCAGGACATGAACTGCGAAGTAATGCTGCAAGGGCCCGGACTGGCCACCCTGGAAGTCTCCCCGGTGACCCTCTCAGCCGCCAATGTCGGGGCGATTGTTGTGGTCCGGCCGCACTCGCCATCCAAAGAACTCTCCGTCGAAACCAAGAGCGCCCCGCAGCAACTGGAAGGCTCCATCCAGGGGACCGCCGACCGCTTGATGTCCCAGCTCGACGGAACGAGCACCGAGTTCAAACGCACCCTGAATCTCGCCCGGAAGGCCGTGGACCAGGAACGGTCAGTGGTGATGATAGGTGAGCTGGGCAGCGGAAAACGCCGCCTGGCCAGCGCCATCGCCTCGCTGAGGGGCGGTCAAATAGCGGTCGATGCGCGGAGCGGCGCGCTCAGGAATCCGCAGCTCAGGGATCTGCTTCACCGCGTGACCACGGAACTGCCGTCGACGCTGATCGTTGAACACGCGGATGAACTCTCGCAGAACGAAGCCAGCGAGATTGCCCAAAGTCTGCGCGGCAACACGGCCACCAAGCTGATCTTCACCATTGCGCGGCCCACGGATGCCACGTTGCTGCTCTCCGAGGCCTTTGATGTCCTTGAGATCGCCGTGGCCCCGCTGCGGAACAGGCGGGAAGATATCCCACAACTCGCAAACGCCATCGCCGAGGAACTGGGGGAACGAAGGTTGTCCCGGAGGCTCATCACCACACTGACACACGCCGACTGGCCAAGGAACATTGACCAGCTGCGGGCAGTGGTGTCCAACGCGGTTGAGCGTGCGGAAGGTGCCGAAGTCACCGTGGACGACCTGCCGCAAGGCTTCCATCGTGTCTTGACCAAGGGTCGGCTCTCACGGCTCGAAGACGCCGAGCTCAGCGAACTCCGCACCGCGCTTACCGAAGCGAATGGCAACCGCAGCCTCGCGGCAGAGACGCTCCAGATTGGCCGCTCGACGCTCTACCGCCGGATGGACTATTTCCGCAGCCGGGGATTCGACCTCTAGTCCAAGGCGTCCGGTCCCAAGCGTCGGCAAAAGAAAGTGCCGGCCATCTCTGGATGGCTGGCACTTTCGGCTGCCTTGGGTGTTCCAGTCCCGCGGCCGCAGGTGTCCCAGCGGTGTCTCGATCTGGCACGGATAGGCCAGTTGTTATCGCGCTGTACTTGAAATCACCCGGAACCGGCACCCCCCGAAGGGGTGCTCGGCAGCGAACGAGGGTACGACACGAAGAGGACGAGAAACTATGACCCGCGATGCCCAGGGAACCATTCTTGTGGCCCCTCACCATTTTCCGAACCTGGACCGCGAGCACGCGCTCGCGGAAGAGTTCGGCTACAAACTCAATCCCGCGGCAGACGCCGACGGCTTCCGCGCAGGGCTTCCTGAAGCCGACATTGTGATGATCACGCCTTACGCCAAACTCACTGCCGCGGATTTCCCGGTGATGGGCAAGTGCCGGGCCGTGATCCGGTACGGCATCGGCTACGACAACATCGATGTTGCCGCGGCCACGGAAGCCGGCATTCCCGTATCCATCGTCCCTGGTACTGCATCGGAAGAGGTCGCCTCGCATGCATTCGCCATGGGCCTGGCGCTGGCCCGTCGCCTGCCTGCTGGTGACGCCTCCATCCGCGACCTCGGTTGGGCCGGAACCATCGGCTATGACACTCCGGTGTTGTCCGAGCTTGAGGTCGGGGTGCTTGGGATGGGACGCATCGGCCAGCACGTGGCGCGGATGTACCAGGCCGTTGGCGCACGTGTACGGGCCTATGACCCCTTCGTCACGGACAGCTTCGTGGAGATGACCGGCCTCGCCGACGTGCTGGAGAACTCCGACGTCGTCTCGCTGCATCTGCCGCTCAACGACGACACTGCAAACCTTGTCTCCGGAGACGTCCTGGCGAAGATGCGCAAGGGTGCCGTCGTCGTCAACGTCTCGCGTGGAGGCCTCATCGATGAGGCCGCCCTCGCGGCCGCGTTGACCTCCGGGCACATTGCGGGTGCGGGGATCGATACTTTCGCCCAGGAGCCCCTCGGTCCGGAACACCCGCTCCGTTCCGCTCCCAACGCCATCCTCACGCCCCATATCGCCTGGCGTTCGAACCGCTCGACGGGCGCCCTTCAGGACGGCGCGGTGGAGCGGGTACGGCTCGCACTCACCGGGCAGCCGCTGATCGATCTTGTGAACTGAAAGAAGGACGAATTGGGAACGAACACACACGTGGAACACGCTGCACAGCGCGGAATCGCGGAGGACCCGCATCTGCGCAGGGGACCCCGGGGTTTCCCGCTGTTGCCGGGTGGCTACGGACGGTCGACTTACTTCACCGGTGCACCGAGCCCCTATGCGATCCGGGGCGAAGGCTACCGGGTCTGGGATGACCGTGGCCGCGAACTGATCGATGCAAACAACAACTTCACCTCGCTGATCCACGGCAACGCCCACCCCGAGATCACGGAAGCAGCCACGAAAGCCCTGTCGAGCGGAGCCAGTTGGGGTATCCCCAACCTCTACGAATGGGAACTGGCAGATCTGCTGCTCTCGCGCCTGCCGGACCTCGACCAGGTGCGCTTTACGAACTCCGGCACCGAGGCCGTCATGTCGGCGATCCGAATCGCGCGGGCCAGCACCGGCCGGGAGCGGGTGGTTGTCACCAAGGGCGGTTACCACGGCACCTCCGAGGTCGCGCTGGTGCCGGGTGGTCCGAGCTACACACGGGGTGTCACGCAAGGCGTCATCGACGACGTCACCGCAGTGCCGCTCAATGACATCCAGTTCCTGCGCCAGGCAGTTGAAGCCGCACCGGACGCTTACGCGGCCATCATTCTCGACCTCTTGCCCAACCGGGCCGGCCTGCTGAGCATCAACGAGGATTTCGTGCGGGAGGCCCGCGAACTTGCGACCCGCTTTGGCATTGTCCTGATCATCGACGAGGTCATCAGTTTGCGGCTCGGTTACAGCGGCCTCAGCGGAGAATACGGGGTCTCGCCTGATCTGCTCACCACTGGCAAACTCATTGGCGGCGGATTCGCAGTGGGGGCAGTGGCCGGCAGGGCGGAACTCATGGCAGAGGTAGACCCGACCCGCCCGGGCAGCCTGCCCCACGGTGGCACGTTCTCCGGAAACCCGGTCAGCATGGCCGCCGGTGCAGCCGCACTGCGCCTCTACCCGAACGAGGAAGTGCAGCGCCTGAACCGACTGGGAGATACCACCCGTGAGGCTGTGCGGTCCAAAATCGCCGAAGCCGGCTGGGAAATCCGTGGCCGTGGCTCGCTGCTCCGGGCAGTTCCTGCCGGTGCGGAAAAGGTCGGCGAGGAGATCCAGCACCGCCTGTGGTGGGCGAGCTACGAGCGCGGCTTGCTGGGTTCGCCGGCCAACCTGCTCTCCCTCTCCACGCCCATGGACGAAAACGTCGCCGCGGACATCGCGGAGCGCCTCGCCGACGCCGTGCTTGCGGTGGCCGGAAACGCCGAAGCAAAAGACGGGAGCCAGGAACTGTGAAGCTCATCTCCTACGAACACGAATCCGGCGTCCGGGGCGGCGTCCTGATTGAAGATTCGGTCTACGACCTCGAACTCCTTCTGCAGGGCTCGAACGAAGCAGTCCACGGCGCAACGGCCTCCGTTCGTGAGTTCCTTGAACTCTACGGTGGACGGATCGCGGCGGTCTCTGCCGAGGTGACCGCGCTCGCCGCACAGGACCCGGTGGCCCGGGTCGGCGCGCTGTCCGGGGTTCGCCTCACGACGCCGGTCACGGACCCCTCGAAGGTGCTCTGCATCGGACTCAACTACAAGGACCACGTGGCTGAGACCGGGCGGGCTTTCCCCGAATACCCGGACGTCTTTGCCAAGTTCGCCTCCACCATGATCGGCCCCGAGGACGAGATCGGCGGCGCCCGCGTCAGCGAAAACCTCGACTTCGAAGGTGAGGTAGCAGTAGTCATCGGGCGCCGCGCAAGCGAGGTTTCGGAGGCCGAAGCACTCCAGTACGTCGCTGCCCTTGCCCCGCTGAACGATGTGACGGCCCGCGATCTCCAGTACCGCGGAACCCAGTGGCTGGCCGGCAAAGCAGTGGATGGTTCAACTCCCTGGGGACCGGCCCTGGTAACCCTCGACGAAATCGGGGACCCGCAAACACTTGAGCTGGTCACGCGGGTGAACGGCGTTGAAGTGCAGCGCTCCAACACGCGGCACCAGATCTTCTCCATCGCGCGCATCGTCTCCTACCTGTCGAGCTTCCTCACGCTCGAGCCCGGTGACGTCATCGCGACGGGGACACCGCAAGGCATCGGTGCGAAGCGGAACCCGCCCGTCTGGCTGGAGCCAGGCGACACGGTGGAAATCGACATCGAGAAGGTCGGGCTCCTTCGCAACCGCGTCGGCAAGCCCCAACTCTAAACCCCTGCAAGCTCTACGAAAGTAGCAAAGAACCATGAGCGAAGTTCAAACAAAACCAAGCGAGGCGAGGTACCGCATCGCCGTCGACACGGGTGGCACGTTCACGGACGTGGTGCTCGACTCAACCACGGGTGACATGGCAGTCGGTAAGGCACTGACCACCTATGACCGCGTCTTCACCGGCTTTGAAGCCTCCGTCCGCCGGGCCGCCGAGTCCGTCGGATGGGACGGCGATGAGGTCCTGCGCAACGCGGACGTGATCGTCTACGGCACCACCCACGCCACCAATGCAGTGCTCACCGGCAAAGTCGCCAAGACCGCACTGCTGACCACGGACGGTTTTGCCGACACCCTGCTGCTCCGCGAAGGTGGCCGCCGGGACGCCTTCGACTCCAAGGCTGCCTACCCGCCGCCCTACATTCCCCGCCAGCTGACGTTCGAGATCAACGAGCGCATGTCCGCTGAAGGTGACGTGCTGGTGCCGCTGGACGAAGAGCAGGTCCGCGAAATCCTGGGCTCCTTCAAGGAGCAGGGCATCGAGGCCGTGGCCGTCTCCTTCCTCTGGTCGATCATCAACGACGTCCACGAGCGGCGTATCGCGGAACTCATCAAGGAAATCTTGCCTGGTGTTCCGTACACGCTCTCCAATGAGGCGAACCCCACCATCCGCGAGTACCGCCGTTCTTCCGCCGCTTCCATCGACGCCTCGCTGAAGCCGCTGATGGCCGACCACCTGGGTAAGCTGCGCGCGGATCTCCAGGAGTTCGGGTTCGCCGGCGACCTGCTGGTGGTCACCTCCGAAGGTGCCGTGCTCGACGTCGCGGACGTCCTGGACCGTCCGGTGCTGCTGTTGAACTCCGGCCCCTCCATGGCGCCGCTCGTGGGTGCGGCGGCCGCCCCGGACCGCGACACCGTAGTGGTGTGCGACATGGGTGGCACCACCTTCGATGTTTCCCTCGTGGAAGAAGGCGTTGTCCGCCACACCAGGGAAGCCTGGCTCGGTGAGCCGTTCGTCGGCCACCTGACCGGCCTGTCTTCGGTTGCCGTCTCCAGCATCGGTGCCGGTGGCGGCAGCATTGCATGGATCGACGGCGGCGGCTTGCTTCGTGTGGGTCCGCAGAGTGCCCGCAGCACTCCCGGTCCCGCTGCCTACGGCCGCGGTGGTGAAGAACCCACGGTCACCGACGCCTGCGTGGCGCTCGGCTACCTCGACACCGAAGGCTTCGAGGGCGGGTTCACCCTCGACCGTGAGGCCGCGGTCCGGGCCATCGACACCCGAATCGCCGGACCCCTCAAGATGGACACCCTGCAGGCTGCGCAAGCCATCCTGGACGTCTCCGCCAACCACATGGCCACGGCCATCCGCCAGGCCGCACTCGAACAGGGTGTGGACCCCCGCGGCGCCTTGATTGTGGCCGGCGGCGGCGCCGGAGCCATGGTTGCCGCCGCGATCGGTGTCCTTCTTGAGGCCGACACCGTGCTCATTCCGGCAACCGCAGGTGTTTTGGCCGCCTACGGCGCCCACCGTGCACCGATCGCAACGGAATTCCTCTCGCCGCTGCACAACGACACCCGCAGTTTCGACGCCGGTTCGGCCACCCGCGCGGTGGGGGACCTCACGTCCAAGGCGAACGTCTTCGCCGAGCGTTTCAACGGCGTGGGCGAGGCGCCCAACGTCACCTACTTCGTCGATGCCCGCTACCCGGGCCAGGCATGGGACCTGCGCGTCTACCTTGACGCGGCCCCCGACACCGCCGTCGACGCTGCAGGAATCATTGAACGTGCCTTCCATGAAGAGCACGACCGCCGCAACGGCACGCACGATCCGGACAGCCGCGTCGAAATCATCACCTGGGGCGTCCGCGTGGAAATCCCCCGGCCGGAGCACGCCAAGGAGGAAGCCGGAGTCAGCCGGACCGGCGAAGTCCACCGCACCGACTCCATTGTCTTCGGCGGAGAGAGCTTCAGCACGCAGCGGTACCGCGGCGTGACGCTTGCACCTCGGGACAAGATCGTCGGTCCTGCAGTCATCGACCAGCCAACCACCACCATTGTCGTGCCGCCGGAGTGGAACGCCACCCTCGACGAACGATCCAACATCTACCTCACCCGTAAGGAGGCGTAACCGTGACGCGCGAATTCGACCCCGTAAAGCTCTCGGTACTAGCCAACGCATTCGACGGCATCGTCCGGGAGATGACCAGCGGCCTGCTGCGCTCGGCCCGTTCGTCGGTCATCAACACGGCCCGCGACTTCTCCTGTGCCGTGCTGACCGCCGACAACCAACTGCTCGCCGCTGCCGAAGGCGTGCCGGTGCACGTCTTCGGGGCAGGCCCGCTCGGCGAAGACATGGTGGAGCTGCACGACGACATCCGGGAAGGCGATGCCTTCCTGCACAACGACCCCTACATGGGTAACTCGCACGCAGCCGACCATGTGATCCTGGTTCCCATCTTCATCCAGGGACGGCACCTGTTCACTGCGGTCACCAAGGCCCACCAGGCAGACTGCGGCAACTCGCTTCCCACCACGTTCTTTGCCACGGCCCGGGACGTCTACGAGGAAGGTGCCCTGATCTTCCCGTGCGTCCGCGTCCAGCGCGACTACAAGGACATCGACGACATCATCCGCATGTGCCGGTCCCGCATCCGGGTACCGGACCAGTGGTACGGCGATTACCTGGCCTCGGTAGGCGCCTCCCGCATCGCCGAACGCCGCATCCACGAGCTCGCCGAAAAGTTCGGCGTCGACGACCTGGTGGACTTCGTGGACGCCTGGTTCGACTACTCCGAGCGCTTGACGGCAAGTGCCATCGAGACCCTGCCCGAGTACGTCCTCCACGGCACCTCGGCCCACGACCCGTTCCCGGGCACCGGCCCGGACGGTGTGCACCTGCAGGCAACCCTCGAGGTGAAGCCGAAGCAAGGCAAGATTGTCATCGACCTTCGCGACAACCCGGACAACCTCCCCAACGGCCTGAACCTCACGAAGGCTACCGCTACAGGTGCCGCACTGGCAGGCATCCTCTCGGGGATCCCGGAGAACCTGCCGAGCAACGCGGGCACGTTCCGCCGTGTTGAGGTGCTGTTGCGGGACGGCTGCGCCGTCGGCGTCCCGAAGCACCCGTACTCGTGCTCGTCCGGCACCACCAACCTCGCCGACCGCGTGGTGAACATCGTTCAGGCCGCGTTCTCCCAGATCGACGACGGTTACGGCACCGCTGAGGGGGCTGCCGGGCAGGCACCTGCCAAGTCCGTCATCTCGGGCATCGACGAGCGCAACGGCAACCCCTACGTGAACCAGATCCTGGTGGGCGGCGTCGGTGGCCCGGCGACTCCCTACGTGGACGGCTGGCCGACCTACCAGCGCCCTGTCTGCGGAGCGCTGCTGTACCACGACAGCGTGGAGGTCGACGAGCAGCGCTACCCGATCCTGATCCACGAGCGCACCCTGGTGGCCGACACCGGCGGAGCAGGCCGGCAGCGCGGCGGACTCGCTACCCGCGTCACCATGGAACCTCGTGGGGAAAGCGTGACCCTCACCTACGGCATCGAGGGCAAGCTGAACCCGCCCAAGGGCGTCCGTGGCGGACACGACGGCGCCGTGCCGTCAACCTGGGTGGAGGACCTGGCCACGGGCGAACGCCGTGAGATTCCGGTAGTGGGCCGCTACGACCTGCAGTCCGGCGAAAAGGTCGTATCCATCACCCCCGGTGGTGGCGGATACGGCAACCCGCTGGAACGTGACGTCCTGGCCGTCCTCGACGACTACCGCGAGTCCCGGGTGTCCCTGGAAGCGGCGGCCGCGGACTACGGCGTCGTCATCGCTGACGGCAAAGTGGACGAAGAGGCCACGGCCAAGGCACGCCAAGAGCGCCTCGCCAGCTAATAGCACCAGCGCTCGCAACTGATTCCGGGGCGGGGTATATTCCTCGCCCCGGGAGGTTTCAACAACTAACTACGGAGATTCACATGGAACCCATTCGAGTCGGCATCATCGGCGTCGGAAACGTTCTCAACCAATACCTGGACAAGATCGGCGTCCATCCCGACGTCGACGTCGTGGCGCTCGCGGACGTGAACGCGGAAGCCGTCAAAGCCCGGGCAGCAGAATATTCGGTTCCCAAGGCGCTCTCACCCGAGGAGCTGCTGGCGGACGACGAGGTGGAACTGGTCCTCAACCTTACGCCGCCGAAGCTCCACGCACCGGTGACGCTTCAGGCCATCGCGGCCGGCAAACACGTCCTCTCCGAGAAGCCCTTCGCTACCTCCCTCGAGGAGGCCAAACAGATCCTTGACGCAGCCCGCGACGCCGGCGTCAAGGTAGGCTCGGCGCCCACCACCTTCCTGGGCTCGGGCATGCAGACCAGCCGCAAGCTCATCGACGACGGCTGGATTGGCCGGCCTGTGGCTGCCTTCGCGTCGTTTGCCTGCCGCGGCTACGAGCACTGGCACCCGAATGTCGATCCCTTCTACAGCCCGGGCGCCGGGCCGATGCTCGACATCGGGCCCTACCTCATCACCAACCTCGTGAACTTCTTCGGCCCGGTCAAGCGCGTATCCGCAACTGCGCCGCGTTCATCGGAGACCCGTCCCCGTCCCGGCAAAGAGGGCGAAATCATCCAGATCAAGACCCCGACGCACGTCACCGGCACCATCGACTTCGAGTCCGGAGCCGCCGCCACCGTGATCGTCAGCTGGGACATCTGGAACCACAACCTGCCCCACCTTGAGATCTACGGCACGGGCGGCTCCCTGGCCGCGCCGAACCCGGACCACTTCTCCGGGGCGCCGGTGCTCCGCCGCGGTGAGCCCGGCGACCTCGCGCTGGACATGACCCCTCCCGGCGGGGGCGACTGGCGTGAAACGCCGATCACACACCGTGACGACGCCTACCGTGGCATCGGCCTGGCCGAGTTCGGCTACGCCATCCGCAAGGGACGTGAACCCCGTACTGGCGGTGACTTTGCCTATCACGTCCTGGAAGTCCTGCTCGCTTTCGAAGCATCCTCGGAGCAGGGCCGGCACATCGAGATCGAAAGCACGTGCGAGCGGCCGCGGCCGCTGCCTTCGGTCGGCCCGCAGGAGCCCTATCGGTTCGACTGACAGCCAACAAACACAACAGCAGCCGACGGCGGTACGTACGTGCCGCCGTCGGCTGCTGTTTGTGTTGTTCATGCCGGGAACCTGCGTCCCAAACTGGGACACAACTTTGCCTCCCCGCAGTGAAAACCTGAAGTTCGGGCGAATCGGTTTGCAAGTGCCGACGCACCTACGAATTTAGGAGAACGCATGACTAGCACAGCTGCTGCTGATATCGGCACCGACGTCGGCATCAAGAACGTCCGCCGCCGCACTGTCGCGCAAGCGATCGTTGAGTACCTTCAGGTCCAGTACAGCGAACTGGACGGTGAGAAGAGGCGCCTGGTTGCCGGCATGTACGGCATTTTCGGGCACGGAAACTCCGTTGGCCTCGCCCAGGGAATTGACGAGTACGGTGTGGACTTCCCCCACTATCAGGGCAAGAACGAACAGTCGATGGTGCATGCCGCGATCGGCTTCGCGAAGGCCTCCAACCGCGCCGCCACCCTTGCCTGCACAGCCTCCGCCGGCCCCGGATCCACCAACATGATTTCCGGTGCTGCCACGGCCACCACCAACCGCCTGCCGGTGCTCCTGTTCCCCGCGGACATCATCAACAACCGTTTCGGTGATCCCGTACTGCAGCAGGTTGAGCACCCGGTTGAACGGGATGTCTCGGCGAACGACTGCTTCCGCCCGGTGAGCCGGTACTTCGACCGGATCACCCACCCGGCACAGCTGCTGTCCACCCTTCCGGAGGCCATGCGCGTCCTCACCGATCCGGTGGAAACCGGTGCCGTGGTGGTCTGCTTGCCGCAGGACATCCAAGGTGCGGAATTCGACTTCCCGGAGTCCTTCTTCACGCCGCGCGTCTGGCACATCCGCCGTCGCCCGGCGGTGGAGGACGAGATCCGCGATGCTGCCGAGATCATCCGCAACGCACAGCGTCCCCTGCTGATCTCAGGCGGCGGCGTCCGCTACTCGAAGGCCCAGGAGGAACTGGCACGCTTCAGCGCGGAGTTCGGCATCCCTGTCTCCGAGACCTTTGCCGGCAAGGGGAGCGGCCCGATCAGCGAACTCAACGTTGGCGCCCTGGGCGTCACCGGAACGGTTGGTGCCAACGAGATCGCCGACGGCGCCGATTGTGTCATCACCGTGGGTTCCCGCCTCCAGGACTTCATCACGGCCTCCCACTCGCTGTTCCAGAACCCGGACGTGAAGTTCGTCCACCTCAACGTGAGCTCGTTCGATGCACACAAGATGGGTTCGTTCCCCGTGGTGGGCGATGCCAGGCTGTCCCTGTCCGGGCTGCGGGAGTGGCTTGGCGCAGCGGGCTACGGTACCCCCGAAAGCTACCGCAGCGACATTGCGGATGCGCAGAAGGCCACTCGCGAAGTCCGCAAACACGACCTCCAGGCCTTCCCCGGCGAGAAGATGAGCCAGGCGCAGGTCATCGAGGTGCTCAACAAGCAGGCCACCAGCGAGGACGCGCTGATTCTGGGTTCCGGTGGTGTGGTGGAAGGCATTCACAAGGCCTGGGACCCGTCCAACGGCGCCGAGATCCACTTCGAGTACGCCAACTCCTGCATGGGCCACGAAATCCCTGCCGGTCTCGGCTACCGCCTGGCCCGCCCTGACGCCCCCGGCGATGTATTCGTGCTGATCGGCGATGGCACGTACTTCATGCAGCCGACCGAACTCGTCACCGCGGTCCAGGAACGCAAGAAGATCATCACCATCGTGATCGACAACCGCGGACACCAGTGCATCTGGCCGCTCCAGGTCTCCAAGGGTGGTCCCGGACGCGAGTTCGGCACCCAGTACCGCGAACGCGGCACCACGTCCGGCCGCCTGGACGGGGCAGTCCTTGACTTCGACATCGCCGCCAACGCGGCCAGCATGGGTTGCGCCGCGTGGTCCACGACGACGATCGAGGAGTTCTCCGCCGCACTCACCGAAGCACGCGAGGTCGAAGGACCGGCCGTCATCGTGGCCCGCGTCGAGCCGTGGCGCTACCTTTCCGGGAACGGTTCCTTCTGGGACGTCGGAGTTCCGATGACCTCCCAGCGGCCCGGTAGCCAGGAAGGGACTGCGAAGCACCTCCAGGGCCGTGCCCGTCAGCGTTACTACGCGGCGACCAACGCTCCCGAAGCAGGTTGAGCAGCAGGGCGGGATCGTCGAAGGACGGTCCCGCCCGCCTTGTTATCAGGTCACCGGACCCCAGGACAACCGAACCAAAGACAAAAGGAGCACCGCACAATGGGCGCATTCGCCGTTATTGACCCGGCCACGGGCGCGACTCATGCCGAGTACCCAGCGGCCACAGATGCAGAGGTCGAAGCAGGCCTCAGCGCAGCGCAGAAGACCTACCAGGAATGGGCGCGCACCACCACGGTCGCAGAGCGGGCTGCGCTAGCCCAACGCCTGGCTGACTTGTTTGTTGAACGCAAGGACAAGCTCGCAGCCATCATCAACCGGGAGATGGGCAAGCCGCTCCACCAGGCTGTGGGGGAGGCCGAATTCTCCGGTTCGATCGCGGCAGCGTTTGCAGAGAACGCCGAGGAATGGCTTGCCGATGAGGAACTCGACGTCGCCGACGGCCTAAGGAGCTTCTTCCGGTACCAGGGCGTTGGAGTGATCCTCGGCATCATGCCCTGGAACTACCCCTACTACCAGGTGGCCCGCTTCGCGATCCCGAACATCATCCTGGGCAATACCGTCATTGTCCGCCACGCCAGCCAGTGCCCGGAGTCGGCGCTTGCGCTGGAGGAGCTCTTCCGCGATGCAGGTTTCCCCGAGGGGGCCTACGTCAACCTTTTCGCCACCCACAAGCAAATCTCCGACATCATTGCCGATGACCGGGTTCAGGGTGTTTCGCTGACAGGTTCGGAGCAGGTTGGTGCCATCGTGGCTGAGCAGGCCGGACGCGCGCTGAAGAAGTGCGTGCTGGAACTCGGCGGTGCCGACGTGTTCCTGGTGCTCGACACCGACGATGTTGACCTCGCAGTGAAGAAGGCCGTGATGGGCCGCATGGGCAACACCGGGCAGTCCTGCAACGGCTCCAAGAGGATCGTGGTGCTGGACAAGTACTTCGACGAATTCTCGGAGAAGTTCAAGGCTGCGATTGCCGGCCAGTCCTACGAGAACGGTGACTTCGGCCCGCTCTCTTCGGAGTCGGCCACGAAGTTCCTGGCCGCACAGGTGCAGGGCGCCCTCGAGCAGGGTGCCGAAATCCTGGTGGGCAACAACCAGCCCCAGGGCAATGTCTTCACTCCGACGGTGATCACCAACATCACCCCCTCGATGGATGTCTACAGCGAGGAACTCTTCGGCCCGGTGGCGCAGCTTTACAAGGTAAGCAGCGACGAGGAAGCGATCAAGCTCGCGAACTCTTCGCCGTACGGCCTTGGTTCCGTGGTGATCTGCGACGATCTTGAGCGCGCCGAGCGCGTCGGCAACCAGCTCGACGTCGGCATGGTCTTCATCGGCGCCTACGACCTCAGCGGCGCCGACGTTCCGTTTGGTGGCGTCAAGAAGTCGGGTTACGGGCGGGAACTGGGCAAGGTCGGCATGCTGGAGTTCGCCAACAAGAAGCTGTTCCGTTTCGCGAAATAGGCCGCTTCATACGAGGGAGGCCGGATCAGAGTGATCCGGCCTCCCTTTCACTGTGTGAAGTGATCCGCTCAGCTGTTCGGGTCTGCAAGCGGCATGGTGCCGGCTTCCATTGCCGCAAGCTGAAGCGCGAGCAGCTTCGAGTAGAACCTGCCGTCGCCGATCCCGAGCGAAACCATGAACCACAGCTGGTCGACGCCGGTGCGACGCCAGAGCCGCCCGTACTCGCGGTCCTCACCAACCATCGCGAATTCACCCACCCGATCGGCGATGTCGTCACCGAGGACCTCCCGCACCACCGTCGGGGCGCCGTGGTAGCCAGTTGCGAACACCACGAGATCAGCCGCGATGGGCTGGCCGCCGTCGAGCACGACCCCGGCGGGGGTGAGGCTCTCGACGCTACCGTGACGGAGCTTGATGGTGCCGTCGATGATCAATTCGGACGCCCCGGCGTTGTAGTAGTAACCGGTCGCGTTCTGACCAAAGATCAGTCCGAGGACTCCCTGCCCGTTCGGTCCGTCGCTCAGCTCGAAGCCCGCTGCGGTAAGGCCGTCCAGGAGTTCCCGGTCCATCGCCTTGACCAGTTCCACATGCTTCGGACCGTGTGCGGGGAGTGCCCCGAACGGCGTGGCGGCATTGACCAGATCCGCCTCCTCGGTGCTGTATGCGCCACCGACGTGGTTTGCGTGCATGACCGCATGGAACGTCGAGGTGTTCATGACGAATGTTCCCGAACGCTGAATCATGGTGACATCGACGCCATGCTCCGCGAGATCCTGCGCGATGTCATGGCCGCTCACTCCCGACCCCACAACCACCGCCCGCCTTCCCCGCCACTTGGAGTGGCCCTTGTAGTCGACCGCGTGAATCACCGTTCCCCGGAATTTGTCCTGCCCGGGAAGGCACGGAAGATTCGGCGCGGCATTCATCCCGGTCGCGAACACGAGATGCCTCGGACTCACCCTGCGAGGAGATCCATCGGCCCGCCTGACATCCACATTCCAACGTCCCGCAGCGGCATCGAACTCCGTGGCCTCCACGCTGGTTCCAGCCCAGACCGGAAGATCCAAGAGCGTTGCGTAGCTCTCCAGAAAATCGCCAAGCTTGTCTTTCGGTGTGAACCGCGGCCAGGTGGATGGAAACGGGAGGTAGGGCAAGTGGTCGGATGCGAGTGGGGTGTGCAACGCAAGCGAGCTGTAGCGCTTGCGCCAGTTGTCACCCACCCGCTCGTTCTGCTCCACGACCAAGGCCGGGACGCCAAGTGCCCTCAGGCGCGCTGCCAGCATGAGCCCATTGTGGCCGGCGCCCAAAATGAGGACTGCCGGATCGTGTGACTCGAAGTCCCGGTCGAGTCCTTCATTCCAGCTCAGCCGGTCCTGAACCGGGCCGTGGGTCTTTCCGGCGGGACGGGCATCGAGGTGCCGCTCCGGATGCGTGTCGATCGAGTCGAGTGCGAGGACGAAATTTGCCGCACGCCAAGCGCCGTCTTCCTCCCGCACGAGCCTTACATGGCCGAGGCCTCCTCCTGTTCCAGTCCGAAACTGGAGGAAAGACGTAAGTGATGGATGGCGCCCGTCCGCGGCGAAGGTGGCCGGGCTGCCGGTGCGTACTTCAAGCGAAACCGGCGGCGTTGAGCCTGGCCCGGTCAGGAGCCCTGCGATCTCCTCGCGTCCAACCGCGTTGCGGAATTCCCAGGCCAAGGCCAGAAGGTCGCGCGCGATCCCGTCCCGTTGGAACAGCTCCGCTACGCCGATCGTGTTTCGCGACCCTATTGCGGATTGGAGCGCGACGGCCCATTCATGCACGATTTCCTCGGGCGTCTTGACCGAAGCGAGCGCATTCGCTGCAGTTGGTACGGCTACATCAGTCATCTGAAGTGGTTCCTTTGTGTCAGTCATTGAAGTGTTTCCTTCGGGTGGGGAGCATTGACCGCCTCGCAGCACCTGCTCTATTGGGCGGTATAGCCGCCGTCGATAAGGAGGTCTGCGCCGGTGACGTAGCTGGCTTCGTCGCTGGCCAGGTACAGGACGCCATAGCTCACTTCGATGGGCTGGGCGGCACGCTTCATGGGTGTCGCATCGCTGAACTCGCGGTTGGATTCTTCGCCTTCCTCGAGCGCCATGGGCGTCATCACGAGTCCGGGAGAGACTGAATTGACCCTGACTCCGCGGTGCGCATACTCCATTGCGGCCGCTCGCGTCATCATTTTCACTGCGCCCTTCGATGCCTGGTACGAGAACCCGCCAGGGTTCCCGACGGTTCCATTGATCGAGCACGTGTTGACGATCGCACCCCCTCCGCTTCGCTCGATAGCGGGTGCGCCGTGCTTAAGACCGAGGAAAACACCCTGTTGATTGATCGCTGTCGTCTTCGACCAGCCGTCCAGGCCTTCCTCCGCGACGGACTTCATCGTCCCGACGATCCCGGCGTTGTTGATGAGGATGTCGACGCGGCCCCAGCGCTCTTCGGCTGTTGAGATCACTGACTCCCACTCCTGCTCTGAAGCGACATTCAGGTGCATGTAGTGCACGTCAAAACCGGAGTCCCGCAGATCCCGGGCTACGGCTTCGCCCCTTTCATCGAGCATGTCGGTGACAAGAACAGACGCGCCCTCCTGAGCGAAAAGCCGGGCGTGGGACTCGCCTTGTCCCCTTGCACCGCCGGTGATGATCGTTACCTTGCCCTGCACACGGCCCATGATTCTCTCCTTAGTGATCCTGGGTTGCTGCTGAAATGCGTCTCACGCTGTGGAAGAGGCTACTGAGCGCATCCCGCCGGATTTGTGCCAGAAAGGTACATTTTTGGTCCCTTGCTGCGGGCCAACATGGGCGGACAACGTGTGGCACTGGGTTGCGCGTAGTCGAAAGGCAAGGGTCCGGGTATGAGGCTCGAAGGAAAGACGGCAATCGTCACTGGGGCGGCATCAGGCCAAGGACTGGCAACCGTGCGGGCGCTTGTGAAACACGGGGCTAACGTCATGGCGGCGGATATCGACGCCGCCGGCCTGGAAGAGCTGGCGAAGGAAAACGTTCGCATTGCGATCCAGCGCTGCGATGTCAGCAAGCCCGCAGATGTCGAGCGGCTCGTAGATGCAGCGGAGAAGCGGTTCGGGGCGGTCCACGCGATGCTCAACTGCGCCGGCTTCCTTCGCGCCGCGTCTGTACTGGAGACGACGGAGGACCTGCTGGATCGGATCGTTGACATCAATTTGAAGGGCGTGTTCTACGGCTGCAAGTACGTCATTCCTGCTTTGCAGCGGGCCGGCGGCGGCTCGATCGTCAACTGGGGGTCGGTGAACTCCATGGTTGCTGAACCGGGTATTGCGGCGTACTCGGCGTCGAAAGGTGCCGTCTTGATGATCACAAAGTCCGTCGCCGTGGAATACGCCAAGGACAACATCAGGGCGAATTGTCTCTGTCCGGGAGGTGTGCGCACCCCGATGGTTGCAAGTTTCTTTGACGACGACTTCCTCAATGACGAGCAGGCGCAGCGCGCCTACCAGCCCCTTGGCCTGATCGTCCCGGAGGAGGTGGCCGACGTCGCGGTCTTCCTCGTCTCTGATGACTCCCGCAAGATGACCGGGTCCGCTGTCTTGGTGGACGCCGGCTACACGGCCATCTGAGGCAGATGTCCCAGCCTGGGACAGTCGCGAGCGGGGGCGGTGCGTAATCTCGACAGAACCCACCGCCGGACTTGGCGGAAATTTGATCTACAAAGGAGTTTCTTGGCGATGGCCATTGACGCGCAGCAAGCTTTCGCGGCTCGGGTGACAGAGCAACGGCGGTCACCCCACACAACCGTTCCCCATGTCATCGCAGGCCGAACGTACTTCGACGGGCCGGCCATCCAGCGGGAGGATCCCAGCAACCCGAACCTGATCATCAGCGCATGCCACGATGCGCCGGCAGCTCTGGTCGAGCAGGCCGTGGCGGCGAGCCGGGAAGCCCAGCGCGAATGGTCGCGCGTTCCCCTCATTGAGCGCATCGAACGCGTGCGCCGTGCAATTCCGTTTATCCAGGAGCACCTCGACCAATGGGCTGTCCGCGTTGCACTTGAGATCGGGAAGCCATACGCCGGTGCCTTGGCAGAGAGCGCCGAGGTGCTCGAAATTGTCCGTCATTACACCGACTACGCTTCGGCTCCGGGCGCGTTCGACGATGAACGGACAGAGGACCCGGCTGGACTGGCCAACGATTCCGTTCTTCGGCCGTATGGTGTGTTCGGCGTCATCACGCCTTTCAATTACCCGATCGTCCAGGCAGCGGGCCCGACAATTGCTGCCCTGATTGCCGGCAACGGCGTGGTTGTGAAGACTGCCCATGATGGACCTTGGTCCGGTCACGCGGTTTATGAACTCTGCGAGGCAATGGGGCTCCCGGTGGGACTGGTCAACGTGATCCACGGCGCCGACGAGCCCGGCCGTGCCCTCGTCGCGTCCAAGATCGACGGGGTGGCCTTCACCGGTTCGGTCGCCGTCGGCAAGTCCATCGTCCGAGATTTTGCTACGGGCCCGTACCCCCGCCCCGTGATAGCCGAGATGGGCGGAAAGAACCCGGTCATCGTGACGGACACAGCCGATCTCGAGCAGGCTGCTGAAGGGATCGTGTTCTCAGCCTTCGACCTCGGTGGACAGAAATGCAGCGCGCTCTCACGGGTACTGGTCACACCAGGGGCCCACGACCGGCTGGTTGAACTCGTCGAGGAGCGAGTGAAGGTCTTGAGGTCCGGTGACCCTACAGACGCCGGGGTCTTCGCGGGTCCCGTCATCTCGGCCGATGCAGTGGAGCGTTACACGTCTCTGATTTCCGCGGCGAGGACGGCAGGCTTCCAGATTGAAACCGGGAAGACCCAGGAGAGCGGTTACTTCGTCCCGGCTGCGGTTATTTCCGGTGTGCCCGCAACCCACGAGCTTGCAACGACGGAACATTTCCTGCCGTTCCTTACGATCAGCGAAGTACCGACGTTTGAAGCGGCACTCACAGCGGCGAACGACACTGATATGGGCCTGACCGCCGGAATCTATACCGGCGACGTCGAAGAGGCGCGGGAGTTCCTTGAGGGTGTCGAGGCCGGCTGCGTGGATGTGAATGTCCCAGGCCATGCAACCACAGGATGGTGGCCTGGTCCCCAGACATTCGGTGGATGGAAAGCCAGCGGCACAACAGGCAAGCAAACGCTGGGGAAGTGGTACTTCCAGCTGTTCGGACGGCAACAGGCACGGAAGCTTCCGGCCGAGCTGGAACACCTGTTGCGGTACTAGCATGCCCTCGAGATCCAGAAAGTAGGCCGTGAGATGTCTTCTACCGATGCTCTGCGTTTCAACCATGGCCAAGTGCCTCGGGTGGGAGAGAGACCGAACTCAGAGATCCAGTCACTCAGGGAACGGTATCTGGCCGAACCGGAGATGACCGACCTGAGCAGCCTACGCCCGGTGATCTCCAGGTCATGGCAGCGAAGCCTCGCCTGCAACGTCACCACTGCCGCCACCTTTCTCCAGACTTCGGAAGCGCGGGCAGACGAGCAACTGCTGATCGCCGCCGAGCCTGTCCTCACGGAGCTTGAACGCCTCTGCAGCGAAGCCGGCGGGACCGTCGTCCTTACGGATGCGGAAGGCACGCTTACCGTGTTCCGAGGGAACACGGTGGAGCGGCGTAAGGCGGAAAGGGCATTTCCTCTCCTTGGAGCGCGGATGGGGGAAGACCTCATCGGCACCAACTCCGACGGAACTGTGCTCGAAGAAGGCGAAGCTGTACAAGTCTGGGGCGCCGAGCACTTCAACGAGGCGCTGCAGAGCAGCTATTGCACATCAGTGCCCATCCGGGATCCGATTCGGAGGTCGGTGCGCGGTGTGCTGGGGCTGATGCTTCCGGAGCGACTTGCGCGGGACACGGATCCTCGCTCGGTGTTGTTAACCGTGAACGGCGCAGCGGCCGATATCACCAGGAGACTGGCGGAACGGCTCGCTGCGCGGGAGCAGGCACTTATGTCGGAGTACCTGCGGGAGGTGCGAAAACGCGGCGCAGACGCGGTGGTCGCAATGGATGACCGCACCACTATCGCAAGCAGAGGCGCCTTGAGCATGCTCGACCAGAGTGACTTCGCCGTTCTCGCTGCGTTTGCCCGTGAAGTCGGCCAGGGAGGCGGATCAAGTCAGCACCGTCTGAGCGTAAGCGCCGGCCGTGAGGTACGTCTGCATGTTCGGCCGATGGACCTCACTGCCGGAGCTGCCGTCATGCGTGTGCAAGTTCAATCCGAATCCAACCGACCTGGACGGGCCCCGGGGGACAGTGACGCCGCGGCCCAGTTCGAAGGCATCGTCGGAACGAGCCGGTCACTCAGACGTGCGCTCGACGCCGCTGGCGCCGCCGTGAGTCGTCGAATGCCGGCGTACATCGTCGGCGAACAAGGCAGCGGAAAGCGAACGCTCGCCGAGGCCATGGCCGCACGGCTATCGGAGGCGACCAGACTCTTTGATTTCTCCCAACGGTCCGGCCATGAGCCCACTGTCGAGGACATCGACTCAGCCCTTGAGCAGGGGGCAGCAGTCGTTCTGCATCGCGTTGATCGCTGCAGCCTGAACCTCAAAGACGATCTCGCAGCGCTCCTGCACGTCTTGGAGCAGCCCCAGCTCATTTTGACGGCCCGGGTCATCAGCGACGACCTTCTGCCGGTCCTCTCAGCGCTTCGCGGCATCGAAGTGGTAATGCCTCCTCTCCGCGACAGGCGCGAAGACGTTATTGCGTTGGCTTCGCACCTTCTCAAGAACGCCCTGGGGCGGGACGTTCGGCTATCCCCGAAGCTGCGCGATGCTCTTATCGGTGCGGACTGGCCCGGTAACGTCCGGCAGCTCCGGGAACTCGTTGAATCTGCCGCATCAAGATCCCTCAGCGGTGAGCTGCACCTTGCCGATCTCACTGCTGCCCAGCTCCGCGGACTCGGTACTGTCCAGCTCACGCGTCTCGAAGAAGCAGAGCTTCAACAAATCCGCGCGGCCCTCGCCGAGGCGGGGTGGAACCGCGTTCGGGCTGCGACGCTTCTCGGCATCGGGCGATCCACGCTGTATCGAAAGATCGAAGCCTACGAAGCAAAAGGTTTCAACCTGGAACTCGGATGAGCTCTCCGGACGAGATGTGCATCAGGTTGACACAGTTTCGGTGAACGGCCGATACGAAAATCAAGAAACTGACGGGAAAGTCGGGTCGAGGCAACCTGTTCCGGCTCCCGCGCAGTGCGGCCAGCCGGTCCGCATCCACCCGACACAGTGACAGTCAACGAAGACGTCACTCTTCCGAGGAGAACTACATTGAAACAAGAACTCCACATCCAGCGCCCTGTCGCGGATGACTCCGAAGACAATGAACCCCGCTCGTCCACCTACCAACTGAGAGGTCGGATGGGGACCACGGGGCTCCTCTTCACGGTGCTGGCTTTTACCGCTCCATTGGGCGTCGTCTTCGGCTTTGTCTCAGTGAACATTTCGTTTGGAATCGGCGTGCCGATCGCCTTCGTGGCCGTAGCCATTCTGATGGCTCTCTTCGCGATGGGGTTCACGGGAATGACGAAAGCAATCCCGCGCCCGGGCGCGTTCTACACCTACATCCGGGAAGGACTGGGCCGCCCCGTCGGCCTGGGTGGATCATTCCTCGCTCTGGTCACCTACGGATTCAACGTCACCTCCTGCATCGTCGTATCGGGCATCGCCGTGAACAACCTGCTAGGTGCCTTTCTTCCGGAGGTAGCCACTCCGTGGTGGCTTTGGAGCATGGTGATGTTCGCCATTGCCTGGGTGCTTAGCTACTTCAATGTGGAGTTGTCCGCCAAAGTTCTCTCCGTCATCCTCGCCGTCGAAGTTCTGTCCGTGGCGATCTTTGACGCCGTGATCATCGCTAACGGAGGTCCCGAAGGCCCTTCATTCGAGCCGTGGAACCCCGCGAACCTCTTCACTCCCACCATCGGTGTCCTGCTGCTGTTCAGCATTGGGGTCTTCAACGGTTTCGAGGCGACTGCCATCTACCGCGACGAAGTCAAGAAGCCGAGTATCACCATCCCTCGAGCGACCTTCCTTGCGGTGGCTTTCCTTGGGATCTTCTACGCGATCTCTGCCTTTGCCCTGATCCTGTCGGCGGGAACGTCGAATGCTGTTGCGGTGGCACAGGCTGATCCAACGGCAATGATGCCGGATGCGCTCCTGCGGTACTTCGGCGCTTTCGCAAACCAGGTCATTGCCATTCTGCTGGTAACCAGCTTTTTCGCCTCGGGGCTCTCACTCCAGAACATCCTGTCCCGCTACACGCACTCACTGGCAGTCGATGGGATCTTCCCCCGAGCGATTGCAAAGGTCCATTCGAAGCATGGGTCGCCCCACCGTGCAGCGGTGACTGTGGGCGCTGTCCTTCTCCTGGTGCTGGTTGTACTCGTTCTCTCGGGTGGCGAGGAGAACGCGCTGTACGCAGCAGCTGCAGGTGTTGCGTTCTACGGAATGCTGCTTCTGCTGTGCCTGACGGCGGTGGCCGTCATTGTCTATTTCCGTCGAAACAAGTCCGGCATGTCCTTCTGGCGAACCCTCATCGCCCCCATCGTCGCTCTCGTCGGGATCGGTTTCGCGCTGCTGACGGCGTCATTGAACATGGGCCTGCTCGTGGTTGGTGACCCGCTCCTGCTCACGGTGCTGCTTCTCATCCCGTACGCATCGATCGTCGCAGGGATCGTGACGGCGTTGGTGCTTCGGCGCCGAAATGCCGACACCTACAAACGCATCGGCCGCGCCGTCGATTGAGAATGCAAGAAGGAGGCCGGATCTGAGTGATCCGGCCTCCTTCGTCATGTGTTGCGGTGGTGCCGCCGCGGTTACGCCTGGTACGTCGTGTTCCCGGAGACCTCGGGGATCTCCACCCAGGCGCCGGACTCGGCGCTGCGCAGGGAGGCGTCCACCAATTCGGACGCCGACCAGCCATCCGCCGCGGACGGTCCGATCTGCCTTCCTTCGGCAACAGAGCGGAGGAACAGTGCTGCCTCGATCGTCTTCAGGTCGTTGAAGCCGATCCCGGGACCGGGACCGGGCTGGAAGCGTCCGAATTCCCCGAACGACGGGGGAGTCATGATGGTGCGGTAGCCGCTGCGGTCCGTGGCGACTTCGAGTTGGTTCATGCGTTCGAAGTTCCAGCGCAAGGACCCCTCGCTGCCGTAGACCTCCACGATGTATTCGGCGTGCGGGCCGATGGCAACGCGGGTGGTCTCGAACATGCCGATCGCGCCGCCCTCAAACCGGGCGAGCATGGCTGTGTAGTCTTCGTTCTCCACCTCGCGGGTGACGTCGGATGCCTCACCCGTGTTGAAGGAGTTGGACGAGTTGCCCGCGGGGAGGGGGCGGTCCTTGATGAACGTTTCGGTGACGGCGTTGACCGAGGAGATCCGGCCCACCAGGAACTGTGCCAGGTCGAATCCGTGGCTGAGGATATCGCCGAGCACGCCGGATCCTGCGCGGGCCTGCTCGTAGCGCCAGGTGAAGACCTGGTTCGGATCCGATGCGTAGCTGGTCAGCAGGCGGATCTGCACGTTCGTGATGCGGCCAAGTGCCCCGGAACGGATGAGGCGGCGGGCCTCGGCGATGGCGGGAGCGTGGCGGTAGTTGAAGCCCACCGAGGTAATCAGTCCGGCGGTTTCGGCGCCCTGCGCGATCTCACGGGATTCCCGGGCGCTGCGCCCCATGGGCTTCTCGATCCAGAAGTGCTTGCCGGCTTCGATGGTGGCCAGGGCGATTTCGTGATGGAGGAAGTTGGGGGAACAGATGGAGACGACGTCCACGTCAGGGTTTTCCAGGACTTTGCGGTAGTCGGTGGCGGTTTCCTTGTAACCGAGCGCGTCTTCTGCGTGGTGGCGGCCGGCATCGTCAGGATCTGCGGCGATCACCAGCTCGGGGTGCTGCGGCAGTTCCGGGAAGAACTGCTTGGTGGCGAGGTAGGCGCGCGAATGCAGCCTCCCCATCCACCCGACCGAGATAAGGCCTACGCCAATGCGGTTTTGGTGTTCCACGAGCACTCCTTAGTCTTCTACCGCTCTCCGGCGGTGTTGTGCCGCGGACCGGACGGCGGCATCTGTTGATCAGCCTAAGAACGCGGGCCGTGTGCGCTGTGTCTCAATCTGAGACATCCGAAAGCTCCGCCGCACTGTTCTAGTGGAACGTGACAGCCGGCCACCCCGAGTCCGAAGGAGCTCCGTCGACGATGATGGACCGCATTCACACGATCCCCCGGGAACAAGCGAGAGTCCTGGTCACGGGGGCTACCTCCGGCGTCGGAGAGGCCACGGCGAAGCTGTTCGCGAGCAGGGGTGCCAAAGTGGCGCTGCTGGGACGACGCCGCGAGGAACTGCGGCGCGTCGCAGGGGAGATCGACGGCGGCGCGCACACCGTGATTGCCGACGTCGCCGATGCAGAATCCGCAGTCAACGGCGTCCGGGCGGCAATCCACGTGCTTGGCGGCATCGATGTCGTGGTGAACGCGGCCGGCGTCGCTGGATTTGCGGCACTGGAGGAAATCAACGAGCGCCGTTGGCGCGAGGTGCTGGACACCAACCTCTCCGGCACCTTCTTTGTTTCCCGCGAAGCCGGTCTCCACATGCGCAGCTCGGGCGGGGGAGCGATCGTCAATGTGGCCTCCGACCTCGCCTCGATGGGCGTTCCGGGGCTTGCGCCTTACTGCGCTTCCAAAGCAGGTGTCGTCGGACTCACCAGGGCCCTTGCCCTGGAGTTGGCTCCCGACGTCCGCGTCAACGTCGTCTGCCCGGGACCGATCGACACGCCGATGCTGCGGGCAGGTTTGGCCGCCGAGGAAGACCCGCTTGAGGCGCTGCGGCTCAAAGAGAGCACGGTGCCGCTGAACAGGCTCGCCGATCCCCGCGAAGTGGCCGCGGCCATCTACTTCCTGGCGGTTGACGGCACTTTTGCCACCGGAACCAGCATGGCGTTCGACGGCGGCACAACAGCTGCCTGATTGCCGCTCCAAATACCTGTCAAGACACAAGCCAAGGAGCTTTGAAGGATATGCAAGAGTCGAATTACAACGATCTCCGGAGTGCACGGTGGTTCGCCCCGCACGACCTGACCGGATTCGTGCACCGCACCGCCATCCAGGCCGAGGGCTTCTCGCGCTTTGCCATCAAGGACAGGCCAGTGATTGGCATTGCCAATTCCTGGTCCGAACTTGTCAACTGCAACATCCACTTCAAGCTCCTCGCAGATGCAGTGAAGCGCGGCGTCTTGATGGCCGGCGGTCTGCCGCTTGAATTCCCCACCATCTCCCTTGGCGAGAGCCTGATGAAGCCCTCCGCCATGCAGTTCCGCAACCTCATGGCCATGGACGTGGAGGAATCCATCCGCGCCTACCCGTTGGACGCAATCGTTCTGCTCGGTGGCTGTGACAAGACTGTTCCCGCCCAGCTCATGGGTGCGGCCAGTGCCGACATCCCCACCATCATGCTCACAGGTGGCCCGCAGGAACCGGCCCACTTCCGTGGCAAGCAACTTGGGGTCGGCACGGACACGTGGAAGTACGCGGACGAACTGCGTGCCGGAAAGATCACACAGGCAGACTTTGACGAACTGGAGTCGGCTGCGAAGCCGTCCGCCGGTCACTGCAGTGAAATGGGCACTGCATCAACCATGACGTCCCTTGTCGAAGCCCTGGGCATGTGCCTGCCCGGAAGCGCCTCCATTCCCGCAGTGGATGCGCGTCGCGGACAAGCAGCGGAAGCCACCGGCCGCCGGGCGGTGGAGATGGCCTTGTCCCAGGGCCCCAAGCCGAGTGAGATTCTGACCAAGGAAGCCTTCGACAACGCGATCACGCTGCTCATGGCCGTCGGCGGCTCCACCAACGCCGTGGTGCACCTCCTCGCCCTCGCCCGGCGAGTTGGCTACGAATTGCCACTTGACCGCTTCCACGAGATCTCGCAGCGGACCCCGCGTATCGTCAATGTCCGCCCGTCGGGCGAATACCTCGTCCAGCAGCTCTTCCAGGCCGGCGGTGTCCCCACCGTCCTGAAGGCACTTGCGCCTCTCTTGAACAAGGACGCGATCACAGTCACCGGCGAATCACTCGAAAAGGGCTTCATCTCGGCACCCGAGCCCGACGGCGTCGTCGTGAGTACGCTTGACGAGCCGTTTGACGCCTCCGGTGGCATCGCCGTCGTTCGCGGTTCCCTCGCGCCGAACGGCGCCGTAATCAAGCGCAGCGCAGCATCCAAGGATCTGTTGCAGCATAAGGGCTCCGCGATCGTGTTCGAGGACATCTACGACCTTGGCCGCAGGATTGACGACCCCGATCTGGATGTCACCGAGGACTCGGTGCTGGTGCTGCGCAACAGCGGCCCGGTCGGCGCGCCCGGCATGCCGGAGTGGGGGATGCTTCCCATCCCCGAAAAGCTCCTGCGCAGGGGCATCCGCGACGTCGTCCGGATTTCGGACGCCCGCATGAGCGGCACGGCGTTCGGCACAACGGTCTTGCATGTTTCGCCCGAGGCGGCGGTGGGCGGGCCGCTCGCGATCGTGCGCGACGGCGATCCGATCGTATTGGACGTCGAGAACCAGCGCCTTGACTTGGATATCCCCGCCGAAGAAATCGAGAGCCGCCTCGCCGGGCTCAAGCTGCCCGAACCGAAATACCGCCGCGGGTACGGCCGGCTGTTCATCGACCATGTGAACCAGGCCCATGAGGGTTGCGACTTCGATTTCCTGAAAGGCCTGCCGGATGAGGAACCCCAGCGACTGCCCTACGGCCTGATGAGTGGCTGGCAGGGCGGCTGGTAAACGGCAGAACCGCATAACCACAAGATGTGAGGGGTCGTCCCCAAGATGGCCCCGGAAGGAAGAGATGTGTCACGACCAAAAGTGATTGCGATTGTCCAGGAGGGCCGCCCGGTTCCTCCGGTTGAGCGGCTGGAAGCCGAAGCTGATGTCGTCGTTGTGCGGACGGCCGACGAATTCCGGGCCGCACAGCCCGGTGCCGAGATCCTGTTCCTGAACGACTTCCGGACCAAGCTCCTTCGGGACGTCGGCCCAGGCGAGTTGCGCTGGATCCACACGTCCAGCATCGGCGTGGACACCCTGCTGACCGAAGAAATCGTCAACAGCGACATCGTGGTCAGCAACTCCCGTGGCGTCTGCGAACGGCCCATCGCGGAGTGGGTCCTCGGTGTGCTGTTGATGTTCACCAAGGACTTGCGTCGCACCATTGAGCTGCAGCGGGCGCGCACCTGGCAGCACCGCGAAACCGAGCCGCTGCTGGGCCGGAAGGTCCTCGTGGTGGGACCGGGCCCGGTGGGGCGTGAAACAGTGCTTCTCCTGCGTGCCGCGGGAATGGATGTGACTGTCGTGGGGCGGTCGGCCAGGGACGATGCACAGCTCGGTCCTATCTCCGGATTCGATGACCTGGACGCGCTTCTTGGCGAAGCCGATGACGTTGTGCTGACGGTGCCCCTCACGGAGGAGACCCGCGGCTTGTTCAACGCGGCACGGTTCGACAGGATGCGTCCGGGCGCCCGACTGGTCAATGTCGGCCGTGGCGCTGTAGTCGTGGAACAGGACCTGCTCGAGGCGATCGATACAGGACATCTGGGTGCGGCTGCGTTGGATGTCTTTGAAAACGAGCCGCTTCCAGCAGGGAACCCACTTTGGAGCCGAAACAACATTCTGGTGTCTCCCCATGCCTCCGGAGACCTGATTGGCTGGCGCGGCCGCGTCGTTGAATGCTTCGCCCGCAACTTGCAGCGATGGAAAACCGGCGAACCTCTCAATGACGTGGTTGACCTCAAGAAACTCGGTGGAGCAGCGCCTTCGCTGGTGCCTGAAATGCCCTGAAATCATCAGGATTTTCCTGTAGGAGCCGGTGTCTCAAGCTGGTACAGTGCTCGCACGATCCCCGTCGATAGTGTGATTCAGCACTAGAACTTTCGTGACGAGGATTACATGTCAAGCACTACACGAGGTACGACGAAAACGCGGACCCAAACCCAGGAACACAAGCTCAGCGGGAACATGGGAGTGGGCGAGCTCGTGATGAACGTGCTCGCCTTCTCCTCCCCGCTTACAACAGTTGCCGGCACGTTGCCTGTGATGCTGCTTTTCAGCGGACACACAGCCCCGGGCATCTACCTCCTGGTGACGCTGATGCTGCTCATCTTCTCGGTTGGTTTCGTCAGGATGAGCCGGAGCGTGGATGCGCCCGGGGGCTTCTACTCATTCGTCACCGCCGGCCTCGGAAAGCCGGCCGGCCTGGGCGGGGCGCTCCTGGCGCTCATCGGGTATGTCTTCATCGGCTTCTTCGCACCTTCCCTGTTCGCCTTGACCCTGCAAAGTTTTGTGGTCAACACGCTCAACGGCCCGGAGATCCCCTGGTACTGGTACGGGCTGGGCATCATCGCCATCAACACGGTTCTGGCGTATAACCGCATCGACCTCTCCGCGAAGGTACTGACAGTGGTCATGCTGCTCGAGTCGGCCGTCGTCGTGGTTTTCGATGTTGCGGCCTTCGCCTCCGGTGACATTTCGCAGGGTGTCGGATTCTCGATGCCGTGGATTACTGACGCAGGATTGGGCTTGGCGCTGCTGTTCGCGGTCGGAAACTTCTTCGGGTTCGAGGCCACCGTGATCTACCGGGACGAGGTCAAGAATCCTGACCGCACCATCCCCCGGGCAACGTACCTCGCAGTAGTTGGCATCGGGCTGTTCTATGCAGTCGCGGCGTGGGCCTACACGGCGTTCCTCGGAGCCGATAACGTTCAGGCGGAGGCCAAGTCCAACACGGTGAACCTGTTCAACGACGGCGCAACGGCATTGGTCGGCAAGATCTTCGCCGATGTTGGAGTGGTCCTGCTTATCACCTCGATCCTGGCCTCAATGCTCTCGATCCAGAACATCGCCGCCAGGTACAGCTTCTCGCTCGCCGCCGACGGGGCGCTTCCGAGGGCGCTGGGCAAGGTCCACCCCCGCCACAAGTCACCGTACGTGTCGGCAGTGGCAGTTGGGCTGATCTGGGCGGTGGCTACTGTGGTCTTCACGGTGGTGGGTGTTGCGCCCGAAGCGCTGTACCCCATCGCCAGCGGCAGCGGCACTTTCTCTGTCCTGCTGCTGATGTTCATCACCAGTTTTGCCGTACTGGTCTACTTTGTCCGCCGCCGCAGCTTCGCCCCGGAGTCGGTGTGGAAGACAATTGTCGCGCCGATCGTTAGTGTCATCTTCCTTGGCCTCATCACCTACCTTGCGATCGCTAACTATCCGGAACTCATTGGCGGTTCGACGGTTATGACAGCCATTTTTATGACGTTCACTTTTGCTTTGTTCTTCGGCGGGATTGTTTATGCCTGCTTCCTGCGTTCAAAGCGCCCCGATGTCTATGCGCGCCTGGGCCGGCAAGAGATCGACTAAGGGCCCCCTTTCAAACAAAACTTCGACATCTGGAGATCTGCAATGACGCAACAGATCAGAGTTGGCCTGTTCGGAACCGGACGCATCGGTCAGGTGCACGCCATGAGCCTGGCGACGTTGGACGAAGCCACGCTTGCTTGGGTATGCGACCCGTTCATCGAAGGTGCGAAGCGGACAGCTGCTGAGTTCGGTGGCCGGGTGAGCGACGATCCCGAGGAAGTATTCGCCTCGGGGGAAGTCGATGCCGTCATCGTCGCTTCGCCAACGGCAACCCACGTGGGCCTCGTTGAGATGGCCATCGATTCCAATGTTCCCGTGCTCTGTGAGAAGCCAATTGACTTGGATATTGCCCGCGTCGATGCCCTCCGCGCGAAGGCGGCGGAGTCGGACGTGCCGATTGCGTTGGGATTCAATAAACGCTTTGACAGGCACTTCGTGGAGTTGAAGCGTCGCGTGGCGGCTGACGAGATCGGTGCACTGGAGCAAATGGTGATCATAAGCCGGGACCCTGGGGAGCCACCAGCCTCGTACCTTGCTGAGTCGGGCGGGATTTTCCGTGACATGACCATCCACGATCTGGATCTGGCACGCTACTTTGTTCCGGACATCGTCGAGGTATCGGCGCGCGGCGCCAACGTCTTCAGTGAGAACGTCCGGCAGGCCGGTGACTTTGACTCTGCAGTCGTCACGCTCCGCGGGGCCAACGATGAACTCGTGACAATCGTAAATTCTCGCCATGCCGCCTACGGCTACGATCAGCGCGTTGAGGCCTTCGGTTCCACAGGGTTGCTCCATGTGGGCAACAAGAACGACACTCTCGTTCGGCACTGGAGCGCCAGGGCCGTTGAATCGATCGGGCCATACCAGAACTTCTTCCTGGAGCGGTATGCGGAGGCATACCGTCTCGAGGTGGCCGAATTCCTTCGGGCAGTCCGTGGCCTGCCGTCGCGGAGCCCGGGTTTTGAGGATGGCAGGGCGGCCCTCATCCTGGCGGACGCCGCCGGGGAATCGGCCCGCACGGGTGCCGCGGTCGCCGTGGACCTGGTCTCCTAGGGGGCTGGATGGTGCCTGCCTGGGCCGTGTGACTTCTCGCCATAGGCCCAGGCCAGGCTTTGTCGATATGCGGCATGAATTGGATCCTCATGATCGGGCAACGTCGCCTGTTTCATAAAGCCGACGGATAAAGTTTCGCCGCACCCGGAAAACGCTGCTGGTGACCGCCGGGATCAGGCGGAATTCGTCAACAGAATTACAGTTGAGTTGGTCGCGGGACCTATTCTTCGGTCGTCGGTGAAACGTTTCATCTCCGTGTTCCATATTGGCACAGATGTCCCGATGTGACGTGGGTCAAAGTTTCTAGTAAGTGAAACAGTGTGGCGGAGGTCACGCAGGCGTTCTGGACTTCTTCGGATTTCCTGAAAACTGCAGAGCCAAACAGCGTCGTTTGATTGACCACCGCGCATGGCGTTTCACCGGTTCATTGCATGGCCCTATCAATCGAGGATGAGATGACCGACGCACCACCGGCGACCCCTCCACTGGTCGCACTCAAGGACATACACAAGACATTCGGGGCGGTATCCGCACTGCGCGGTGTCAGCATCGATGTCCAGCCCGGCGAAACCTTCGCCCTTCTGGGAGACAACGCCGCGGGCAAATCAACACTCATGAAAGTACTCACCGGCGTTTACCAGCCCGATCGCGGCTCAATTGAGCTGGACGGAAAGCGGACGGAGTTCCCCACACCGTCAGCTTCACGCGACCAAGGCGTCGAGATGGTCTATCAGGACTTTGCCTTGGCGGACAACCTTGACGTCCGGACCAACGTCTTCCTGGGACGCGAGCCGCAAAAGAATATCCTCGGCCCATTCCTGCGGATCATCGACCGAAAGAAGATGGAGGCCGAAACCAAGCGGGTGCTCGAGCGATTGGATATCCCGATCAATCCCCGGCTCAAGGTCAAGCGCCTGTCAGGTGGTCAGCGGCAGGCTGTTGCGATTGGCCGTGCACTTGCCTTTGATGCACGCCTGATCATCATGGACGAGCCCACGGCGAACCTGTCGGTCGCGAAGGTGGACAAGCTCATCGAGGTGACCCAGCGGCTCAAGGACCTTGGTATCGCGGTCATCATCATCACGCACCGGCTGGACGAGGCTTTTGCGGTCGCCGACCGTTTCGCAGTGATGCGCCAGGGACAGGTGGTCGGCCGCTTCCATGTGGGAGACGTAACCGAAGCCCAGGTGGCACACCTCATCTCCCACGGCACCTTGGACGACTACGTCGACCACGGGGACGGTATCCCCGCGGAGCGCCGCAGGATCGGGAGCACGTCATCCATCGATGTAGTCGACGCCATGGCCACACGCGGTACTACGACGGACGGGAGCGACTCGTGAGCCTCACGACAGAGAACATCAAGGCCCTGCTGGGGCCGGCCGACCTGAAGCAAGGATCCGCCGCCACCAAGGTCAAGCGATTCGTGGGCGACTACGGGATTCTCATCTTCTTCGCACTCATCGTCGTTTTCCTGGCTGTTGCTGCCCCCAACTTCCTTACCCTGAACAACCTGGTCAACGTCGTCCGGCAGTCATCGATCATCGGATTGATTGCCTTGGGAATGACGTTCATCATGATCACGGCCGGCATCGATCTCTCGGTCGGGTCCGTAGTCGGCCTGGCGGGCATGACCTTCGCCTTGCTCGCCCCAGCCAGCGGGGGCGCTTTCTGGCTGCCGCTGATAGTCGGTCTCGGAGTAGGCCTGCTGGTGGGTTTCCTCAGCGCCGCGATGGTGGTCTGGGGAGGGATCCTGCCGTTCCTTGCAACATTGGCGACCATGGCCATCGCCCGCACGGCGGCACTGGTGATCACAGACGGGCAGGTCGTCTCCGGGCTGAGTGGGCCGGCTGAATGGCTCGGCTCCGGGTTCGTCGGACCCATTCCGGTGCCGGTCATTATCTTCCTCCTGGCCGCACTGCTGTGTGAGTTTGTGCTGAGCCGCACCAAGTTCGGCTCGCACGTCTATGCCGTGGGTGGCAACGAAGAATCCGCCAAGAAAGTGGGCATCTCCACTGGCCGGGTGCTCTTCATGGTTTACCTCATCGGTGGGGTCACCGCAGCATTGGGAGGTCTCGTACTGACTGCCCGCCTGGATGGCGCGGCCCCGGTAGCCGGCACCGGCTACGAGCTGCAGGTGATTGCGGCAGTCGTGATTGGTGGAACGAGCCTCTTCGGGGGCGTAGGCACCATCCGGGGAACGGTCATCGGGGTGCTCCTGCTGGGCGTCGTGATGAATGGCATGAACCTTATGGGCGTCTCCTCCTACTACCAGCAAGGCGTCCAGGGCATCATCCTCGTGCTCGCCGTCCTGCTGAACCGCTGGAAGTCCGACTGACCTCCGGTTCACCAACCACAAATCAAACAATCTCCTCGCGCACAGACAAACCATCGAAAGGAAAAACCATGGGAATGCGACGTAAGATCGCGGCCGCGGTCGCAATGCTGGCGGCGGGTGCACTCACCCTGACCGGGTGTGCCGGCGGCAGCAACGCAAGCAATACTGGCGCAAGCAATACCGGAGCGGCAGGCAAGACCTACAACATCGGCGTTGTGGTCCTCGACCTGCAGGACCCGGACCTCGCCCACATGACCGATGCCATGAAGAAGACCGCCGACGAAAAGGGCGTAAAGCTCAACATCACCGACTCCAAGAAGGACGTCGGCAGCGAACTCAACCAGGTGGAGGACTTGCTCACCCGCCAGGTGGACGCGGTGATCATGCAGCCTTTGGACGGCGAGGCCAGCCAGAATGCGGCAAAGCGGGTCATTGCCGCCAATATTCCGCTCTTCATTCTGTCGACTGAATTCGCGGAGGGTTCGAACGTCGGCTACAAGAGCTACATCGGTGTGGATGACACGGTGGCCGGCGAGATGCAGGCCGAGTACCTCAACAAGCTGCTTCCCAACGGTGGCAACATCGTCTTCGCGGCCGGCATCTACGGTGCATCCTGGACCGACCGCCGCAAGTCGGGCTTCGACAAGACAATCAACAAGAACTTCAAGATTGTTGCTGAGTTCCAGGCGAAGGGCAGTCGGGACGACGCCAAGCGCAACATGGAGGACACCCTTCAGCGCTTCCCGTCCGGGAAGATTGACGCCGTGGTGGCCAACAATGACGAGATGGCGATCGGCGCGGCTTCGGCCATCGCGGATGCGGGCCGCACTGCCGAGTTCAAGGCAGTGGTTGGCGTCGACGGTACGGACCCTGCCCTGCAGGACATCAAGGCCGGGACGATGACCGCAACGGTGCGCCAGGATTCAGCGGGTCAAGGCGTAAAGGCAGTCGAGGTTGTCACCGACTTCCTCAAGGGTGGGAATGTGGAGAACCGCTACACCCTGCCGTTCACGCTCATCACGAAGGACAACTTGTCCGATTTCCTGAAGTAGCCAGCGTCCAAGGCGACGGGCACGGCGGATCCATCCGCCGTGCCCGTTCCTTTTTGGCACACTGCGGCAGCTGTCCCGCCTGCCTACACTCACGTGGGACCAACGAAATGGAGAACGCAAGCATGCCCAAGAGCGACGACGAAGTGGTGACCACGTTGTTGGACCGGCTCCGAACAGCGGGAATCGACGTGGATGACTCTCCGCGAAGGCGTTCAGAGTACTCCTACGACGCTTCCAACTATCGCGTGCGCCCGGCGGCCGTGGTGTTCCCAAGGAACGTCGACGACGTGCGGACCGTGGTGCGTGCATGCTCGGCTTCGGGCGTCCCCACTACCGCTCGCGGCGGCGGTACGTCGATGGCTGGAAACGCGATAGGCGAGGGCCTGGTCTTAGATGTTTCACGCTCGATGACCTCGGTAGGAACCCTCGACGCCGGTCACCGCACTGTTTGGGTGGACGCAGGGGTTGTCCTGGGTGAGTTGCGCGCCCACGTTGAAAAAGCCACACGGGGTGAACTGACGTTTGCCCCCGATCCTTCATCGCTGACACGGGCCACCATCGGCGGGTCCATCGGAAATGATGCCTGCGGAAACCACTCCGTGGCGTATGGACGCATGACTCATCATGTGCAGGAATTGGAACTCGTAACGGCTGACGGCGCCTACCTCAGGGCCGGCCGGGATTTCCTGCGTGCTGTTGATGAAACGGATGCTCACTCGATTGCCCGGGCTGAGGAAATCCTGCTGGACCTCAAGTCACTGGTACATGCCAATCTCGGGCCTATCCGCGTCGAGTTGCAGACCATTCCCCGCCAGGTCTCCGGTTACCACCTCGGCCACCTGCTTCCCGAGCACGGCTTCGACATCGCTGGCGCATTGGCAGGCAGCGAGGGGACTTGCGCAATCGTCGTGCGGGCCAAAGTAGGCCTCGTCCAGAAGCCAAGGACGACGGCTCTGCTGTGCCTCGGCTACGAAGACACCATCGAGTCGGCGCGGGACGTCATGACCATCCTGGCGGCGAAACCAAGCGCAGTCGAAGGACTGGACGCAGCGATCGTGGACATCATGCGCCACCGCAGGGGAGCGGCCAGCGTAGATTCCCTCCCGCAGGGGAACGCGTTCCTGATGGTTGAATTCTCCGGTGACACCATCGGGAGGGCGGGCGATGACTGTGAACGGTTGCTTGAGAAGCTGCGTACTGACGGACGCGTGATCGACCATTCCATCGTTACGGAACCATCTGAGCGGGCGAAGCTATGGCGGGTCCGGGAAGACGGGGCTGGGTTGTCTTCCCGCCGGATCGACGGCGTGCAGACCTGGCCGGGTTGGGAAGATTCCGCGGTCGCCCCGGAGCGGTTGGCGGACTACTTGGCCGAGTTGCTCCCCCTGGTGCGGAATTATGGCTACAGCGCCTTCATGTACGGCCACTTCGGCGCTGGGTGTGTTCATATGCGGCTGGACTATGACCTGCGCAGTGAATTGGGGCGCACGAGGTTCGAGGAATTTACGCGGGAGGCCGCGACGCTGGTAGTGGCGCATGGCGGCTCGCTGTCCGGAGAGCACGGTGACGGGAGGGCCCGGAGCGAACTTCTGGACGTGATGTACTCCGCAGAATTGGTGGCGCTGTTCAAACATTTCAAAGGTGTGTGGGACCCGGCGGGTGTGCTCAACCCCGGAATCATCGTGGATCCGGAGCCCTTTGCCGCATCGCTGTCCCTGGAAGGCGTCGCCAAGCCGGGACCAAGTCACGGCGAGCAAGCCGCACTCTCAACTGCCGCCGTCGTGCCTTCATCCGAGGATCGTTCCCTGCTCCCGATGGCGAGCCCGTTTGTCGGCAACACGCACGCCTGCATCGGCGTGGGGCGCTGCCGGGCTACGGCCGGCGGATTCATGTGTCCCAGCTACCGGGCAACCAAAGATGAGAAAGACTCGACGCGCGGCAGGGCAAGGGTCCTGCAGGAACTTACGCGGGCCAAGGGAAACAGCCAGAATGGCTGGTCAAGCCCGGAAGTCCGGGAAGCCTTGGACCTTTGCCTTTCGTGTAAGGCCTGCTCGGCCGACTGCCCCACGGGCGTCGACATCGCGGAGGCCAAATCGCAGCTTGTCGATGAGTACTACCGCGGACGCATCCGCCCCTTCACTCACTACTCAATCGGATGGCTGCCCCGATGGCTGCCGCTGCTGACCAAGGTCGCATCGCTTGCTAATGTCGGCACGCGCATCCGCCCCTTCAGGTACGTAGGGGAGCTGCTTGGGGTCAGTGCACGACGGCGGCTGCCGGACTTTGCGCAGTCCCACAGGATCCGGCGCAGGATCCGTGAAGCCGGATTTACGGACGGCGCGGAAGTGCTTCTCTTCATCGACAGTTTCACCCGTGCTTTCAGGCCGGAGGTTGTCCCGGCAGCAGCCCGCGTGCTCCGCGACGCCGGCAGCTCGGTGGGGTGCACACCGGAGGCCTGCTGCGGTTTGACCTGGATCTCCACGGGACAACGCGAAGGTGCCCGGCGCCGGCTCTCGCGGCTGATCACGACCCTCGACGACGGTACGGACCGGGACATCGTCGTTCTCGAACCCAGTTGCGCGGCGACCATTCGCGACGAGGGACCAAAGCTGGTTGGCGGCGCGGCAGCTGCCAGGGTCGCGGCGAGGGTGCGCTCCTTCTCAGTCGCTGTGGAGGAAGCCATCACGCGTGGATGGAAGCCGAAAACAGTCCCGCCCCAGGCTGCCGTCCTTCAGACGCACTGCCACGAGCATGCTGTTTTCGGCTCGGGCGCCCAGAAGCGGGTACTGGAGGCATGGGGCGTGCCGAACATCGTGGAATCGTCATCATGCTGCGGCGTGGCGGGCAACTTCGGTTTCGAGGCCGAGCACTTCGATGTTTCGATGAAGGTGGCAGAACACTCCATCATTCCCGCCCTTGGTAGGGGAGGCAGTGAGGCTTTGGTGCTCACTGACGGATTCAGTTGCGCAATGCAGGTTTCCCAAGTCGACTCCCTGCGCGAGAGCGAGCATCTGGCCATCGCATTGGACCCGGAGGACTCCCGCCGTGCCTGAGACCAGTGGTGTCTCAAAATGACACGGTCGGCGCAAGCCCCGGGGACACATGCTGGAAGTAACCCAATAGCCCCACTACTTCTTGAGAGTGATCTCGATGATGAACAGGAAGCTCGCACAAGGACGGCACGTTGAATGGCTGCGAGCATCGGCACACTGTAACGAGACGGACCTTGGAGAGCGGACTGACTATCAGTCGAAGCGCTCCGGCAAGGTGGTCCACCGCCTCCGCCAGGACATGGCGGAGGGCCGGGACTTCAGCGACGCCACACCCTGGCCGTATCCGGCTGCTTAACCCCTAAACTGCGGGCCGCGGCGCTTGGACCTGGCACTGAGTCCAAGCGCTGCGGCCCGCTCCCATTCCCTAACGATCGTTAGTTACAATGGTTGAGAGCCCCGCCGGTCAGTTGAATGGATGAGATGAACCTGTTGCCTCGCGAGCGAGCAAACGCCGCTGTCAGGGAGTTCTTGTCGAGCCGCGACTGGTCCTCCCAGACCCCTGCGCGTCGTCGCATCCTGGCGGCGTTTCTGCAGCTTGCCACAACACGGGGCTTCGATTCGGTGACCATGCGAACTTTGGGTCGCGCGCTGGATATGAAGGCGCCCAGCATCTACTCGAGCTTCCCTCAAGGCAAAGACGAGATTGTTGCGGAGTCGCTCCGTTGGTTTACCCACACCTTTGCCCGTGACCTCCTGGCCAGCGCCGAAGAAGCCAACTCGCCGGAGGAGTACTGGGCTGCGCTTGTTCGCTTCCATCTGGCCCAGCAGCTCCAGCGGCCGGAAGCCGACCTCTGGGACCTCCTCGTTGCCACGGACAAGGTGGCACGCTTTCTGACCGACGAGGTCCGCGATGAGGTCGGGCTGTGGATGGGCCTCCATGCGGACATGTATGCTGCGGCGGCTGAAGAAATGGGTTACGAGCTCCCTGTCCGAACCACCAAAGTGATTTTCACGCTTTTGGACGGCGCCGGGCGATGGGCTGGCTGGAGCGGCAGTGACCATGATCTCGCTGAGCTGCTGGATCACACGGTTGCCCTGACCCGCTCAATTCTCGAGGTCGGCACCGGAAGCCGGACCCTGGCCTAGGGCCCCGTCTCCTCAAGCGAGACACGCCGTTCAAGAGGAGTCGCTGCCCTGCGCCGTCAAGCCAAGGAGGAAGGTCACGATCACCCCGTTCAGTGCCGAGGCAAATGACTGGTGCATGAACGCCAGGCTTGGATCTGTTTCGTAGGCTGCCAGTACCGGAGGTGTGGGGTGGGAGTGTGTCCAGAGGGCACCCACCAGGATGATGATCATTTGGGCACCCTGGACTGAGCGATCCCTCTGAATCTCGGGCAACACCTGTCGAAGTAGTGCGGCAAATCCCGTCAGGCTGTCGCGCGCTCCCAGCTTGTACTTGAGCACGACCTCTGTGGACACGTTGCGTTCCAGGACGCCGGCCTGCGCGCTGAGAAGCTCACACAACTTCGGGCGAGCGGCGAAGGATGCGGACAGTGTGGCCGCAACGTCGCGTGCCCTGGTGATCGCTGGAGTCGAAGGGTCAACGTCTGCCTGGAGTGCTTCGCCAACTTCGGCTAGGAATTCGGTTGCGGCATGGGCTAGAAGCTCAAGGAGAACCGCTTCACGCGACTCGAAGTAACGCAGCACATTGGATTTTGCTAGTCCGACCCGACGACTGAGTTCGTTCAGGCTCAATGCCGAGACGGGCATCTCGTCAAGCATGACCGCTGCGGTCTCAAGGATGCTTTGGCGTCGTGATGCGCGTTGCTCGTCGCTTCGGGCGCGTTGGAAGGCACTCATGCCTTCAAGCATAGGAGACCGGTAGTCTCTTGACTATAGACCGCCGGTCTCTTACTCTTTTAGAGACCGATGGTCTGATACCCCTTCGGGATCGGGCGAACGGACACGGAGAGCAAATGCTCATCCCCTTACCGCCTCGGCGCCGAGCTCGCCGGGGTCAAGATGAATGGAAGGAATTTTCATGACGCAGAAGGTTGCTTTGGTCACTGGCGCATCATCCGGCATTGGTGCGATTACAGCCCGCCAGCTCAAGGAGGCCGGTTTCGTCGTGTACGGCGCGGCCCGACGTGTCGACCGCATGGCGGAGTTGGCTGCTCTCGGTGTGCACACGATCGCCCTGGACGTGATCGATGAATCATCAGCCAAAAACGCCGTAACGAAGATCCTCGAGACCGAGGGCCGGATCGACGTTTTGGTCAACAATGCCGGCTATGGATCCTATGGGGCGCTTGAGGACGTGGCGATGCACGAGGCGCGTGCGCAGATCGACGTGAACTTGTTCGGGCTGGCATACCTGACGCAACTCGTGCTCCCAGCCATGCGCGCCCAACGCGGCGGCACGATTATCAACATCAGCTCCATGGGCGGGCAGTTCGCCACGCCCATGGGGTCCTGGTACCACGCGAGCAAATATGCCGTCGAGGGGCTCAGCGACGCGCTGCGTCTGGAGCTGAAGCGGTTCGGCATCGACGTCGTACTTATCCAGCCCGGCTCGATTCGTACCGAGTGGGGCGAGATTGCCGCCGAAAAGCTACGCATCACGTCCGGCCATGGACCTTATGGAGAACAGGCCAATGCCATGGCCAAGTCCCTGGCAAGCAGTTCCCAGCCCGGCACGAAAATGGCTTCGCCGCCCAGCGTCATTGCCCGGGCGGTGACCAAGGCGGCCACCGCCCGCCGTCCACGCACCCGTTACCGCCTGGGATTCGGGGCCCGACCGCTCATCTTCCTCAGCAGGCTCCTTCCCAATCGCGTCTTCGACGCCTTGGTCAAGCGCTCCACCGGCGTGCCGGCCTAGAGGCGCGTCACTGAGTGCTGGGGGTTCGCAAGGTTCACTTCCTGGTGCCCTGTATGCGCGAGCGACATCGCAGTCGGGAAACTTGGCGAAAACTCTTGCCTAACTAACGCTCGTTAGCCTAAGGTTTTCGCTAGGTCCGATGATGTGCCTGCAGGAAATCTCGACCTACCCAATTACCCAGACGTAATTCGATAGGGAACCGAAATGAGCCAACACATAAGTGCCGAACGCGATGAGTCGGCACCCCCACAAAGCACCGAATCGCCAACCGAGCTTCGCGGTCAACTTGGTGTAGGAAGCATCCTCTTCTCCGTAGTCGCCTGGGCGGCCCCATTACTGGTCGTCGTCGGCCTTATGCCGTCGATGATTGCCTTCGGAGGCAACGGCATTATCGCTGCCCTTGCCGTTTCGACAGTCATATTGCTCCTGTTCTCCGTGGGGTACACCGCCGTCACGAGATACGTTGAACGCCCTGGAGCTTTCTATGCCTACATAACCGCTGGACTCGGCAAGAATGTGGGGCTCGGCGGAGCCTTCCTGGCTATGTCGGGATATCTTGTGCTCCTCTTGTCCACGTGGGCTGCGTTCGGAGTGTATGGCCGGCAACTCGTTGTTGATACGTTCCATGGACCGGATCTGCCTTGGTATCTCTATGGGATTGTCGGAGCGTTACTCGCCGGAGTGGCTGCGTACCGCAAGATCGAGTTCTCAGCCAAGACCCTCGGCGTAGCCCTGATCCTCGAAGTAGTGCTCGTTGTCGTCTTCAACCTCAGGGTCTTCTTCGACGGCGGCCCGGACGGACCGCCGCTGAACGCCCTGTCCTGGGAGGGAGCGAGCACCGGAAACTTCGGCTTGGTCCTGTTGTTCGCGATGCTGTGCTTCGGAGGGTTCGAATCCTCGGCCATCTATCGTGAGGAGGCCAAAGACCCCAACAAGACCATTCCCAGGGCTACCTATGTTGCGGTTGTCCTGATCGGTCTCTTCTACCTTGTGGCGGCTTGGGCCATGCTGACCGCACTCGGCTCACAGGGCGTCGCCGATGCCCGGGCCGGAGGCGCCGTGGCTTCCATGTTCGGCGACCTTGCCGCCGCATACATCGGAAACGTTGTGCCGGGCATCATCAATGCCCTTGTGATCTCCTCGACGTTTGCATGCCTGCTGGCCCAGCACAATGCCGTCGCACGGTACGCCTACTCGCTCGGCAAGGACGGGGTGCTGCCACGCATTCTCGGGGATGCGCATGCCAGGCATCGTTCACCATTTGTTGCTTCACTCATCGTCAGCGCCCTCGAAGTTGCGGCTGTAGTCATCATCGCTGCGGCCACGGCCTTTGATTCAGCAGGCACGGACGCGTTCACCGTCTACATCCGGCTCAATGGTCTCGGCGCGATCGTCGTCGTGGCTCTCCTGGTACTGGTTTCCGTCGCAGTGCTCGCGTATTTCAGACACCACAAAGTGCCCGGCCGTGGCACCTGGAAGACCACCGCCGCGCCCACGCTCGCGCTGGCAAGCCTGGCGATAGTGCTGGTTCTCAGCTTCTTCAACGTTGATGCACTCATCGGCGCCGGGTTCATGGCTTCGTTGTCGTTCACGCTCTTCATCCCGGTGGTCTGGGTGGGCGGCATTGCGTACGCGCGCTGGCTGAGGAAGTCGAGGCCCGCCGTCTACGAAAAAATCGGGCGCCAATAGTCACTCCGCCAGGAGCCACACACATGACAACTCAGAAGGAAAACAACATGACAGATCGTCTCGCCGGCAAGATCGCAGTTCTCAGCGGCGGAGCAAGCGGCATGGGCGTCAGCCATACACGCCGCTTGATTCGCGAAGGGGCCCGGGTCATCTCATTCGACCTTAACGAGGGTGCCGGGCCTCACCTCGTTGACGAGTTGGGCGAAGACAAGCTGATCTTCCTCCGCGGAGACGTCCGGAAAGCCGAGGACTGGGATCGGGTAGTGGCCGCGGGACGAAAGCGCTTCGGCATTCCGAACGTGCTGATCAACAACGCCGGGATCTCGCCTCTGCAATCACTGGAAAAGGTTTCCGAGGACGAGTACCGCCGGGTGATTGATATCAACCAGGTCGGTACTTTCCTGGGAATGCGCGCGCTTGTTCCATCCCTGCGCGAAGCTGGTGGTTCGGTCATCAACATCGCCTCGACTGCTGCGCTGGTGGCCTTTGCCGACTTGTTCCCCTACGTTGCATCGAAATGGGCCGTGCGGGGTATGACGAAGGCCGCGGCACTGGAGTTGGCCAAGGACGGCATCCGGGTAAACGCGATCTGCCCGGGAGACACGGATACTCCGATGATTCGCGCGATCGCCGACACTCCTTCAGGTGCGTTGCCACCCACCGACGACCTGCCCTTCAAGCGATGGGCGCAGCCGGAGGAGATCAGTGCCGCCGTCGTCTTCCTCGCCTCGGATGAATCGTCCTACATGAGTGGCGGCGAGCTTGTCATCGACGGCGCCTACACCGCGCAGTAATCCTCCAGACAGAAAGGTCGAATAATGGATCGAGTCAAGGGCAAGATCGCGATCGTGAGCGGTGCCGGAAGCGGCATGGGCTTGGAACACGTGCGCGCACTCGTGGGGGAGGGAGCACAAGTAGTGGGCTTTGACATTGCTGCCGGGGAGGGGGCTGCGCTGATGGATGAGCTTGGCGCAGACCGGTTCCGCTTCCTCCCTCAGCGGAGCGTCACCTCAGCGTCTGATTGGGCCGACGTTGTCCGTGCATGCGAGATCACGTACGGAGCGCCGAATGTTCTCGTCAACAACGCCGGAATCTTTCGATCGACCCGAGTTGAGAGTGTCAGTGAACAGGACTATCGCGCCGTCATCGATGTGAACCAGGTCGGACCTTTCCTCGGAATGCAGACTGTCATTCCGGCGATGCGGTACGCAGGCGGGGGCTCCATCATCAACATCTGTTCCACGTCCGGCATCGTGGCTTTCGAAGACAACTTTGCCTATGTAGCTTCGAAGTGGGCCGTGCGGGGAATGACGAAGGCGGCGGCACTCGAATTGGCGGCGGACGGCATCCGCGTCAACGCTGTGTGCCCGGGTGAGACAGAGACCCCGATGTTGCTCGGCAGCTCTGAACCTGGGACTGCGTTGCCGCCGGAGAGCTTCCCGTTCGGACGGTGGGCCCGCCCTGAGGAGATCGCCTCCGTTGTGCTGTTCCTCGCCTCAGATGAGGCGTCCTACATGAGCGGCAGTGAGGTTGTAGTCGACGGGGTATACACCGCCGCGTAGAACGTGCCCTGGGACGGATGCGCCGAGGCAATGACTTGCCTCGGCGCATCCCGAGTCATTCGTCAGTCGCCGCTGTTGAAAGACAAGCAGCGACCGCCAGCCTGTTCGAAGCCATGCGCGCCGAGTCGCTAGGGGACCGTGTGCCAAATTGAAACAGATTTCCCGGGTCTCTTCCATGCTGTGATGGCCAGTGTGCAAGCAGACGATTTAGAAAGGGAGATTTGTGGTTTCACTGATAAAAGAACGTTTGCCTGACCTGGCATCCCGAACTCAGCGGAAGGTATTCACGAGGCTAATGCCGATTCTGATGCTGGGGTACATTGTCGGCTACCTCGATCGGACGAGCATCTCCTTCGCCAGCCAGGGCCTAAATAAGGAATTCGGCATGAACGCCAGTGCGTTCGGATTCGCCGTCGGGATTTTCTTTCTCGGGTATGTTCTTTTTGAGGTACCGAGCAATGTGCTGCTCCATCGGGTAGGAGCGCGTCTCTGGATTGCCAGGATCATGATTAGTTGGGGGATTATTACCGTCCTGATCGGATTCTCCACCGGGGTTGAGTGGGTTTATATTCTCCGTTTTCTCCTGGGTGTCGCCGAGGCTGGATTCTTTCCCGGAATTATCCTTTACCTTACATACTGGTTCCCCAATGCCATCCGGGCTCGCATGCTGTCCATTTTCATGCTTTCTGTCTCAATCGCGCTCGCTTCGGGAAGCCTGCTGAACGGCCAGATTCTGTATCACTTCGATGGATTCATGGGTTTTTCCGGATGGCGGTGGATCTTCTTTGTTGGAGGTATTTTGGCAATGCTCCTCGGTGTTCTCTCGTTTTTCCTCCTAACTGATTCGCCACAAAAGGCTCGTTGGTTGGCGGAGGATGAGCGGTCCTGGCTGGTCCAAACCCTCGAGGCTGAGAACCAGGAGCGCGCGGCGGGGCGCACGAACCACGGAACTTGGGCGGGATTGCGCGATAGGCGCGTGCTGCTTCTGGCGCTTGTATTCTTCCTCATCCAGTTTGGAAACTATCCCCTTGCTTTTTGGCTTCCCCAGCTGGTGAAGTCAATTGGACCGGGACTTTCGGGTGTGCAGGTGAGTCTTCTCACTGCTGTTCCCTACGCCTGTGCGGCAACGGTGCTCCTGCTGATGGCTTTGCGTTTTGCCCGGCGCGATTCCCAGGTTTCCCATATCGCGGTCCCGTTGATCATCGCCACAGGAGCATTCGCTGTGATCACGGCCGCGCTTGGTCAGCCACTTGTCGCGCTGATTGCTATAACGGTCGCGGTGATGTGCGTCTTGCCGGCCACGGCTATGTTTTGGTCGCTGCCTACCCATTACCTGACTGGAGCGGCCGCAGCCAGCGGGATCGCCTTTATCAACTCCGTAGGCAACATCGCCGGATTTGTAAGCCCGTACAGTTACGGTGTTCTCCGCGATGTCACCGGCAGTGACAATTTTGCGCTTGCAACCCTCGGAGCAGCCGTGTTCATTGCGTCTGCGGTCCTGATTTCCTGGAGGATGGTCACAGCCAAACGTCATTCTGAACGTCCGGTTCTTCTTGAGACGGGACACTGACTCTCGGCCACACCAGTGTGCGGCACCGAGGTCGTCGTCGACGGGGCACATACCGCCGTGTCGTCTCCGGGTCCGGGCGACGCGGAGTTGCCCCGGCAACGTGGGAAAATCCCGCGTTGCCGGGGCCGCGCCACCAAACCATCAAGCAAACCTACTTCTTAGGCAACCCCGGCGGATTCAACTCAGACTTCGCAATAGCCTCCGAACCCAGGCCCCAGCGGTCCAGGATCTTCCCGTACGTCCCGTTCTTAATAAGCACGTTAAGAGCAGCCTGCGCCGCAACCGCCAACCCATTCCCCTTCTTCGTCGTAAACGCGATGTCGGCGTTCAGCGGCCAGCCACCGTTGACGGTGCCCACCTGCTTGGTCTTGCCGTCCTTCGCAGCCTTGTACGCGGCCCCCGCGTTCGGCCCGAAGGTCAGGTCCGCGCGGCCGGACTGGATCGCCAGCGACGAGGCGGAGTCGTCGTCGTAATACTGGAACTCAACCGGCTTCAGGCCGTTCTTCTTGTTCTCCTCGTCCCAGCGCACCAGGATCGCTTCCTGGTTGGTGCCCGAGCCCACGATCACCCGCTTGCCCGCCACGTCCTTCGCCTCCTTCACGGAGCCAATCGGAGAGTCGCTCTTCGCGTAGAAGCCCAGGAGGTCGGTGCGGTAGGTGGCGAAGTCGAACTTTTCCTTGCGCGCCTCGGTGACGGTGACGTTGGAGAGCACGGCCTCGTACTTGGACGATTCGATGCCCAGCGGCCAGTCCGCCCACGCCACCGGCAGCACCTCGACCTTGAGGCCCAGGGTCTCGCCGATCGCGTACGCCAGGTCCACCTCGTTGCCGATCAGCGTCTTGTTGTCCGTGGCGAACAGGCTGAGCGGAGCGGTGCCTCCGGTGCTGACCACCGTCAGCTTGCCGTCCGCCTTGACGGCCTCCGGAACCAGCGCCGCGGCCGCGGCATCCGTTGAGACCGGGAAGCGGTCCTGCTCGGGGCTGAGGTTGAAGGTCTTACCGCCGATGCTCGCAGCGGACGACGACGGCGCTGCCGCCCCCTGTGAGCCCTGCGCGGCGGTTGCGCCCGGGTCGGAGCAGGCCGCGAGCCCGAGTGTCGCCGCTGCCGCGAGGGCCAGCGCCGTGCCCTTGGTGAAGGCTGAAATAACCATGGAGTACCTCTGATTTCTGCTGAACGGGATGCTTGTGGCTGCAACTATCCGGCAGCGAAAACGGGCCGGTCAAAGCCATTTGAAACGCTTGGATACGGGAAGAAACCGGGCTTAATCGCGGGTCCGCGAGGGTCATATTCAGGGTCCGCCAGAAGGACAACCAAGTAGTGCGGCGAAATAAACCCAGCAAAAGACAAGTACCCGGCGGCGAAAGACGGGTGGCGATTACGCGTGTGGGCCATATGACCCCGGCCCTACGGTTGGACCACGCTGCGGCCGCGGGGGCTGCAAGAAGTCTGGGGAGGCACCAAAATGGCACCAGTAGCAGCCTGTCAAAACGCGCCCGGAAGCCCGGGAAACTTACGAAGAACAGCTCGGAGAACTGCGGCGGCGCTGGCCACGGGGGCGTTGCTCCTGGGCGCGGCCGGGATCGCACGGGCCGACAACATCTACAACAACCTCGACGGCAGCGTTGATTCGGTTGCCGAAGTCATGCCCTTGAACGCCGGCGGAGCCAATGGCGTCACCGTACTCGCGGTGCAGACCGCCAATGGCGACGGCAAGAACGGCTGCAACCTCACCGGTGGGACGGCGCTGACGCTCAGCCTCACCTCGAGCCAGCCTTCGGTGGCCACGGTCAGCCCGTCCAGCGTCACCTTCACGTCTTGCGGCACCACCAGGCAGGTCACTGTGACACCCCTGAGCGCCGGGTCCACCACCGTGACCGCGGGCGTCACCAGCAACAACACGGGCGGAACCTTCAACCTCGCCCCGGCCACCTTCCAGGTCAATGTCACCCCTCCCGCGCCCACCAACACCGCACCCACCCTGGGCGTCACCGGCGTCTCGGCCGGCTCGTCCTACTCCAAGGGCGCGGTACCCGCAGCAGTCTGCAACGTGACGGACACCGAGGACGGTCCCAGCACCTTCCCGGCCACGCTGGGAGCTGTCACCGGACCGGACGCTGCCACCGGCGTCGGAAGCCAGACGGCGAGCTGCGACTACACGGACGACGGCGGCCTGCACGCTTCCAGTTCCGTCACCTACAACATCGTTGACGCCACCGCCCCGGAAGTCAGCTACACGCTCAGCCCAGTGGCGCCTGACGGACTCAACGGCTGGTACCGCAGCGAGGTGTACCTGGACTGGACGGTCACCGAAGGCGATTCGCCCAGCACCCTGGCCAAGACCGGCTGCGTGGACCAGCTCATCAGCGCCGACCAGGCATCTGCGGACTACAGCTGCAGCGCCAGCAGCAGCGGCGGCAGCGCAGGCCCCGTAACGGTGTCCATCAAGAAGGATGGCACCGCCCCCGGCGTCTCCTACACGAGCGCCAGCGGCACCGAAGGCAACAACGGCTGGTACACCTCCGACGTCACCGCCACCTTCACGGGAACTGACGCGACGTCGGGCCCGGCCTCCGCGACGCAGACCGCCACCTCCTCCGGTGAGGGATCCGACGTCGTCGTCCAGAGCCCGGCGTTCTCCGACAACGCCGGAAACGAAACGGCGGCAGGCGCGGCCAGCCACAGCTTCAAGATCGACAAGACGGCACCGGGCGTCGAATACACCAGCGCCGCCGGCACCGAAGGCAACAACGGCTGGTACACCTCGGACGTCACCGCCACCTTCACGGGAACGGACGTAACGTCCGGTCCGGCGTCGGCCACCCAGACCGCTGCCAGCAGCGGTGAGGGATCCGCCGTCGTGGTGGAAAGCCCGGCGTTCGAGGACAACGCCGGCAACGTGACGGCAGCCGGTGCTGCGAGCCACAGCTTCAAGGTCGACAAGACGGCACCGTCGGTGTCGTACACCGGTGCAACCGGCACCCTGGGCGCCAACGGCTGGTACACCTCCGATGTGACCGCGACCTTCACGGGAACGGACGCGACGTCCGGCCCGGCGTCGGCCACCCAGACGGCCACCTCCTCCGGTGAGGGATCCGCCGTCGCGGTTTCCAGCCCGGCGTTCTCCGACGAAGCCGGCAACACCACGGCGGCTGGCGCGGACAGTTGGAGCTTTAAGATCGACAAGACGAACCCGACCGCCGCTTTTGACTCGGTGGTGGGCAACGCCTACTTCGGATCCGTGGCGGCGGCCCCGAGCTGCACGGCCTCGGACGACGTCTCCGGCCCGGCAGGCTGCGTGGTCACCGGCTACTCCACCCTGGTGGGTACCCACACCCTGACCGCGACGGCCACGGACAACGCCGGCCGCACCTCCACCACCCAGCACAGCTACACCGTGATGGCCTGGACGCTCAAGGGCTTCTACCAGCCGGTGGACATGAACGGCGTGCTGAACACTGTCAAGGGCGGCAGCACCGTCCCGGCGAAGTTTGAAGTCTTCGCCGGCAGCACGGAACTGACCGACACCAACATCGTGACGATGAGCGCCACCAAGATCACGTGCACCCTGACCACGGTGGACGACATCGAGCTCACGGCCACGGGGAACACCTCCCTCCGGTACGACTCGGTGAGCGGCCAGTTCATCTACAACTGGAAGACTCCGGCCACCCCGGGATCGTGCTACCGGTTGACCATGAAGACGACCGACGGCTCCAGCATCTTCGCGAACTTCAAGATGAAGTAGTCGAACTGCTCGCACGAAGGCCTGGGGTGTGACCCCGGGCCTTCGTGTGGTCTGCGTGTGCGTACTGACGGAAAGGATCACAACTTGAAACAGGAACACGAGCAGGTGCGGCGGGCCGTCCGGCGCGCCTTCCTTGAAAGCGACGTTGTCGGGCTCGGGACGGGCGGTGACTGGTTTCCGGAGGATGAGTACGACGCCGAAGCGGACCGGGCGATGTCCCTGCTGGTCAGGGGGCTGTCCCTGGAGGAGGTGGTCGCCTGGACGGTGGGCGCCATCGCCCGCGATTGGGGCGTGGATATTGGGCCCGGAAAGAAGCAAATGCTGGCCGCCGCGCTCGCCGGGGCTGTGGGGGAGCACCGGGGTTGGGCCTAACCCCGCTAAGCGTGCGCCCGCCCGGCCCCGGCGGGAGCAACCGGTACTCCCGCGGGACCCAAGCCTGGCGAAACCGGCCTTAGCCCACCACCGTCATGACAGCGCCGCGCAGATGTCGAACTGGCGTCCGCTGCTCACGACGGGGCCCACCTGGTCACCTGTGGCCGTCTTCAGGGTGAAGGTGACGTTGCCGTTGTAGACAGTGGTCGAGGGACCGTCGGCATCCGTGGGGAAGAGCAGGAGAGTCCCGTACCCCTTGATGGAGTATTTCGTGACATCACCGATCTCTGCCGTCTTGGTGACCGAGGCCTTCGTATCCACCGTCACGGACCGGAGAAGGGCTCCGGTTTGGCGGTCGACGGCATAGAACGTGATGATCGTGCCGCTTCCGGCGGTGACGGTATAAAACACGCCGTCATGGAGGCGGGTCACGCGCAGCCCTTGGTTTCCGCCCGTGAAGGAAAGGGAAACGTCGAAGTTCGGGCATGCCGGGAAGGGACCAAAGATGTCCTCGGCGTTGGCCGCCTGTGGAGCGAACAGGGTCAGGCCGGCGAGCAGGGCCACCGACGTGAGGGCGCGCAAAACTTTCTTCATGACTGTTCCTGGAGGGTGCGAAGGAATTCGTTGACTGCAGCGCACCATCAAGGGCTGACGGAGGAGACCGACCACCGCGTATCGATCGGGACGAGCCCTGATTGCAGCACGTGGACGCGCTGCGGCGACATGATCATGCCGTCCTCCATGAGGACGCTCAACGGCCTCGAAGATCCCGACGGCGGAGCTCCCCATTCCCTGCCGACCGGCCTTCACGGTAAATAGTGGCCGCCCACGCGGGGCTTGTCCAGAGCCTGGCGCAGCAATCGAAGGCGGCTACGGAAACGTCCTAATGATGATGGTGCGCGTGCCCCTCGGCGCCGTGCGCGTGGCCTTCCGCATCATGGGCTCCGGCCGCGATGCCGGCGGCCTCGGCCAGATGCTGCCATCCGGCGTCGCTGAGGGCGTGGTAGCTGATGTGCAGTTCACCCGCCGGGCCCTTGGTCGCGTCGGTATCCCGTAGTTCGAGGGCCGAAACGAGTTTCTCGGCAACCGTGAGGAACGCCTGGACCTGCGGGTTGAGCCCTTCGGGCCAGTGCGTAGCAGCGACGGCGATGCGCGCGTTGCCGATCAGCGCGGCCCAGTTGCGGTCGATCTTCGGCGCCGGGCCGGTGAGGTTGGTGGCGATGCCGTGGAAGCCGACGTTATCTATGAACGCAAGCGCGGCCAGGACGCCGGCAATTCCTTCGCCGCGGCTGTCATGAGGGTCCATGGTTGCTCTCCTCTGTCGGATTCAGGATGCACCGCCGAGGTGGGCCGTTCAAGGCCCCACGAGCCGGTGGGAAGAAAGCAGGTGACCCGCCACACCCTTGAGGTGAGGAATTTACCGGCCACCCGCCGTCGTTGTCCCAAATGCGGCCGGATACGCGGCCGCCTGAACGCAATCGAAAGGCCGGCACCGACGTGACTGTTCCCCTCTCCATCCTCGACCTGGCAATCATCGGCAAAGGCCAGACGGCGGCGGAGAGCTTCGCGGGCAGTGTCGCCATGGCGCAGCTCGCCGAGCGGCTTGGCTACCGGCGGATCTGGTACGCCGAGCACCACAACATGAGCTCCATCGCCTCCTCCGCCACGAGCGTGCTGATCGCGCACGTCGCCGCCCACACCGAAAGCATCCGGCTGGGCGCCGGCGGGATCATGCTTCCCAACCACTCGCCGCTCACCATCGCCGAGCAGTTCGGCACCCTCGAAACCCTGCATCCAGGGCGGATCGACCTCGGCCTCGGCCGCGCCCCCGGCAGCGACCAGAACACCATGCGTGCCCTGCGGCGGGATCCGACGGCGGCAGACACCTTCCCGCAGGACGTGCTGGAACTGCAGGGCTACTTGAGCGGTCCCAGCCGGATCCAAGGTGTGGAAGCGACGCCGGGACGCGGCACGAACGTGCCGCTCTATCTCTTGGGTTCCTCCCTGTTCGGCGCGCGGCTTGCCGCCCAGCTCGGACTTCCGTACGCCTTCGCGTCCCATTTCGCGCCCGCCGCGCTGCAGGACGCCGTCGCCCTTTATCGCCGTGAGTTCCAGCCCTCCGGCCAGCTCGCGGAACCGTACGTGATCGCCGGCGTGAACGTGGTGGCCGCGGATTCGGTGGCGGAGGCGCAGCAGCTGCACTTGGACGTGAAGCGGGCCCGCATCTCCACCTTCTTCGGCAACGGCCGGGTGTTCACCGACGATGAGGCGGACATGATTCTCGACTCCGCCCAGGGCCAGCACGTGGCCCAGATGATGAAGTACTCCGCCATCGGGACCCCGGAGGTGGTGCGCGACTACCTCGACGAATTCGCCAAGCACGCCGACGCGGACGAGCTCATCGTGGCCCACCAAAGCACCGGCACCGAGAGCCGCCTGCGCTCCGTGGAACTCACCGCGCAGGCCGTGGGACTGGTGCGGGCTTAAGTCATGACTGGCGGGGCGCCGCCGGTGATTTTTCAGGCCGCAAAGCATACCGCCGGACTTTTACGCGGCCCGGCTTGAGTCGCGGTTCGGCGGGGCCATAGAGTTCTCCTCATCACTCGGCGCTACGGCGCCGATCCTTCGCATCTTTTCGTGAATAATTGGGGGCTACATGGCGCGCGCCATCTCCAAGGCGCGGCTGCGCCTTGTTCTCTTATTGACCCTGCTGACCGGCATGGTTTTCGCCGGCGTTGCGCCGGCCCACGCCGCGGGCACGGCCAGCATCTCCGGCACCGTGACCGTCCCCGCGGGGGCGGACGTCACCCAGGCGGTGGTCTTGCTCCTGGCGGAGACGCCCGAGGGCTACACCATGCCGGATGCGGAAATTACGCCCGACGCCACCGGCGCCTACACCTTCGCGGAAATTTGGCCGGGGCGGTACAAGATCGTGTTCGCCCACCCGGCAACCACGGTCGTGTGGAACGGCGGCGCGTCCACCGAAGAGACCGCGCCGTGGATCGAACTGGCCGAGGGCCAGTCGGTGACGGGCGCGGACGCCACCCTTGCGCTGGCGGGGTCCATTGCCGGCACGGTGAGCTTCGCCGCGGGCGCGGATCCGGAACAGGTAGTGGTTTCTGCCTTCCTGGACGGTTCCTATGATTTCCCCGTTACGGCGACGGCGACCGACCCGGACGGCCAGTACATCCTGGAAAACCTTGCACCGGGTTCCTACAAACTCAACTTCATGGGCAGCGCAGCATCGGTGTGGAACGGCAACAGCCTGAGCCCGGAGACCGCACCGGCCATTGTGGTGGCCGAGGGATCCGCGATTACCGGCGAGGATGTCACGATCACCGTCGACCCCGGTGCGGGCAGCATCTCCGGAACCGTGGTCCGGCTCGGCGGCGGCGGAGTCGAAGGAACCTTGGTGGAGGTCAGAGACCTGTCCGGCATGCCGATAACTGAAACGAACGCCGCAGCCGACGGCACCTATACGCTGTCCAGCCTTGCCGCTGGGCTCTACAAGGTGTCCATTCACCCGAGCCCGATCGGTAGCGATCCTGTTTGGTACGGCGGCACGGATCAGGCCACGGCTACCCCGATCGAGGTCGCCGCCAGTGCCGCAGTCACAGGTATCGACTTCACTTTGCCAGCCGCGGCGAGCCTCAGCGGCACCGTGGCAGGCTACGACGGGGAAGCACCCCTGATGGTGCAGGTCTATCCGCTTTCCAATCACCCGCGATATGGCCCGCCCCTCGGCTACACCATGGTTAACCCGGACGGCAGCTACACCGTGAGCGGCCTGCCCACCGGTCAGGTGAAGGTACGGCTTTTCGGGGAGATCGGCGGCTACGCCAATGAATGGTACGGCGGCGACATCCGCACCACCACTGTCCTGAACGTGACCGAAGGACAGACAACCTCGGGGATCAATTTCACGGCGGTTCCGGAAGCCGTGATTGCGGGGCAGGTCAAGTCCCCGTTCCCTCCTGACCGGACGACTGTCAGGGTCCTGAACGAAGCCGGCAACGAGGCGGGCGATGCCCTCCCGGCCGAGGATGGCAGTTACGAGGTCCTTGGTCTGCCCGCCGGTTCCTACACGGTCGAATTCCGGGCGTCCACGGACGACGGCAGCATGACCTCCTGGTACGGCGGTAAGACCCTCGCCAGCGCGGCCACGGTGACCGTCGAGGCCGGCCAGACAGTGACCGGCATCGACAGCGACGTCGTGAAGAAGCCTGCCCCGCCGCGGAAGCCCACTGATACCGTGCCGCCGCGGAAGCCGGCGGGTTCCGCCACGTCGGCGCAGAAACCTGCGGACGCGGAACCGTCCCAGGAACCTGCCGAAGTTGCCGCTGCGGCTACCACCGTGGAGCCTGCAGGAACGGCAACCACCCCGCAGGCCGCCGCGAACACCGCCGGCGTGCAGCGGGCCTCCGCCACCGGCGCTGCTCCGGTTAAGGCTGGTGACGAGGCCAAGGTTGGCGACCCGGCCCCGACGGGCGAGGCGGCGGACACCGGTAGCCCGGCCACAACGGGCACGCCGGCCGCCGCAGGTGACCTCGCCGAAGCCAGCGCGCCGGCGAACCTCGCCCCGCTGGGCCTGGCCCTTGGAGTGCTCGGCGCTGCCGGCGTCGCGATCTTCCTGACCGCCCGGTTCCGGGCCCGCCGCTAACCGCTAACAGTCTGAGGGCCCGGGAACCGCATGGTTCCCGGGCCCTCAGCCGTCCCTCCCGCGGCTCGCGCAGCCGTTACGCCCCGGCAACACCGGGGCCACGCAGGCGAAACCGGGCGGGCGGACACTGGACGGATCCACCCGGAAGGATGCCGCCCATGCCCACTCCGCTCAACCAGTCCGTGGCCGATTCTGCCCTGCTGACCAAGTCGCTCCCACTGGGCCTACTGCGCACTTTTGTCCAGTCTGACGGGGCCGACGACGGCATCACCCCGCAACTGCTCGCCGAGTTGCGGATCCTTGCCCGCACCCCGGGCTTGCTCGTGGCCTGCAACTACGGCGGGACCCTGTGCGTGGCCGAGGGCGTATCCACCGAAACCCTTCCGCTGGGCAGCGCGGCCGTCGCGCTCCGGGCCCTCGCCGCCCTGCCCAACACGCACGCCGCCGTCGTATCCGGCAGGTCCTTGAGGGACCTGGCCGCCGTCTCGCGGCTCCCCGCGGAAGTCCACCTGGTGGGTTCGCACGGCGTCGAATTCGACATGGCGTACGCCTACGGGGTGTCCATGGCCACCGAAGCCCTCCTGCAGCAAACCGCCACGGCCCTGCACGAATCCCTCGGCTTCGAGAAGGGCATCAGCATCGAACGCAAGCCGGCCGCCGTCGGGGTCCGCACCCGCATGGCGACGCCGGACGTGGTCGCCAGGGTTACAGAGCGCGCTCGGGAGATCGCGCAGGAATTGGGCCTGTCCTTTATCGTGGACGGCTCGGTGCTGGACCTTTCGGTGGTGGAGCCTTCCAAGGACGCAGCCCTGGAACAGTTGCGGCAAAACCTCGGCGCCAGTGCCGCCCTGTTCGCCGGCGACGCCGACAGCGACGAACTCGCCCTGGCGACCCTCCGCGGTCCGGACCTCGGCCTGCGCGTGGGACCCGGCGACACCGTGGCAACCCACCGCCTGCCGGACCCCGAGGCCTTCGCGAAGGTCCTGGCCATCCTGTTCGAACTGCGCCGCGCCTGGCTGTTCGGTGAAGACGCAGTGGGCCTGGAACGGCATTCGATGATTGGCAACGGATCGTCCACGGCCCTGCTCACCCCGGAAGGCAAGATCTGCTGGATGAGCCACCCCCTTCCAGATTCCGGTTCCCTGTTCGCGCACATCCTGGGCGGCGATCCCGCCGGTCACTTCAGCGTAGAGCCGGTGAAGGCGTCGCAGGTGCTGGGCCAGCGCTATGTGGACAACACGATGATCGTGGAGACCCGCTGGGCCGACGTCATGGTCACGGACTACCTCGAACCCGCGCCCGAGGGCATCACCAGCCTCGTCCGCGTGCTGACCGGGACGGGCAGCGCCCGCATCGTGTTCGCGCCGCGCCCGGACTACGCGAACGCCCCGTTCAGCATGGAGGTCCGCGGCCATGAGCTGCACGTCGTGGGAACCTCGGACCCGATCGTGCTCGCGGCCCCCGGCGTCGCCTTCGCCGTCACCAGCGACGGGAAACACGCCACCGCCACCGCCGAGGTCAGCCTCGCCTACGGTCCCGTTGTCCTGAATCTGAGGTGCGGGGACACGGAGCCGGCGACGGCGGACCCCGCCGGAGAGCCCGACCGGAGGGCCGCCGTCGCGCAGGAATCCCGGCAGTGGGTCCGGGAGCTGGAGCTGCCGGGCATGAAACCCTCGCTGGTGCGGCGCTCCGCGCTGGTGCTGAAATCCCTGGTGCACGAGCCCACCGGGGCGGTCCTCGCCGCGCCCACCACCTCGCTGCCGGAAGGAATCGGCGGGACCCGCAACTGGGACTACCGCTATTGCTGGCTGAGGGACGGATCCATGACGGTGAACGCACTGGTGGACCTCGGTTCCACGGAGGAGGCCGACGGTTTCCTGCGTTGGCTGGACCGGATCCTGGAGAACGCCCCCGGGCCCGAATGGCTGCATCCGCTGTACTCCGTGACGGGTGCGCCCCTGTCCACCGAGGCGATCATCGAGACCCTCCCCGGTTACGCCGGATCGCGGCCCGTGCGGATCGGGAACGCGGCGGACCACCAGGTGCAGCTGGATGTGTTCGGCCCGATCGCGTCGCTCATCCACGGCCTGGGCACCCGCCGGGGGAGCCTGCCGGACGGGCATTGGCGGCTCATGGAGCAGATGGCGTCCGCTGTGCTGGCGCGCTGGCATGAGCCGGACCACGGCATCTGGGAAGCCCGCCGTGCACCGCGCCACCACACGTACACCAAGGTGATGTGCTGGGTGACGCTGGACCGGGCCATGCGCACCGCCGTGCGTTTCCGCAGGCCTGTGGGCGCCGGGTGGGAGGAAACTGCGAACACCATCCGGGCGGAAGTGCTCCGCGAAGGCTGGGACGATTCAGCGTGCTCCTACACCGTGGCGTACGACAGCCCGGACCTGGACGCCGCGGTGCTGCACATCGGCCTGTCCGGGCTGCTGGATGTCCGCGACCAGCGTTTCCTGGACACAGTGGCCGCCGTCGAGCGCGAACTGCGGGTGGGGCCGACCGTCTTCCGGTACCGGTACGACGACGGCCTTCCGGGTTTGGAGGGCGGGTTCCACATCTGCACCACCTGGCTGATCGAGGCCTACCTGGCCGTGGGCAGGATGGACGATGCGCTGGAGCTGTTCAACCAGCTGGTGGCGCTGTTCGGGCCGACGGGACTGCTGCCCGAGGAGTACGACCCGGGTACGGAAACCCACCTGGGCAACCATCCGCAGGCGTACTCACACCTGGGCTTCATCCGCTGCGCGCAGCTGCTGGACCGTTACCTTTCCACAGTGGAAGAGGAGTAGTCGCTCCGGCGGTCGGGGGGAAGGCTCAGTGCAGGAACGCGGCGATGACGAGCATCGCGGGCACCGCGATCACGGTGGTGATCAGCACCGTGTCCTTCGCGATGGTGATGCCCTGCTGGTAGCGGGTGGCGGCCACGAATACGTTCTGCGCCGTGGGGAGGGCGCCGGCGATGGTGGCCGCGAACAGGGCGTGGCCGTTGAGCCCGAGGACGAAGTGGGCCACCAGGAACGCCAGGGCCGGGTGCAGGATGAGCTTGAAGGCCGACGCGATCACGATGTCCGTCCGGCGTCCGCTGGCTGCCGAGAAGGGCCGGTTCCCGTTGAGCGACATGCCGAAGGACATCAGCATGGCCGGCACCGCGGCGCCGCCGATGAAGTGGATCGGCTGGAGGACGGGGTCCGGCAGTTGCAGGTGGAGGGCGGAGAACAGCAGCGCCAGCGCTGAGGCCACGATCACCGGATTCCGCAGGATGATCAGCAGGAACTTCAGCAGCGGATTCTGTTTCGCGCTGCGGGAGCCGTGGGTGGCGTCCAGGGCCATCAGGTAGACCGGGTTGTAGAAGGCCAGTTGGAAGATCAGCAGGGGTGCCACGTAGCTCGCGTCGCCCAGCACATAGACCGCGATCGGAATGCCGAGGTTGGCGCTGTTGGCCTGGCTGGCGCTCATGGCGCCGATGAGGGCCTCGGGCATCTTCCGTTTCAGCGCGAACTTGCTGAGCAGCACATAGATGATGCCCACAACCGTTCCGCTGATCGCCGCGGCGGCGAGCTGCGGGCCCAGGACATCCTCGAGCCTGGCCTTGGACAACGTTTCGAAGAGGAGCGCAGGGCTCGCTACGAAGAAGGCGAGCCGGCTGAGCGTCTGCCCGGCATTCGGGCCGAGGATCTCGCGCTTGCCGACGAACCAGCCCACGCCGATGATCGCCCACACCACGAAGAAGCCCGACAGTACCTCGATCACAGCAGGGTTCCGGACGTGCTTGGTGGAGTGCCGGGGAGGTTCACGATCCCAGCGTAATCAGATTTATTTGCCGGAGAGGTGCGGCGGGGGCCGATTCCCGTTATGTGGACGCGGGTGGCCGGTGTGGACGTGCCGGCGGCCGGCGCCGCTTAGTGCTGGCGGGCGTTGCTGAGGGCGTGCGGCGGGCGCATCAGCCCGGGCGTGTGGCACTCGGCGGGATCGTTGCCGAGTTGGAGGATCTTGTTGTCTCCATCCACGTGGACCACCTTGGGCTCGTAGGCCAGGGCTTCTTCAGTGGTCATCTCCGCGTAGGTGATGAGGATGACGACGTCGCCCACGTGCACCAGGTGCGCGGCGGCCCCGTTGATGCCGATGACGCCGGAACCGCGCTCGCCGGCGATGGTGTAGGTTTCCAGCCGGGCGCCGTTGGTGACATCGACAATCGACACGAGCTCTCCGGGCAGGATGTCCGCAGCGTCCAGCAGATCGAGGTCCACGGTGACGGAGCCGACGTAGTGCAGGTCGGCATGGGTGACCGTGGCGCGGTGGATCTTGGACTTAAACATTGTGCGGTTCATAACGGGACAAGTTTAGCGTGGGCTGCGCCCGGCGCTCTGTGATGTGGGTTACGCCTGTTTCCGGGCGGTGTTCTGCGCCCGGCGCTTCGCGAACATGCCGTACATGGCGAAGAGCTTGGGCACCACGAAGTACACCGCGGCTGGAACTATCAGCACAGTCAGGAAGAACGCGCGGAGCACGGGGTGCCAGCTTTCCATCAACGGGCCGAAAGCCACCAATCCGACAGCCACCAGAGGGAAGATTGCCAGCCAGGTGATGAAGGCACGGACGTGGATGGAAGGCAGGGGCGGGGCGGCCGCCGGGCCGTTCTGGGCTGCTGCTTGCTGGGCTGGGGAAGGGCTCATGGGTACTCCTTATAGGCAGGTATACGCAGGTGACTCACGCAAATCAACACGCGCGGCCCGCAGTTTCTTCCCGGTGCCAGTTGGCGCGGTGCGCGCTGGCGGTGGGTGCTGTCCGGTGCCGTCACGCCATGCACGTTTTCAGGCTAACCGGGGGCGCTGCGCCGCGGAAATCCAGGGTGGGCGGCCAATGGAGAAGCGCAAAACCTGCGTGGCGTGACGCCCCACGCCCCGCCCCCCTCGCGACCCAAGCCCTACGCCTGCTTCCGCAGCGTCCTGCCGATGATCGCCTGCGTCAGGGCATCCACCGCCTCGGCGTTGGCCAGGGGGTTGCGGATCAGGGTGAAGTCCACGCCGCCGACGGGCGGGAGGTCGAAGCGGTTCGTGATGACCTTCAGGTCCTCCGGAACCAGCGACGACGGCATGACCGCAACGCCGATGCCCGCCCGGACCGCCGCGAGGACTCCCGCGATCTGCTTGGTGGAGCACGTCACCCGCCACGTGCGGCCCCGGGCCTCGAGGGCGTCGATGGCAAGCTTGCGGCTGATGCTCGGCGCGGGGTAGCAGATGAGCGGGACCGGGCTCCCCGGATCAAGCACCGTCTGCTCCAGGCCCACCCAGTCGAAGCTGTCCTTCCGGACCACCGTTCCGTCCTTGGCCTCGCCCACCCACTTCACGAACACGAGGTCCAGTTGGCCCGCATTGAGCCGCCGGTACAACTGGTCGCTCTGGCTGACCGTGAGCTCCAGGTTCACCTGCGGATACAGCTGCCGGAATTCGCGCAGGATCCGCGGCAGGCCCGTGATGGCAAGGTCGTCCGCCGTGCCGAAGCGCAGCCGGCCGCGCATCGCCGACCCTGAAAAGTAACGCGCGGCGTCGTCGTGGGCTGCCAGGATGCTCCGCGCGAAACCGGCCATCGCGTCCCCGTTGTCGGTCAGCCGGACGTCCCGGGTGTCCCGCGCCACGAGCGAACGTTTGGCCGCCGCCTCCAGTTTCCGCACGTGCTGGCTGATGGTGGGCTGCGCCAGGCCCAGGCGCTCGGCCGCCTTGGTGAAGCTCAGGGTCTCCGCCACGGCAAGGAAGGAACGCAGTTGCACCGGATCGAACAGTGTTGCCTCGGACAAGGGACTCCTCAACGGACCTCGGCCCGCCCTATTGCGGAATGCAATGAGAGTTATAAGGCCAATACGCTTCCATGATTATCGGGGCCAACCCTAGCGTTAAAGGCATTCCAGTGAAACCACCTGAACCGAATCCTGCCTGAACCAAACGTTTGATGAGGACACTCCCTTGGCACCCCCTCCACCCTCCGAAGCAACCGTCAGCCATTCCGCCATCGAGTCCGTGAGCGCCGCGGCCCGCGCCGGCCGCGACCCGGACACCGTCACCCAGCCGATCGCCGTCGTGAGCGAACGCCTGCCCTGGCGGCACACCTTCATCTCCCTGCGTGTCCACAACTTCCGTGTCTTCGCGATCGGCCATTTCGTGGCGGTCATCGCGCTGTGGATGCAGCGCATCGCCCAGGACTGGATGGTGCTCCAGCTCTCCGGGTCCGTCACGGCCGTAGGGATCACCGTGGCGCTGCAGTTCCTGCCCTCCCTGGTGCTCGGCCCGTGGGGCGGCATGATCGCCGACCGCTTCGCCAAGCGCCGCATCCTCATGCTCTGCCAGAGCGTGGCCGCAGCCCTCGCCGGGAGCCTTGCTGTGCTGTCCCTGACCGGCGTCGTGCAGGTGTGGCACGTGTACGTGATCGCGTTCATCCTGGGCCTGGTCACCGTGCTCGACCAGCCCGCCCGCCAGGTCTTCGTCAACGAACTCGTCGGGCCCACCTACCTGCGCAACGCGATCAGCGTCAACTCCACCACCTTCCAGTTGGGCGGGCTGATCGGACCTGCCTTGGCAGGCGTGCTGCTGAACGCCGTCGGACCCGGCTGGGCCTTCGCCGGCAACGCGCTGGCCTGCTGCTCCACCATCACCACGCTGCTGTTGCTCCGCAAGGGCGAGTTGCACGTCAGCACGCCGGCGCCGCGGCGCAAGGGCATGCTCGCCGAAGGCCTGCGCTACGCGCTCCGCAAGCCCACCATCTACTGGCCGTGGCTGATGGCCGGCTTCGTGGCGGTGTTCGGGATGAGCCTGCCGGTGCTGCTGGCCGCCTTCGCGGACCACGTGTTCGACGCCGGTGCCGGCGGCTACGGCCTGCTGAACGCGCTCGTTGCGCTCGGTGCACTGGCCGGAGCCATCGCTTCCGCCCGACGCCGGCAGTTGCGCCTGCGCTCGGTGGTGCTGGGCGCGGGAATGTACGGGCTGATGCTGTGCCTCGGTGCGCTGGCGCCGTCGATGGCCTTGTTCGGCGCGGCCATGGTTCTCTCGGGATTCTGGTGCCTGATGTTCCTCACCGCCGCCAACCAAATGGTGCAGACCAGCGCCAACATGGCCATCCGCGGCCGCGTCATGAGCCTGTACCTCGTGGTGCTGATCGGCGGCCAGGCGATCGGCGGGCCCATGATGGGCTGGCTGGCCGAACACCTCAACCCGCACCTGGCGATCCTGGTGGCAGGCGGGGTGCCGGCGCTCGCGGCGGCGACGGTCGCCGTCGTGCTCGCCCGGAAGTCGGCGCTGCAGCTCAAGGTGGACCTGAAGAACCGGCGCAGCCTGGTGCGGATCGTGGCGCGGGCGGCGTAGTGCCCGGAGACGTAAGGGCCCCGAAACAAGGAACACCCCGGTCCGAAGACCGGGGTGTTCCACGTGGAGCGGGCGACGGGAATCGAACCCGCGTATCAAGCTTGGGAAGCTAGCGCTCTACCATTGAGCTACGCCCGCATTGCCAGGCATTTGTCGAAGACTCAGCCGAAGCAGATCCCAGCTTAGCGCAGATCACAGGCGTTCCCGGACAGACCCGCCGGAGCCCCCGCGCCAGGCAGGAATCCGGCGTTATTTGAAGAGCTTCATCGGACCCCAGCCGCTTCCGGCGGTCCTCGGCGCAATCCAGCTGCCGCTGCGGAACCCGTAGTAGTTGAGTGTGCCATCCGTCCTGCGGGCGAGCAGACCGCGGGTTCCCAGCCCGGCGTAGCCGTAGGTGGGAGCTAAAGAGGTTGTGGCCTGCCAGCCGCCGCCGATGGTCGAGGGGTAGGCGATGCCGCCGGCGCCGTTTCCTTTGTAATACAGTAGGGTGCCGCCGGGCAGCTGGGCGAGGACATCGTTGTTGCCGTCGTTGTTCCAGTCGGCCAGTGTGATCCCGCGGCTGGCCCACCCCGGGCCCATCGACACGAAGCCGCCGAGCGCGCCGCCTGAGCTGTTGGCGTAGTAGCGCAGCACGCCGTCGGGCTTGTATCCGAGTACGCCGGGGTACTTCTGGCCCCGGTGCAGCTTGCCCACGGTAATGGTCAGGTCCGCCCAGCCCCAGCCCACGCTCCGCAGGCCGTCGAAGCCGCCGCCGGCCCGCCCGCGGTACAGGCCGAGCACGCCGTTCTTCCATTGCGCGAGGATGTCGTAGACGCCGTCCGCGTTCCAGTCCACCACGAAGCCCTGCTTGAGGTTCGACCAGCCACCGCCGAGGGTGGCGCGGTACCGGTAGCTCCCGGACTGCGGTGCCGCATAGAGCAGCAGGTGCCCGGCGGAGTCCACGGCCAGGAGGTCCGAGCCGCTCCTGATGGTGGCCCCGGCCGCGGGGTTGCCGGCGAAGTAGTGTTCGAGCGTGGGGTAGCTGCGGGCGCGCATATCCGCGGCGATCGTGGGCCCGACGTAACGCAGGTGCCACGGTTCGTAGCTGTAGCCGGTGGTGCCCGAGTATCCGTTGGGGTAGCGCACGATGAAGCCGAAGCGGTACGCGTTCGCAGCCACCCAGCGCCCGGCCGGGGTATCCCCGAAGCAGGTGGACAGGCCGCAGGATCCGCCCGCATTGCCGATGTCCACCGCGAGGCCGGTCTGGTGTTCGCTGTAGCCGGGCTTGGCGGAAATGGTGTCCGCATAGGCCTGGCCGTAGGTGCGGACGTAGTAGTCGTACAGGGCGGCCTGGGTGTCGTAGGAGCGGTATCCGCTCACCACTGCCAGGCCCTGCCCGGCCGCCGATGCGGCGTTGAAGAGCGAATTGAGGGCGCCGGCCGCCTCCGCGCGCAGGTAGTATCCGCTGGACCGCACGTTGACGAGGTCGCCGGGGGCGTAGCGCAGCGGGTTCAGCGGATGGGACTTGTTGACCAGGACCGCGGTGCTCCCGGCAGTGAACACCGGTGCCAAGCTCGGCAGCGGATTGACCGTTGCCGGCGCGGCACCTGCCGCTGTTGCCGCCCGGGCGGCGGGCACGACGGCGGTGTGACCCGGGGCCGCGGGAGCCGTCGCCGGAGTGCCCAGCAACAGCGCCGCGCACAGCGAAACGGCAAGGGGCAATCGGACCCGGGAGCGGCGTCGTCGGACGCGGAACGGGAGGGCGAAATTCACGGCAGGCACGAACAGTCCCCTTCTGATTTGCGGCCCGGGAACTCTACCGCAATCTTGGCGCCGACGGAATAAAGATTCGGTTAAGGCGCGCTGCAACGGTGTCCCGCCACGGCCGCCCTGCATATCCTGAAACGGTTAGCTGTGCGTCATGGGGAACCGGGCTACATCGTTTTGTCGCACGTTGAAGGGGATCCCATGGCATTCGCAGAGCACGAAGTACTGATCGGCCGTGACGCCATGAGTGTGTACCTTTTCCTCGTGGACGGGCTGAACAACCCGCTGTGGCGCGACGGCGTCCGCAGTATTTCCCTCCGCTCCGGCAAGGCCGGCGCGAAGGGCGCCGTGTACCAGCAGACCCTGCTCGGCCCCGGCGGACGGCCCCTTGCCGCCGACTTCCAGATCGTCGAGGCCAGGCCCGGCGCCGAGGTGCGCTTCGAGGTCATCGCCGGCCCCGCCCGGCCCTTCGGCGGCTACTACCTGAGCACCGAGGGGCCGAACACGCGGCTGCGCTTCGCACTGGAGTTCCACCCGAAGGGCCTGCAGAAGCTCATGGGCGGCATGATCCAGAAGACCATGGAGGCCGAGGTGCTCCAGCTCGACAAGCTGAAGCTGGTGCTCGAGGAGGAGGACGCCGCGTAGGCCTGCGGGCGGCGGCGCGGCTCCGCCAGCGCGGTTCGGCCGCCTGCGCGCGAACTACTGCGCCAGCTTGAATCCGCCCCAGCCGCTGGCCACCGTGGTGACTCCGGCGAACTTTCCGCTGCTGAGGTCCCAGAACTCGATCTTCCCGTCCGCGGTCAGCCCCGCGATGCCGGTGGTGTTCAGGCCGGTGACATTCCGCAGGGAACGCAGCCCGCTGTAGTCCGTCCAGCCGGTGCCGACGATGGGCCGGGTCTCGGTCTTCGGGGCCGGGGTGCCGCTGCCGCGGTAGAGGCGCAGGTTGCCGGTGCTTTCCACCGCGAGCAGGTCCTGCAGGCCGTCGGCGTCGTAGTCGACCATGGCCAGCCGCTGGCCGGGAACCGTCACGCCCAGGCTGCTGGCGAGGCCGATTGCCGCACGGCCGCGGTTCGGGTACAGGTACAGCTGGCCCTTGGAGTTCGTGGCCAGGATCTGCGGCATCCGGTTGTTGCCGCACCAGGTGCCCACTGCCACCGTCATGGTCTGCCAGCCGCTGCCGCCCAGCTGCACGGGGGCCGCGAAGCCGCCGCCCACCAGCCCCGGGTAGAGCAGGAGCCGGCCGTCGACTTGCTGGGAGAGCACGTCGAACACGCCGTCCCGGTCCCAGTCCGCCACGAAGAGTTCCTTGGCGCCGGTGAAGGCCTTGCCCACGGCGCGCACTGGTCCGAAGGATCCGTTGCCGAGCGCCGGGTAGTCCCGCAGGTTGCCGTAGGGGTCCACGGACACCAGGTCGCCTGGCCCGCGGACTGCGGCGTTGGTGAGGTCCCAGGTGGGCGGCTGGTGCTTGACCAGCGGTGTGCACACATCCGTCGCCGGCGGGGTGGGCGGCTTGACGGCACCGCCCGGACTGGACACGGTTCCGGCCGGGAGCGTGCTGTAGCCGAAGAGGTTCACCACGCCCCACATGGTGTAGCGGTTCGGGGTGGTCTGCCAGTTTCCGTCCGTGAAGGTGATCCCGACGCCGATCACGTTGAAGCGCGGGTCCCGCAGCATGGCGTCGTGGGCGGGTGAGCCCTTCCACCAGTCGACCAGTTTCGCGGCGTCGCGGTCCCACCGCACAGCGATCACCTCGCCGGCGCCACGGTCCGGGTTCAGCGCACGGGGGTCCAGCCAGAAGTTTGCCCGGTGCTCGATCACCTCGCGGGTGGCTATGTTGTCCGACCAGTCCTGCGCCAGCGATGCCACGGTGGGGTGGTACTTCACCGGGTTCAGTTTCAGGGAGGCCCGGTAGCTGTTGATGGCGTTGAAGACCGCCAGGACGGCGGCGGAGTTGTCGTCCTTCACGAGGGCCTGCGGGACGGGTCCCTGTTCAGGCATGATGAGCGGGCTGTCTGTCCTGAAAGCTTCTGCCGGGCCGGCCGCCTTCGCATTGGCTGCCTTCGTCTTTGCGGCCGGGAGCGGGTCCGGTCCCCACAACGGCGGAATGCTGGGAACTTCCGGCGGGGTGCCCGCCGGGGACGTCGGTGCCGGCTGCTGCGGAACCGGGGGAGCCGCAGGTGAAGCGGCCGTTGGCGACGGGCTGGGTGACGCTCCGGGTGCCGGGGTTTCCGAGGGGGTCGCCGCGGAGGTGGCGGACGGCACGGCGGCGGAAGGCGAGCCGGAAGCCGGCGCCGAAGGCGCCGCGGAATCCGAGGGATCCGCGGCGGAGGTTGCCCCCTCGGACCCGGCCCCCTCGGATGGTGCGGGGGAGGACGTCGCGGTTGCCGGCGTCGTCGGGCTTCCCGGTTGGAGCCCGGCAAGGGACGAGCCGCCCAAAACGGTGGTGACGATCAGGCATGCCAGAAGGGCGGCCCCAGCTGCCGCGGTTCGTTTCACTTTTCACCAGCTCGCGTCGTGCCACCCAGCAGGCAGCGGCGGATTATGGTCCTCGGACTATAGTCGCAGACTTCCGCGGACGCCATGCCTGCCCGGAACCTACTGTATTTTTGATGCTGTGCTGATCTCTGACCGTGACATTCGTGCCGAAATCGATTCCCGACGCATCGTCCTGGAGCCGTACGACCCCGCCATGGTCCAGCCGTCATCCGTGGACGTGCGGATCGACCGCTTTTTCCGGCTGTTCGACAACCACAAGTACGCCCACATCGACCCCGCGGAAGAGCAGCCCGAGCTGACCCGCCTGGTGGAAGTGGAGGGCGAGGAACCGTTCATCCTGCACCCTGGCGAATTCGTCCTCGGCTCCACCTTCGAGACGGTGAGCCTGCCCGACGACATCGCCGCCCGCCTCGAAGGCAAGTCCTCCCTGGGCCGCCTCGGCCTGCTGACCCACTCCACCGCGGGCTTCATCGACCCCGGCTTCTCCGGCCACGTGACGCTTGAGCTGTCCAACGTCGCCACCCTGCCCATCAAGCTCTGGCCCGGCATGAAGATCGGCCAGCTGTGCTTCTTCCGGCTCAGCTCCGCGGCCGAGCATCCGTACGGCTCGGGCGAATACGGCAACCGCTACCAGAACCAGCGCGGCCCGACCGCCAGCCGCAGCTTCCTGAACTTCCACCGGACGGAAATCTGAGCTTGCGTTCCCTGACTGTCCTCGACGGCGGCATGGGCCGCGAGCTTGCGCGCCGCGGGGCGCCCTTCCGGCAGCCCGAGTGGTCCGCGCTCGCACTGATGGAGGCACCCGAGCAGGTACAGGCCGTCCACGAGGACTTCATTGCCGCCGGCGCCCGGGTGATCACGAGCAACAGCTACGCCCTGGTGCCGTTCCACATCGGCGAGGAACGCTTCGCCGCCGACGCCCGCACCCTGGCATCCCGCGCAGGGCGCCTGGCCCGGGCCGCGGCAGACTCCTCCGGGCACAGCGTGCGCGTGGCCGGTTCCCTGCCGCCGCTGTTCGGCTCCTACCGCCCCGACCTGTTCGACGCCGGCCGCGCAGCTTCGGTGCTGGCGCCCCTGGTGGACGGGCTGGCCCCGCATGTGGACCTGTGGCTGGCCGAGACCCAGAGCTCCATCGCCGAAGCGCGGGCCATCCGCGCGGGCCTGCCCGACGACGGCAAGCCCTTCTGGCTCTCCCTCACCCTGCGCGACGAATACGTGGACGGCCCCGCCGTGCTGCGCTCCGGCGAGACGGTCCAGGAAGCCGCGGAGGCCGCCGTCGGGATGGGCGCGCAAGCGCTGCTGTTCAACTGCAGCCGCCCCGAGGTGATGGGGGCCGGGCTGGCCGCGGCGCAGACCGCCGTCGAGCGTGTGGGCGCGGCCTTGACGCTGGGCGTCTACGCGAACGCCTTCCCGCCGCAGCCCGAGGACGCCACCGCCAACGACGGCCTGGACGAACTCCGCGAAGACCTGGACCCGGCCGGGTACCTGGAATGGGCCGCGGCTTGGCACGAGCAGGGCGCGGGCATCATCGGCGGCTGCTGCGGCATCGGGCCGGAACACATCGCGGCCATCGCGGGCTGAGCTAACACCTGTTGAGTGCTCAGTTGTGGCGGGTTATCCGACGAGAAGGCCGCCACAAGTGAGCACTCAACGGTTTGCCTAGCGCGCTTCCGCCAGGGCCGGGCGCCGCGGCCTCCGGATCGTCTTCACCACCGGCTCCACGAAGCGGGCCGCCAGCGGGCCGATGACCGCCATCAGCAGCACGTAGGCCGTCGCGAGTGCGGCCAGTTCGCGCGGCACGGCGCCCGAGGTCACGGCCAGGCCGGCGATGACGATCGAGAACTCGCCGCGGGCAATCAACGCCGCCCCGGCACGGAAACGGCCGGGCATTGCGATCCCGGCCCGTTTCGCCGCCCAGATGCCCGTGAGCATCTTGGTGGCCGCCGTCAGCAGTGCCAACAGCAGGGCGAAGAGCAGCACCGGCGGAATGGTACTCGGATCCGTGTTCAGGCCGAACGCCACAAAGAAGATCGCGGCGAACAAATCCCGCAGCGGTTCCAGGATCCGGGTGGCGTTGTGGGCGGTGGCGCCGGAAATCGCGATGCCCAGCATGAACGCGCCCACGGCGGCGGACACCTGCAGGGCCGAGGCGAGGCCGGCCACCAGCAGGGCCAAGCCAAGCACGTTGAGCAGGAAGACCTCGGAGTTCTCGCTGTGCACGGCCTGCGACACCCGGTGCCCGTGCTTGAGCGCCACCAGCAGGACTACTGTCACTACCGCAAGGGCGATGCCCACGGTCTGCAGGCCCCCGAGGAAGCCGACGCCGGCCAGGATCGCGGTGAGGATCGGAAGATAGACGGCCATGGTGAGGTCTTCGAACACCAGGATGGCCAGCACCACGGGCGTTTCGCGGTTACCGATCCGGCCCAAGTCCGTGATGACCTTCGCCGCGATGCCCGAGGAGGAAATGTAGGTGACGCCGCCCATCACGATCGCGCCCACCAGGCCCCAGCCCAGCAGCAGCGCCACCGCGGCGCCGGGCACGAAGTTCAGCACGAGGTCCACGATGCCGGCCTGCCAGGAACGCCGCAGACCAGTCACCAGTTCCGAGGCCGTGTACTCCAGGCCGAGCATGAGGAGCAGCAGGATCACGCCGATCTCGCCGGACAGATGCGCGAATTCGTGCATACCGTCGAGCTTGACGATCCCGCCGGCTCCGAAGCCGAGGCCGCCGATGAGGTACAGGGGAATGGGGGACATTCCGATGCGGCTGGCGAGCCGCGCGAGGAGGCCGAGGCAGAAGACCACCGCTCCAAGTTCGATCAGGGTCAGGGCCAAAGGGTCCATGGCCGTCAGCCGTTGCGCAAGATGGCAGCCGCGGAGTCCAGGCCTTCCTGCGTACCGACAGCAACCAGAAGATCACCCGTGTGAAGTACGACGTCGGGTGCGGGCGAGGGAACGACCTCGCCTTCGCGCATGATCGCCACGATCGACACACCACTGCGGGTGCGGATCTGGGCCTTGCCCATGGGCTGGTTCTGGAAAGGGGAATCGGCAGTAATGGAGAACTGGCGCGTGACGATGCCGGGAATTTCCTTGTGGGCTTCGGCGAGGCGCATGGCGATGTGCTGGCCGCCCAGGAGATTGCCCAGGGCGGCCGCTTCATCGGCGGTCAACGGGATGGAGGCCTGGCAGGTGTCAGGGTCGTCCCAGGTCGAAACAAACAGCTCGGTTTCGCCTTCACGCAGTTCCACGACGCCGATCCGGCGCCCGGAAGCCGTGATGAAGTCCTTGCGGACACCCAGGCCGGGGAGTTCAGTCTCATCCACGTTCATGGATCCACCCTAGTCCTCTTGGGTGGGCTGCGGAACGGCGCCGCACGGCGCTTGCCAGGGCTCGCTCAAAAGGCCCTAAACATGCCCTCCCAGGCGGACCCGGACCGGCCCGGGCGGCCGCGAACTCAGGCGGCCAGCGGCAGCCCGCGCGCGGCGTCGTCGTAATATTCACGGTTCTGTAGCGCGGCGGCGGCCGCTTCGTCCAGCACGACGATCGCGTTCGGGTGCCACTGCAGGATCGACGCCGGGCAGGACGCCGAGAGCGGACCCTCGACGGCGGCCGCCACGGCATTGGCTTTCGCCTCGCCGGTGGCGATCAGCACCAGGCGGCGGGCATCCATCACGGTGCCCAGGCCCTGGGTGATGCAGTGCGTGGGGACGTCGGCCTCCGAGGCGAAGAAGCGGGCGTTGTCGCGGCGGGTGCGGGCGGCCAGGCGCTTCACCCGGGTGCGCGAGGACAGCGAGGATGCGGGCTCGTTGAAGCCCACATGGCCGTTGGCCCCGATGCCCAGGATCTGCACGTCGATGCCCCCGGCGGCGGCGATCGCGTCGTCGTAGGCCGCGGCGCCGGCCTCAAGGTCGGCCAGGGTGGCGCCGGTGCCGTCCGGCACGTTGAGCCCGTCCAGGGGCAACCCGATCACCTGGCACACCTCGCGGACCAGCACCTGGCGGTAGGACTCGGGGTGCGTGGCGGGCAGGCCCACATACTCGTCCAGCGCGAAGCCCCTGGCCGCCGAGAAGTCCGCCCGGCCGTCCGCCACGGCCGCGGCGAGCTCGGCGTACAGGCCCAGCGGGGACGAGCCCGTGGCCAGGCCCAGTACGGGCGCCTTCCCGGCGGGCAGCCCGGCGAGGACGGCCTGCGCGGCAGCGGACGCCGCGGATTCCGGCGTGGGGGCAACGATGATTTCCATCAATGGTTCCTTGGCTTGGTTGGGGTCAGTTTGTCTGTTCGCCGAGCAGCAGGCCGCAGAGCGCCTGGGACACCCCGAGGGAGGCGCCGTACGTGACGATGTCCGCGCCGCCCCGCGGCCACCCGCACTCGACGGCGATCACGGCATGGCCTTCCGCGCGCAGGCGGGAGAAAACAGTCCAGAGCGGGTGGTCGCCGTCGAGCCCGCGTCCGACGACGGCGACCTTCGCGCCGTCCGGAACCTCGCCTTCGCCGACGACGGCGTCCGTCGCCGCGGCGGGCCCCCACGGCACCTGCCCGACGGCGAAGTTCGCGCCGGTGTCCACCTGTACGATCGCCACGGGTTCCTCGCGGGCGAGCCAGTTTTCGGCGGCCGCGGTGACTTCGAAGGCCTCGCGGATGCGGCCGGCGTCGGGCGTGCCGTCGGTCTCCGCGGAATCCAGGGCGGGGCGGCCGGGCTTGCTGGAAATCCCGCGCGGCGTGGCCTGGTGGATTTCGGCGGCGCCCGCGGCGGGGAAGCGTGCCGACAGCTCGGCGACGCGGCCGGCGGCGTCGGCGAGCCGGGCGGGGTCCAGGCGCCCTTCGGCGACGGCGGCGGTGATCGCGGCGAGGGTCTGTTCGTAGAGTTCCGGGCCGGTGTCCGAACCGAGGCAGAGCAGGTCGGCGCCGGCCAGGAGAGCCCGTACGGCGGCTTCCGGGACACCGGTCTCCGCGGAAGCGCCGGCCATGTCGAGCGCGTCGGTGAGGATGACGCCTTCGAAGCCGAGTTCCTCGCGCAGCAGGCCCTGCAGGATCCGGGAGGAGAAGGTGGCGGGGTGTTCCGGGTCCAGGGCGTCCACCAGGATGTGGCTGGTCATCACCGTGGCGCCCCGGGCTTCGACGAGGGCACGGAACGGCACGAGTTCGCGGGCCTCGAGAGTGGCAGCGTCCGCGGAGACACGGGGAAGTTCGAGGTGGGAATCGCTGGTGGTGCTGCCGTGGCCGGGGAAGTGCTTGGCGCAGGAGGCCACGCCGGAGTCCTCCAGGCCGCGGATCCAGGCGGCCGTGTGCCGCGCGACGAGATCCGGTTCGGCGCCGAAGCTGCGCACGCCGATCACGGGGTTGTCCGCCTCCGAGTTCACGTCCGCGTCCGGGGCCAGGTTCAGGTTGATGCCCAGGCTGGCAAGTTCCTGGCCGATGGTCGCGGCGCTCGTGGCCGTCAGCGTGACGTCGTCCAGTCGGCCAAGCACAGCGTTTCCGGGCTGCGGGGAGCCGGTGAGGTAGTGCAGGCGGGTCACGTCCCCGCCTTCCTCGTCGACGCCGATCAGCGTGTGGGGGGAGTGGGCGCGCAGGCCCGCGCACAGATCGCGCAGCTGCACGGGGGACGCGACATTGGTGCCGTACAGGCACACGGCCGCCAGCCCGGCGTCGTACGCGTCCAGGATCCAGACGGGAACGGCGATCCCGGAGAACCCGGGCATGAGGGTGCCGGCGGCGAGCCGACGGATCTGTTCGATGCTATGTTCCGGTGCGGCGAGGGTTGCGGACTTCGAAATGCCCATGGCTTGGCTCCTGACGGCAGTGTGCGGGGCAGTTTGGTTCGGGCCTTGGCCCGTTGGTGCGGGGGCGGGGTTCACGCCACTCCCAATTGGTTCCACAGGACCATCACCGCGGCGCCCCGCAGGACGATGTCCTGCGGGTCCTCGGCGAGCCGGACGGTGACCGGCTGGGGGTCCTGGTGCAGCAGCCGGGAAAGCAGGGTCTGCTGCACGGCGTCGAGCAGCGGACCTCCCAGCAGGTGGCGGGGTCCGCTGAGGACCACTTCCGCCAGATCGAGGACGCCCACCACGGGGGCGAGGGCGATCGCGAGCCGTTCGCCCGCTTCTTTGTAGACGACGGCGGTGGCGGCCTCCGGGTCCTCGGCCGCCGCGGCGTCGGCCAGGGCGCGCTCCAGGCTGGGGACCGACATCCAGGTTTCGAGGCAGCCGGTGCGGCCGCAGACGCAGAGCGTGCCGGGGTCCGTTCCGACCGTGACGTGGCCGATTTCGCCGGCCGCCGAGTGGGCGCCGCGGGCGCGCCGGCCGCCGACAATGACGCCGGAGCCCACACCGCGGCCGATCTTGACGAGGATTTCGTCGTCGCAGCCGCCGCCGAAGGTGTGGTCCGCGTGGACGGCGGCGTCCGCGTCGTTGGACACCAGGGTGGGCAGGCCGGTGTGCTGTTCCAGCAGCTCCCGCACCGGGACCTCGTTCCAGCCGAGGTTGGGGGCGGTGAGGACCACGCCGTCGCCGCTGACGATGCCGGGGGTCCCGACGCCGATGCCCAGCAGCGGCGCGGTGGCCTTGGCGGCTGTTTCGGCGACGAGTTCCAGGACCTGCTCGACGACGGCCTGGCCGGTGGCGGCTTGCCCGGTGGCGGCTTGCCCGGTGGCGGTGGCGGTGCCGGTTCCGGTGCCGAGCGGCCGTTCGAGGCTTTCGAGGATGTTGCCGTCCAAATCGAGGACGGCGGAGCGGAGGGCGGTTTCGCCGGAGAGGTCCACGCCGATCACCTGCAGGCCCTGGCGGTTGATGTCCACGAGGATGGCGGGTTTTCCGGGGCGGACTTCGCCGGACTGGCCGAGCTCGACCACATGGCCGCGGTCCATGAGGTCCGAGACCAAGTCCGAGACGGTGACGCGGGTGAGGCCCAGGGTGCGGGAGAGGTCGGCGCGGCTCATGGCGCCGTCGGCGTGGAGGGTGCGGCGGACCAGGGAAAGGTTGTTCGCGCGGCCGTCCGAGGGGAGGGTTGCGGCGCCGGTCCGTTTGCTGTGACCCCGGTCTCGTACGCTCGTCATGAGAGTTAGTTAACTCTACTAACAATCAAAGGTCAAGGGGTCGGTGAGGAGTTGCGATTGTGTCGGCGCTGGGCGCGTGCTCGGCCGGTACGGCCCGCCGTCGGGATGTTCCTGCGGTTTTACCCCTTCAAATGTGGGATGCCCGCCCAAATTTGAGCGTGTGGAGTCTCAGGACATAGTGGACATTTCTGTCTCAGGACATAGTGGACACTCTTGATGTCTCAGGACATCGTGGACGATCCG
>NZ_QYLP01000003.1 GCF_003614925.1 Arthrobacter celericrescens
TCGTTCGACTTGCATGTGTTAAGCACGCCGCCAGCGTTCATCCTGAGCCAGGATCAAACTCTCCGTCAAAAAAACAGACACAACCACACCCGGTGGAAATAACACCAGACCATGGCTGCACAAAATCTGAAACCAGCTATAAAACCAGACCACCACACACGGGGGTGCGGGCAACCCGGCAATAACCAATCCATAAAAAATCGGTATCAACAAACTTGGCACACTATTGAGTTCTCAAACAACAGACACACCCGGCACCACCCAAACCAAACATTCAGGATCGCTCCGGAGCAACTTTCCAAACTTACCCGATTCCTCACCGCCAGGCAAATCAACGTTTCCGTTGAAAACCTGAAGAAAAGGAGCGGATCCCTGAAGGCACGAAGGCCAGCCGGAATTCCGGCTAAATTCAAGGGAGTTTGGCCGCCTCCGGGTCCCAGCTCTTCGCTGTCCCCCTCTCGGCGACTCAGAAAACATTACACGGGCCGCGGACCCTGCGCAAATCAGCACTGCGCGAGCCCGGTAGACGCGGAATCGCGGGCGAAACCGGCCCATGGGACCCGGCCGGCCGTGCAGCGAAGCCACAAACCACCCTGGTGAAGCCGCTCACATCCACCGGACATGTCCGGCGGAGGCGGCGAAGAATGCGCATAACAGCAATATGTCCAGCCCACGCCTCCACGGAAGCACATGTCCGGTGTGGGGCGGGCGGCATGAAGCGGCGTGGCACGCTTCCGGAACGCAGAAAGGGCCGGCAACCAAACGGTTGCCGGCCCTTTCAGTGCTTCTGGGTTACCAGGAAGACTTGGTGATGCCCGGGAGTTCGCCCTTGTGGGCCATGTCGCGGAAGCGGACACGGGAGATGCCGAACTTCTGGAAGGTACCGCGCGGGCGGCCGTCGATTACGTCGCGGTTGCGGACGCGGATCGGGGAGGCGTTGCGGGGCAGCTTCTGCAGGCCGAGGCGAGCCTCTTCGCGTGCTTCGTCAGTCGCGTTGGGGTCAACCAGGGTCTTCTTGAGTTCGAGACGCTTGGCGGCGTAGCGCTCAACGATGACCTTGCGCTGCTCGTTGCGAGCAATCTTGGACTTCTTAGCCATGTTTAGCGCTCCTCTCGGAATTCGACGTGCTGGCGGATCTTCGGGTCGTACTTCTTCAGGACCAGGCGGTCGGGGTCGTTACGACGGTTCTTGCGCGTCACGTAGGTGTAGCCGGTGCCCGCAGTGGACTTCAGCTTGATGATCGGACGTACGTCCTTGTCCTTCTTTGCCATTAGAGCTTCACCCCACGAGCAAGGATGTCGGCGACGACTGCGTCGATGCCGCGAACGTCGATGGTCTTAATGCCCTTGGCCGACACAGTCAGCGTGACATTGCGGCGCAGGGACGGAACCCAGTAGCGCTTCTTCTGGATGTTCGGGTCGAACCGGCGCTTGTTGCGGCGGTGCGAGTGCGAAATGCTGTGTCCAAAGCCCGGCTCGGCTCCGGTCACCTGGCAGTGTGCTGCCATGTCGACTCTCCTCAAAGTTTGGAAACAACGGCCTGCAGAGTTCCTGCCTGCCGTGCGGTCAGTGACGTCCGGCGCCGGTCCACTATGTTTTCGGTAGTTCCCGCAGCATCACGGACCGGTTGAAAACCAGCACAGGATTTGCCGCTGCGGCGAAGGAGTGGGTCCGGAAACTGGTTCCGGGATACCGGGCGGATGGAGGAACGAAGCAACTTGAGCCCCTAACTACCGGCCACCGGATCTTCCGCCGTTCCCGACAGTCACCGCCAACCGGAGCAATTGCACACGCTCCGCGCCACCTAGCGCCTAATAAGTCTAGGTGCTACGTGAAATTAAGACCAATCCGGTGTATAGGAGCCGGTTCAGGTGAAGCCGCCCACGGCCTGGCAAGCAGGGACGACAATGACGGAAGTCCCCGCTAGAGTCGCGTCAGCTCCGGGTACCTCGGGCTCAGCCCGTCCCCCGACGACGTGCCCTTGACCCGCCGGACCACCCACGGGACGGCATGTTCGCGCATCCATTGGGCGTTGTCCCGGAGGGCGGCAATGGTCCCGGTACGTCCGACGGCGTCGCTCCCGCCCCCAGCCATGCCGTGTTCCGCGGGTGCCAGTCGCTCGTGCTCCAGCACGTCGAGCACCCGGTTCGCCATGTTGATGTGGCCGGCGACGGACATGTGCATCCGGTCCCGGTCCCACATGCGCCAGTCGTGGTACTCGCCGAAGCGCCAGTAATCCACCAGCCTGGCCCCGTGCTTGTCCGCGATTTCCCGGACCAGTTCGTTGTAGATCGCGGTGCGCCCGCGCATGGTGCCGAAGACTTTCGAGCTCCGGGCGTCGAACCCCGTGAACAGCACCACGGCGGCGCCGGAGGCACGCAAGGCGGCCAGGCCGGCGTCGTAATCCTCCATCAGGGAATCGATGTCCACCTTCGGGCGGAAGATGTCGTTGGCCCCTGCGTACAGGGTCACCAGCGTCGGTTGGAGCGCGACGGCGGCCGCCACCTGTTCCGCCATGATCTGCCGGAGCTTCCTGCCGCGGATGGCGAGGTTGGCGTAGCCGAACGAGTCGTCGTCCCGGCCGAGCTGTTCGGCCACCCGGTCCGCCCAGCCGCGGACGCCGTTGGGGCGCGTGGGATCGGGGTCGCCGACACCTTCCGTGAAGGAATCCCCCAAGGCGACATAGCGGTCCGAAAAATCCATGCCGACAGTCTAATCACCGGCGTGCAGGGGCACGGCTCAGCGTTCGCTGCTCATTGTTCGCGCAGGATCCAGTGGTCCGGCTTCAGGCGGGCCACGATCTTCTCGCCGATGCGCGCGAGGTCAGCGACGTCGTCGTCGGTCATGGCGTCCAGCATCAGCTCGCGGACGGATTCCACATGGCCCGGGGCGAGGCCCACGATGGTGTCCATGCCGGCGTCGGTGAGGTGCGCGACGGTGACGCGGGCATCGCCGGGGTGGCCCTCGCGTTCCACCCAGCCGCGCTTCTGTAGCTTGGTGACCACGTGGGACAGCCGCGAAAGAGAGGCGCTGGTGCGGGCGGCCAGCTCGCTCATGGGCAGGAAGCGGCCCTCGGATTCCGAGAGCATCGCCAGCACGTTGTAGTCGAAGAGGGACAGCTTCCCTGCCGCCTGGAGTTTGGTGTCCAGCGCCGCCGGCAGGAGAGTGTTGATGCTCACGAGGGCCAGCCAGGCGCGGCGCTCCTCGGCATTCAGCCAGCGGGGTTCGGTCATGGAACCATCCTAGGCGGGCCCGCTGGGTAGTCTGGTGGCATGTTCATTGTGTCGCTGACGTACAAGGTCCCCGACGAGATCGTCGACTACCACCGCCCCGCCCACATGGCCTGGGTGAAGGAGACCTTCGACGCCGGAATCTTCCTCGCGTCCGGCCGCCGGGTTCCGGCTATCGGCGGTGTGCTGCTGTCCGGCGTGGACCGCGCCACCCTGGACGAAGCCCTGGCCCGCGACCCCTTCTACTCCAACGGCGTGGCCGACTTCGAGATCATCGAGTTTTCCGTGACCTCGGCCGCCGAAGGCTACGAGAACCTGCTCGACTAAGCGCCTGTGCTTACCGGGCCGCTTCGGCTGCCCGCGCCTTCGAGGTGCCCAGTCGTTCCGGGAGGACCGCGGGCATGAGGGCGGGCCAGCGGGCGCCGAGGTGGTCGCCGCTGGAGACGCCGCGGAGGCGGCGGGAGAACCAGGGGGCGACGTCGCGCCTCAGCCAGGCGGCGTCGTCGGCGATCATCCCGGCGCGGCTGCGCTGCAGCGGCGGGGCGAGGACCGGCGTCGGGAGCGCGTGTGCGGCCCCGAGCACCTCGAGGACCTTCACTGTCATGTACTCGTGCCCGGGAGTGGACATGTGCAGCCGGTCGGGTGCCCACATGCGGCGGTCCTGGAAGCGTTCGAAGCACCAGTGGTCCACCAGCAGCGTGCCGTGTTCGCGTGCGATGCGCCGGATGTGCTTGTTGAAGACGGCGGTGCGCAGCTTGAGGGGCTCGAGGACCGGGGACAGCGGCACGTTGTATTCGGTGAACAGCAGCACCCGCGTGCCGGTTCCGGCGATCCTGGCGACGGCGGCCTCGAAGCGGCGGATGAGCGCGCCGAGGTCAAGGCGCGCGGCGAGGAGGTCGTTGCCGCCGGCGTGGAAGCTCACGAGGTTCGGTTCCAAGGCGAGCGCGGTGTCCAGTTGTTCGTCCACGATGCGGCGGAGCCTGCGGCCGCGGACGGCAAGGTTCGCGTAGCGGGTGCGCGGATCGTTCCGGGTCAGCTCTTCGGCCACGCGGTCGGCCCAGCCGCGGCATTCGTTGGGCAGGCGGAGGTCGCGGTCGCCCACGCCTTCGGTGAAGGAATCCCCCACGGCGACGAAACGCAACGGGGCGGTGTTTGTTGTTTCGGGGACCATTACTTCGGGGCTCATGCGGGCTCCTTCGTTGCGGCGTCTTCCATGAGTTTCCGGAGCCCGCCCTTGCGGGGGACCTTCACTGGCTCGGGCCAGCGGGGGCTGAGGGCGTCCCCTAGGGTGACACCGCGCAGCTTCCGCCCGAACAGCGGAACCACCCAGTCGTGGATCCAGCGGCGCTGTTGGCGTTCCCATTCGCGCAGTTTCAGGCGGCGGGGCGGGTCCCAGTCCTTCGGGGAGATCTTGTGGGGCACGCCCAGCTGATCCAGGACCCGTGCGGCCAGGTATTTGTGGCCGGCCTTGGACATGTGCAGCCGGTCAGCGGCCCACATCCGGCGGTCGTGGTAGGCGTCCATGCACCAGTAGTCCACCAGGATGGCATCATATTGGGCGGCGAGTTCGCGCACCCGCTGGTTGTAGAGGGCATTGCGCTTCTTGAAGGGTTCCAGCACGGCGGAAACCTTGACGTCGTAGCCGGTGAAGAGGACCAGGGTGGCGCCGGTTCCGGCGAGGCGGGCCACGAGCTGTTCGTACTCGGCCATGAGCTGGTCCATGTCCGTGCCGAAGTCGAGGATGTCGTTGCCTCCGGCGTAGAGGGTGATGAGGCCCGGCTTGAGGGCGATTGCGTGTTCGAGCTGGTCGTCGACGATCTGCCGGAGCCGTTTGCTGCGCACGGCCAGGTTCGCGTACTCCCAGCCCGGTTCGGCCTTGGCCAGCTTCTCGGCAACCCGGTCGGCCCAGCCCCGGACCCCGTTGGGAAGGTGCTTGTTCCGGTCCCCCACCCCCTCGGTGAAGGAGTCCCCCATGGCGACAAACCGCCGTCGCCCCTCCGAGGAAGAAAGAAACCCACCCACCCCACGCACGCTACCCACCCCAATCAACCGCAAGGGAACAGCGAGCTTAACGGACGGCGTCGGGCGGGGCTGGGCGCTCCTGCAGCATCCTGGAAAGGAGCCATAAGGTCCTCGGGATGGGCAGAAGGATGGCCAGGGCCAGCGCCGGAACCAGGGCGAAGCCGACGTCCGGGAGCTGGCGGACGATCACCGGCAGGTGGGTTTCGAAGTGCGCCGGGGCGTAGCCGAAGCTGAGCCACAGCAGGAACGCATCCAGGGTCAGCGCGGCCCCCGCCAGCAGGAAAATCCTCCGCCGCTGCCGCTTTCCTGTGGAGACCGCCCGGCGCGTTCGGAGGAGGAGGACTAGGGCGTGTCTCCTTAATCCTTGGGTCCTTAGCCGCGATGCTTGATGGGTGTCTCGTACTTCTGTTTTGACTGACGGGCAGTGGGCCCGCATCCAGCCGTTGCTGCCGTCCTCCGCCGGCCGCCGGGGTCGTCCTTTCCGGGACGACCGCCGGGTGGTCGAGGGCATCATCTACCGGTACCGGTGCGGGATTGCCTGGCGGGATGTGCCGGCCGAGTTCGGTCCTTGGCAGACCATCTGGAAGCGCCACCGCCGCTACAGCGGTGACGGAACCTGGGACAGCATCCTGGCGGCACTGCTGACCGTTGCGGATGCCCAAGGAGAAGTGGATTGGTCGGTCTCAGTCGACTCGACGGTGAACCGCGCCCACCAGCACGGCACCAACCTTCCCCGCACCACAGGGGGCCCGCTCGAATTACATGAATCTGTATGCTGAGCCGGACGATCATGCAATTGGGCGGTCCCGCGGTGGACTGAGCACCAAGATTCACGCCCTCGTCGACGGTAAAGGCAGGCCACTGGTACTGCTGGTCGCTCCCGGCCAGGGCGGGGATGCGCCAATGTTCACCCACCTGATGGACCAACTGAAGATTTACCGCACCGGTCCGGGCCGGCCTCGTACCCGCCCGAACCGTGTTCGCGGCGACAAGGCCTACTCGTCCAAAGCGATCCGAACCCACCTTCGCGACCGCGGCATCGTCGCTGTCATCCCGCAACCATCCGATCAGATCGGCCACCGGAAACGACGGGGATCCACCGGCGGCCGGCCGCCCTCCTTCGATAAGGAGGACTACAAAGGTCGCAACGTGGTCGAACGCAACTTCAACACCTTCAAACAGTGGCGAGCCCTGGCAACCCGCTACGACAAACTCGCCCTCACCTACCGCGGCGGAGCGGTCCTGCGAGCAATCAGCATCTGGCTGACAGCTTTAGGAGACACGCCCTAGGGCCAACACGAGGCTCCCCAGCTCGGCGAGAAGAAGCGCCGCAGCGACCACCCAGCCGCTGCGCTGCAGCCAGTCCTCCTGCACGACCGTCGGCGCGGGGTCCTGCCCGTGGAGAATGCGCAGGATGTTGCTGTCCAGCGCTTTGAGCCGTGACGGGGCGGAGGTGTCGTTGGCGTTGATCACCAGCGCAACCCCGAGGCCGGAACTCGGGACCACGGCCGTGTAGGTGTGCGTGTTGCCCCACTCCCCCTGGTGTTCCAGAAGCAAAGGCAGCCGGCTGCCGTCCGGCGTCGTCCCCGCCCCGGCCGGCGCCGCGGCCTCGCTGAGCGGGCGGGTGAACCATCCCATCGCGTACTTCTTGGACCCGTCCACGCTGACCCCTGGCGTACGCATGGCTTCGACGCTTTCGGGGCGGAGGACCTGCCTGTCCGCGTAGCGTCCTCCGCTGGTCACGGCGATCAGTTCGTGGCCCAGGTCTTCCGCCGAGGCATACATCGTGGTGGACGGCATGCCCGTGGTCGGTGCAGGCACCCCCGTCTGGAGCCAGAGAGAACCGAACCACAGCGAGTACCCGCGGGCCAGGCCGTCGGATTCCGCGGAGGCCCGGCTGGTGTGGCTGTGGTCCATGGCCAAGGGACGGAAAATGTGGTCCCGCATGTAGTCCCCGAACGGCTGGCCGCTCACGGTCTGCACGAGGAGGCCCAGGATGTTGAAGTTCGCGTTGGAGTACCCGAATGCTTCTCCCGGCTCGCCCTCGAGCGAGGCTCCGGCCAGATCCCGCACCCCCTGTTCGAGGGCTTCCGGGGCCTGGGTGTCGGAGGCTTCCCAGGCCGTCCCGTCGGCGGAGGACAGCCCGCTCGCTTGGTGGAGCAGGTGCCGGACGGTGATCCGGGAGGCCCGGCTGTCACTCAGCCTGAACCAGGGCAGGTATCTCTGCACCGGCTCGTCCAAGTTGAGCCGCCCGGCCTCGACCTGCTGGAGCACGGCGATCGCCGTCAGGGGTTTGCTTGTCGAGGCCAGGAGGACCGGAGTCTGCGCCGTCATGGGCCTGCCCGACTCGTCGGCCCGGCCGAAGGCGCCCTGATGGACCTGCTTGCCGTCCCTGATGATCACGACGGCGGCCCCCGGAATCCCGAGGGAGTCCAGCTGTTCCTGAAGGTAGTTATCGACTGCTTGGAACGCGGGATCCTCACCGCCGGGCAAGGGCGCCGGAAGGCCAAGGCCGACGAAAAGGCCGACGGCCTGAACCGACGCGAACAACCGAAGAACGTTGAGCATGGCCGCCTCGCCATCCCGGGTACCGTCCTCCCAAGGTACGGCTCGCCCCTCCCAACCACAACGAAAACCGCAAGGGAACAGCGGGGCCGAACTACCGCCGTCGGGCACAGTTAAGCGAGCGGCAGCAAAAGGCGACAGCCAATAGCGGCGCGGCAGGAAAGGCGACAGACAGGCCAGCCGCAGCCGGTGCTTTGCAGGGAGCGCATCGCCGACCAGAGGTGAGCGAAGGTCGCCCAGCGACCGAAGCGAAGCGGCGGGAGGTGTCTAAGCGACTGCAAAGTAGCGGCGAAGGCGAAAGCCAACCGACCGCCGTCGCGCACTAAGCGGCGGAATCGGGGACGAGCGGGCTCAGAGCTCCGCTTTCCCCTTGCGCCAGTACCCCATGAACGCCACCTGCTTCCTGTCGATCCCGACGTCCCGCACCAGGTAGCGGCGCATTTCCTTGATGACTCCGGCCTCGCCGGCGATCCAGGCGTAGAAGGGCAGGGCGCTGGCGGGGAGGTCGGGGTTGCGGGTTGCTTTGATGGAGGCGGTGTCCATGCGCTGCGGGGTTTCCCAGAGGATGTCCTGGTCCACGTTGACGTCTTCGGGTTCGGGGCCGGCGGCGGCTTCGGAGGCGATGCCCACCCAGCCGGGCACGGGGACGGCCTTCCGTACGGCATTCTGCAGGAGTTCGCCGTGCGGACGGGAGCGGCCGATCGAGGCGCCGCGCGCCAGCCAGGTGATTTCGACGTCGGCCGCTGTCTGGAGGTCCTGGAAGTCGCCGGCTTCGGGGACCTCGAGGAAGGCGTGGCCGCTGATCCCGGCGGGGAGGCTTTCGAGGATGGCGCTGATGGCGGGGACGGAGGTCTCGTCTCCGGCGAGGAGGACGCGCTGGGCCAGGCCCGGTCGCCATTCGATGCCGGAGTAGATTTCTGCGGTGACGCAGTGCGCGGCGCGGTTGTTGGGGCCGATGACGGTCAGCGAGTCCCCGGGCTTCGCGTTGAGGGCCCAGTTGGCTGCGGGGCCGCCGTTGCCGTCGGCGTCGAAGTGCATTACGAAGTCGACGTCGATCTCCGGGTAGACGGCGTCGAGGCGTTCGCTGCGGACGGTGTAGGTGCGCATGCTGCCGCGCACCGCCGGGTCCATGGCGAGCCATTCCTGGTACCAGCCGGTGTTGCCCATTTCGAAGGCGGGCGGCGCGACGGTCCGGCCGTCGGCGTCGAGCGAGGGGATCAGCAGCTTGATGCGCAGGTCCAGGGTGTGGCCGGAGACGCCGAAATCGCGCAGGCAGTACCCCCCGAAGGTGACCCGGCGGAAGTTGGGGCCGATTTCCTGGACCGCGGTGACGGTGACGTCGAAGGCCAGGACCATGGGCTCGGTGGCGTAGCTTTTGGCCATCGGTGCGGTTTCCGTGCTCATGAGGCGATCTCCAGTGCGGGTTTGGTGGTTTCGGTGGCCTGCGGGGCCGGGTAGTGGTGGCGGCCGATCGGCACGATCAACGGGGTTCCGGAGACGGGGTCCGGGACCACGCGGGATTCGAGGCCGAATACGGTGCGGACGAGTTCTTCGGTGATGACGTCGATGCCGGTGCCTTCGGCCACCACGGCGCCGTCCTTCATGGCGATGACGTGGTCCGCGTAGCGTGCTGCGAGGTTCAGGTCGTGGAGCACGATCGCCACCGTGGTGCCGCGGCGGCGGTTGAGGTCCGTGACGAGATCCAGGACTTCCACCTGGTGGGCGAGGTCGAGGTAGGTGGTGGGTTCGTCGAGCAGCAGGACCTCGGTTTCCTGGGCCAAGGCCATGGCGATCCACACGCGCTGGCGCTGCCCGCCGGACAGTTCGTCCACGTTGCGGTCCGCCAGCTCCGTGGTGGCGGTCGCGTCGAGGGCGTTCCGCACAGCGAGGTCGTGGGGTGAGGAATCGCCGTGGCTCCAGTTGCGGAAGAAGCCCTGGTGGGGGTAGCGGCCGCGGCCCACGAGGTCGCGCACCGTGATGCCGTCCGGAGCGGTGGGCTGCTGCGGCAGCAGGCCGAGGGTGCGGGCGAGTTCCTTCGCCGGGCGACTGTGGATGTCCTTGCCGTCCAGGGTCACGGCCCCGGCAGCGGGCCTCAGCAGCCGGGAGAGGCCGCGCAGCAGGGTGGATTTGCCGCAGCCGTTGGCGCCCACGATCATGGTCACCTTGCCTTCGGGGATCTCCGTGCGGAGACCTTCGATGACCCGGCGCTGCTCGTACTGCAGTGTCAGGTCCCGGGCGCTGAGACGTGCCATGTCAGGCGTCCTTTCGGTTGGAGGTGGCCAGGAGCCAGAGCAGGAACGGGGCACCCAGGGCGCCGGTGACGACGCCGACCGGCAGCACCGTGGCGTCCAGCAGCAGGGGTGCCAGGTTGTAGGCGAAGTAGTCGGCGGCCAGGACGATCACGGCGCCGGTGAGGGCCGACGCCGGGAGGCTGGGTTTCCCGGTGACGCGGCGGGCGATGGGGCCGGCAAGGAAGGCGACGAAGGAGACAGGGCCGGCTGCCGCCGTCGCGACCGCTGCGAGTGCGACGGCGGTGAGCACCAGGCCGAGCCGCACCGCACCGACGCGGACGCCGAGGCCGGCGGCGGTGTCGTCGCCGAGTTCCAGCAGGCGCAGCGGCTTGGCCAGGGCTGCGGTGAACGGCAGCAGGACGGCGAGGGCGAGCAGCAGCACGCCGATCCGTTCCCAGGTGGCCGGGTTGAGCGAACCGTTGAGCCAGATGAGGGCTTCCGCGGCGGTGCGGATGTCGGCGCGGGTCATGAGGAAGCTCACCAGGGCCCCGAGTGCGGCGGCGATGCCGATGCCAGCGAGGACCAGCCGGTTGCCGGCGGCGTTCCCGTTGCGTCCGCCCGCTCCGCGCAGGCTTCCGCCGCGGGAGATCAGGTAGATGAGCAGGGCGACGGTGAGGGCCCCGAACAGGGCCGCGACAGACACGGCAGCCCCGGAGGCGCCGAAGACCACGATCGCCAGGACGGCGGAGGCGCTGGCTCCGTTGCTGATGCCGATGACGTCCGGGCTGGCGAGCGGGTTGCGGAGCATCGTCTGGAACAGTGCGCCGGACAGCCCGAACGCGACGCCGATCATCAGGCCCATGGTGGCCCGCGGCAGCTTGGTCTCCATGACGATGAAGCTGGCGCCGGGGATTTTCTCGCCGCCCGTGAGGTGGGCGGTGACGATGGTGACGAAGTCCGGGACGGTGACTGTGTAGCTGCCGAGGAGGATGCTCGCCACGAACAGGACGACGACGGCGGCCGCGAGCAGCCAGGTCCGATTAAGCCCCTTTGCTGCGCGCTCTGCGCGAACGTACAGTTGGGGCCCCTTTTCCGCGGTTTTCAGGGCGCCAACTGTACGTTCGGGCTCAACAATGGCGCGCTCAACAGTGCGGCTCACAGGGAGGCCCCCTTGCCGCGGCGGACCAGCCACACGAAGACCGGGGCGCCGAGGATCGCGGTCATGATGCCGGCCGGGACCTCGCCGGGCAGCAGCACCACACGGCCCACGACGTCGGAGGCCAGGAGCAGCGCCGGAGCCAGGACGAGGGAGAAGGGCAGGATCCAGCGGTAGTCCGGGCCGGTGAAGAAACGCACGGCATGCGGGATGACCAGGCCGAGGAAGGCGATGGGGCCGGCGAGGGCCGTGGCCGATCCGCACAACAGCACGACGCCGAGCGCCACGATGCCCCGGGAGAGACCCACCCGCTGGCCGAGTCCGCGGGCGAGGTCGTCGCCGAGGGCCAGGCCGTTGAGGATCCGGCCGCTGAGCAGGACGATCAGCGCGCCGACGGCCAGGAAGGGCAGGGCGGGCAGGATGACGGACCAGTCGCGGCCGGCCACGGAGCCTACCTGCCAGAAACGGAAGCGGTCCAGGGTGTCCTGGCTGGACACCAGCACCACGTTCATCAGCGAGTACAGGCCGGCGCTCAGGGCGGCGCCCGCCAGGGCGAGCTTGACCGGCGTCGCGCCGTCCCTGCCTAGCGAGGCGAGCAGGTAGACGATGGCGGCAGCGGCAGCGGCGCCGACGAAGGCGAACCAGATGTACCCGCTGAGGCCGGTGATGCCGAAAAGGTAGATGCCGCCGACAACGGCGAGCGCCGCCCCCGCGTTGACGCCCATGATGCCGGGGTCGGCAAGGGGGTTGCGGGCCACGCCCTGCATCGCGGCGCCGGCGAGGCCAAGGGCGCCGCCGGCCAGCAGGCCGAGGACGGTGCGCGGGATCCGGGCGTGCACCACGGCGTGGTTGCCGTCCGCGGCGTTGAAATGGACCAAGGCGTCCAAGACGGTGCCGAGCGGGATGGCCCGGGCGCCCACCGCGAGGGAGGCGCCGCAAGCCAGGGCGAGCACGACGACGGCGGCCAGCAGCCAGGCGGGCTGCTTGCCTTTCCGGGCGCGAACCTCCGCGCGAACGTACAGCTGGGGCCCCGTTTTGGCGCTTTTTGGGGCCTCAAGTGTACGTTCGCGCTCCCCGGAGGAGGCCGCCGTCGTGCTTGCTGTCATGGCTGGTGCTACTTGCCGGCGGCGTCGGCTGCGGCTGCGAGCTGGGGAAGGAACTTGTCCAGGGCCCACGGCAGGCTGAGCGGCGAGGCGGCGGAAGTGGCCAGGGTCAAGGTGGTGTCCGGGTCGGCCACCAGGGCGCCCTTCTTCACGGCCGGGATCTGGTTAAGCAGCGGATCCTTGACGATCTGGTCCTTGGCCTTGGCATCCGCAACCCAGGTCAGAAAGACATCGGAGTCCAGCTCGTTGGCCTTCTCGGCGGACCAGGCAGCGAAGAACTCCTTGGAGCCCTTGGACTTCTCCTCCACCACGGGAGCTGCCTTCATGCCGATCTCGGTGAGGAAGCGCGGACGGTTGTCGGCGGCCAGGTAGATGCCCGTGTTCTCGGCGCTGGCCGGATCGAGGTTGCCCCAGATGAAGGTCTTGCCGGCGATCTGCGGGTACTTGGCGGCCTTGTCCTTGATGGTGGCCTCGGTGTCGGCGACCAGTTTCTCGGCTTCGGCGGTCTTGCCGAGGGCCTTGCCGATGACGGTGGTGGCTTCCTGCCACGGGGTGCCGAAGGCGAGCTCCGGCTGGGCCACGACGGGGGCGATCTCGGTGAGCTTCTTGTAGTCGGCCGCTTCGAGGCCGGAGTAGGCGGCCAGGATGACGTCCGGGTTCAGCTTGGCGATCTCGGTGAAGTTGACGCCGTCGGCCTCGGAGAACTGGACCGGTGCCGTGTCGCTGCCGAAGGAGGCGCCGAGCTTCTCGAGGGCGGCGTCCTTCCACGGGGTGGAGCCCTTGCTGTTGTTGCCCCACTCGTTCTTCGGCACACCGACGGGAACCACACCGAGGGCCAGGGCGACGTCGTCGTTCACCCAGGAGATGGTGACGACGCGCTTGGGCTGTTCCTTGATGGTGGTCTCGCCGAAGACGTTCTTGATGGTCACCGGGAACTGGTCGGCGGCGGCCGTGGCCGAGGCGTTCTGGGTGCTGTTGGCCGGGCCCGTGGAGCAGGCGGTCAGGGAAAGCGCGACGGCGGCCAGCGCAGCGGTTGCGCCGCCTGCGGTCTTGAGCAGGGCACGGCGCGGGAGGAGGGAAGCCATGTAAATCCTTAGGTAAGTGATGCAAACCCAAGTAAGGCTAGCCTATCCTTCCGCTGATTACGAAACACTTACGTCACCTAATTCACGGCAGCGGCCGGCGCGCGGTTCGCGCCCCGTGCTTAACCACCAACGCGGGGTCACTTACGGCCCATTACTGCCCCCCCAACATGGGCCGTAACTGACCCCGCGTTGCCAGGAAAGAACGTCAGCGGAAGACGATGTCCACCGGGTTGGCCTCCGAGCGCCACTCTCCCGGCACCGCGGGGCCGCTGATCACCGGGGCCGTGAGCACGCCGGAACGGTTGGTGCGCTTGTCGCGGAGGATCTCCGTGACCGAGCCGAGGTGCCGGGAGAGGTCGATGACGTTCTCCGGGGCCGCCAGCAGCAATTGGAAACCGAACTCGTGCAGCGCCTTGATGCCCGCGCCGGCGAACTCCTCGGAAGCCAGCACAAAGGCCTCGTCCATCATCACCGTGCCGTAGGTGGTGAAGCCCTGTTCGGCGATGCCCAGCTGGTAGCTCAGCGCCGCGGCCATGATGAAAGCGGTGAAGCGCTGCCGTTCTCCGCCGGACATGGAACCGGTATCCGTGTGCATGAAGACTTCCGTCTTCACACCGCCACGCGGGCCCTGCACCTCGCGGTGTTCCTTGCACTGGATGAACAGGTGGCCGCGCACGTCCAGCACCTCTGCCCGCCAGCGGCGGTCTTCCGGCGCCTGCGAACCGAGCCGCTTGACCAGCGTTTCGAGGGACTTGTAGCGGTTGCCGAGTTCGACGTCGTCCTCCGCCGCGCTGCCGCCCGCACCGGCAGGACCGGTGCGGCGGCCGTGCCGGGCCTTGAGCGCGTTCTGGATGGCGTCCTTGAACTGCTTGGCGGTGGCGGGCATGGTCTGCTTGATGTCCAGCTCGAGGTAGCTTCCCTCGTGGAAGTTCACCTCGGACAGGATGCCGTTCAGCGGCAGGATGCGGCTGGTGATGGCGCGCCGTTCCTCGTCCAGCAGGTGCAGCAGGGTGCTGAAGGATTCGTGCGTGCGCTGGTTGAAGAACTGCCGGAACTCGGCTTCCTGCGCCGGCAGGCCCTCACTGACGATCTGGTGGTACCGGGACTCGAACTCACCGGCCGCACCGATCGACGTGCCGTGGTCCGCGGAAATCGCGGTCCCCCAGTCCCGCACGAAGCCTTCGAAGATCCGGCTGAGCCGTTCCGCCAGGGCCTGCCCCCTGGACTCGGCCGCGTGCAGTTCGGCGAGCAGGGAGGTGCGGACCTTGTTGGCCAGGTTGTCCAGCTCGTGCAGTTCGGAGATGTCGCCGAACCCGCTGAACTGCGGTTCCAGCGCCGCCACAGTGGTGTCCGACGGCGGGGCGCCGGCCAGGCGCTGGCGTGCCGCGTCCAGCAGCGAGTCAGCCGTGGTCATCTGCTGGTCCAGGGCCTTGTATTCGCTCTGGAGCACGGCCGCGGCACCTGTGGAGGACTGGTGCTTTTCGCGCACGGCCTCGATGCTGGCGCGCAGGGGTTCGAGGTCCGCCTGCGCCGCCAGGGCGTCCTTGAGGCGCTGTTCGATCCGGGCCAGTTCGTCTTCGGCCACCGCGGCCGAGACCTGTTCCCAGCCGCGTTCGTCCTCGGCCACGCGGCGGAGGGCCTCAAGCTGGCGGGCCATCCCCTGGTGCGAGTCTTCACGGCTCTGGGCCAGCTCGGCCGCCTTGGCCAGCTCGTTCTCCAGTTCCCCGACCTTCGCGGCGAGCAGTTCCTGCTTGGCGGCGTTGTCGAAGCCCAGCACGTAGTCCTGGCGTCCTGTGAAGCGGTCGTCCTTTTCCACGGTGTGCCGGTTCCGCTTGACCACGCCGCCCAGGCTCAGGCCCTTGTCCAGGCCGGCCAGTTCGTCCGGGTCCTCCACGCACGGGTAGGCGAAGTCCACGGCGATCCGCTCGCGGACCCACTCCCCGGCGTCGGCGTTCGCGCCCGAGGTGAGGATGTCCAGCTTGCCCAGCAGATCGCCGTCGGACGCGTCCTCCACAGCCAGCGCGCCGCCGGCGAGCGGCTTGGACACGTCCACCGCGCGGAGGGCGCCGCGGATGCTGTTGTCGTTCAGGAAGCGCGTGACGGCGGCGAAATGCTCGCCCGGGACCAGCAGCGTGGTGGCCAGGCTACGCAGCGCGCGCTCGGCGGCGGGCCGCCACTGTTCCTCCCCCTCGGCGAGGTCGATCAGCTCGCCGCCGAACGGCATGCGCTCTTCCGGGACGCCGGTTGCCGCGGCGATTGCCGCCCGGTTTTCTATGCTCGACGGCGGCAGCAGGGACTTGCTGCTCCGCAGGGAAGCGAGCTCCTGCTGAGCCGCGGCGAGTTCGCGCTTCTTCGTCGCCTGCCCGTCGAAGGCCTCGAAGCGGAGCTCGCGCAGGGATTCGGAATCGTCCTGGAGTTCGGCCGAGCGCGCCGCCGCCTGCTCGTGGGCCTGGTTCCAACCCTCGGCGGTCCACTCCAGGTCCAGGCCGGCGTCGGCGAGCGCCTTCCGGGCCGCGGCCTCCACGTCCTGCCGCAGCTTCAGGCCCAGCCGGGCATTCTCCAGCGACTGCTCGATCGCGGAGATCGCGTTGCCGCCCTGGTTGTTGTAGTCCGATTCGAGCTGCCGCAGCTCCTTGGCGAGGGCATCACGGACCGATCGTTCGGCGCTGAGTTCCTTGGCCTTTTCCTGGGCGAGCTCCTTGAAGCGGGCCAGCGTTTTCGTATGGACTTCGACGGCGAGCTGCTGCTTGAAGGAATCGAATTCCTCGCCGCTGAGCTCCCGCAGCCGGTTCGCCTCAAGCAGCGACTGCGCGTACTCCTTGTTAAGCCCGGGCACCGGCGCCAACTGGTCGCGCTGCTGTCGCACGTCCTCCAAGCGCTGCCGGATGGACATCAGGTTGCTGAATTCCTCAACGACGTCGTCCGCCGCCGCGAGTGTGGCCGGCGGGTCGAGCACCTGGTCCCGGAAGAAGGTGTTGACGCTGCCGCCCAGGCCCTTGCCGGCCTGGATCACGCGCAGCAGGGGCAGGGCCTGGTCCGAGCTGATGCCGAGCAGCCGGCGGAAACGCTCCGCGAAGGCCTTGTGCACGTCGAAGACCTGCGCCTCGGGGAAGATGCCCTCCAGGGCGCCCTTGGTGAAGCGCTTCTCCGCGATGCCCTCGATCAGGGCCAGGTCCAGCGGCTTGTGGTCGATCAGGTAGAAGCGCCCGACGCTGGACTCCGTGCCGTTCTTCGGCAGGTCGAAAAGCGCCGAGACCGTCACCCGGGTGCCCGCGGCGTTGTCGAACGTCAGCGCGACGGCGGACCACGTGGCGCCCGGCCGCTGGAACGCACTGGCCGAGCCGTCGCCCACCGCCTTGTCCCCCACCTTGCCGCGCATGTACGTGAACGTGGTGCGCTTGTCCTCCACGGCCCCGCCGGCCCGCTGCGCCGCCGCCTCGTTCGAGCGCGGACGGGCATCGAAGACCCGCAGCATGGCGTCGAACAGCGTGGACTTGCCCACGCCCGAGTTGCCCGTCAACAGGGTGCCGTTGCGGTCCACGTGCATCGTGTGCGCCCCATGGAAGGTGCCCCAGTTGACCACCTGGACCAGTGCCAGCCGCATCTGGCCGGGGTTCACCTGATCGCCGATCGGAAGCATGCTCGCAATAGTCACTTGGTCTGCTCCCCGGTCGTTGGCGCATCAGTTGTGGTTGCCTCCGCGGTGGATGCCGGCCCCTCCGGGTTGGTTCCTTCAGCCGTGGTTGCGGATGCCTCCGCAGCCGATGCCGCCCCCGCCCCTCCGCCGGACGGCTCTGCTGCAAGCAGCGAGCCGTCCGGCTCCGACAGGCCCGATGCCACTCCCTGGGCGGCACCGGCTGCTGCGGCGGGACGAGTCTCACCTTGGGCGGTTTCCTCCGCGGCATCGGCGTCCTCGCCCCCAAGGTTCGCGCCGTCGTCGTCTGTTTCTGCCAGTTCGAGCAGCGGCTCGGTGCCGGTTTCGTCGGATCCTGCCGCTACCAGGGCTTCGATTTGGGCGGGGATGTCGCCGATGTTTTCGAAGGGGAGGGCCAGCGGGAGGGCCTGGGAGATGGAGTAGGTGTCGTCGATGCCGGTGGCCAGGAGGAGTTGGCGGGCCAGGAGCTTGGTGATGGTGCGGTTGACGACGTCGGCGTCGCGGAGTGCGTCCTGCTGGCCGGCCGGCTGGTAGTGGGCCACGAGTTCGGAGATTTCCTCGCGGGTAATGGTGGGTTCGGTCTGGGCCGTGGCGTGCCGGTCCAGCAGGAGGCGCAGGCGCAGCAGCACGATGGTTTCCACGCGGCTCAGGGCGCGCTGCTGGCGCAGGATGCTGGAGCGGGCACCGCCGCCGATCACCTCGGGGTCCACCGGGCGGAGCACCGCGATCTTGCGTTCGTGGTCCAGTTGCAGGCTCAGGAACAGTTCGGAGAGGCGGCTGCGCAGGATCTGTTGGTTGTCGAGCAGGGTGGTCCAGAGCTTCTCGTCGCGGCCGCCGTCGACATACGGCCCCTTCAGCAGCCGCACCAAAGCCTGCCGCAGTTTCATGGGCAGCACGCCGGTGTCGCCCGGGAACAGCGCGGCGCCGTCCACGAAGGTATCGCGCGGCGTCACACGGAACGGGTCGGAGTGAACATGTCCGTCGGTGGTGGGGGCGTCAGTCATCGGAATCCTTGTCGGCGGTGAGTGTCACGAGCGGCAGGTACGCGGTGCGGGTGCTGCCGTCGATCTGTTCGAAGTCGATGTTTTCCCAGCCTTCGGCCCCGAACGCCGCTCCGCTGTGCAGGGCGTGCGAGAGCAGGGCGCGGACGGTGTTGATGTGCCGCTCGTCCCCGGGCAGGTTCTCCCACGCCTCCGCCAAGGTGGCCGCTCCCACGGCAGCCGCGCGGACGACGTCGGGCCTCGCCTTCGCGGAACGCGGGGACCGCACGCGGTCCGCATCGCTGAAGGCGATCGGCTCGGCGAGTTTGGGCGGCGCCGCGAACTCGTCCGGGTCGAAGAGCTTGACCATGGCCAGCGATTCGAAGGCCGCGTTGTACAGCACGGGGGCGCGGACCAGGCCCGGCCGGTCGCGTTCGTACGGCATGGAGCGGATGGCCTGCTCGGCCTCCCGCAGGACGTGCCGCAGCCGCACGGACTGGCGGATGTCGTCGCTCTGGATGTAGGCGTTGAGGCTTTCGGAGAGCTTGCCGTAGATCCGCTGGATCTGGCTGTGCTGGGCGCGGAGCTCGGCCACGAGGTTCCGGAGGGTTTCGCGGTCCTCGTGGCTGAGCTCGTCCGCGAACTGCCGGCCCAGCACCTCGCCGATCGCCGAACGGAAACGCAGCTGCTGCTGCGGATCCTCAAGGAATGCCGTGAAGGAGCGGAAGGTCCTGCCTTCGGGGCTCTGCCGCAGCCGCTTGTCCGCTTCCAGGACCTGGGCCATGGTGGCCCCTTTGCTGAGCGACTCTTCGATGATCTGGTTGCGCAGCTCGCCCACCAGTTCCTCGATGCGGTCGCGCATCTTCTTGTAGTCGGCGGGCAGGCTCGCGGCCAGGTCCAGGATGTTGCCGGCGGCTTCGACGGCTTCCTCGTCGTCCAGCAGGCCGTCGAAGTCTCCGGAGCTGATGTCCTCGATCAGCTGCTGGCGCTCCTGGATCTCGTCTTCCAGGGCTTCCAGCCTGGCGCTCTGGTCCGGGTTGGTTTCGTTGGCGAGCTTCTCGACGTCGCCCAGCAGCGTCCCGAGGCGGGAACCATTCAGGGTGGAGCGTTCGCTGGAGAGGCTGTCCAGGAAGGCCAGCACGCGGGCCGCGGCTTCGGTGACTTCATAGACGATCTGCCCCGACTGGTTCCGGCGGGTGAGGAACTGCTTGCGCGTCCATTCGTCGCCGAACGCCTTGCCGTTCGCCGAACCGCCCAGCCCCGGCTCCTGGCGGCGGAGCTGCTCAAGGAAAGCGTCGACGTCGGCGTGGAACTCTTCGAGCGGAAGCTGCGGCCGGGCGCGGGTGAACGATGCCTGTAGCACCGCGATCACCCAGGGCGCCGAGCGGGTCAGGGCCCAGGCCGGGCCTTTGGTGAGGAGCTCCAGGTCCCGGAGCCGGGCACCGATGGCATCTGCCGAGGACATCGCCGAGCGGGACACACACTCTCCTTCAGCTGCCGCGGTACGTCATGGCAGCGGAAATTCCGGAAACTGCCCGTTCAAGGTTAACGCAGGGTGGCCGCTACCGTCGGTACCGGCCCCTCGGACCGGCCCCTCCGCCCGGCGTCGGCGGGCTGTCCGCAACCGAGCCGTGACCTTGCTTCCCCGGACGATTTCGATCACGCAACAACTCCGTGTCGCGTCCGCGACCTGCTGGCCGGAAACCCCAGGCCGCTCTTACTCTCGGAACACCGGCCTTCCCGGACTGCACCACACCCTGTTCTCGGCACCACCCGCCACTCCCGGCACACCAGTTCTCAGGCACACCAGCTTTCAGGCACATCAGTCCAAAGGGGGACCAATGAACCTCGATTTCACGGCTCTGGACACGTCCATCTACGTCTTCATCGGCACGCTGCTGATCGGGCTCGCCCTGGCCGCCTTCCTGGCGGTGGCGGCGCTGGCAACCCTTGCCCTGGCAGGGATCGGCCAGTTCCTCTGGTTCCTGCTGCGGAGCACCCTGGGCGCCCTGGTCGACGGAATCAACTTCGCCTGGGAACGCCTGGTCCACCACGCCGGACAGGTGGAGCTGCCGGCGGAATTCCAGACCGCGCCCGTCTCCCTATTGCCTCAGGCCAACACGTCCCATTGACCGCCGCCGGACGCAGCCCTACGGCAGCCCCTGTGCTGCCCAGGGGAAGTGCCCGTTACCGCCAGGTTTCTGCGCCCTCGGCAATTCGGTCCACGAAATCGAGGATCGCCGGGTGAGCGGGGTTGATGAGGTGTCCGCCCGGGACCAGCACTGTGCGGGTCAGAGGCAAAGCGCCCGAGAGTCGGGAGTTGACCAAGCGGCAGGCCTCCGGCGAGTCCTCCGCTGACACTATGAGGGTTGGCTTGAGGATCCCGGCAAATTCGTCCTCGTCCAACTCCAGAGCGTCCTCGCTAAGGTCCATGTGATGGCCTTTGAGTTCGGCCAATACGGCGTCGCTGGTTGCCGCGAACATCTGCTGGAGTTCTTCAGGGAGCATCTGCCAGCTCGCATCCCCGAGAGCCTCCCGGATGACAGTCTCCGCAAGGAGCCCGGGCTTGTCGGCACAGCGTTCGAGCACCCTGAGGCGGAGGCTGCGGGCCCACACGTCCGCATCCGGATCGACGGTGAACAAGGCGGGCTCCAACAGGACCAGCGCCGTCACTTTGTCGGGGAAACGGCGGGCAAGTTCGACCGCGACGAGACCGCCGGTACTGCGGCCGATCACAATCGCGGGCCCCGCGTGCAGAGCGGCTAGGACGCCCGCGGCGTCGTCGACGTGGTCCACCAAGTCCAAGGTCGTAAACGGCACGTCCGGGGCACTACGGTAGAAACCCCTCCGGTCGTAGATGATGCACCGGCCGTGAAGGGCCAGTTCCTTGGCTGCCTCCGCCCACATCAGAGCCGAACTGGGCGTCCCATGCAGGCCCAGGATGGGGATCCCCTCGCCTTGTTCCTCATAGTAGAGATCCACGCCATTGACGCTGAGTCGGGGCATACCCCAAGCGTAGATCCAGCGCCGGGGCAGAGGAATGGCATGATGCCGAGCAAGAGTTTCGGCGCAACAAAGGTCGGGGGATTTTCGTGGGTCGCCGCGTCTCTGGCACGACTAGCTACCCGCGGGTAGCATTGAGGGACAGCTGAAGGGTTCACCACCCGAGGCGGACCGCTCAGCTTCCAACTGCAGGCACTACGCAGCCTGCGCGGCCAGAGGAGTCCTGCCATGACGTCCGCCACCGAAAACCCCACGGCCGGAAGCTCCACCGCTGCCAGTTCCGACGTCACGGCAGCCGAAGCGCGCGCCGTCGCCGAGGCAGCCAGGGAACAGGACTGGTCCCGCCCCAGCTTCGCCAAGGGTCTCTACCTCGGTAATTTCGACCTCGGGCTGATCCACCCGTGGCCCCAGGCCCGGGCGGACGACGTCGAACGCGGCGAGGCGTTCATGGCGGAACTGCGGAGATACTGCGAGACCATGGACGGCCGCGCCATCGAACGCGACTCCCGCATCCCGGACAACTACCTTGCCGGGCTGGCGGAACTGGGCGTCTTCGGGATGAAGATCCCGCGCGAATACGGCGGCCTCGGCCTGTCACTCGTCTACTATGGGCGGGCGCTGGCGCTGCTGGGCTCGGTCCACCCCAGCCTGGGCGCCCTGATCTCGGCCCACCAGTCCATCGGCGTCCCCGAACCGGTCAAGGAATTCGGCACCGCCGAACAGAAGCAGGAGTACCTGCCGCGCTGCGCCGCGGGCGCCATCACGGCGTTCCTCCTGACCGAGCCCGACGTCGGCAGCGACCCCGCCCGGATGGGCTGCACCGCTGTTCCGGCGGACGACGGCGGCTCCTACCTTTTGGACGGCGTGAAACTGTGGACCACCAACGGGGTGATCGCCGAACTCGTGGTGGTCATGGCCAAGGTCCCGCCCTACACGGCCCCCGATAGCAGTGAGCACAAGGGCGGAATCACCGCCTTCGTGGTGGAAATGAGCTCCCCCGGCATCACGGTGGAGAACCGCAACGCCTTCATGGGCCTGCATGGTATCGAAAACGGCGTCACCCGCTTCCACCAGGTCCGGGTCCCGGCCGGGAACCGGCTGGGCAAGGAAGGCCTTGGCCTAAAGATTGCCCTGACCACACTCAACACCGGCCGGCTTTCCATCCCCGGGCTGTGCGTGGCCGCCGGCAAATGGTCCCTCAAGATCGCCCGCGAATGGTCCAACGCCCGCACCCAGTGGGGCCGGCCCGTCGGCAAGCACGAGGCCGTGGGCAAGAAGATCGCCTTCATCGCCGCCACCACCTTCGCGCTGGAAGCAGTCTTCGAGCTGTGCGCCGAAATGGCCGACGCCGGGCAGAAGGACATCCGGATCGAAGCCGCCCTGGCCAAGCTCTGGTCCACGGAACTGAGCTGCCAGATCGCCGACGAACTGGTGCAGATCCGCGGCGGCCGCGGCTTCGAAACCGCCGATTCCCTGGAGGCCCGCGGGGAACGCGCCGTCGCCGCCGAACAACTCTTCCGCGACCTGCGCATCAACCGGATCTTCGAGGGCTCCTCGGAAATCATGCGCCTGCTGATCGCCCGGGAAGCCGTGGACGCGCACCTCGCGGCAGCGGGCGACCTCGCCTCAGCAGACGCAAGCCTGCAGGACAAGGCGCGGGCCGCCGTCGGCGCCACCGGATTCTACGCACGCTGGCTGCCCAAGCTGGTGGCCGGCGCCGGCATGGACCCGCGCTCCTACGGCGAGTTCGGCCGGCTCGCCCGGCACCTGCGCTACGTGGAGCGGGCCTCCCGGAAGCTTGCCCGGCAGACCTTCTACGGCATGGGCCGCTGGCAGGCCGGGCTGGAGCACAAGCAGGCGTTCCTGGGCAGGGTGGTGGACATCGGCGCGGAGCTGTTCGCCATGGCCGCCAGCTGTTCGCGGGCCGAGGCGTTGCTGCGCAGCACCCCGGAGCACGGCGCCGCGGCGTTTGAACTCGCCGACGCCTACTGCGAGCAGGCCCGGCTGCGGGTGGACGCGTCCTTCGAGCAGCTCTGGAAGAACACCGACGACGCCGACCATGCGGTATCCCTTAGGGTCCTCGCCGGGGATTACGCCTGGCTGGAGGCAGGGATCCTCGATTCCTCGGAGGGCACCGGCCCGTGGATCGCGGACGCCACGCCCGGACCGTCGGCCCGGGAGAACCTCCACCGGAAGTACCGGTAGCCGAACTGCTTGAGTGCTCATTTGTGGCGGGAATTTCGCCGAAAATCCCACCACAAATGAGCACTCAACGGCTTCTAGGAGACTGTCCCGTCGAGGTAGTACCAGCGGCGGTCCACTCGCAGGAAGCGGCTCCTTTCGCGCTGCACCCCGCGTTCGCCGTCGTGCGAAAAATGGGCCGCGAACTCGACCGTCCCCTCCGAGTCCAGCGGGCCGCCGCGGGAGGTTCCGGTGATGTCCAGGCGGCGCCACTTCGTGTCCGGGTCGAGGTCCAGGACGGCCGGCCGGGTGTCCGGGTGCCAGGTGCGCAACAGATAATCGGGGTCCAGCACCACGAAGGCGCTGTAGCGGGAACGCATAAGCTGCTCCGCCGTCGGCGCCTCGGCCTCGCCGCGGTGGAAGATGCCGCAGCATTGCTCGTACTGTTCGCCGGACAAGCAGAGGCAGGCGCCGTTGCGGAGCCTGGTTAGGTCGAGCGGCATGGTTCCTCCGGGACGAGATAACAGCTTCGCTACAACCCGGGGGCCGCGCGCGGCGGCCGGGTGATTCCGGCCGGATTCAATCGTAGGCTAGGAACCGTGCCCGGCATCCGGCACGGGTCGAAAACTCCGGCGCGGGGAGGTTACGTGGAAGATCCGACAACGCTCGCACTCAACATGACCTTTTTCGGGACCCTTGGTTTGGCCTTCCTGATGTTCATCGGCCTGGCCGTGTGCATGGCGGTCACACTGGTGCTGGCAGGGCTTGCGCGGCTGCTGTCAATCATTGTGCTCGCGATGGTGGGGATCTTCCCGAAGAACGACGCCGACCATGTGGTCCGTCTCCCGCGCGGCTATGCCGAGCCCGAGGAGACCGAGGAAGCGGATGCCTCTGCGGAACCGGGTGCTCCTGCGGAAGCGGCGACGGCGGATGGCGGCGACGCGCCCGCCGGTGAGACGCCCGCCGCCGGCACCGCCCGGCGCGGGATCCCGTGGAAGACGCTGTTCTCGCCGAAGGACTGGCCGACTCCGGCCCAGCTCCGGGCCAGGACAGCCGCCGCCGTCGAGACCCAGGCGAAGCACCACCCGCTCCTGCTCGCCGTGACCCCCGAACCGCCGACCCTCAATGCCGAGTGGGCTGCCGCCGTCGCCGAAGCCGACGCCCGCGAGGAAGCGCGTGAAGAGGCCCGTGAAGAGACGTCGGCCGGTTCCCGCTGAGGCGTCAGGCCGCTTCGGTCAGGCGGCGGAAGGACGCGCCATGGTAGATCAGGGGCCGGGCGTCGTGGTTGATCTCCGTGGACTTCACCTCAAGCACCACGATCGCGTGGTCGCCGGCCGGGGTCTCGGACACAATCTCGCATTCCAGAGACAGCACCGCCCCGTCAATGGTGACCGCTCCGCCGTCGCTGGTTGAGGTGGCAACCCCGGCGAAACGCTCGCCCTTGCGTGAGGACAGCTGCAGGCACACGGCTTCCTGGCCTTCGGCCAGCACCGAGACGCCAAGGCGCGGCGCCCTGCGGAGCTTCGGCCAGGTGGTGGAGGAGTTCTGCACGGCGAACATCACCAGCGGCGGCTCCAGGGAAACACCCACGGTGAAGCTCGACGCCACCAGCACCTCGGGGGCGAAACCGACCATGGCGCTGAACGCGGCCACCCCGGACGGGAATTGAGCAAACGCCTGCTTGATCGAAGCTGTTCCGTCCACTGTCGCCTGGGTCATGCCGTTCGTCCTCTCTCCGTGTTTCTGCGCCTTCCTTTTCAACTAATTCACTGGATCCGGCAATGGGCAATATTTGTGTAATTGCGTGTCCGCGCGCCGATTCACGTTTCGTCACGATGCCGTTTTCGTTACTCCGGAATACGAAAAGCTAAGAACTCCTACGCTTTTCGGGCGATGTTTCACGCAAATGAGTAGCCTCGTGTCAACCGATTGTCCACTCCTGCTTCACCGCGACCATCTCCACGAAGGGAGCCGTAGATGAGCCTCAGCGAGCTTCGCACCCTGGGACGCACAGGCGTCCCGGTCAGCCCACTGACCCTGGGCACCCTCAACTTCGGCACGGGCTCGGCGCCCACCGGCCCGGAAGACAGCATCCGGATCATCCGCACGGCCCTCGACGCCGGAATCACCAGCGTGGACACCGCGGACATCTACTCGCAGGGCGAAGCGGAGGCCATCGTTGGCCGCGCGCTGCAGGGCCGCCGGGACGACGTTTTCCTGTCCACGAAATTCCACGGCCAAATGGGCTCGAATCCGGCACATTCGGGAAATTCGCGTCGCTGGATCATGAAGGCCGTGGAGGCCAGCCTCAGCCGCCTTCAGACGGACCGGATCGACCTCTACCAGGCGCACCGGCCGGACTACAACACCGACGTCTTGGAAACCATCACGGCCCTGAACGACCTCATCCGGCAGGGCAAGATCCTCTACTACGGCACCTCCGTCTTCACGCCGGCCCAGCTGGTGGAAGCGCAGTGGATCGCCAACACCAACCACCTCATCCCGCCGGTGGTGGACCAGGTCCCGTACTCGCTGCTGGTGCGCGCCAATGAGCGCGATGTCTTCGCCATCACCCAGCAGTACAACCTCGGAGTGCTCAGCTACGGACCGCTCGACGGCGGCTGGCTGAGCGGGCGCTACCGGCTCGGCGCGCGCCAGCCTGCCAGTTCGCGGGCCAACGCGCTGCCCGGCCGCTTCGACGTCACGGCGCCGTTCAACCAGCACAAGCTCCATGCGGCGGACGCCCTGGCCCGCCTTGCCGAGCAGCACGGGCTCAGCCTCATCCAGCTCGCGGTCGGCTTCGCCCTGAACCACCCCTCGGTGAGCAGCGTGATCATCGGCCCGCGCACCGAGGAGCACCTCACGGACTATCTCAAGGCCGCGGACACCACGCTCAGCGACACCCTGTTGGACGCGATCGACGACATCGTGGCGCCCGGCACCAACTTCCTGGAGCGCGACGCCGGCACAGTGGTCCCGCACCTGGAGTACGCCGAGCTGCGCCGCCGCTAGGCGGTGCCGTCCGTTCCGGCGGGCAAACTGGGGCCAACCTGGCGGTGGGGACTAGAATCGTTCGCAGCCATGAACAGCCTGCCGACTTCCTCCTCCACCCGCATCGATGCGTGGCTGTGGGCGATCCGCGCCTACAAGACCCGCTCAGCGGCCACTGCCGCCTGCCGCGCCGGGCACGTGCGGATCAACGGGAACCCGGTCAAGGCCTCACAGACCGTGATCATCGGGGACACCGTTCGCGTCCGGCAGCCCGGCTTCGAACGCATCCTGGAAGTGCGGCAGCTGATCGCGAAGCGCGTCGGCGCCGAGGCAGCCTCGCATTGCTTCACCGACCACACGCCGGAGCGGCCGGCGCCCGCGGCGCTCGGCCTGCCCCAGCGTGACCGGGGCGCTGGCCGGCCCACCAAGAAGGACCGGCGCGACATGGAACGGCTGCGCAGCGGCCGCTAACGCGACCTGCCCCGCAGGACCACGACGTCGAAGTTCTCCGGTGCCGGGACACCGAACTTCGCGTTCACCACGGCGAGCTTCCCGCCGAAGTTGGCGGCCGTCGTCGGGATCTGGAACAGCGGGCTGGTGATGACATCCTTCACGACGCCGGACGACAGGTCCTCGGACAGCTTGACCCTGCTGACCTGGTTGATGAAGTTCTGCACTGCCCAGAGCGTGCGGCCGCGGACGAGGATGCCGTCCACGTTCGGGACGCTGACACCGGATACCGCCGCGCTGGCGCCGGTCTGCGGGTCGACTGTGTACAGGGCCGCGTTGCCCGAGTGCGCGACGATCAGGGTTGCCCCGCCTTCCGCTGCCGCGATTCCGTTGAGGTTGAACTGGGCGGACGTGTCCGACGCCGGTCCGCTGAGCGGGAGCGTCCGGACAGTTCCGAGGCTGCCGTCGGCGCCCACCGGAACGAAGTAGAGCTCGGCGACGTTCGAGTTGGTGAACCAGGCGCCTTCCCTGGTGAGGGCGACGTCGTTGATGAAGGACGGTTGCTTGCCGGTCAGCTGGATCGCGGCCTTGGCGGTGGCCGTCTTCGTGTCGTAGACGTAGGCCGTACCGGCGGGACCGCCGGCCACGAAGAGCAGCTCGTGGCGCCGGTCGAACTTCATGCCGACGGCCATGCGTCCATCCGGGGCGTCGATGAAGCGTTCGGCCGTGCCTTTGCGGATGTCGCCGCGGAAGATGTCCCCGGTGGCGAGGTCACCGGCGTAGAACACGGTGCCCTTGCCCGCGGCGATGCCTTCGGCGCCCCCGGCCCCGGGTAGCACGATGGACTTGGCGGCCTGGGTCTTGTGCGGGCCCGGGGCCTTCGCCGAAGCAATGGGACCGGGAAGGAAAAGGAGGCCTGCTACGGCCAGCAGGGCGACGGCGGCACGACGGAAGGTTCTTGCAGGTTTGCGGGCGTTTCCACGCCTGGTGTTTTCACGCATGGGGATGCTCCCTGGGTTATTCCGTGGGAACCCGCCCCCGCTGCGGGGACTCCGCACGATGATAAGTGCCAGTTTAGGGAGCACCGACTGCGGCCGCCAGAGTGTACGGGGACCGTTGCCGCCGTCGGGAAAAATTACCGGCGACGACACGCGGGTGCGGCGCGTAAAGTGTCAGGAGACGGACGATTTCTGGGGGCTGGGCTGCCGAAGGAGAGAACGTGGACATTGACTGGGACAGCAAACGCGCCCTGCTCCGCGAACCGAATATTGCCGCTGTGACACAGCTCTGCGAGGAACTGATGGCCCGGAAACCCGGCTCCCTGGTCCCTTACATAGACCCAGTCCACGACGAGGACGAGTGCCGGATCGTCAGCCTCCAGGTGAGCCCCGGCCGAGGGACCGCATCCGGGTTCGTGTCGTTCTTCAACGACGACGACTCCGCCCGCCGCTCGCAGGAGATCTACACCGGTGCCGAACTGGACCCCCGCTACGTCATGCCGTGGCACAGCTACCCCTGGGTCCGCGACGCCGGCCTGCCGCCGTCGCTGAGCGCGCAGGAAAAGCTGGACGGACTCAAACCGTTCCGGCAGTTCCTGAAGATCAACAGCCGGGTCTCGGCCGTCGTCGCGCACGGAGCGGAAGCCGCGTCCTTCCTGACCTTGTTCGAGAAGACCTACCACTCGGCGCTCAAGGAGCACGGCATCAAGGTCTACAAGGCCAGCGCGCTGGGCGGGCGGGCGTTTGCCCTGTCCGAGGCCAAGCAGCAGGAACTGCTGGAAAAAACCATCGAGACCTACCGCGACGCGATGCAGCGGGCGGGGATCCAGCACCTCTAGTGCTTTGGTCCGTTGCGGCGCGGCGCTGCTGCGGCTTAGGCGAACCAGGTGTCCGGCGGGCCCATGAACAGCAGGAAGCTGAACACCGCGGCCACGCCCGCCAGGGCGATGCCGAGCGCCATCCACGGTTTGCGCAGCACCCAGGCCTGCACGGCTTCGGCGAGGCCCTTCGGTTCCTCGCCACCTCCGGCCAGCCGCCAGCCGCCGTCGAGCAGTCCGCGGCGGTCAAGGGACTTTTCGAAGGGAACCGTCGCATACGGGACCCCTGCGGAGGCGATCGCCAGCAGTCCGGTCCCCGCGCTCCATTTCTGGTTGACCCACGTGAAGGCGGCCACGGCGGCGTAGCAGAGGAAGACGAAGCCGTGTATGCCGCCGCCGATCCGCACACCCAGCTCCGTGGTTCCGGTGACGTACTTCAGGACCAGACCGATCAGCAGCAACGTCCAGGTGACGGCCTCGGCGAAGGCCAGGGTGCGGAACAGGGTGCGCGGAGACATGGAGGTCCTCGGGTCAGCGTCGGGGTCACCTCCACGGTACCCGGTGGCCCTGAGTGCTAGCTCCAGGGGATTGTTAGCTCCAGGGCAGGATCCGGTCCGCGCGGTGGCTGTCGGCCTGGATCAGCCGGGCGTTGGCTTCGTCGCTTCCCTTGGCCCAGGCCTCGGCCGCGGCGGGTTCCTTCCCGAACTCGACATGCCGCGCGATAAGGCGCTGCTGGCGGAGGTCCGCCGGGAGCTCGAGGTACCAGACGGCGTCGAACTGTCCGCGGACCTTCTGCCACGCCGGGTCCGGATTCAGGAGGTAGTTGCCTTCGGTGATGACCAGCGGGATGCGTGCCGGGACCGCGATGGACGCGGCGATGGGTTCTTCGATCTCCCGGGTGTACAGCGGCGCGTAGACGGTGTCCTCGTCGCGGCTTTTGAGCCGCTGCAGCAGGGAGAAATAGCCCCCGACGTCGAAGGTGTCGATGGCGCCCTTGCGCTCCTTCAGTTCCGTCCCGGCGATGACCGCCTCGCCCAGGTGGAAACCGTCCATCGGGACAACGACGCTGGTTTCCGGCCCGAAGTGCGCGGCGAGGCACGTGGCAAAAGTGGACTTCCCGACGCCGGGCGGGCCGGTGATGCCGAGGATGACCCTTGTGTTGGCCTCGAGTCGGCGTTCGAGGTCCTGGAGGGCTTCAGTGATGGCGGGGTGGGCGAAGGCTGCTGCTTCGCTGGTGCCGTGGGTGTTGGTTTCGGTGGGCATCACGGTTCAGGGTAGCGGGCCCTGCCGGACCACCCCGCAGGGCGCGGCGGATTTCGCGCGATCATTCCTAGTGCCGGGCTGCCCGGGCCCGTCCGGGGCAGCCGGGCCGGAATCACCAAATGATGCCGCGGAATCCGTCGCGCTGGAGCCCGGTCGACCACATGCTGCTGGATCACTCGATCCCTGGCGTCGGCTAAGCGCTCCACGGTGCGGGACGCGGCCGGCCCGTGTGGGTAATCCAGCAGAATGTGCGCCGACAAGTTATCCACAGGAGCCTCGGCGTGACAGGCCAGCCCACTCCGCATCGGCCTACACTCCCAACGACTGCCCGGACAGCAGCGTTCTGAATGGTTTAAGCGACAACGAGCGATTGGAACTCCTGATGACACAGACGACCGCCTGGCGGCGACACCGCCCTTGGGTTTTGCCAATCCTCTTCGGCATCGCGGGCTACGTGGTCCCCTTGTTATGCCTATTCTTGCTCGAACGGTGGATCGAAGACTGGAACGGATCCATAGGCGGCGGCCTGACAACTCTGGTACTGCTCTTGATGGCGCTGGTTGCACCAGTTGTCTTTGCGATCCTCGCAATCCGGAACGGCTACCGGTGTTTTCGCGCTTGGCGCCGCACCAAAGGGAAATACACCAAGAAGGAAGCCAGGACTCTCGAATTGGCCACACAGGCGTCAAACGCATGGGAAGACGCCCGTCGCCTGCGTTCTTCTCTTGTGGCGCACCAGGTCCCTCCAGTCCTCACGGTTTGGGGAATTGTTCCTAACCAGGGGGAGGCGTTCTTCCTGGATGCACCCGCGGAATACGCACGCTACTACGGCCAGGACGTGACGTACTGGCAACGTGGCAGCGTGTACTTTGGCCGGCCTTCTTTTGTAGCCGCGGGTCTGGTGGCCGACGCCGTCGGCAATGCGACTGCCCGTCGGAAGGCCGAGGCACTCGCACGCGAACAATGGCGCGAGTGGCAGGTTTCGAGGATTCTCGTTTCAAACCAGCGAATTGTGTGCAACGCCGGCGGCCGCAACCTGAGTTTCTATTTCAATTCCACGACGGGCCTCTATGCGGACCTGGTGGGCAAAGCGCTGGTCTTGGAATTCGAGTCCGCAGAACCGCTGATGCTCCACGGCATCTACGTCCCGCAGATCGCCGTCCTCGCGATCCTCAACACACACGGTGAGCAAGCCCTCATCGACCACCCGGGCCTTGCAGCGTTGAACTGAGCGAAACCGCGACTGACAGAGCGCTGATCCGCAACCCCAAAACCCGTATCGCGCCTGCTCCTCCGGAAGTCGGACATCACCAACACTGAGCCACGCCCGAAATCGGGGCCTTGGCAATTGCCGCCGCTGGGCGCCTGGAGTACTGCCGGACAAAACGTTCCGACGATGTCCGCACTCGATGCTAGTTTTCATATAGCCGTGATCAAAGGGGGAAATATGGTTTGGGAAGAGCCAAAGAATATCGTGGTAGCGCGGGGCCCGCAGGGCGAATTCATCAATATTCTCGACGACCTGGACTTTACGAAGTGGCACCGCCGCGAGGGACTCAAGTTCATCAACTGTGTCCACGATGCTCACATTGTCGACCGCTCCGGAACCCGTTTCCTCCGCCATAATCCGAAGACTGATGAAGGCGAAAGGTGTGCTCAGGAACGCGCGCGACGCGGCCCAGTAGCCTTCTTCAAGCCCGTCCTCACCGCTTGGATCAAGTCCTTCCTGAAGACGAACGGATTTCCTGTATTGTCGCCGCCACGCGGCACTCCCCGCGCGGACGTCATGACCCGCAGCGGTACTCGGAAAATCGCAATCCGCCTAGGAGAGTGCTGAACTAATCGGCGGTTGGGGGCGCGTCGGCTGGACTGGTGAGTCTGGTGGTTAAGACTGGTCTTATGCAGGGA
>NZ_QYLP01000023.1 GCF_003614925.1 Arthrobacter celericrescens
CGGCCGCAGCATCACGCTGCGGCCGGCCTTTTCGTGTGCCGGGACTTACTTTGCCGGGACTACTGCTTGCCGTACTTCTTGTGCACGGCCTGCTTGCTGACGCCGAGGCACAAGGCAATCGCCTCCCACGACAGCCCGGCCTGCCGGGCAGCCCGCACCAGCCCGGCCTCGGCCCTGCCGACTTCCTTCTGCAGTTCAGCCACGGCGTAGAGCGCCTCCGCCGGGCCCATCCCGTCCATCGATCCCACCAGGGTCTTCATGCGGTCCACCTCCATGGCGTCAACCATAGTTGACGAGCACGACGGCGTCAACGAAAGTTGACGGTGCCTTTCGTTTTGTTCCGGTTCCCGGTTGAATGGGGCACAGGGATGTCGACTGAACGACAATTGGGGGACGCAATGAAAAAGAAGTGGACCATCCTGCTGGTGTTGTCGGGACTCGCGTTCGCCGCCTGCGTCCTGATCCTGCCGCGGCCGCTCGCGGCCGTTACGGGCGGAGAGGCCGACGCCGGAACATCCGTGTTGTTCGTCCTCGGGCTGGTCCTGCTGGCAGACTCCCTCGGGCTGCTCGCCGTCGGACTCCGCCTGCGCTCCCGCGACCTCAACACGCCGCGCAGCTACGGCAACCGCGAGCCGCTCGGCGCGGACGGGGACCGGAAGCCCAACCCGTACGAGCCGCCCACCGCGCTGAACCAGACGCAGATGGGCCACCACACCGGGCAGTAGGCACCCACGCCACAACGCAACGTTGCACGGCCGGCCAGGCCGAACGGTCACAATCTCCCGGCCCAGGCTTCCGTCCTGTTACGGTGGCGGCATGGCCGAACTCAGTCCCGAAAGCCGCGAATACTTCCGCACCCTCCCCCGCCGGCGCGTTGCCGCTGGCCTCGTCATCCGCGACGGGCAGGACAGGGTCCTTGCCGTGAAGCCGAACTACAAGGACGGTTGGCTTCTACCCGGCGGCACGGTTGATGCCGGGGAGGCGCCCCGCGCCGCCGCACGCCGCGAGGGCCGCGAAGAACTGGGCCTGGACATCGTCCCCGGAGCCTTGCTCATCATCGGGCACTCGGCGTTTCCCTCCCCCATCGGCGACGGCCTGAACTTCCTCTACGACGGCGGGGTCCTGTCCGCCGACACCCGGATCGTCCTGCAGGAAGAGGAACTCACCGAATGGCGGTTCGTCGCCGAGGCGGACTTCCCGGACTACTTCGGGATCCACGGCGCGTTCCATGTCGCCTCGGCCCTCACGGGTCTGCGCGAAGGCCGGGTCCTCGAACTCCAGGACCGCGAAGAGGTCGTCTAGCAGCTGTGGAACGGCGGGCTTCGAAACTTCCAAGCGGCGGGCGCTACTGGCCGTAGAACTGCCGTTCGAAAACGGCCCGGGTGCGCCGGCTCATCCGCAGATAGTCTTCCTCGAAGACCGCCGCCTGGCCCGGCGCGTAGCCGCACCAGCGGGCCACCGCCTCCAGATCCCGGCGCGACGCCGGCAGCAGGTCGGAGGCACGGCCCGTGCAGATCACGTTGGCCGAACGGATCCGGCTTGCCATGCGCCAGGTGTCGCGCAGCAGTTGGCCGTCCTTCTTACTGATCAGCTCCAGCTCGGCGATGGCGTCGAGCGCCTGCATGGTGGAGGTGGTCCGCAGGGCGGGGTGCTTACCTGCGTGCTGCAGCTGCAGGAGCTGGACGAGCCACTCGACGTCGCTCAGGCCGCCGCGGCCGAGCTTCACATGGCGGGCGGGATCGGCCCCGCGGGGCAGCCGCTCCGATTCCACACGGGCCTTGATCCGGCGGATCTCCCGCAGCTCCGTGTCCTCAAGCACCTCCGGGTACCGGATCGGATCGACAAGGTCGACGAAGTCGGCGGCGAGGCCGTCGTCGCCCGCCATCGGCTGGGCCCGCAGAAGGGCCTGGGCCTCCCAGACCAGGGACCAGCGCCGGTAGTACTCGGCGTAGGAATCCAGGGAGCGCACCATCGCCCCGTTCTTGCCCTCGGGCCGCAGATCGGCGTCGACCGTGAGGACCCGTTCGGCCTTGATCGCCGGTTTCAACGGCTGGGTCAGCAGGCTGGACACCTGGGCGACAATCGCCAGCGCCTGCTTCTGGGCTTCTTCGTCGCCCGCGCCGGGCTGTGCGCGGTGGACGTACATGACGTCGGCGTCGGAACCGTAGCCGATTTCCCGGCCGCCCTGGCGTCCCATGGCCACCACCAGCACGTGGGTCTTGAGCGGGCCGCCGTCGGAGACAATGTTCTCGGCGACATGCAGGGCACCGAGGACCGCGGCGCGGTCCGTGTCGGCCAGGGCCGAGCCCACTTCGTCCTGGTCGAGCAGCCCGGAGCTGTCCGCGATGGCGATCCGGAGGATTTCGCGGCGCCGGATGAGCCGGATGAGGCGCATGGCGCTTTCCGGGTCGGCGTGCCGGGACATCTTCGACTGGATTTCCTGCCACTGCCCCTCGAAGGACACCGGCTTGAGCTCCTTGTCGTTGCCCAGCCAGGCTACCGATTCCGGGGAAACTTCCAGCAGGTCGGCAATCAGCCGGGAGTTGGACAGCACGTGGCACAGCCGTTCGGCCGCCGCCTGCGAATCGCGCAGCATTCCCAGGTACCAGTGCGTGGTGCCGAGGGCCTCGCTGACCCGGCGGAAGGCGAGCAGGCCGGCGTCGGGATCCACACCCTCGGCGAGCCAGCCGAGCAGGATCGGCAGCAGCTGGCGCTGCAAGGCCGCCCGGCGGCTGACGCCGGCAGTGAGTGCCTCGATGTGCCGCATGGCGCCCCGCGGATCGCGGTAGCCGAGCGCCGCCAGGCGCCCCTGCGCCGCTTCCGGGCTGAGCCGGGCATCCTCGCTGCTGAGGCTTGCCGCGGTGTTGAGCAGCGGGCGGTAGAAAATCCGTTCGTGCAGCTCACGGACGGAGCGTTTGGTCTTCTGCCAGGTGCCGATCAGGGCATCCGGGTGCGGGCGTTCCGAGGAGAACGGCCCGAGCACTGCCTTGGCCAGGAAGCGCTGGGCGTCCTCGCTGGTGGGCATCAGGTGGGTGCGGCGCAGCTGGAAGAGCTGGATCCGGTGTTCCAGGAGCCGCAGGTACCGGTAGGCGCTGTCGAAGGCCGCGGCGTCGGCGCGGCCGATGTAGCCGCCGGCGGAAAGCGCGGCGATGGCCGACGTCGTGTCCTTGCTGCGCAGCGTCTCGTCCGACTTCCCGTGGACGAGCTGGAGCAGCTGGACGGTGAACTCGACGTCGCGCAGGCCGCCCGGGCCGAGCTTGATCTGGCGCTGTTCCTCGGCGGGCGCGATGTTGTCGGTGACCCGGCGGCGCATCGCCTGGACGGATTCGACGAAGCCTTCACGGCCCGACGACGCCCAGACCAGCGGCTGCACGGCCTCCTCGTAGCGGGCGCCGAGTTCCCTGTCGCCGGCGATGGTGCGGGCCTTCAGGAGCGCCTGGAACTCCCAGCTGTCCGCCCAGCGGGCGTAGTAGCTCAGGTGCGAGGGCAGGGTCCGCACCAGCGGCCCGGACTTGCCTTCGGGGCGCAGGTTCGCGTCGACTTCCCAGAGGCCGGGTTCGGGCGCGGTGGAGGAAATCGCCCGCGAAATGCCGCTCGCCAGGGCCGTGCCGATGGTGGCGGCGTGGGCGTCTTCCAGCCCTTGCGCCTCGATCACATAGATGACGTCGACGTCGGAAATGTAGTTCAGCTCGCGGGCGCCGCATTTGCCCATGCCGATCACGGCCAGCCTGACGGCCGCGACGTCTGCCGGGTCGAAGGCGGCGGCCACCTCGGCCCGGGACACGGCGAGGGCGGCCTCGATCGCGGCTCCCGCGAGGTCGGCAAGCTCGGCCCCGACGATCGGCATGGCGTCCTGCGGGCTGGCCGCGCACAGGTCCCTGATGGCCAGTTCAGTCAGGCCCCGCCGGTACGCGGTACGCAGGGCAGCGTAGGCCGCGGGGCCCGTGAGACCAGCCACCGGCCGCGGGGAGGCGGCGTCGGCGCGGACCGAGGCGAGCAGGCGTGCCCGGAGCACGGCCGGATCCTGTGCCTGCGGTTCCGGGCTGACCCGCTCGTCGAACACGTCGAGGTGCTCGGGGTGCCGGATCAGGAACTCGCCCAGGGCCTCGGAAGCGCCGAGGAGCCGGTACAGCGGTTCGCTGCGGTCCGGATCCGCGGCCGCGAGCTCCCGCAGGGCCGGGTGCTTCTCGATCAGCCGTACCAGGGTCTGCAGTGCCGTATCGGGGCTGGCGCTCAAGTGCAGGCCCGTGAACAGGGTCTCCTGGTCGATGCCGTCGAGTTCGCGGGCGCCGAGGAAGCGCTCCCCTTTGTCAAGATCGCTGAAACCGGCTGAAATGAGCCGGCGTGCCAGGCTCATGCCGCCCGCCTAGAGGATGCCGAGATTGCGCTGAAGCTCGTACGGGGTGACCTGGAGCCGGTAGTCCTGCCACTCCGCCCGCTTGTTGCGCAGGAAGTGTTCGAACACCTGCTCGCCGAGTATCTGGGCGACGAGCTCGGAGTCCTCCATGGCACGGATGGCGTCGTGCAGGCTGGACGGCAGCGGGGCGTGGCCCATTGCCTTGCGCTCCGCGGACGTCAGCGACCAGACGTCGTCCTCGGCCGCGGGCGGCAGCTCGTAGCCTTCCTCGATGCCCTTCAGGCCGGCACCCAGCAGCACCGCGTAAGACAGGTAAGGATTGGTGGCGGAGTCGATGCCGCGGTACTCAATCCTGGCGGACTGGCCCTTGCCGGGCTTGTACAACGGGACGCGGACCAACGCGGAGCGGTTGTTGTGGCCCCAGCTCAGGTAGCTCGGGGCTTCGCCGCCGCCCCAGAGCCGCTTGTAGGAGTTGACGAACTGGTTCGTCACGGCCGTGAATTCCGGGGCGTGCTTCAGGATGCCCGCGATGAACTGGCGTGCGGTCTTGGACAGCTGGAACTCCGAACCGGCCTCGAAGAAAGCGTTCGTGTCGCCCTCGAAGAGCGAGAAGTGGGTATGCATGCCGGAGCCGGGGTGGTCCGTGAACGGCTTGGGCATGAAAGTGGCGTAGGTGCCCTGCTGCAGCGCCACTTCCTTGATGACCGTTCGGAACGTCATGAGGTTGTCCGCCGTCTGCAGCGCATCGGCGTAGCGGAGGTCGATTTCGTTCTGCCCGGGACCGGCCTCGTGGTGGCTGAACTCGACGGAGATGCCCACGGACTCGAGCATGGTGACGGCGGTGCGGCGGAAGTCCTGGGCCACGCCTCCGGGCACGTGATCGAAGTACCCGCCCTCATCCACCGGGACCGGGGCGCCGTTGGGCCCGAGTTCGCTGGACTTGAGGAGGTAGAACTCGATTTCGGGGTGCGTGTAGCAGGTGAAGCCCATGTCCGCGGCCTTGGCCAAGGTGCGCTTAAGGACGTTGCGGGGATCGGCGGCGGACGGCTCGCCGTCCGGGGTGAGGATGTCGCAGAACATCCTGGAGGTCTGTTCGGTATCGCCGCGCCAGGGCAGGATCTGGAAGGTGGCCGGATCCGGCTGGAGGAGCATGTCGGATTCGAAAACGCGGGCAAGTCCTTCGATGGACGAGCCGTCGAAGCCGAGGCCTTCTTCGAAGGCGCCTTCCACCTCGGCCGGCGCAAGTGCCACCGACTTGAGCGATCCGACGACGTCGGTAAACCACAAGCGCACGAAGCGCACGTCGCGCTCTTCGATGGTCCGCAGTACGAACTCTTGCTGGCGGTCCATGGGGCCCCTTTTCAGATTCAATGTCCACACCGCGGGCAGGGTTTTCTCCGGGCCCACGGCAGCTCAGCCTTCACTCTACTAAGCATTGCCCGGGAATGCCGGTGCAAGGCCTCCCCGTAACACAGCGTTTACAAACCGGGAGTGCTGTCTCGCCCGGTGGCTAGCCGGCCGGGGACCGCATACGCTCTTGTCATGGCCCCGAGCAACAATCCTGATTCGCGCACTCCCGAACCCGGCAGCAACCCCGAGACCGGCAACAGTCCCGAAACCTCGGCACCGTACGGCTCCGGCCCGTCGCCGGCCGCCGCGCCGTCCGGCGGAGTTCCCGGTGCCGTCCCGTCCGGCCGCGTGCGCCTCCACCACCTGCAGCAAGCCAAGGCCAACGGCGCCCGCTTCGCCATGCTCACGGCCTACGAACAGTACAGCGCCGAGATCTTCGACCAGGCCGGCATCGAGGTCCTGCTGATCGGCGACTCGGCGTCCAACAACGTCTTCGGCAACGAAAGCAGCCTACCGGTCACGGTGGACGAACTTCTCCCGCTCTGCCGCGCCGTCGCCCGGTCGACCAAGCGGGCCCTCGTCGTCGCGGACCTGCCGTTCGGCAGCTACGAAGTGTCCGCCGAACAGGCGGTGGCCACCGGCGTGCGCTTCCTCAAGGAGGGCCTTGCCCAGGCGGTGAAGATCGAGGGCGGCGCCTACTACGCGCCGACCGTCCGCGCCATGGTGCAGGCCGGCATTCCGGTCATGGCCCACATCGGCTTCACGCCCCAGAGCGAGCACGCGCTGGGCGGTTACCGGGTGCAGGGCCGCGGTGACGACGCCCAGCGGTTGATCGACGACGCCGTTGCGCTCGTCGACGCCGGCGCCTTCAGCGTGCTGATGGAAATGGTCCCCGCGGAGACGGCCGCCGCCGTCGACGCCGCGATCAAGGTGCCCACGATCGGCATCGGGGCGGGCAACCAGACCACCGGCCAGGTGTTGGTCTGGCAGGACATGGCCGGCCTCCGTGGCGGCAAGATGGCCAAGTTCGTCAAACAGTACGCCGATCTGCGGGGCATCCTGGGCGACGCCGCCCGGACGTACGCCGATGAGGTCCGCTCGGGCAGCTTCCCCGGCCCGGAGCACTCCTTTTAGCCGGACGGACAAGTCCCGGCCGGACGGACGGGCCCGCCAGAGGACACAGGCAGCCTAATCGTCGTCGTCCTTTTCCCAGGCCTCGTTGCGGGCCCGGACCTTCTCGAGGGCGTGCTCGGCTTCCTCCCGGGTCTTGTACGGCCCGATCAGCTGGGTCCAGTCGGACATCGCGTCCTCCTCGATCTCGTGGGTCTGTACGTTGTACCAGTACTCCGTCACGTTGGCTCCTTCCCGATCGGCGGCCGCCGCGTAACTTTTCGCGGCGGCCGTACGCGGCCGGCCGCATTGTTAGCTGCGTCTCCTTGCTCCCTTATATGATCAATCTATGCCTTCCCCCGCTTTGACTGCACCCATCGGCACGCTCACCCAAGGAACCGTCAGCCCCGAGCTGCCGGTTCCGGCGTCGATCGCACGCCCCGAGTATGTCGGCAAGCCGGCCCCGGCCAAGTTCACCGGCTCGGAAGTGAAGTCGGCGGAGACCATCGAAAAGATCCGCATCGCTGGCCGGATCGCCGCACAGGCGATCGTGGAGGTCGGAAAGCACATCCAGCCGGGCGTCACCACGGACCAGCTGGACCGGATCGGGCACGAGTTCCTCATGGACCACAACGCGTACCCGTCCACCCTTGGCTACCGTGGCTTCCCCAAGTCGCTGTGTTCCTCGCTCAACGAGGTCATCTGCCACGGCATCCCGGACACCACCGTGGTCCGGGACGGCGACATCCTGAACATCGACATCACCGCGTTCATCAATGGCGTGCACGGTGATACCAACTACACCTTCCTGGTGGGCGACGTGGACGAAGAGTCCCGTCTCCTGGTGGAGCGGACGCAGGAGTCCCTCAACCGGGCCATCAAGGCAGTGGCACCCGGCCGCGAGATCAACGTGATCGGCAGGGCCATCGAATCCTACGCAAAGCGTTTCGGTTACGGAGTGGTCCGTGATTTCACGGGCCACGGAGTGGGCGAGGCCTTCCACACGGGCCTGATCATTCCGCACTACGACGCCGCACCGGCCTACAACACGGTCATCCAGTCCGGCATGGTGTTCACCATCGAACCCATGCTCACCCTCGGCACCGTCGAATGGGACATGTGGCCGGACAACTGGACCGTGGTGACCCGGGACCGCAAACGCACCGCGCAGTTCGAACACACCCTGCTGGTGACCGACACCGGCGCGGAAATCCTCACCCTGCCCTGACCTGGGCCGCCGGACCTCCGGCTGCCCAGTGCCTCATCTGCCTAGTGCCCTATCTTCCGCCAACCCCTGCCAAGAACGGATATGCATTGACGAAGGATTCGAAGAACCACAAGAACGCCCCGCTGATCGGGATCGACATCGGCGGTACCGGCATCAAGGGCGGGATCGTGGACCTGAAGAAGGGCAAGCTCGTCGGTGAGCGCTTCCGGATCCCCACCCCGCAGCCGGCCACCCCGGAGGCCGTTGCCGACGTCGTGGCCGAGATCGTCAAGGAACTCTCCGGCCGTCCCGACGCACCGGCGGAAGGCTCGCCGGTCGGCGTCACCTTCCCCGGCATCATCCAGCACGGCGTGGTCCGCTCGGCAGCGAACGTGGACAAGTCCTGGCTGGAGACCGACGTCGACAAGCTGTTCAGCGACCGCCTGGGCCGCCCGGTCGAGGTCATCAACGACGCCGACGCCGCCGGCCTCGCCGAGGCCCGCTACGGTGCCGGTGAAGGCGTGGACGGGACCGTGCTGGTGATCACCCTCGGCACCGGGATCGGTTCCGCCTTCATTTTCAACGGCCAGCTGGTCCCCAACGCCGAACTCGGCCACCTCGAGGTCGACGGCCACGACGCCGAAACCAAGGCCTCAGCCGTCGCCCGCGAGCGGGACGGCCTGAGCTGGGACGAGTACGGGGTCAAGCTCAACCGCTACATGCAGCACGTCGAGTTCCTCTTCTCCCCCGAACTCTTCATCATCGGCGGCGGGATTTCGAAGCGCTCGGACGAATACTTCCCGCACCTGCAGCTGCGGACCAAGATCGTCACGGCCGAACTGAAGAACGACGCCGGAATCGTCGGCGCCGCCCTCGAAGTCGCCGTCCACCACAAGCTCGTCAAGTAGCCGCCCGGTCCGCGGCTTGCGCTGGAATCGTCACAGGCGCAAGCTGCGGCCGACATGGTGCCGGTGGTGGCAGGGGCTTCCCCTCCGCCGCCACCACCGGAGTCTTTCAGAGAGCTACTGGGAGCCCTTGGCGCCGGCTTTGCTCCGGCCGGCCTTCCCCGCGGTATCCTGCCCAAGCTGGGCCTCTTCACGGAGCAGGGCGATGGCGGATTCGAAGTCTTCGAGGGATTCGAAGGCCTGGTAGACGCTTGCGAAGCGGAGGTAGGCGACCTGGTCGAGCTTCTGCAGCGGACCGAGGATGGCGAGGCCCACCTGGTGGGCGTCGATCTCTGCGGCGCCGGAGGCCCGGATGTTCTCCTCGACCTCCTGGGCGAGCATGGCGAGGTCGTCCTCGGTGACGGGACGGCCCTGGCAGGCTTTGCGGACGCCGTTGATGATCTTGCTCCGACTGAACGGTTCGCCGACACCTGAACGCTTCACGACGGACAGGCTGGTGGTCTCCACCGTGGTGAACCGGCGGCCGCATTCGGGGCACTGCCGGCGGCGCCGGATCGAGGAGCCGTCTTCGGCCATGCGGCTGTCCACCACCCGGGAGTCGGGGTTACGGCAAAACGGGCAATACACGCCGGCCTCCCTCTCCTGGTGCTGATCCTGCCTGGCGCCCGGCCAGGTACAGCCGGAAACGCGAATGGTGGCGGAAGCAATGCTTCCGCCATCATTTTACGTTCGGACACGGGCTAATGACAAGCATGTAATTACTACATGTAGTGCCGCCCACCGTATATGTAGTGCTTTATGCCCCGGCGAAGCGGATTGTCACGGCGTCGCCGTGGCCGGGAAGATCCTCGGCTCCCGCCAGGCTCACGATGTGCCGGCTGACCTCTTCCAGCGCCTGCCGGTTGTAGTTGATGAGCTGCACGGCGCGTAGGAAGGTGGTGACGTTGAGGCCCGAGGAGAACGCCGCCGTGCCGCTCGTGGGCAGCACGTGGTTGGAGCCGGCGCAGTAGTCGCCGAGGCTGACGGGGCTGTAGTCGCCGACGAAGATGGCGCCGGCGTTGCGGATCCGCGCGGCGACCGCCGGCGCGTCCGCCGTCATGATTTCCAGGTGTTCGGCCGCGTAGGCGTCGCACACCGCGATCCCCTGCTCCAGGTTGTCTACCAGCACGACGCCGGACTGCGGCCCCGAAAGGGCGGTCACTACGCGTTCGCCGTGCTTGGTCCGGGCCGCCTGGCGCTTGAGCTCGGCGTCCACGGCCGCCGCCAACTCCGGCGAGTCCGTGACGAGCACGGATGCGGCTTTCGGGTCGTGCTCGGCCTGGCTGATGAGGTCGGCGGCGACCAGTTCGGGGCGGGCCGTGCCGTCGGCCAGGATGGCGATTTCGGTGGTGCCGGCCTCGGAGTCGATGCCCACCACGCCCTTGACGAGGCGCTTGGCCGTCGCCACGAAGATGTTGCCGGGACCGGTGACGACGTCCACCGGCTCCAGCGCTTCCTCGCCGTCGGCGCCCGGAACACCGTAGGCAAAGGCGGCCACAGCCTGGGCGCCGCCGATGGCGTAGACCTCGTCGATGCCGAGCAACGCCGCGGCAGCCAGGATGGTGGGGTGCGGCAGGCCGCCGAACTCTTTCTGCGGCGGCGAGGCGAGGGCCACCGAGGGGACACCGGCCGCCTGGGCGGGAACCACGTTCATGATCACGGACGACGGGTAGACCGCCAGGCCGCCGGGCACGTACAGCCCGACCCGGCCCACCGGCACCCAGTTCTGGCTGACGACGGCACCGTCGCCGAGTTCGACGTCGACGTCCGCCGGGCGCTGGGCGACGGCGAACTGCCGGGCACGGCTGATGGACTCCTCCAGTGCCGAACGGACGGCGGGCTCGAGGTTCTCCAGGGCGTCGGCGAGTGCCGCTGCCGGGACCCGGGGGTGGGACTGCTCGACGCCGTCGAACGCCAGGGCGAATTCGCCCAGCGCCGCGAAACCACGGGAGCGGACGGCCGCGATGATGTCCAGGACCTTTTGTTCGGCGTCGGCCACCGTCTGATGCTGCGCCCGCGGCACGGCGGCACGCAGTTCCGCGAGGGAAAGGGCGCGGCCCCGCAGGTCGATGCTGCGGAAGACGAGGGAGTCGGTAACAGTGGCGGCTGGGTTCTCCGGAGAAATGGTCACCCGGCCATTTTAGTGTGCCTGGTCGCCGGTCCGTGTTCCGCGGCCCAGCAGGCTGAACAGGTTGTAAAGGAACGCCAGCAGCGCGACCGTGAAGGGCCAGACGATCAGGACGACGGCGGAACGGAGGGTGAAGCCGTCCTCGCCCGCGGGAACAGCCCCGGTGGGTCCCCACCATCCTGCGGCCAGCAGCCCCACCTGCCAGGCCGCGGCCGATCCGGCCAGTCCCCCGGCGGCAGCCAGGAAGGTGCGCAGCGCGCGGCCTTGCTCCGGCCGGCTCGAATCGAGCAACACGGCCGTGAAACAGCCCGCCAGCAGCAGCAAGGCGGCGAGCACGAGGTCCCGGGGAAGCCGCGTCAGCGGTGTCGAGGGATCCCCGAGGGCCGGGTCCCGGGTGAGCAGGTTGGCTCCGCCCGGGGCGAGCAGCCACCAGGCGATGCCGAGCAGGATCCCGGCGGCCGCGGGAACCACAAGCCATGCCCAGGTGCGGCTGCGGCGTACGGCTTCCCCGCCGACGTCGGCAGGGATCCCGTTCCAGGCCGCTCCGGTGCTCTCATACGCAGGCAGGGTCATGGATGCCACATTAACATTCATTGCGTCTGCCGCCGCAACGCGGCCCCGCAGGCATACCCGGAATACCTCCTTGAGGGTCCGTGGGAATACGCTGATTCCACGAGCACATCGACTTTGAGCAGGAGCTGGCCATGGCTGCGGACACCCCGTCCTTCGTGGGAACCTTCAGGGAAATGTTCCGCCGGCACGCCGCGGGCGTCGCGATCATCACCGCGAACCTGAACGGCAGGCCCTTCGGTTTCACCGCGACCTCGGTGGCATCGCTGTCCGCCGAGCCGCCCCGCTTCACCTTCAACATGTCGCGCAGCTCCAGTTCCTGGCCGGCCGTGGCGAACTCGACCTACATCGGCCTGCACATGCTCGGCCACGAAAACGAAGCCCTCGCGGACCGCTTCGCCCGCGGCGGCGGGGAGCGGTTCGAGGGCGACCATTGGGAGCCGGGCCCCTTCGAGGTACCGCTGCTGAAGAACGTCACCGGGTGGCTCATCGGGAAGATCCAAATGCGGCTTTCCTTCGAGAACAACGCGGTGGTCGTCGTCGAGGTGGTGGACGGGCAGGTGGGCGAGGACGGCAGCCCGCTGCTGTACCACTCGGGCACCTACGGACAGCCGGTCCCGCTCGACTACGAAATCTGAGCCCGGCCGCCCGCCAAACGGTCCGTCCCGCCTAGCTGTCCATCCCGCCTAGCTGTCCAGGCAGGCCGGCCCGAGCAGCACCTTCAGGTCGCCGAACAGGGCCGGGTTCGGGTTCACGCGCAGGTGGATCGGCAGGGCCATCACCTCGATCTTCGTGTCCCCGTGCAGGTTCAGGCGGACCTCCGAGTTGCCGCGGTGGTTGCCGAGGACGTCCCTCAGTTCGGTGACGACCGCCTCGGTGGCCTTGTGCGTGGGCATGGTGATGACCAGCGGCCCGTTCACCCCCTCGCTCAGGTCCGGGACCGACAGTTCCATGCAGTTCAGGGTGACCGCACCGTCGTCGCGGCGCTGGAGGCGGCCCTTGACCACCACGATCAGGTCCTCGGCGAGGACGGACGCGATGGGCCCGTATACCTGGCCGAAGAACATGACCTCCATCGACGCGCCGAGGTCTTCGATCTCGGCCCGCGCGTAGGCGTTGCCGCTTGCCTTGGCGATGCGGCGGCTCAGCGAGGTGATCATCCCCGCGATCGTGACGATGGCGCCGTCGTGCGGGCCGTCTTCGGCGAGGATCGAGGAAATGGATTGCTCGGCGTGCTGGCTCAGCACCCCTTCGAGGCCCTGCAGCGGATGGTCCGAAACGTAGAGCCCCAGCATGTCGCGTTCGAAGGCAAGCTTGTCCTTCTTCTCCCACTCCGGCAGGTCCGGGATGTCCGTGGTGAAGGAGGGTTCCGATTTGTCATCCTCGAAGCCGGCGAAGAGATCGAACTGGCCGATCGCCTCGTTGCGCTTGAGGGTGATGACGGAGTCGATCGCCTCTTCATGGATCATCGCCAGGGCGCGGCGCGAGTGCCCCAGTGAGTCGAATGCCCCGGCCTTGATAAGGGATTCGATGGTCCGCTTGTTGCACACCACGGCGGGGACCTTCATCAGGAAGTCCGAGAACGACTCGAAGCGGCCCTGCTCCTGGCGGGCGGTCACCATGGAGTCGACGACGTTCGAGCCGACGTTGCGGATGGCGCCCATGCCGAAGCGGATGTCGTTGCCCACAGGAGTGAAGGTCAGCGCGGATTCGTTGACGTCCGGCGGGAGCACCGTGATGCCCATGCGCCGGCATTCATTCAGGTAGATGGCCGACTTGTCCTTGTCGTCGCCCACCGAGGTGAGCAGGGCGGCCATGTACTCGGGCGCGTAGTGCGCCTTCAGGTACGCCGTCCAGTAGGAGATCACGCCGTAGGCGGCGGAGTGGGCCTTGTTGAAGGCGTAGTCGGAGAAGGGCAGCAGGATGTCCCAGAGGGTCTTGACGGCTTCCTTCGAGTAGCCGTTGTCCTGCATGCCCTGGGAGAATCCGGCGAACTGCTTGTCCAGTTCCTCCTTCTTCTTCTTGCCCATGGCGCGGCGCAGGATGTCTGCCTGGCCGAGCGAGTAGCCGGCCAGTTTCTGGGCCACGGCCATGACCTGTTCCTGGTACACGATCAGGCCGAAGGTGCCGCCGAGGATGTCTTCGAGTGGCTCGGCCAGCTCGGGGTGGATCGGGATGACGTCCTGGATCTTGTTCTTGCGCAGGGCGTAGTCGGTGTGCGCGTTGGCGCCCATCGGACCCGGGCGGTACAGGGCCAGCACGGCGGAGATGTCTTCGAAGTTGTCAGGCTTCATCAGCTTGAGCAGCGAACGCATGGGCCCGCCGTCGAGCTGGAACACACCCAGGGTGTCGCCCCGTGCGAGCAGCTCATACGACGCCGGATCGTCCAGGGCGAGGGTTTCAAGGTCCAGCTCGATGTCCCGGTTGAGCTTGATGTTCTCCAAGGCGTCGGAAATGATCGTCAGGTTCCGAAGGCCCAGGAAGTCCATCTTGATCAGGCCGAGGCCTTCACTCGTGGGGTAGTCGAACTGGGTGATGACCTGGCCGTCCTGGAAGCGGCGCATGATCGGGATGACGTCGATAATCGGGTCCGAAGACATGATCACGCCGGCGGCGTGGACGCCCCATTGCCGCTTCAGGCCCTCGATGCCGAGCGCGGTCTCGAAAACCTTGGAGGCTTCGGGATCGGTGGAGATCAGCTGCCGGAAGTCGCCGGCCTCGCCGTAGCGCTTCGCCTGCGGGTTCTGGATGTCCGCGAGCGGAATGTCCTTGGCCATGACGGCGGGCGGCAGGGCCTTGGTGAGCGTCTCGCCCATGCTGAAGGGGTAGCCGAGCACGCGCGAGGAATCCTTGAGCGCCTGCTTGGTCTTGATGGTTCCGTAGGTGACGATCATGGCAACGCGTTCGTCGCCATATTTCCTGGTCACGTAGTCGATGACTTCCGGGCGGCGGCGATCATCGAAGTCGACGTCGAAGTCGGGCATGGACACGCGGTCCGGGTTGAGGAAGCGTTCGAAGATCAGCCCGTGCTCGAGCGGATCCAGGTCCGTGATGCGCATGGCGTAGGCGACCATGGAGCCTGCACCGGAACCACGCCCCGGGCCCACGCGGATGCCGTTGTTCTTGGCCCAGTTGATGAAGTCGGCAACCACCAGGAAGTAGCCGGGGAAGCCCATGGACGTGATGACGTCGAGTTCGTAGTCCGCCTGCTTGCGGACCTTGTCCGGGATGCCCTGCGGGTAGCGGTACTCCAGGCCCTTGGCCACTTCCTTGACCAGCCAGGAGGTCTCGTCCTCCCCCGGCGGGCAGGGGAAGCGCGGCATGTAGTTGGCGCCCGTGTTGAAGGAGACTTCACAGCGCTCGGCGATGAGGAGCGTGTTGTCGCAGGCCTCCGGGTGGTCGCGGAACAGTTCCCGCATCTCCTGCGGGGACTTCAGGTAGTAGCCGCTGCCGGAGAACGCGAAGCGCGATCCGCCTTGGTCGTAGGTGGGCTCCAGCAGGGTCGAACCGGACTGGATGGCGAGCAGCGCCTCGTGGGCCTTGGCGTCGTGCTCGTGCGTGTAGTGGAGGTCGTTGGTGGCCACCAGCGGGATGTTCAGGTCCTTGGCCAGGCGCAGCAGGTCGCCGGTGACCCGCCGCTCGATGTCCAGGCCGTGGTCCATCAGCTCGCAGAAGTAGTTCTCCGCGCCGAAGATGTCCCTGAACTCCGCGGCGGCTTCGAGCGCCTCGCGGTACTGGCCGAGGCGGAGCCGGGTCTGGATTTCGCCCGAGGGGCAGCCCGTGGTGGCGATGAGGCCTTCGGAGTAGGTGTTCAGCAGTTCCCGGTCCAGGCGGGGCCACTTGCCGAAAACCGAGTCGAGGGACGCGATCGAGGAGGCCCGGAAGAGGTTCCGCATGCCGGTGTTGTTGTAGCTGAGCAACGTCATGTGGGTGTAGGCACCACCACCGGAGACGTCGTCCTTGCGCTGGCTTTCGTCGCCCCAGCGCACACGCTCCTTGTCGGTGCGGGCAGTGCCTGGCGTGACATAGGCCTCGACGCCGATGATCGGCTTGATGCCCTTGTCCGTGGCCTTCTTCCAGAAGTCGAAGGCGCCGAAGAGGTAGCCGTGGTCCGTGGTTGCCAGCGCCGGCATGCCCAGCCGCTCTGTCTCGTTGAACAGCTCGCCGAGCCGGGCCGCGCCGTCCAGCATCGAGTACTCGGTGTGGGTGTGCAGGTGGACGAACGAGGCATTGCTGGAAGTCACCACGACAGTCTACCTTCGAGGCGCCGGGCCGTCCCCGCCGTCGTCGGGTGCCCGGCGGAGCAGCACAGCGGCGGCCGCACCTTCGGCGAGGTAGAACACGAAGGGCGGGATGTCCTTGGTGGCCGCGAGCACTGCGGCGGACGCGGCGGATGATCCGCCCAGCACGAGGGCAGTGCGCGTCGGGCGCGGGGCAGGCAGCGCGGCGAAGGCGCCGGCCAGCGCCGCAAGTGCGGCGACGTGCGACCAGGCGTAAGCGGTGAATGGCAGCCAGGAGCCCCTGCGGTAGGCGAAACGTTCGACGTCGCTCCCCCGGTCCGCCAGGCACCAGACGAACATCGGGGCACCTGCGAGCAGTGCGGCGGCCGCCGTTCCGGCGAGGGCCCGTGCCCGCCCGCGGGGAAATTCCCTTGCCAGGGCCGCGAAGGCCACCGGCACGGCCGCCGTCCCCATCGCGGCCACGTGCTGCCCGGCCACCCACCTTCCGCCTGAGCGTTGGAGGATCTCGAGGCGCCGTGCCGGGTCCGCGGTGGTGTAGACGCGCTGGGCCGGCGTGATGCCGGCAAACCAGATGACCGTACCGGCGATCACCGCCGCCGCCGGCCGGGAAAGGGTTCCACGATGGTTTGTATGCATATCGTGCCTCCTGCCCTGCAGGCTGGATGGGCCAATGAATGCACTCACGCTAACCCCGCGCGGGGGCGGGGTCAACGGACCATGGGCCGGGTCCGGAAGTCGGGCCGCGGCGCCTCAGGCGTCACCGCTGGCCAGCAGGTCCAGGGCGAATTGCAGGTCCGAGGGGTACTGGCTGGTGACTTCCACCCAGTCACCGCTGCGGGGGTGGTTGAAGCCCAGCCTGCGGGCGTGCAGCCACTGCCGGGTGAGGCCAAGCGTGGCCGCCAGGCGCGGGTCGGCCCCGTAGGTGAGGTCCCCCGCGCAGGGGTGCCGCAGGGCCGCGAAGTGGACCCTGATCTGGTGGGTACGGCCGGTCTCCAGGTGCACCTCCACGAGGCTGGCCTTGCCGAAGGCTTCCAGGACCTCGTAGTGGGTCACCGAGGGACGCCCGTCCTCGATCACGGCGAAGCGCCAGTCGTGGCCCGGGTGGCGGCCGATCGGGGCGTCGATGGTGCCCTCGAGGGGTTCCGGCAGGCCCTGGACCACGGCGTGGTAGACCTTGTCCACGGTCCGTTCCTTGAAGGCGCGCTTGAGCACCGTGTAGGCGTGCTCGGTCTTGGCGACCACCATCACCCCGGAGGTTCCGACGTCGAGCCGGTGCACAATGCCGGCACGCTCGGCCGCGCCCGAGGTGGAGATCCGGTACCCAGCGCCGGCCAGGCCGCCGACGACGGTGGGGCCCACCCAGCCGGGCGAGGGATGAGCCGCAACTCCCACGGGTTTGTCGATGACGACAAAGTCCTCATCGTCCAGCAGGATGTTCAGGCCTTCCACTACTTCCTCCACGACTTCCAAGGGGTCCCGGCGCTCGGGAACGGTCACTGACAGAACGGAACCGGCGGTGAGCTTGGCGGATTTCGCCAGGACCGCCTTGCCCGCACGGACGTTGCCTTCGGCCAGCAGCAGTGCGGCGGCGGAGCGGGTGATGTCCATGAGCTTTGCCAGACCGGCGTCGGCGCGGGTGCCGGCCAGTTCTTCGGGTACTTCGAAGGTCTCAGGCATCGCCGGACGCTTCCCTGTCAGTGTCGGCACGGCCAGTGTCGGCACGGCCGGTGTCGGCTTCGTCTTGTCCGGCCGCGGGCTGCTTTGCCGCAGCCTGCTGCTTCGAACCGTCCAGCCCGATGCCACGCAGGGTCAGCAGGCAGATCACCACGACCGCGCTGACGACGGCGGAATCGGCGATGTTGAAGATCGCGAAGTTGGGCAGCTGGATGAAATCGACCACGTGCCCCATGCCGAACGAGGGCTCCCGGAAGAGCCGGTCGGTCAGGTTGCCGAGGGCGCCGCCGAGCAGCAGCCCGAGGGCCAGGGACCACCAGATTGAGCCGAGCTTGCGCAGCTGGAAGAAGATGGCCACGGACACTCCGGCCATGACGAGCGTGAAGACCCAGGTGACGTTCTCGCCGATCGAGAAGGCCGCCCCGGAATTGCGGATGTAGTACCAATGCAGCAAGGGAGGCAGGACCGGAATGCGTTCGCCCTCCACCATGGTGCTGGTGACCCAGAGCTTGGTCAGCTGGTCAAAGGCGTAGGCGAAGGCCGCGAAGCCTGCGAAGAGCCAGAGCAGGCCCGGTCGCGGGGTCCGGCGAAGGGTGCGGTCCGGTTCCGTGGTACCGCTGGTGTGTTCGTCGCTCATAGTGCTTTCATCCGGGGGCCGTGGGGTGCGCTGCTCTTAACAGCGAAAAACCGGTGGCCGAGGAGTCCTCAGCCACCGGCTTTCAGAATACTTGCTAGACCTCTGCGGCAGCTTCGCCGACCTCAGGGGCGGCCACGGAACCACGGGCGTCAAGGTCACGCAGCTGGCCTTCGATGTAGGCCTTCAGGCGGGAGCGGTAGTCGCGCTCGAAGCCGCGGAGCTGCTCGACCTTGCGCTCAAGGACGGAACGCTGCTGCTCGAGGGCACCCAGGATCTTGCGGGACTTGTCCTGCGCGTCGTTGACGAGGGTGGAAGCTTCGATCTGCGCCTCGGCGATGATCTTTTCCTTCTGCTGCTCGCCATCGGCAACGTGCTTGTCGTGCATCTGCTGGGCCATTGCCAGCAGCCCGGCCGCGGACTCGGCGGAGGGGGAAGGCGAGGATGCTGCAGGGGTGGCAGCGGGAGCGGCAGGTGCGGCAGCCTGGGCCTTCTTCTTGGCTTCGGCTTCGGCGGCCTTGGCCTCGGCTTCAGCCTTTGCTTCGGCTTCTGCCTTGGCCTTGGCCTCTGCTTCCTTGTCGGCCTTGACCGGGGCGGGGACCTTCTCAACGACCGGTGCCGGGGTGGCGTTGGCGGCGACGGCGGTTCCGGCCTCGGCAAGCTTCTTGCGGAGCTCGTCATTCTCCTGGTTCAGGCGGCGCAGTTCGACGACGATCTCATCGAGGAAGTCATCGACCTCGTCCTGGTCGTAGCCTTCACGGAACTTAGTCGGCTGAAAGCGCTTGTTGACAACGTCTTCTGGCGTCAAAGCCATCTGGTCACCTCGTTGGTCTAGTCAGGAGGCCTTCCGGCCGTTCAAAAACTACGGTACCTAAATATCATCTGATTCCCCCAATTCAACACCCTTTGTCTTTAATCACGGGAACCGTGGCCTGGCGCGCCGGGTTTGCCGGGGTCCTGCCTACAAAGAAGCTACACCAGTGACCAGGTGAATCCCATCGCAATGATCACCACGATGAAGACAATCAGGAATGCCAGGTCGAGGGAAACCGAGCCCAGCTGCAGGGGCGGAACCAGTCGGCGGATCCGCTTGATGGGCGGGTCCGTCACGGAATAGACCACATGCGCCGTCACGAGCGCAGCGCCGCGCGGACGCCATTGCCGGGCAAACATCTGCACCAGGTCAAAGACAATCCTGACGATGAGGAAAATCTGGAACAGCAGCAATGCAATGTAAATAAGGCCAAAAACAATGCCCACGGCTTAGCTCAGTTCTCCTCGATCGCAAACGGCTGATGTTCTCTATTCCAACACAGATGCCAGGCGGTTGCCCGCCTGGCATCTGAAACGGCTGTGGCGGACCGTCAGCTTTGGTTGAAGAACGAGGCCTGTCCCTCGCTGGCCTTCTTGTCATCGCCGAGGACCTCGACGTACGACGGCGACAGCAGGAACACCTTGTTGGTGACCCGTTCGATGCTGCCGTGCAGGCCGAAGACGAGCCCGGCGGAGAAGTCCACGAGGCGCTTGGCGTCCGCCTCGCCCATGTCGGTGACGTTCATGATCACGGGGATCCCGTCCCGGAAGCTCTCGCCGATGATCTTGGCGTCATTGTAGGAGCGGGGGTGGACCGTGGTGATCTGGCGGAGTCCGGAGCTGTCTTCGCGGCTCGATGCCGCACGCTTGATGGGTGTCACGGGGGCGCGGTATTCCTCTTCGGCGGCGGCTTGGGGTACTTCACGGACGGCTTCCCGGACAGGTGCGGGGGCGCGATACTCTTCCTGCTCGGCAGCGGCGGCGTGCTCCTCATCCCTCCGGGGCAGGTGGTGCTCAGACTCGTAGTGCTCATCGCCGTCGGCGAGCCCAAGATAAACCATTGTCTTGCGCAGTGCGCCAGCCATGCTGGACTCCAATCGTGTCTGCAGTTGGCGGGCCGCCCGTGGCTTGACATGGATGCCTTGACATGGATGCGCAGGCCCGTCGCTTCCAATACTTTGACGCTACCCCACGGGTGGACGGGAACCGAGAATATCGGACCCGATCCTCAGGTGTGTCGCCCCGAAGCGCACGGCCGCTTCCAGGTCCTGGCTCATGCCTGCCGAGATCGCCGCGGCTCCGGGATGGGCTTCGCGCAGCGCCGCGGAAATGCCCGCGAGCTTCTCGAACGCGTCCTCCGGGCGGGCGCCGAGCGGCGCCACTGCCATCACCCCGGCAAGCCGCAGCCCGGGGGCGGAGGCGATGCTGTCCGCGAGCTGCCCGACGTCGGCCGGCGCGGCCCCGCCGCGGTGCTCGCCGGCGTCGTCGTCGAGGCTGACCTGGATGAAGCATTCCAGCGCGTCCCGGCGGTCCTCCTCCTGGGCGCGGAGCATGGCTTTGGCGAGGGCTTCGACGAGCTGGGGGCGGTCGACGGACTGGACCGAGTGCGCGTACTTCACGACGGACTTGGCTTTCTTGCTCTGCAGCTGTCCGATGAAATGCCAGCGCAGCCCGAGGTCCGTGAGCCCGGCGGCCTTGGCCGAGGCTTCCTGGTCGCGGTTCTCCCCCACGTCCCGGACGCCGAGGGCGGCCAGGCGTGCGACGTCGGCGGCGGGGTGGAACTTGGTGACCACAATGAGCCCGGGTTCCTCGGCGCGGCCCGCGGCCAGGGTCGCCGCGGTGATCCTGGCAAGCACGGCGCCGAGGCGTTCCTGCAGCTGAAGTGCCCGTTCGTCCATGCCGCCCTCCAGTTCTGTCCCTGTCAGACCGGGCTCAGCCATGGGTCCACACCAGTCCTGCGAAGCGGCCGGTCTGCTGCTGGCGGCGGTAGGAAAACAGGCCCGGGCTGTCCTTGGTGCATTCGCCGGTGTATTCGACCGGCACGCCGAGCCCCCCGAGCTGTGCGCGCACGCCTGCCTGGAGGTCCAGGGCCGGCGTGCCCCAGGACGTGACGGACCAGGTATCCGGCACGGCCGCGGCGACCTCGGCCCGGAGCTCCTCGGGGACTTCGTAGCATTTCCCGCAGATCGACGGGCCGATCCAGGCCGTAATTCCTTCGGCTCCCCGTTGCCGCATTTCGCCGACGGTCGCAGCGACCACTCCGGACGCCACGCCGGGCCTGCCGGCGTGGGCAACACCGAGCACTGGGCCGTGCGCGCTTTCGCCCGCGAGGACCACCGGAACGCAGTCGGCAACCATCACGGCAAGGGGCTGCCCGGTAGAGACCATCGCATCCGCGGTGGGAGGTTCGGCCAGGTCGCCGACGAAGGTCACGGTGTTGCCGTGCACCTGGGACATGTACTGGAACGTACGGTCGCCGAGCCCGGCTGCTGATTCCAGCCGGGCCCGGCGTACCAGGACGTCGTCAGGGTCGTCGCCGACGTGCAAGGCAAGATTGCCGGCGTCGGCATCGGTGAAGGCGACCCACAGTCCGGGCCGCACTTCCTTACGCCACCAAAACACTGCTGACTGACTCCCCGGCTTACTTCAGGAAGTCGGGGACGTCGAGGTCGTCGCTGCGGCCACCGGACAGGTCCGGTTCAACCACGGCAGGGAGGTCGACGTCGAAGCCGGAGTCGGCGGGCAGGGCGGAGGGACGCTGCTGGCTCCAGTTGCTCAGGCCCGAGCTGGCGACGCCGGCAGGCACGTGCTGCGGCACCGGCTGGTAGGCCGGGGCTGCCTGGGTTGCGGGACGCTGCTCCGGGGCGGCCGGAACCTGCTGCTGCGCTGCTGGCTGGGCGGCGGGCTGCTGGTTCATGGACGGCGAGGTGGCCTTGACGTCGTCGAAGCCTGCCGCGATGACGGTGACCCGCGCTTCGTCGCCCAGGGCGTCGTCGATGACGGCGCCGAAGATGATGTTGGCTTCGGGGTGGGCCACTTCCTGGACCAGGCGGGCGGCTTCGTTGATCTCGAAGAGGCCGAGGTCCGAGCCGCCCTGGATGGACAGCAGGACACCGTGGGCGCCATCGATCGACGCTTCGAGCAGCGGAGAGGCGATGGCGAGCTCGGCGGCCTTGACCGCACGGTCTTCGCCCCGGGCCGAACCGATGCCCATGAGCGCGGAGCCCGCGCCCTGCATGACGGACTTCACGTCGGCGAAGTCGAGGTTGATGAGGCCGGGCGTGGTGATGAGGTCGGTGATGCCCTGGACACCGGAGAGCAGCACCTGGTCGGCGGAGCGGAAAGCGTCAAGGACGGAGACGTTCCGGTCGCTGATGGAAAGCAGGCGGTCGTTGGGGATGACGATGAGGGTGTCGACTTCGTCGCGCAGGGCGTCGATGCCGTTCTCGGCGGAGTTTGCGCGGCGGCGGCCCTCGAAGGTGAAGGGGCGGGTCACGACGCCGATGGTCAGCGCACCGAGCGAGCGGGCAATGCGGGCTACCACGGGGGCGCCGCCCGTTCCGGTGCCGCCGCCTTCGCCGGCGGTCACGAAGACCATGTCCGCGCCGCGCAGGACCTCTTCGATCTCGTCGGCGTGGTCTTCGGCGGCCTGGCGTCCGACGTCGGGGTTGGCACCCGCGCCGAGGCCGCGGGTGAGTTCACGTCCGACGTCGAGCTTGACGTCGGCGTCGCTCATGAGAAGCGCCTGCGCGTCGGTGTTGATGGCGATGAACTCGACCCCGCGGAGGCCGACTTCGATCATTCGGTTGACTGCGTTCACGCCACCGCCGCCGATGCCGACGACCTTGATGACGGCCAAGTAATTCTGCGGTGCTGCCACGTTTCGTGCCCCTTGCTTGTGTCCTATAGCGAAACTGATCGAGTCCAACTTGAATCCTTGGACCTTAACCCTCTAGTTGAAGGTTATTGTTATGTCAAGTAACTCCTATGCGACGGTATGGGCTGGGAATCCGACATTCAATGACCCGCTCCGCGTGTCGTGTGAATGTCCCGAAATTCGCACCCGCCGCTTGTTTGTTACCCGCTCCTGCCGCCCGCGAATGCTACTTCGTCAGCGGGTGCCGGGGCGCCGAAACGTCGTAGACGTTGACCGGAACCCTGGGATCGGCCGGCGCCTTGAGCAGCACCTCCAGCACCTTGGCCTTGAGCTCCTTCTCCTCCGCGTTTCCCCAGACCACCGTCTTGCCGTCGATGAGCCTGAGCTCCACGGCGTCCGGGGACTTGGCGGATGCGCTGGCCATCTTCGCCAGGACATCCGCGGGAAGGGTTGCCAGCACGGCGGTGATGGCGGTGAACAGCTCCGCCCGGGCCGCGTTTCCCTCGATGAGGGGCAGCGGCACGGACGACGGGTCCTTCGTGGAGCCGAGCCGCACGCCGTCCACGTCCACCAGCAGGTAGTCGCTGTCCTTCTTCAGGAGGGCCACCGGCACCCGCTCCACCACGTGGACCACAAGGGTCGACGGCGGACGGGCCTCCGTACTGACGGACCGGACTTGGACCAGCGGCTCGAGCAGCCGGGTGATGTGGGCGTCGTCGATCTGTGGAAGGGGCGTCCCCTCCACCGGGACCAGAGCCTTGCGGACGGCGTCCGCCTTCAGCAGCTTGGTGCCGTCCACGCTGATGGTACGCACCGCGAGCATGGGCGAGTAAACCGCGGCCGCGAGGAACGCAGCCACCAGGGCGATGACCACGGCCGCCGTGGTGAGGGCAATCCGTTTCCGCCTGCGCCCTTTGGGCTCGGGAAACGCCAGGACCTTCGCGGTAGCTTCCTTGGCGGCTTTTTCCTTCGCGGCGGTCTGCTTGGCGCCGCCTTTCCTGGCGGCCGGCTCCGTGGTGGCGGGCCCGGATTCCTGGGCTTCAAGCGTCCGCTCGGCGCTGATCACACCGGGGCCGGCGTCGGCCTTCGGCGTGGAGGCGGTAGCCGGCTTGAAGGTGGGTTTCCGGGTGCTAGCCACGCAACTGCTCCACGATCAACGGCCCGTACGCCGTGACGTCGCCGGCGCCGACGGTGAGGATGATGTCGCCCTCCCCCGCTCCGGCTACGATCTGCCCGACGGCGTCCTCCGCACCGACGAGCCGGCCGGCCCGCAGGTGCTCGGTGATCAGTGCGCTGGTGACGCCGGGGATGGGGTCCTCACGGGCGGGGTAGATGTCCAGGACGAGGGCGGTGTCCGCCATGTTCAGTGCATCGGCGAACTCCCGGGAGAACTCGCGGGTCCGGGAGAACAGGTGGGGCTGGAAGAGGACGTGGACGTTCTTCCCCGCTGCCACGGTGCGTGCAGCGGAGAGCGCCGCACGGACCTCGGTGGGGTGGTGGGCGTAGTCGTCGTAGACCCGCACTCCCCTGCCTTCGCCCTTGAATTCAAACCTGCGGGACGCGCCGCTGAAATGCGCCAGGGCCGCGGCGGCGGCTGCGGGTTCCACGCCGAGTTCGACGGCGGCGGCGAAGGCAGCTGCCGCGTTAAGCGCGTTGTGGCGGCCCGGGACCTGAAGTTCCAGGCGCTGCTTCTCGCCGGCCAGGCTGACCCAGCTGCCGTCGGCGCCTTCGTCCTCCAAGCGGACGTCGGCGTCGTCAGCGGTCCCGTACGTCATGACCCGGGTGGTCCCGGCGGCCCGGACCCGGGCAGTGAGGGCGCGGGCGCCGTCGTCGTCCGCGCAGGCGAGCAGCAGGCCGTGCTCCGGCAGCAGCGCCGCGAAGGCGTCGAAGGAGGCGAAGACGGCCTCGGGCGTGCCGTAGTGGTCCAGGTGGTCGGCCTCGACGTTGGTGACGATGGAGATCAGCGGGCGGTAGTTCAGGAAGGAGGCGTCGGATTCGTCGGCCTCGGCCACGAAGATGTCCGAGCTGCCGCTGGCGGCGTTGACGCCGAGCGCCGGCACGTTGGCGCCGATCGCGAAAGAGGGATCCAGGCCCGCCTGCTGCAGCAGCACGGTCACCATTGAGGTGGTGGTGGACTTGCCATGGGTGCCGGCCACGGCAACCACGCGGTCCGTGCCCATGGTTGCGGCAAGCCCCTCCGAGCGGTGCAGCACCGGCAGGCCGGCGGCCCGGGCGGCCAGGAGTTCGGGGTTGTCCTGCCGGATCGCGGAGCCTGCCACGACGGTCTGGGCGTCGCCCAGGTTCTCCGCGGCGTAGCCGACGGCGATCCGGGCCCCCGCCGCCGCGAGCTCGCGCATGACGGGCAGGTCCTTGGCGTCGGAGCCGCTGACGGCGACCCCGCGGGCGACCATGATCCGGGCGACGGCGGACATGCCGACGCCGCCGATCCCGATGAAATGCACCCGGCCGAGGGAGGTGGGGTCTGCGATGGGCTGGGTCATTCGGATACCGCTTCCAGGACAAGATCAGCCATCCGCTGATCGGCGTTTCTGATGCCAAGGCTTTCGGCCTTGGCGGCCATGTTTTCGAGGCGCTGCCGGTCGCCGAGCAGCGGGATCAGTTCGCGTTCGAGCCACTCTGCGGTGAGTGCCTTGTCGTCGACGAGGAGGGCGGCGCCGCCGTTCACCAGCGCGCGGGCATTCAGGGCCTGTTCGCCGTTGCCCACAGGCAGCGGGACGAAGACGGCGGGAACGCCGACGGCGGCCACCTCGCACACAGTCGCCGCGCCGGCGCGGGCCAGCAGGACGTCCGCGGCGGCGTAGACGTTTTCCATGCCGTCCACGTACTCGACCTGCCTGTAGCCGGCGGCACTCAGCAGCGCGCCGCCGTCGTCCTTGACTTCCTTGCCCCGCCCGGTGATATGCAAAGTCTGGACCCCTGCCGTCGCGAGCGCGTCCAGCGCTCCGGAGATGGTCCGGTTGATGCTTTGGGCGCCGGAGGAACCGCCCGTGACGATGAGGGCCGGCCGGTCCTCTGCCAGGCCGAGGGCGCGGCGGGCGGCCGCCCGTGCGGAGGTCCTGTCGAGGCCGGAGATCGCCTTGCGCATCGGCATGCCTACGTGGCGGGCGTTCCGCAGCCGGGTTTCCGGGAACGCCACGGCGATGTGGCGGCTGAACAGGGCACCCACCCGGTTGGCCAGGCCGGGGCGGCTGTTGGCTTCGTGGATGACAATCGGGATGTTGCGTTTCCGGGCGGCCAGGTACATCGGGGTGCAGACGTAGCCGCCGACGCCGACCAGCACGTCCGCTGCGGCCTCGTCCAGGATGAGGCCGGCCTGTTTCACGGCGCCGGCAAAGCGGGCCGGGAACTTCAGCATGGCCAGGGAAGGCCGGCGCGGGAACGGGACCCGGCCGATGGTGGCCAGTTCGTAGCCGGCGGCCGGGACCAGGCGGCTTTCCATGCCTTCGGCGGTGCCGACCGCGAGGAAGGATGCGTCGGGGCGGGCGGCCTTGAGGGCATCGGCGATGGCGAGCATCGGGCTGATGTGGCCGGCGGTTCCGCCTCCGGCGAGCACCACCGACAATGGCGTGGACTGGGTTTCCCTCGTTCGGGTTTCCTCGGGCTGGGAATTCATGAAGTGCTATTTACGCTTTCGTGCAGTTTTCGCGGATCTGCGCCACAGGCGGGGGCCTTTGCCGGGTGCGATCTGGGCGCGGGCCAAGGACAACACTACGCCCACGCCGCACAGGGACATCAACAGGGCCGAGCCGCCGTAGGAAATGAACGGCAGGGGCACGCCGATCACCGGCAGGAGCTGGGTGACCACGGCCATGTTCATGCTCGCCTGGCCCAGCAGCCAGACCATGATCGAGCCGGCCAGGGTGCGCTGGAAGGGGTCGGTCTGCCGGATGACCACGCGGAAGATCGCGATGCCCAGGATGGCGAAGAGCAGCAGGACCACGATGGTGCCCAACAGGCCGAGCTCCTCGCCGATGATCGCGAAAATGAAGTCGTTGTGCGCTTCCGGGAGCCAGTTGTACTTCTGCCGGCTCTGGCCCAGGCCCAGGCCGGTCCAGCCGCCCTGGGCGAGGCCGTACATGCCGTTGGTGGACTGGAAGTCGAAGTCGAACTGGGCCTTGCAGGTTTCGGAGGCGTTGCCGAGCCAGGAGGTGATGCGGCAGATCCGGTTGGCGCTGCTGACGGTCAGCACGGTGGCCGCGACTGCACCGGCCGCGCCGGCGATGGCAAGCATCTTCCCGGGAACGCCCGCGAAGAACAGGCCGGCGGCGATGATGGCCATGACCACGATGGCGGTGCCGAGGTCGTTGCCCATCAGGACCAGGCCAAGGATGAGGCCGGCGCCCGGGACCACCGGGATGATCACGTGCATCCAACGGTGGAGCAGTTTTTCCTTGCGGGCCAACACCGTGGCGATCCAGACGCACAGGATGAGTTTCGAGAACTCGGACGGCTGGATGGCGATGCCGCCGACGTCGATCCAGTTCTGGTTGCCGTTGGCGCTGCGGCCAATCACCTGGACCAAGGCCAAAAGCACGATGACCACGGCCATGGCCAGCCAGGAAAGCCGCTTCATCCACGTCACGTTGGTCCGCGAAATCACGTACATCGCAATCACGCCGATCCCCGCGAAGCCTGCCTGCTTGATGGCGTCCGCGTACGGTGACCTGCCCACCGAAATGGCTTCCACGCTGGAGGCGGAGAGCACCATCATGATGCCGATCGCGGTGAGGGCGAGCGTGCAGCCGAGGATCAGGTAGTAGGTGGAGCTGTTGGCTGCCGCGCCCTTGCCTTCGATGCCGTCCCAGATCCTGCGGAGCCGGTCCCGAAGCCCTGTGTTCTGCCCGGCGGCCTTCTTGGCTGCCGCCTGGCGGGTGGGCGTGGTGACCATTGCTACTCCTCGGTGGTCGGTGCCTGGCCTTCCACGAGCTCGCGAACTGCCTGGATGAAAGCGTCGCCCCGGTGGGCGTAGGAAGAGAACTGGTCCATGGAGGCGGCCGCCGGAGCCAGCAGCACGGTATCGCCCGGGACGGCGATCCGGGCGGCTGCGGCAACGGCCTGCGCCATCACGGTGTCCCCGAAGATCGGCGAAAGTTCCCTACCGGAGGTCTGCGCTTCTTCAGTTTCGCCCTTGGGCTGCCCGATCACGGGGACATCCGCTGCGTGTCGCTGAAGGGAGGCCTCCAGGGCTTCGGTGTCCGTGCCGATGAGGACGACGGCCTTGAGCCGGTGCGCCTGGTCCTTGACAAGGTCGTCGTAGTTGACGCCCTTGGACAGGCCGCCGGCAATCCAGACGACGTTCTCGAAAGCGGCCAGCGCGGCGGCGGCAGCGTGCGGGTTGGTGGCCTTGGAGTCGTTGATCCACAGGACATCGCCGTGCTTGCTGACGGGCTGGATGCGGTGCTTGCCAGGCAGGTAGTGCTTGAGCCCTTCCCGCACCGCGGCGGGCTCCACGCCGTAGGCCCGGACCAGTGCTGCGGCTGCCAGCGCGTTGGCCACGAGATGGCGGGGAGCCACCGGGCCGAGGTCGGACAGGGCAGCGAGCTCGGCGGCGGAGTCCTTGCGCTCGGCGATGAAGGCCCGGTCCACGAGCAGCCCTTCGACGACGCCGAGCATGCTGATGGCCGGCGTCACCGTGGTGAAGCCGACGGCGCGGCAGCCCTCCACGACGTCGGCGTTCTCCACCATGCGTTCGGTTTCGATCTGCTCCGCGTTGTAGATGCAGGCGATCCGGGTGTTTTCGAAGACCTTGGCCTTGTCCGCCAGGTACGCCTCGTAGGAGCCGTGCCAGTCCACGTGGTCCTCTGCGACGTTGAGGCACACGCTTGCGGCCGGGGACAGCGTTTCGCTCCAATGCAGCTGGAAACTGGAGAGCTCGACGGCGAAGACGTCGTAGTCCACCGGGTCGCGGAGGGCGTCGAGGATGGGCGTGCCGACGTTGCCGACGGCGATCGCCTTCAGCCCCGCTGCCTGCAGCATGGATTCGGTCATGCCCACCGTGGTGGTCTTGCCGTTCGTGCCGGTGATGGTGAGCCAGTCGGGCGTCTTGCGGCCCGCGCGTTCCCGTAGCCGCCAGGCGAGTTCGACGTCGCCCCACACCGGAATGTGCGCGCGCTTCGCTGCGGCGAGCAGGGCCTGGTCCGGCCGCCACCCCGGGGAGGTCACCACGAGTTCGGGCTTCTCGCCGTCGATCTCGGGGATGGTGAGCACGGCGTCCGGTCCGAGGAGGACGTCCACCGCGCCGACAATCTTCAGGGTGTCCGCCTGTGCCTCGGCCTTCGGGGTGGTGGCGGCATCGACCACCACCACGCGGGCTCCGAGTTCGATCAGGGTGTCCGCGGCGGAGAAACCGGAAACGCCGATGCCGGTGACCACCACCCGCAGGCCGCGCCAGTCCGCGTCCCAGCTGGTGAGGTCCTTGAGCCGCTCGTTTCCGTGCCGGTCGTTCGTGTTCACAGCAGCACCACCCATTCAGCGTAGAAAATACCGAGCCCCGCGGCCACGAAGAGACCGCAGAGGATCCAGAAGCGCACCACCACGGTGATCTCGGCCCAGCCCTTGAGTTCGAAGTGGTGTTGCAGCGGGGCCATCTTGAAGAAGCGTTTGCCCTTGGTGACCTTGAAGTAGCCCACCTGGATGATCACCGAGAGGGTGATCAGTACGAACAGGCCGCCGATGATGCCCAGCAGCAGTTCGGTGCGGGACAGGATCGCAAAGCCGGCCACGGCGCCGCCGATGGCCAGGGACCCGGTGTCGCCCATGAAGATCTTCGCCGGCGAGGTGTTCCACCAGAGGAAGCCCACCAGCGCAGCGCTCATGATGGCCGCGAGCAGGGCGAGATCGAGGGGGTCACGGACCAGGTAGCAGCCGCTGCCGGTTTCCCGGGGCGAACCGCAAGCCTGGTTGTTCTGCCAGATCCCCATGAGGGTGTAGGCGCCGAACACCATGATCGAGGCGCCGGCGGCGAGCCCGTCGAGGCCATCGGTGAGGTTGACGCCGTTGGTGGCAGCCGTGACGATCAGGTTCGACCAGACCACAAAGAGGATGGCGCCGAGCACCGTGCCGCCGAATGCGAGGTTCAACCACGGAATGTCGCGGACCAGGGAGATTTGGAAGGACGCCGGGGTGATCTTGTCTGCGTTGGGGAACTGCAGGGCCAGGACCGCGAACGCGATGCCCACCACGGCCTGCAGGATGAGCTTGGCCTTGGCGTTCAGGCCGAGGCTGCGCTGCTTGGAAATCTTGATGAAGTCATCGAGGAAGCCCACGAAGCCCATGCCCACCATCAGGAACAGCAGGAGCAGGCCCGAAGCGGAGGGTCCCGGGGAGCGCGGGTTCATCATCCACATGATGAGGTGGGTCAGCCCATAGCTGATGAGCACCGCCGCGACCACCACGGTGCCGCCCATCGTGGGGGTGCCGCGCTTGGTGTGGTGCGAGGTGGGTCCGTCGTCGCGGATGAACTGCCCGTACCCCTTGGAGACCAGGAAACGGATGAACAGGGGTGTGCCGATCAAGGCCACAAGGAGGGCGACGCCTGCGCCGATCAACAGTGCAATCACAGCAGTTCGTTCCCTTCATTGGCGGCAGCTACAGCCGCAGTGTCCACGATCGTCCCCGCCTGTGGGGCCAATGCTATCCGATCGCCCAAGTGCCGCAGGCCAACGCCGTTCGAGGATTTGAACAGCACCAAGTCCCCCGGTTCGAGCTGCTTCTGGAGGAGGTCGAAGGCCTCGTCAGCGGTCTCGGTGAAGACGCATTCGTCGCCCCAGGAGCCTTCCTGGATCGCCGAAATGTACAGCGCCCGGGCCTCCCGTCCCACCACGAGGAGCCGGGAAATGTTCAGCCGGACCACCTGGGTTCCGATCGCCGTGTGTTCGCGGATCGAGTCCTCGCCGAGTTCGAGCATGGCGCCCAGCACGGCCCAGGTGCGGCGGCCCTGGCCGATGTCGGCCAGGGTGCGCAGGGCGGCCCGCATGGATTCGGGGTTGGCGTTGTAGGCGTCGTTGATGACGGTGACCCCGTCGGCACGTTCGGTGCGTTCCATGCGCCAGCGGCTCGCGGCGCTCTGCTCGGAGAGGGAGGCGGCGATGTCGTCGCCGGGAATGCCCGCCGCGTGGGCGGCGGCCGCGGCGGCCAGCAGGTTCCCGAGGTGGTGGACACCGATCAGTTTGCTGCGCACCGGTCGCGGCCCGGCGCCGTCGGGCAGCACGAGGTCGAAGGCGGGGTGGCCGAGGGCGTCGATGTCCGCGTTGCGGGCCTCGACGGCGGCACCAGCCGCACCGGCGGAACTCGTGCCCAGGATCGGGGCCACCGTGCGCGGGGCCATGGCGGCGACCCGCGGGTCGTCGAGGTTGATGACGGCCGCGCCGTCCGTGCCAAGGGCTTCGAGGAGTTCGCCCTTGGTCCTGGCGATGTTCTCCACTCCCCCGAACTCGCCGGCGTGGGCGGTGCCCACGACCAGAACGACGCCGATGTCCGGCTTGACCATGTCCGCGAGGTATTGGATGTGCCCGATTCCGGTGGCCCCCATTTCGATTACGAGGTACCGGGTGCCGGCGTCGGCCGTGAAGACGGTCAGCGGGACGCCGACCTCGCCGTTGTAGGAGCCCTTGGGCGCCACGGTCTTGCCGGCCTTGGACAGGATGCCGGCCAGGAGGTCCTTGGTTGTGGTCTTGCCGGCCGAGCCCGTGATGCCGACGACGGTGAACTGTTCGCCGGCTGCGGCGCGTTCGGCGCGGATCCGGCGGACCATTTCGGCGGCGAGGGCGCCCATGGCGAGGACTGCGTCCTCGACGATGACCGCCGGGTATGGCCGGCCCTCCGCATCGGTGACTTCGCGTTCGCACAGGGCCAGCACGGCACCGCGTTCGAAGGCCGCTCCGACGAAGCTGTGGCCGTCCGCGTGTTCTCCCGGCTTGGCCACGTAAAGCGAGCCCGGGCCTGCCTCGCGGGAGTCCGTCACGACGGTGGAGGGGACGATCCCGGGATCGGCTGCGAGTGTTCCATTGGTGATGTGGGCGATTTCCGCCGCTGTCAGTGCAATCATCTCGGTCTAGGACTCTATCCGCTCGTCTGCTGGAACCCGGAATCCCCTGGCTGTCAAGGCGGCCTTCAGTTCTTCCCTGTCGTCGAGGGCAAGGTTGACGCCCTTGACCTCCTGCCAGACCTCGTGCCCGCGCCCGGCCACCAGGATGGTGTCCTTCTCCGTGGCGAGTTCGACGGCCTTGCGGATGGCGGCGTCGCGCGGGAAGGATTCGATGATTTCGCAGGCCAGCTGCTCGCTCTCGCGAGCGGCGACGGCGCCGGCGAGCACCTCGGCGCGGATCGCGGCGGCGTCCTCGTCGTGCGGGTCGTCGTCGCTGATGATCACGACGTCGGCCAGGCGGGCAGCGATCGCACCCATGGTCGGGCGCTTGCCTTGGTCGCGCTGGCCGGTGGCGCCGAAGACGACGATCACCCGGGAGTCCTCCTCGCGGGAGCGCACTGCTTCGAGGGCGCGGGCGAGGGCGTCCGGGTTGTGGGCGAAGTCGACCACCGATGCCGGTGCTTCGGAGACGAGCTGCATGCGGCCGGGCACGGCAACCGCGAAGGGGTCCTGGCCTTCAAGGGCTGCCTGGAGCGTCTCACGGCTGATTCCGGAGGCCAGCACCATAATGGCGGCCAAGGCCGCGTTGGCGATGTTGAAGTCACCGGGAAGGGCCGTGCGGGCGCGCAGTTCGCCGCCGTCGCGGTGCCGGAGCACGAAGCCGTTGCCGAGGCCGCGGGGCGTGCTGGAGGCCAGGGTCCAGTCGGCGTCGTGCGCCTGCGCTCCCTTCCGGAGGGACAGCGTGGTGACCGGCACGGCGGCTTCCGCGGCGAGGGTCCGGCCCCATTCGTCGTCCACGATCACCACCGCGCGGCGGCAGCGGCCCGGCGTGAACAGTTCCGCCTTGGTGCGGAAGTACTCCTCCATGCTGCCGTGCAGGTCCAGGTGGTCCTGGGTGAGATTGGTGAAACCGGCAACGTCGAACATCACGCCGTCCACGCGGCGGTAGGAGACGGCGTGGGAGGAGACCTCCATGGACGCGGCGTCGAGCCCCCGCTCGCGCATCAGCGCCAGCAGCGCGTGGACGTCCGGGGATTCGGGAGTAGTCAGCAGGCTCGGAATCGCCTCGGCGCCGGCCAGGATTTCGATGGTCCCGATCAAGCCCGGCGTCTTGCCCAGGGCCCGCAGCAGCGAGTTGATGAAGTAGGTGGTGGTGGTCTTGCCGTTGGTGCCGGTCACGCCGAAGAGCGTGGGCGAGGCCTCCCCGGCCGGCTGGCTGCGGTAGACGAGCGCGGAGACCGGCCCGACGGCGGTGCGCGGCTCGCGGACGGACAGCACCGGAAGGCCGGGGCCGCCGTCGGCCAGAAGCCGCTGCGCGCCGTCGTCGTCGCTCAGGATGGCGACCGCCCCGGCGGCTGCCGCCTGTCCGGCGAACTCCGCGCCGTGCCGGCTGGCGCCGGGCAGGGCGAGGTACAGGTCGCCCGGCTCCACGGTCCGGGAGTTGAGGGAGACGCCTGTCACGGTGACGCCGGCGCTTCCTTCGGGAGCCTGGATTCCCAGCGATGCGGCGATTTCCTGCAGCGGCACAGGAGACACCCGGGCCGGGCGGAAACCGCGGTTTCCGGCGGCCGCGCTTACCGCCGTCGCGTGGTTCCCGGGAGGGCTCTGAACGGCGTCATTCTGCTCTGGCAAGGTGGGTCTCCGATGGTGCTCGTGGAACTGGCTGGCCGCTGCCGGGCCCCGACGGATCGGAGCGAACGGTTCCGGACGCGGCGTGGATGGATCGGTGTTTGTGGACTCAGGGTGTGGCCGGGCAACTGCCACACAAGCTTACTCGGCGGCCGCGCGGCTACTTGGCGAACTGGGGGAACCGGGCCGGGGAGCCGGTGGACGGCGGAACGTTGTAGGTGCGCAGCGACTGGCCCAGGACCGAGCGCAGCACCGGCCCGTTGGTGATGCCGTAGATGTTGCCCTTGGGACGTTGCACCACCACTTCGACGATGAAGCGCGGGTTGTCCATCGGGGCCATGGCAACCATGGAGGCCGTGTAGCCGTCGAAGCCGGGAAGCCCGTCCTCGCGCGGGGCCTGGGAGGTGCCCGTCTTGGCGCCCACCCGGTAGCCGTCGACGGCGGCCTCCTTGATCTGGCCCTCGGTCACGTTGCTCTCCAGGATGTCCCGGACCTTCTTCGCCGTTTCCTTGCTGACGATCCGGCGGGATTCCTTGGCGGGGACCTTCTCTTCTTCCCCATCCGCTGTGATGTAGCTGTCGATCAGGCGGGGCTGGAGCATGACGCCATCGTTGGCGACGCTCTGGTAGGCGCGGACCGTCTGCAGCGTGGACTGCGAAACACCCTGGCCGAACAGCACCGTGTACTGCTGGCGGTTGTCCCACTGCTCGGGCTTGGCAAGGATGCCCTTGGCCTCGGAGGGCAACCCGATGTCCGGGGCCTCCCCGATGCCGAACTTCTTCAGCCAGTCGTAACGCTGCTGCTTGCTCAGGCGGCTGCCGACCATCACGGTGCCCGTGTTCATCGACCAGCCGAGGATGCCGGCGAGGGTCCTCTTCTCGGTGCCGTGGTCGAACGCATCGGTGAAGGTCTCGCCGTCGATCGTGTACGCCGGGGGGATGGTGAAGGTGTCCAGCGGACTGCTCTTGCCTTCCTCGATCGCCGCGGCAGCGGTGATCATCTTCTCCACCGAGCCGGGCTCGTAGGCCGCGGTCACGGAGCGGACGCCTCGATCCTCGGCGGCGACACCGCCCGGGTTGTTCGGGTCCGGGGCGTTCGTGTCGGCCATGACAATGATGTTGCCGGTCTTGGCGTCCATCACCACGATCGATCCCCATTGCGCGTTAAGGTTGTTGACCTGGGTCTGGATGGCCTGCTGCGCGAAATACTGCAGGTCCGTGTTGAGCGTCAGCTTCACGTCCTTGCCGTCTACGGCGGGAGTCAGTTCGTCCGTGGCGACCGGAATACGCAGGCCGTCGGCACCGATCTCGAACACCCGCTTGCCGGGGGTGCCGCGCAGTGCCTCGTCCTGGGTCTGCTCGATGCCGGCCTGGCCCGTGGAGCCGTCCTGCAGGAAGCCGACAATGCCGCCGGCCACGCTGCCGTTCGGGTAGACGCGCTTGCTGATGGCCTTGGACACGACCCCCGGAATGGACAGCTTGGAGATGGCGTCCTCGAGGTCCGGCTTCACTTCCCGGGCGAGGACGACATACGGCTTGTCCCCGGTCAGCGCCGTGGTCAGGGCCGCGGTGTCGGTTCCGAGGGCGGAAGCGAGGTCCTTGATACCCTGCTCCCGGCTGATGGTGTCCGCTTGCTCGGTGGCGCTGTTGTAGCGCCCGAATTCGGGAGTGTTCGTATTGACCCTTTGGTCCGCCACGATGTCATAGCGGATCACAGAGCTGGCCAGCACTGTGCCGTTGGAATCGATGATCTTGCCGCGCTCGGCGGGGAGCTCCACAGGAGTCAGGCGCTTGTTGATGCCGGCCTCGGCCATGCCGCCCACATCCAGGCCCTGGACGAGGAAGAGCTTGCCACCGACCACCAACAGCAAGGTCAGCATCAAGGCAAGACCTACGCGGAGCCGCAGCTTGGCCGTTGACGCCTTCTTCGTTTTCGATTTCCCGGAGTTCTGCGCCACGTCGTTTCCTTGCTGCTGGCCTTGCTGTCAGTTCGGCTGGAGGCTTATTGCCCGGGCACCTTCTGCTGGGGAGCCGGCACCGAACCTCCGTTGAGGTTCACCGCCGGCGCCTTCGGCTCCGCGGGCTTGGTTGCCTGCTTCTCCTTGTCCTTGTCCTTTGCCTTGTCCGCGTCCTTCCCGTCCTCATCCTTGGACGGGGCGTGGCTTGCCAGCGGTTCCTTGATGCTGGCCGGCGGCACCGCGTCGAGCTGGCCGGTGATCGCCGGAGGCGCAATGACGGCACCCGGGTTTGCACCCTTGGGGGCCGGCGTCGCGGTGCCGGTGATCGCCAGCGTCTCAAGGTTGATCTGGCCCTTGGCGGTGGAAGCAACCATTCCCAATTGTGCGGCCTTGGCGGCCAGATTCTGGGGAGCTTCGAACGCCTGTCGCTGCTGTGTCAGTTCCTCGTTCTGCTTCGTCAACGTGGCGTCCTGTGCCTTCAACCGGACCAGGTTGTACTGGGCGGTGGAGACGGAGATGTTGAGCACGAGGACGGTCAGCAGCGCCGCCGCGAGCACGCCGAAGCAGAAGACGAAGAACGGCACCCGGCGCTTCCCGGGGGTGCTCCGCACCACGGAGAGCGGCGTGCGGACCTTGCGGCCGGCGTCGGGCGAACGCAGCGGCAGGGCGCGCGCCGTGTTGCCCACGGTGGACTGCGATGCCTTGGCAGCAGCGGTGCTCATGCGTTTCTCCTTGCTTTGATTCGTTCAACGGCCCGCAGCCGGGCGGAGGCCGCCCGGGGGTTCTCGGCGATTTCTTCGGCGGTGGGCACCTCGGTGCCCTTGGTCAGTGTTTTCAGTTCGGGTTTGTGTTCTTCGAGTTCCACGGGGAATCCCAGCGGGGCCGAGGACTTGGAACGCTTCTGGAAGACGGACTTGACGATCTTGTCCTCGAGCGAGTGGTAGGACATCACCACCACGCGCCCGCCGAGGGCAATGGAGTCGACGGCGGCGGGAACGGCCCGCTCCAAGACGTCGAGTTCCTCGTTGACCTCGATCCGCAGCGCCTGGAAGGTGCGCTTCGCCGGGTGTCCGCCGGACTTGGCGGCCGCGGCCGGCACCACGCTGCGGATCTGTTCGACGAGTTCCCCCGTGGTGGTGAAGGGCTTCTCCGCGCGGGCTGCGACGATGCGGTTGGCGATCCGGCCGGCGAACTTCTCCTCGCCCCACTTCCGGATGATCCGGACGAGGTCCTCTTCGGAGTAGGTGTTCACAACGTCGGCAGCGGTCTGGCCGCGGCTGGTGTCCATCCGCATGTCCAAAGGAGCGTCGTAGGAGTACGCGAAGCCGCGCTCCCTTTCGTCCAGTTGGAGGGAGGAGACGCCCAAGTCCATGAGGATGCCGTGCACTTCCGAAAGTCCCAGGTCCTCGAGGACGTCTTCGATTTCGTCGTAGACGGCGTGGACCAGGTCGGTCCGCTTTTCGAAAGGCTTGAGCCGCTCCCCCGCGAGGGCGAGGGCCTCCTCGTCGCGGTCGATACCCACCAGGTGCAGGTCGGGAAAGCGCTCGAGCATGGCTTCGGAGTGGCCGCCCATGCCGAGGGTGGCGTCGATGACCACCGGGGTTTCGCCGCGGCCGCGGGCGGCGTCGAAGCCGGGTGCCAGCAAATTGATGCACCGGTCTTTCAGGACCGGCACGTGGCGCTCAGAGGTCGGCTTCGGCGTGTCCTGCCCGTCCATGCGGCCTCCTCGGGTTTCGTTCACTGGCTCTTAAATGCTTCTTGGGCCGGATCCCCATCCGCGCCTATTGCTGCGTCCGCCTGGCTCCGGGGAAGGTGAGCCAGGTTGGCGGGCAATGGGCGGCTGGAGATCCCGTCCAAGAAGCGGGTCCTGCCCGGTATCCGGATGGATCACCTAGATGAATCCGGGAAGGTTGTCGTCGTCGGTTTCCGAGAAGGCGGCTTCCTTCTCGGTGAGGTACTCGTCCCAGGCCCGGGCATCCCAGATCTCGGCCCGGGTGCCGGCTCCGATGACCGCCAGTTCCCGGCCGAGTCCTGCATAGGCCCGGAGCGCCGGCGGAATCGTCACGCGCCCCTGCTTGTCAGGTACCTCGTCAGAGGCTCCGGACAGGAAAACCCGGATGTAGTCACGTGCCTGCTTGGAGGAGATGGGGGCCTCCCGCATGGACTCGTGGATACGTTCGAATTCCCGCTGGCTGAAGACGTAGATGCAACGCTCCTGCCCCCTGGTGAGGACCAGACCGTCTGCGAGTTCCTCGCGGAACTTGGCGGGGAGGATGATCCGTCCCTTCTCGTCAAGACGCGGCGAATGCGTGCCCAGAAACACTGGCCCACCGCCTGTCCGTGAAAAGGTGCCGTACCTGCCCCACTCCGCCACTACCCTCTTACGTCCTCCACTTTACTCCACAAGTCCCCACAGTCAACGAACACGCGGGCGTTTCGGCTCCACCCGGCGTGGATCCTGCCGCAGAAAGCCGGGGATTCACGGGCGTGGTGGGAAGTGGAGGGAAAACTGCGCCCGGCGGCGGACGGCCGCCACGGGCGGCGAAGGAAGGGGCGCTTAAATGGAAAAAGACCCGCCAAGCGGGTCTTTTTTCTTTAGATGCATGGTCTGTGGTGCGAAGTGGAGGACTGCGGGGAGCCCTCCACCCAAGCTCAACTAGTCGTCGCCGCGGCGCCGTTCATCCCAGCGTTCTTCGAGGTTGTTCATGAACGAACTCTTCGGCTTGCCGGGCTTGCCCGACTTGAGCTTGCGTCCGGAGACCCTGCGGAGGGTGGCGAAGTACACGCCGGCGCCCATGACGACGAACCCGAGCACGCCCAGGAAGATGTTCTGGAGGGAGACACCAACCAACAAGAGCAGAACACCGGCGATGGTGCCAAGGACTCCCACGATGATGTGCCGCGTGGACCAGGCACGGATGGGATCCGACCCCATTGAATTGGCAAACTTCGGATCGTCCTCATGCAGCTGCTTCTCAAGTTGCTCGAGAAGCCTCTGTTCGTGCTCCGAGAGGGGCATCGCGACCTCCTTGTAGTCGGCCAGGCTCGTAACCGGCCACGGTCCAGATAAGCGGCACCCACCGCCTCTGTATCCCTAAACGGACCGGCCTGAAAAAGGGTTCCCAGTCCTTGTCCATGGAACCAGACGCGATGAGGCACATTGTCCAGACGATCTAATTCTGTGTATTTCTAGGATAGTTTGTTGCGCACAGTTCTGAAAGACGCTCCAAGTGTGCAGAACGGGCTTTCCGTCACTCCCGCGGCCCGTCCGGCCCTTTTTCAGCGCCCGGTTCAAGGAGCCGGGCCGGAAGAACGGTTTTCCCGCCGAATTTCCGGCTCACCTGGTCGAGTGCCTGCTCCGCCGAACGCCAGTTGTCGTCACGCCTGTCCAGGCTCAGCTGCAACGCGGCACCGCCGGCAGGTTCAAGCTGCTCCAACCGTACGCCGATGAGGCGGACACTCATGGGCCGGGTGCCGAGCGAGGCGAGCAGTTGGGAGGCCACCTGGTACACGATCTGGGCGCTGTCCACCGGCGCGTGGACCGTCTTGCTCCGGGTGACCGTGGAGAAGTCCGCATAGCGGAGCTTGAGGGCGACCGTCCGGGCCAGCATTCCGCTGGCCCGCAGCCTCGTGGCCGTGCGGTGCGAGAGCCTCAGGAGTTCCCGGTGGAGAAGGTCGTCGTCGAAAGTGTCGACGGCGAACGTCTCCTCCGCCCCGATGCTCTTCTCCAGCCGGACCGGTGTGACAGGGCGCGGATCGAGGCCCATGGACAGCCGGTGGACATGCTCCCCCGACGCCCCCAGGATCTTCCGCAGGGCCGCCGGCGGAGTGGCGGCGACGTCCGCAACGGTACGGATGCCGAGCCTGGCCAGCACTTCCGCGGTCTTGGCGCCCACGCCCCACAGCGCCTTCACGGGCAGGCTGTGCAGATACTCCACCGTGCGGTCCGCCTCGATCAGCAGCAGCCCGTCCGGTTTGCAGCGCGTCGAGGCGATCTTGGCCACGAACTTGTTCGCAGCGATCCCCACGGAAGCGGTGATGCCGAGTTCGTCGGACACCCTGCGCCTGATCAGCTTGGCGATCCCGACGGGCGGGCCGAGCCGCCGGATGGCCCCGCCGACGTCGAGGAACGCCTCGTCGACGCTGAGCGGCTCCACCAGGTCGGTGATCGATTCGAAGATCCGCATGAGTTCCGCGGACACCTCGTAGTAGAGGTGGTGGCGGGGCTCGAGGATGACGGCGGTGGGGCACAGTCGCATGGCAACGGCCATGGGCATGGCGGACTTCACGCCGACGCCGCGCGCCTCGTACGACGCGGACAGGACCACCGAGCGGTCCGAGGGGAAGCCGACGATGACCGGCTTGCCCCGCAGCTCCGGACGGGAGCGCAACTCGACAGAGACAAAGAACGCATCCATGTCCACGTGCAGGATGCTGGTACGCCGGAGCTCCTTCAGCGTTGCCGGGTCGATGGGCCCGGTGGCGCCGCCTGCGTCTCCGTCTGTGCTCACAGGAAAATCCTATGCCCGGCGGCCGCGCGGGTCCGAGGCGCGGAACTCTCCCGCGAAATTCGGCAAGTGCCCCGAGGCTAAACTGTAGGAGCATCCGGCACCGTCCCCAGGAGGAATACCCTGTGAAGTTCTACCGAAAGCACCAACGCATAGCGATGGCTGCTTGCGCTGCCGGCGTTGCCCTGGCCGCTGCCGCGTGCGGGGGCCCTTCGACTTCAGCTTCCCTTTCGTCGGCCCCGGTGGGCCAGCCGCAGGTGGTACCGGCGTCGGCCCCTGCGCTGGAGTCCTCGCCGTCTCCGGCTGCTGGAGCAGCGGCGGCGGTCGCATCGCTCGCGCCGGGATTCCCGCAGAAGCTGGTCCCGCTCATGCCCAAAGCGAGCCTCAAGTCCAGCAGCCTGGACAAGAGCTCCTCCCCCGCCTCGGCTGGCCTGGTTGGCACCATCGCGGCGCCGGCGTCGGCTGTTCTTGCCTTTTATACCCCGGTGCTGACAGCCCAGGGATTCAAGCCGGTTCCCGGGGACAAGGTGGGGAGCACGAAGGTCAAGGACTTCGTGCGGAGCAACGGTGAGACGGTGATGATCTCGGTTGTCGAAGAGGCCGGGGTTTCCACCTTCACGATCGGTGCCAACGTTGCTGCAGGATCCCTGAAGTGACCGCATCGCAGCTCGCGGCGGAACAGGGCCGCTTCATCACGGATGTCGCAGCGGGACTCAACAGCTTCCTGGCCGGGCAGGAAACCGTCATGGCGGGCATTTCCCCCGACGTCGCTCCGCTCATGGATTCAATCTCGAAACTGGTGACCGGTGGCAAACGCCTTCGCGCCCTCATGGCCTACTGGGGCTGGCGGGGAGCCGGCGGCGACGCGGCGCACCCGGACATCGTCAACGCCGGCTGCGCCCTGGAACTGTTCCAGGCCGCGGCACTGATCCACGACGACATCATCGACCGCTCGGACACGCGCCGTGGCGGCCCCAGCGTGCACCGGCGCTTCAGCCAGCTCCACCAGGCCGAAGGCTGGGCCCTCGACGAGGAACGTTTTGGCCACGCCGCGGCGATCCTCACCGGCGACCTGTGCCTGTCCTTCAGCGAAGAGGCCTTCGCCGGCATCGGTCCGCGGGCGGCGTCGGGAACTGCGGCGCGGCGCATCTTCAACCTGATGCGCGCCGAGGTCATGGCCGGGCAGTACCTGGACATCCTGGAAGAAGTGGCCGGACCCGTGCGGGACCGCGCGGGTGCCGTGGAGCGGGCCACGTCCATCATCCGGTTCAAGTCGGCGAAGTACTCCACCGAGCACCCCTTGGGCCTTGGCGGCGCGCTGGCCGGCGCGGACGATGCCCTCCTGGCAGGCTATTCGGCGTTCGCCCTTCCGCTGGGTGAGGCCTTCCAGTTGCGGGACGACGTCCTGGGCGTCTTCGGCGATCCCGGGACCACCGGCAAGCCTGCCGGGGACGACCTGCGCGAGGGCAAGCGCACGGTTCTGGTCGGCTTCGCGATCAACCAAAGCGAACCGGCCGTCTCCGCCTACCTCGATGCCACGCTCGGCCGGCAGGACCTTGACGAAAACGAGGTCGGGAAGATCCGGCAGATCATGGTGGATTGCGGCGCCCTCGCCGCCACCGAGGCCATGATCGACGAACTCAGCGGCAGGGCCTTCGAAGCCCTTGAGCGGCTCCCCGTGGCGGACCTTCCGATGTCCGCGCTCCGCGGTCTCGCCGAGGCGGCCGTGAGCCGAGCCGCCTAAGCCGGTAAACAGCTCAGGCGCACAGCAGTTAAGGCAGAGGACGACGGCGGCAGGTTACCTGCCGCCGTCGTCCTCTGTTTAGGTCGTTCTTCGTTGGCCCGCCCCCTATTAAGGGGCGGCTACCAGGCCAGTGACTGCGCCCGGCGCCGGATCTCGGTCTTGCGGCCTTCGCGCAGGGCGTCGACGGGTCGGCCGCGCAGGGACTCGTCCGGGGTGAAGAGCCAGACGATGAGCTCCTCATCCGTGTAGCCGGCATCGCCCAGCACTGCAACAGTGCCCTTCAGGCTGTCCAGCACATGGCCGTCCTGGATGAAAAGGGCCGGGATGCTTCGGATTTTCCGCTCGCCTACGCGCAACGCCACCAGTGCGCGCTCATCGAGGAGTCCGTGGACCTTGGTAATGGGAACGTCCAGGATTTCGGCGACATCGGGCAGCGGCAGCCATTCGGAAACGAGGCTTTCTACAGTACTCACGGAACAAGGTTGCCACGCGCGAGCCGCTTCGCCTAGCCGGGGCCGCACCGCTTCCCAATGCCGGTTTGTGCGGGAATGTGCCAATGAGCAGCAGTTTTCTTGTGCCAATGCCAAATTTGTGAGAGATTCACTTTGATCACAATTGCAACATTTTGCACATTAGTAACATTGGTATCACTGGCAGCAGCGTTCCGCGAAGGCCGCAGCTGAGATGAGGATTTCCTATGACGACCACACGCGCGTCCAAGAAGACAACAAGCATGCCCGTGCTTGCGGCCACTACTGCAGCGTTGCCCGCCGTCGTGCTCTCATCGCTCGCCCTGGCGCAACCAGCGGCTGCCGCCGCACCTGCTTCCCAGCCGCAACGCATCCCTGCCACGCTCGCCGCCGCCATCAAGGCACAGGCGGCGCAGGCGTCCGGCACCGTCATCCCGGCGTCGTCGGTTGCCGCCGCCCTTCCCTCGGTCTTGCGGTCGCACGTAGGCATGGCGGTCCCCGCCAGCTACACGGTGAAGCCGGGCGACACCATCAGCGGCATCGCCGCGCGCCACGGGCTGACCACCAACTCCGTGCTGAAGCTCAACCGGCTTTCCCCGACGTCGATCATCTACCCCGGCCAGCGGGTCAAGCTCAGCGCTTCCTCGGCGGCACCGGCATCGCGGCCCGCTGCACCGGCCGCAGCCCCCACCGGCACGTACACCGTCAAGCCGGGCGACACCCTGAGCGGCATCGCCGAGCGCCACGGCGTCGGCCTGTCCAAGGTGTTTGCCTGGAACGGACTGAACGGCGGTTCCATCATCTACCCGGGCCAGAAGATCAAGATCAGCACCGCCTCGGCGCCGGCCAGCCCCCGTCCGGCGGCACCGGCGGCGGCCACGTCGCCGGGTTCGTACACGATCAAGGCCGGCGACACCCTCGGCGGCATCGCGTACCGGCACAAGGTGTCCTTGTCCGATCTGCTTTCGGCCAACCGGCTCAAGGCCAGCACCATCATCTACCCCGGCCAGAAGCTGGCGATCCCGGGCGGTTCCGCGCTCCAGCCGGCGTCAAGCACCAAGCCGTTGGTGCCCAGTTCCTTCCTCGGCTACACCTACCCGGCCGCCGTCGTCAGCTCCGCGAACAAGAACAAGGCGATCCTGGAGGCGTCGCCGGTTCCCACCCGCGAGCAGATGAAGAGCATCGTTGCAGACACCGCTCGGCGGATGGGCGTCAACCCTTCGCTGGCCTTGGCCTTCGCGTACCAGGAGTCCGGCTTCAGCCAGCGTGCTGTCTCCCCCGCCAACGCCATCGGCACCATGCAGGTCATTCCGTCCTCGGGTGAATGGGCGTCCGACCTGGTGGGCCGCAAGCTCAACCTGCTCGACCCCTACGACAACGCAACCGCAGGCGTGGCGATCATCCGCGCTCTGGTCAGCACCAGCAAGACCCTCGACCTGGCGATCGCCGGCTACTACCAGGGCCAGTACTCCGTCAGTAAACACGGAATGTACGCGGACACCAAGCGGTATGTGGCTTCGGTGAAGGCCCTGATGAAGCAGTTCTAAAAGCCTCGACAAGCCACGCAACGGGCCCGGATCGCACGGACGATTCGGGCCCGTTGTCTTTGCTCATTTAGGATCGTAGGGTGCAGGAACAAGTCTCGGACCACCTTCTCGGCTCCCTCGTGGACAGCCGCTACCTTGTGCGTGCCCGGCTCGCCGGCGGCGGAATGTCCACCGTTTACCTGGCCACCGACCAGCGGCTGGAGCGCGATGTCGCCCTGAAAGTCCTCCACCCGCACCTGGCGAACGACGCCAGTTTCCTGGAGCGCCTGCGCCGCGAGGCACGTGCTGCTGCCAGCCTTTCCCACCCCCATGTGGTGGGGGTGCTCGACCAGGGCGAGGACGGCCACACGGCATACCTCGTCATGGAGTACATCAAGGGCCACACCCTCCGCGACGTCCTCCGGGAAAAGGGCGCCCTGTCCCCGCGCCTGGCACTGGCCCTGATCGACCCGGTCATCGAAGGCCTCGCGGCCGCCCACGCCGCCGGGCTCATCCACCGCGACGTGAAGCCGGAGAACGTGCTGATCGCCGACGACGGCCGGATCAAGGTGGGAGACTTCGGCCTGGCCCGCGCCGTCACCGCCACCACCAGCACCGGATCCCTGATCGGGACCGTCGCCTACCTCGCGCCGGAACTCGTGCTGGGCCAGGCCGCCGATGCCCGCAGCGATATCTACTCGGCCGGCGTCATGCTCTATGAAATGCTGACCGGCGCCCAACCGTACACCGGCGAAGTGCCCATCCAGGTGGCCTACCAGCACGTCAATACCGAACTGCCGGCGCCCTCGGCCGCCGCGCCGGGCCTGGCCTCCGACCTCGACGAACTCGTGCAGTGGTGCACCGCGAAGGACCCCGAGGAGCGTCCCGTCGACGGCGGCGCCCTACTTTCCGAGCTGCGGCACATCCGGACCACGCTGGACAATGACCAATTGGACTTCGCTCCCCCGGCGGCCATTCCGGTCGCGCCGCTGCCCGACGGCTCGCACACCGAAGTCCTGGAGCGAACCGGCGGCCAGGAGGACGGCGCGGGCCGCACGGAAATCATTTCGTCCGGCCACCAGCCCACATCGGTCCTGTCCCGGACCGGGCAGGACGCTTCGGCACAGGGTTTCCCGGCGCAGGGTTTCTCGGCGCAGTCCTTCCCGACATCGGTGCTGCCGCCGGTTGGGCCCGGCGGCGAACAGGACGACGCCCCCGCGGAGCTCTCGCCACGTGAAGAGAAGCGGGCGGCACGCCAGGCCGAGAAGGACCGCGCCCGGGCAGCCGCCACCCCGTCGCGCACCCTGCGCGAGGGCAATCCCCGCCGCCGCGCCGTCATCTGGGCTTTGGTGATATTGCTCCTGGCCGTCCTGGCCGGGACCGCCGGCTGGTTCTTCGGCATGGGCCCGGGATCGCCGGGCACCATCCCGCCGCTCAAGAACAAACCGGCCCAGGAAGCCCAGCAGCTCCTGCGCACGGCAGGCTTCCAGTCCAACGCCCAGGAGGTCTTCGACGACGAAGTGAAGTCCGGGTACACCGTTGGCACCGACCCCGCGGCGGGAACGGAAATCCGCAAGTTCCAGCCGGTCGTCCTGTTCGTGTCGAAGGGCCCGCAGATGTTTCCGCTGGTGGGCCTGGCCGGGCTGAACCTGGACCAGGCCAAGGACACACTGGCCGGTGCGGAGATGGCACTGGGCCGGGTCTCTGAGAAGTACGACGAGCAGGCACCGGCCGGGACAGTCCTGTCGCAGGCCCCGGCCAAGGACACACCCGTGCGCCACGGGACGGCCGTTGCCCTGGTGATTTCCAAGGGCCCCCAGCCGATCCCGGTTCCGGATGTCCGCGGCATGGACCAGGACTCGGCAACGAAGGCGCTCACAGAGGCCGGCCTGAAGGCGAAGGTCGCCTCGGAGTCGGTCTTCGACAGGAAGGCGCCCGCCGGCACGGTGCTCCGCCAGTCGCCGTCGGACGGCACACTGAACCGCGGCGGCACGGTGACACTCACCCTGTCCAAGGGGCCCCGCATGATCCAGGTTCCGAACTTCGTCGGCAAGCCGGCTAAGCAGGCCGAAAAGGAATTGAAGAAGCTCGGCTTCGAGGTGGAGGTCGACGTATTCGGCGGCATCCTGGGCCTGGTCCAGAGCCAGGACCCCGTGGACACCATGGCCCCGGAAGGTTCCACCGTTACCATCCGCGTGGTCTGATCGGCTGCGAAGCGCCACAACGCCGAAGGGGCGGCCCGGAATGAACCGGACCGCCCCTTCGGCGTTGTCAGCTGCTAGTGCTTTGCCAGCGCCCCGGCCACCAGGAAGGCCATTTCGAGGGACTGCATGTGGTTCAGGCGCGGGTCGCAGACGGACTCGTAGCGGTCGGCGAAGGCTGCTTCGTCGATCGGGTCGGATCCGCCCAGGCACTCGGCCACGTCGTCGCCGGTCATCTCCATGTGCAGGCCGCCCGGTACGGTGCCCAGCGCCTGGTGGACCTCGAAGAAGCCACGGACCTCATCGATGACGTCGTCGAAGCGGCGGGTCTTGTACCCGTTCTGCGAGGTGACGGTGTTGCCGTGCATCGGGTCGGTGACCCACAGCACCTGCGCGCCGGACGCGGTGACGCGTTCGACGACGGCGGGCAGCTTCTCGCGGATGTTCTTCGCACCCATGCGGGTGATGAAGGTGAGGCGGCCGGGTTCGCGGTTCGGGTCCAGCTTGTCGATCAGGCGCAGCGCGTCGTCGCCGGTGGTGCCCGGGCCGAGCTTCACGCCGATCGGGTTACGCACGCGGGAAAGGAAGTCCACGTGGGCGTGGTCGAGCTCGCGGGTACGCTCGCCGATCCACAGGAAGTGGCCGGAGGTGTCGTACGGCAGGCCGGTGCGGGAGTCGATGCGGGTCAGCGCGCGCTCGTAGTCGAGCAGCAGGGCTTCGTGGCTGGCGAAGAATTCGACGCGCTTGAGGGCCTCGAAGTCCGCGCCGCAGGAGTCCATGAAGCGGATGGCACGGTCGATGTCCCGGGCCAGGGATTCGTAGCGGGCGTGGGCCGGGTTCGAGGTGAAGCCCTTGTTCCACTGGTGGACCAGGCGCAGGTCGGCGAAGCCGCCCTGCGTGAAGGCGCGGATCAGGTTCAGGGTGGACGCGGACGTGTGGTACGCCTTCAGCATGCGGCCGGCGTCGTGGGCCCGGGATTCCGGGGTGAAATCGTAGCCGTTGACGATGTCGCCGCGGTACGCCGGGAGGGTGACGCCGTCGCGGGTTTCGTCGTTGGAGGAGCGCGGCTTGGCGAATTGGCCGGCCATGCGGCCCATCTTGATGACGGGCATCGCGGCACCGTAGGTCAGCACCACGGCCATCTGCAGGATGGTCCGGACGCGGGCACTGATCTTGTCCGCGGTGGCACCCTCGAAGGTCTCGGCGCAGTCGCCGCCCTGGAGCAGGAAGGCACGGCCCTGGGCGGCCGCGGCGAGGCGCTCGCGCAGGACGTCCACCTCGCCGGCGAACACCAGCGGAGGCAGCACCGAGAGTTCCTTGACGGAGGCGTCGAAGACGTCCCTGTCCGACCAGGTGGGCTGCTGCGAGATGGGCAGCTGACGCCAGTCGTCCAGGCCCGGATAGTCAGCGGCGCCGCTTTGCGCCGTACTGGTCATGGGGCCTGTCATGGAGGGTGCGGGAATTAGCTCAGTCACCCTACAAGACTAGTGGGCGGCCGCCCTGTTTGGGGACACGGCTGCCGTAACCCAATCGAGCGGTGCCGTCACACTTTTCCGACGGTTCCGCCGCCGTCGTCATGGCCGGCAAGGCGGGCTTTCACGTCCGCCGCGTATTCGTCCACGTACTCCTGCCCGGAGAGCCGCATGATCTCGTACATGATCCGGTCCGTGACCGTGCGCTGCACGGTGCGGTCCTCCTCGCTGCCGTAGTGCTCGCTGAAGTCCAACGGCTGCCCGATGATCATGCCGATGCGCCGGATGTTCGGTATCCGTTTGCCGATGGGCTGCACCTTCTCGGTGCCGATCATGGCCACGGGGATCACGGGAACGCGGGTCTGCAGCGCCAGTTTGGCCACGCCGGCCTTGCCCCGGTACAGGCGGGCGTCGGGGCTGCGGGTGCCTTCCGGGTAGATGCCGAGCAGTCCCCCGCCCAACAGCACCCCCTTGCCTGCCTGCAGCGACACCTCGGAGGCCGCGCCGCCCGAGCGGTCCATGGGCAGCTGCTTGGTGAGCCGGAAGAACAATGCGGTGAGACTGCCCTTGAGCCCGGTGCCGGTGAAGTACTCGGCCTTGGCCAGGAAGATCACAGGACGGCGCACCATCAGCGGCAGGAAGATCGAGTCGGAGAAGGACAAATGGTTGGACGCGAGGATGGCTGCGCCTTCGGCGGGAATGTTGTCCAGGCCTTTGACCCATGGACGGAACAGCAGTTTGAGGATGGGACCGATAAAGATCCGCTTCATAACCCAATAGAACACCGTGGTTCCTCCCCGGGCGGCATATGAATATGGCCGGACGCGTCGCCCCGGCGCTCAATTGCCACCCTACTCCTGTGTGAATTATGCGGAACAGTGACACGATGGACACATGACGGAAAGCAGCGTCCCGGACAGTCCCCGGCCGTTCCGGTACGCCGGCCACGGGGACAACGCGCGCACCGGAATCGCCCTCTGCCATGGATTCACCGGCAGCCCCCTCAGCGTCCTGCCGTGGGCCGAACACCTCGCCGCCCTGGGATTCGCCGTCACGGTCCCGCTCCTTCCGGGGCACGGAACGGATTGGCGGGACCTGGCGCGGACGTCCTGGAAGGACTGGTACGGGACGTTCGAGGAAAGCTACCTGGAGCTGGCCGGACGGACCTCCCGCTGCTTCGTGGCGGGCCTGTCGATGGGCGGAGCCGTGGCGCTGCGGACCGCGGCCCGGCACCCGGTGGCGGGGGTCGCCGTCGTGAATCCCGGCCTCAGCTTCTACGACCGGCGGGTCCGGTACATCGGCGCCCTCAAGCACGTCATGCGGACCACCGTACCGATTGAGGAAGACAACCCGACGGCGGCCCCCACCGAGGACGGCGACTACTCCCGCACGCCGCTGGCGGCGGTGCACGAACTCAAGAAACTGTTCCGCTCCACCGCCCGTTCCCTTCCGGCGATCACTGCACCGGCACTGGTGTTCAAATCGGCGCAGGACGCCGTGGTGCCCCCGAGTTCCCTCGCGATGATCAGCAAACGCATCGGGAGCAAGGACCTGCACGTCGTACCTTTGCCGCACAGCGGGCACGTGGCGACGCTGGACCTCGACGCACCGCTGATCCTCGAAGAATCCGCCGCCTTTTTCCTGCGGCACGCCGCCCACAGAGTAGCCTCGGAGTCATCATGAACACTCTCCCCGATTTCTCGCCGTTCACGAGCACCTTCACCGGCTCCGGCCCCAGCGTCGGGGTGGTGATGAGCCATGGATTCACGGGCAGCCCGCAAGCCATGCGGCCTTGGGCACGGTACCTCGCCGAGGAAGGCTTCGCCGTCCGGCTGCCGTTGCTTCCGGGCCACGGCACCACCTGGCAGGACATGGCCACGCGGCGCTGGCAGGAGTGGCACAACGCCGTGGACTCCGCCTACCTGGAGCTGCAGGCCGAATGCGACTATGTGTTCGCCGCGGGGCTGTCCATGGGCGGAACCTTGGCGCTGCGGATCGGGGCCACCCGGCCGGTCGCCGGAACGATCGTGATCAACCCGGGCCTGGTGATCGACGACCCGCGCGCGGCCGTGGTGGGCATCCTCAAGCATGTCCTCAAGACCACCCCGCCCATCGCCAACGACATCCGCAAACCCGGCATGGACGAAGGGGCCTACCCCCGCACCCCCGTGGCCGCGGGCCACGAGCTGAAGAAGCTGTACAAGGACACCCTGGGGCTGCTTCCCCGGATTTCCGCGCCGGTGCGGGTGTTCCGGTCCTCCGTTGACCATGTGATGTCCGACGCCAGCATCCGGCAGCTGCGGCGCCTCGTGACGGCCCCCGTGGAACTGACCATCCTGGAGAACAGCTACCACGTGGCCACCCTGGACAACGACGCGCCGGGAATCTTCCAGGCCTCCGCGGAGTTCATCCGGAAGACCGTTGCCGGACTGACTGCGGAGGACACCGGCGCCGCGCTGGAGGACCCTGCTCCTGTCGAACCTGCTTTTGAACAACTCGGACCTGAAGGACGCCACCCATGAACAGGCCTGGACCCGATTCCGCGGACCAGAGCGCAAACAAGGACGACGACGCCGTCTGGCTCGACCTCGTGGCCCGGCTCGAAGCCATGCCGGACGAAATCCCGGATCCCACCGAGGACCTTCCCGGCGGCCTTCCTGACACCCGCCCCGATGCTGACGGGACCGGTCTGCGTCCCAGCAGGTTCAGCGACTACGACCCGCTGGGGCTCTCCCGTGCCCTCCCGGACGCAGCGGACTCCGGCGACGCCCTGCCCGGCAGCGGGCCGCGCGACTACGAGGCGGCAGAGGACGACGGGACCTTCGTCCCGGAGGACCCGCCCAGCCTGGCCGGGACCGAACCCCTGACAATGCTGGCCTGGGTGGGCGCCGTGGGCGGCCCGCTGGCGTTGCTGTTCACGGCAATGTTCTGGCGTTCGGCGCCCCTGCCCGCCGTCCTCGGGATGGTCGCCGCGTTCCTCGCCGCGGTGGTCTACCTCATCATGCGGCTCCCCCGCGAGAAGGACGACTACGACGACGGCGCCCGGGTCTGAGCTCGGTTTCCTCGCCTGCGTAGCTAGCCCTGCAGCCTTCCGCTGACCCGGGAGAGATCGGCCGCGCCGATCATCCCCGCCCGCGGGCCGAGTTCGGCAAGCCTGATCGCCGCCGGGGGGCGGAATCCGCGGCCGGTGAGGTTCCGCGTGAACGCCTGCCGCGCCGGCCCCACCAGCAGCTCGCCGGCGTCGCACAGGCCGCCGCCGATCACGAACGTCCCCGGATCGAGCGCGGCAGCAAGGTTGGCCAGGCCCAGGCCCAGCCATTGCCCGACCTCCTCCAGCAGCTCCTTCGACGCCGGATCGCCCGACTTCGCCAGCTGGGAAACCGTCAGGCCGGTGATGTCGTCCACCACCCCGCCGCTTGCCTTGAGCAGTTCGTAGGCCAGCGGAGACTTCCGGCGCGCGAGTTCCCGGGCTTCCCGGCCCAGCGCGTTGCCCGACGCGTATTGTTCCCAGCAGCCCCGGTTGCCGCATTCGCAGCGGTGCCCGCCGGGCACGGCCACCTGGTGGCCGAACTCCCCCGCAACCCCGAAGCGCCCGCGTTCCAGCCGGCCGTCCATCACCATGGCGCCGCCGATGCCGGTGCCGAGCGTGATGCACACCAAGCGGCTCTCGCCGCGCCCGGCGCCGAAGCGCCATTCCGCCCAGGCAGCGGCGTCGGCGTCGTTGGTCAGCAGGACGGGCCTGCGCAGGAGCTTTTGCAGGTTGTCCCGCAACGGCTCATTGCGCCAGGCGAGGTGCGGGCTGAACAGCACCGTTCCGCCGTCGAGATCCATCCACCCGGCCGCCCCGATGCCGAGCGAGGCAATCCGGTGATGTTCGCCGAGTTCCTGCACCAGTTCGACGATGACGCGCTCCACTGCGCGGGGATCGCTGCCCGGCGTCGCGCGGCGCCGCTCCTCGAGGACCCGGCCCTCGGCGTCGACGACGCCGGCGGCCACCTTGGTGCCGCCGATGTCGATCCCGATCGCCAGGCCCCGGCGCCCCAGCCGGGAGTGCCCGGCGGACGCGGCCACCATCTTCTCCGCACCGGGGCCCCAAGGAGCACTCTCCCGCCGTACGGGACCACGACGGCGGACGGCGGCGGAGGCGGGCCAGGGCGCCTTCCGCGCCCTGGTGCCGGCTGGTGGTGACGTTCTCAGCATCCCGCCATCCTATTCCCGGGCCGGGACATCCGCCGGGACCGGCGGGCGGCGAAGCAACACTTCGAAACGGCCGCGCGTTGGCGGATTTCCGGGCTTCACCGTAAAGTTACTCGCCAGTAGGTGAACTCGGACACACCCGGACTCCGGGCGTATTAGAGTTAGAGCAGCCCTGTTTTGGTCTGTTGATATCAAAGGAGCTATCGTGCGTGAAGTCAGTGTTCCGCCCCTCGTAAATGTTTCCCCTGAAACCAACATCACGGACCTCGTGATTCGGCAGGCAAACAAGCCCTCCAACCCCGCCCTCTTCGGCAAGCTGGACGGCTCCGGCCAGTGGCAGGGCATCCACGCCCGCGAGTTCCTCGCCGATGTGTCGGCACTGGCGAAGGGCCTGATCGCCAACGGCGTGCAGGCCGGTGACCGGGTGGGCATCATGTCCCGCACCCGCTACGAATGGACCTTGGTGGACTTCGCCATCTGGTTCGCCGGCGGCATCTCGGTTCCGATCTACGAAACCTCCTCCCCCTCGCAGGTCGCCTGGAACCTCGGCGACTCGGGCGCCGTGGCGGCCTTCGCCGAGGCTGCGCACCACGAGGACATCATCCGGCAGGCCGTGGCCGGCCAGGACCTGGGCACCGTGGCCAACGTCTGGCAGCTCGAAGGCGGCGGGCTCGACCTGCTGCGCAGCGCCGGTACCGGAATCAGCGACGAGGAACTCGAATCCCGCCGCAGCAACGCGGTCCTCGCGGACACCGCCACCATCATCTACACCTCCGGCACCACCGGCCGGCCCAAGGGCTGCGAACTGACGCACGGCAACTTCGTGGAGCTGTCCGAAAACGCCCTGGCCTCCCTGGGCGACGTAGTCAACGAGCACGCCCGGACCATCATGTTCCTGCCGCTCGCCCACGTGTTCGCCCGCTTCATTTCGGTCCTGGCCGTCGCGGCCGGCGCGCAGGTGGCCCACACCCCGGACATCAAGAACCTGCTCTCGGACCTCCAGAGCTTCAAGCCGTCCTTCATCCTGGCCGTGCCGCGGGTTTTCGAGAAGGTCTACAACTCAGCGCTGAGCAAGGCCGAGGACGGCGGCAAGGGCGGCATCTTCCACAAGGCGGCGGACACCGCGATCGCCTACTCCAAGGCACGCCAAAGCGGCTCGGTCGGCCTGGGCCTGCGGCTCCAGCATGCACTGTTCGACCGCCTCGTCTACGGCAAGCTCCGGGCGGCCATGGGCGGAGAAGTCTCCCACGCGGTGTCCGGCGGCGGTCCGCTGGGCGAACGCCTGGGCCACTTCTTCCAGGGCATCGGCCTGCAGATCCTCGAGGGTTACGGCCTGACGGAAACCACGGCACCGGTCTCCGTGAACACCCCCTCGCTGATCAAGATCGGCACCGTAGGGCGGCCGCTTCCCGGCAACGCTGTGAAGATCGCGGACGACGGCGAGATCCTCACCAAGGGAGTCTGCGTCATGAATGGCTACTACAAGCGCGACGACCTTCTCGCCGAGACCTTCGTGGACGGCTGGTTCCGCACCGGAGACATCGGCGAACTGGACGAGCAGGGCTTCCTGAAGATCACCGGCCGCAAGAAGGAAATCATCGTCACTGCCGGCGGCAAGAACGTGGTCCCCGCCCTGCTTGAGGACCAGATCCGTGCCGACGCATTGGTGTCGCAGGTCGTGGTGCTCGGCGACAACCGGCCGTTCATCGGCGCCCTGGTGACCCTTGACGAGGAGGCCCTCCCGGGCTGGCTGGAACGGCACGGACTGCCGGCGGGCACCAGCGTCCACGAAGCCGCCGGCAACCCGGTGGTGCGGGCCGCGGTGCAGGAACTGATCAGCAAGGCCAACCAGTCTGTGTCCCAGGCCGAGGCCATCAAGTCCTTCCGGATCGTCGACTCGGACTTCACGGAGGCGTCCGGCCACCTGACCCCGTCCATGAAGGTCAAGCGCGCCCAGGTGATGAAGGACTTCGAGACCGTCATCGAGGAGATGTACGCGGCTCCGAAGAACTCCTAAGGCCCACAAAAACGAACGAGGCCCGGGCTGCTTGAACTGCTCCCCGGGCCTCCTTCGTTTTGTCCGCTACTGGACTTACTCGACCGTCTTACTACACTGCCTTACTCGACGACGATCAGCAGGTCCCCGCCCTGGACCTGTTCGACGGCGTTGATGGCCAGGCGCGAAACCTTGCCGGCCACTGGCGTCGTGATGGATGCTTCCATCTTCATCGCTTCGATCGTGGCAACGGTGTCGCCGACGTTGACGCTGTCGCCCACCTTGACCGTCACGGTCACGGCACCGGCGAACGGCGCGGCCACCTGGCCCGGCTGGGAAGGATCGGCCTTCTCCGCGGTCTTGACGTTGCTGACCACCGACTTGTCGCGCACCACCACCGGGCGGGACTGCCCGTTGAGCTTGCACATCACGGTGCGCATGCCCTTCTCGTCGGCCTCGGAGACCGCTTCGAGGGAGGCGATCAGGCGGACGCCCTTCTCCAGCTCGATCACGTGTTCGGCGCCGCGCTGCAGTCCGTACAGGTAGTCGCGGGTGTCCAGCACGGAGAGGTTGCCGTAGCTTTCGACGCTCTTGAGGTAGTCCTTGGTGGGACCGGCGAAGAGCAACCGGTTCAGGGTGCGGCGGCGGGTGGCGGAATCGGACTTGAGCGCGGCGCTGTCCTCGGAGCTCAGTTCCACGTCCCGCACCTTGATGGTGCGGCCCTGCAGGGCCTTGGTGCGGAACGGCTCCGGCCAGCCTCCGGGAGGATCGCCCAGTTCGCCGGACAGGAAGCCGATGACGGAGTCCGGGATGTCGTAGTTCTGCGGGTTCTCGTTGAAGTCCGAAGGATCGGCGTTGAGGCCCACCAGGTGCAGGGCAAGGTCGCCCACCACCTTGGAGGACGGCGTGACCTTCACCAGGCGGCCGAGGATGCGGTCCGCGGCCGTGTACATGTCCTCGATGGCTTCGAACTGCTCGCCGAGGCCCAGGGCGATAGCCTGCTGGCGCAGGTTGGACAGCTGTCCACCCGGGATCTCGTGCTGGTAGACGCGGCCGGTGGGGCCCGGAAGGCCGGACTCGAAGGGTGCGTAGACGCGGCGCACTGCCTCCCAGTAGGGTTCCATCGCGCTGACCGAGGCCAGGTCCAGGCCGGTGTCCCGCGGCGTGTGGGCCAGGGAGGCCACGAGCGCGGAGGCGGAGGGCTGGCTGGTGGTTCCGGCGAGCGATGCGGAGGCGGCGTCGACGGCGTCGACCCCTGCGTCCACGGCGGCCAGCAGGGTGGCCAGCTGGCCGCCCGCGGTGTCGTGGGTGTGCAGGTGCACCGGCAGGTCGAAGCGCTCTCGCAGGGCCGAGACCAGCTTGGCTGCCGCGGCGGGGCGCAGCAGGCCGGCCATGTCCTTGATGGCGAGGATGTGCGCGCCGGCGTCAACGATGCGCTGTGCCAGCTCGAGGTAGTAGTCGAGCGTGTAGAGCTTCTCTTCCGGATCCAGCATGTCGGAGGTGTAGCAGAGGGCGACCTCGGCGACGGCGGTGCCGGTGGCCCGGACGGCGCGGATGGCCGGCGCCATCTGGTTCACGTCGTTCAGGGCGTCGAAGATGCGGAAGATGTCGATGCCGGTGGCTGCGGCCTCGTTGACGAAGGCCTCGGTGACTTCCTCCGGGTACGGGGTGTAGCCCACCGTGTTGCGGCCACGCAGCAGCATCTGGAGGCAGACGTTGGGCAGGGCCTTGCGCAGGGCGGCAAGGCGGTCCCAGGGGTCTTCGCCGAGGAAGCGGAGCGAGACGTCGTAGGTGGCGCCGCCCCAGGCTTCGACCGAGAGCAGCTGCGGGGTCAGCGCAGCCACAGCAGGGGCTGCTGCGACGAGGTCGCGGGTGCGGACCCGGGTGGCCAGCAGCGACTGGTGCGCGTCACGGAACGTGGTGTCCGTGACGGCGACAGCGGCCTGCTCGCGCAGCGCCTTGGCGAAGCCTTCGGGACCGAGTTCCAGCAGCTTCTGCCGGGACCCGGCCGGGTACTCCTTGCCGTCCACGGCGGGCAGCTTGGCGGCCGGGTCCGAATGGACCTTCAGGTCGCCGTTGGGCTTGTTGACGGTGACGTCGGCCAGCCAGGTCAGCAGCTTGGTGCCGCGGTCGGCGGAGACCCGGGACTTAAGCAGTTCGGGGCGTTCGTCGATGAAGGAGGTGGCGACGTTGCCGGCCACGAAGTCCTCATCGTCCAGCACGGCCTGCAGGAACGGGATATTGGTCGATACACCGCGGATGCGGAACTCGGCCAAGGCGCGGCGGGCGCGCTTGACGGCGGCCGGGTAGTCGCGGCCGCGGCAGGTGAGCTTGACCAGCATGGAGTCGAAGTGCGGGCTGATCTCTGCACCGGAGTAGACGGTGCCGCCGTCGAGCCGTACGCCGGCGCCGCCGGCGGAACGGTAACCGGTGATCTTTCCGACGTCGGGGCGGAAGCCGTTGGCCGGGTCCTCGGTGGTGATGCGGCACTGCAGGGCGGCACCCTTGATGAAGACAGTGTCCTGGCTCAGGCCGAGGTCGGCGAGGGTTTCCCCGGCGGCGATGCGCATCTGTGCCTGCACAAGGTCAACGTCGGTGATTTCCTCGGTGACCGTGTGCTCCACCTGGATGCGCGGGTTCATCTCGATGAAGACGTGCTGGCCGGCACGCTCGCCGGCAGTGTCCACGAGGAACTCCACGGTGCCCGCGTTGACGTAGTTGAGGGCCTTGGCGAAGGCGACGGCGTCGCGGTACAGGGCCTGGCGGATGGACTCATCCAGCTGCGGGGCCGGTGCGATCTCGATGACCTTCTGGTGGCGGCGCTGCAGCGAACAGTCACGCTCGAACAGGTGCATGACGTTGCCCTCGGCGTCGGCGAGGATCTGCACCTCGATGTGGCGCGGGCGCAGCACGGCCTGCTCCAGGAACATCGTGGGGTCACCGAACGCGGCGTCTGCTTCGCGCATGGCGGACTGCAGGGCCTCAGGAAGGGCCTCGCGGGTCTCGACGCGGCGCATGCCGCGCCCGCCGCCGCCCGCAACGGCCTTGGCGAAGATCGGGAAGCCGATTTCGTCCGCGGCGGCGATCAGCTCGTCGATGTCGCGCGAGGGGGCGCTGGACTTGAGGACCGGAACACCGGCCTTGCGGGCGGCCTCGAGGGCGGCAACCTTGTTGCCGGCAAGCTCGAGGACCTCAGCGGGCGGGCCCACGAAGGTGATGCCTTCGGCCTTGGCGGCGCGGGCGAGGTCCGGGTTCTCGGACAGGAAGCCGTAGCCCGGGTAGATGGCGTCCGCCCCGGCCTCCTTGGCGACCCTGACAACCTCCGCAACGTCCAGGTAAGCACGGACCGGGTGGCCCTCTTCACCAATAAGGTAGGCCTCGTCAGCTTTCTGCCTGTGGATCGAGTTTCTATCCTCATGGGGGAAAACCGCTACAGTCTTGGCGCCCAGCTCATAGCCGGCGCGAAAGGCACGGATCGCGATTTCGCCGCGATTGGCCACCAGAATTTTGGAAAACATACTTCTCCTGCATCATTGCGGGTGTAACCGGTCGGTGGTCACAGTGTGTAAGAACGGCCGGGACAAACACAAATCTTTGTGTCGACCGTCACAATGACTGTCGTCACGTGAAGTCCACCTTCGCCCGCAACCCGCTCCAGCGTGCTATTGGACGGGCCGCGGCAGGCCTCCGGAACGGTGAAGCCGTGAATCCCCGGCCGGTCCACATAGAATGTTGTGGGGCGTCAGCCAGGCCCCCGTTCCGGCGGGGCCGGGACACTCACCACAGCTACACGGCAACCGGCGTTAGGTTTTGGGTTTTCAAGTGCAAGTAGTCAGCATCAGCAGCCTCAAGGGCGGCGTGGGCAAGACCTCCGTGACGACGGGACTGGCATCGGCGGCTCTGGCTGCCGGCATTCCCACCCTGGTTGTGGACCTTGATCCCCACGCGGACGCAACCACCGCACTGGGCGTCCAGCCCGCCGGGCAGCTCGACATCGGGCGGATGCTCAAGAACCCCCGCAAGGCCCGCCTGAACGAGAACGTGGCGGCAAGCGGCTGGGTCGGCCAGATCCCGGCCGGAACCGGCTCCCCCGCCCTCGCCAACGGCCACGCCGTCCTGGATGTCGCCGTCGGCTCCGCGTACACGGGCATCTACGACCGGCCCGACCTCGGGCGCCGCGACCTCCGCCGCCTTTCGGCAGTACTGGCCGGCGCCGGTTCCTACCAGCTCGTCCTGGTGGACTGCCCGCCGTCGCTGAACGGACTCACCCGCATGGCCTGGAACGCGAGCAACCGCGTGGTCCTGGTGGCCGAACCAGGACTCTTCTCCGTCGCCGGCACGGAACGCACCATGCGTGCCATCCAGCTCTTCCGCCAGGAGTTCGCCCCGCAGCTGTCCCCGGCGGGCATCGTGGCGAACCGGGTGCGCAGCGGATCCTCCGAGCACGGCTTCCGCCTCGCCGAGATGGAATCGATGTTCGGCGAACTCCTGCTGACCCCGCACATCCCCGAGCAGGCAAACTGGCAGCAGATCCAGGGCGCCGCGCACGCCGTGCACCACTGGCCGGGCGATTCCGCCAAGGGCACCGCGAAGCTGTTCGACACGCTCCTGGAGAACCTGCTCGCCTCGAACGGCCATGCCCCTTCGAACGGCCAGCGCGAACGCCGCCGCTGACGCCGCGCCATTACGGCACGGACGACGCCGCCACTTTCCAAACGAAGAAAGCCGCCTTCCGGTGGAAGGCGGCTTTCTTGTTGTCAGTGGGGCTCCGGCTAGCCGGTGCGACGGGCCGAGCGGCGCTTGCTGAGTTCGTCGTCGGGGAAGGTCTGTTCGGCGGCGTGTTCGCTGGGGAGTTGGGCGAGGCTGCCTTCCACTTCGCGCCAGACGCGTCCGACGGCGATGCCGAAGACGCCCTGCCCGCCCTGGACGAGGTCGATCACCTCGTCGGCGGAGGTACATTCGTAGACGCTCGCGCCGTCGCTCATCAGGGTGATCTGCGCGAGGTCCTCGACGCCGCGCTCACGCAGGTGCTCGACGGCGGTGCGGATCTGCTGGAGGGAGACGCCGGTGTCCAGGAGGCGCTTGACCACCTTCAGGACCAGGATGTCGCGGAAACCGTAGAGTCGCTGCGATCCGGAACCGGCGGCGCCGCGCACGGCGGGCTCGACCAGGCCGGTGCGCGCCCAGTAGTCGAGCTGGCGGTAGGTGATGCCCGCAGCCTTGCACGCGGTGGGGCCACGATAGCCTGCGTCTTCGTCGAGGACCGGCAGGTCCTCGGTGAAAAGAAGACCCTGGGCACCGCTAGCGGGCGCAGCAACACCAATCGAGGCCTGCTTCAGCTCGCCTGCTTCGCCTTTGGGACTCACGTGACCCTCCTTGTCCGAAGTTCCCCTGGGGATGGCGCATGCACAACAGACACGCATGGAACGTCAAACGTGTAATTTCAGACGTGTCCGCACTCTCCAGTGTGAGCCACGCCCGCTGTGCATGCAACGGGAACTTGATACCTCCGACGTTAGGCGCGCAGAGGCCCAAGGTCAAAGACGCTTGGGGCAATTTCACGTCGTGTCGAAACTTTCACCTTCGGCTTTAACGTTAGGAAGCCGTCAGCCTTCGAAGTCTTCGGGTTCCACGTCGTCGAGGAACTCCCGGAAGCGGCGCATTTCGCGTTCCTCGTCCACACTCGGGCCCGGCTCGGCCTCTTCCCCTTCGTCGTGCTCGGTGATCCGGACGCCGGCTTCTTCCATCACGGCGTCGGCGCACCAGATGCGGCACTTCGCGCGCAATGCCAGGGCCAGCGCATCCGAAGCCCGCGAGCTGACCGTGGTGCCGTCGTCGAACTGGAGCTGGCCGTAGAAGATGTTGTCCTCGACGGCGACGATGTTCACGCTGACGATCGCGTGGCCGAGGGCCTCGACCACGTCCACGAGGAGGTCGTGGGTCATTGGCCGCGGCGGAACGACGCCCTGCTGGGCCAGGGCGATGGCGCTGGCCTCCGGTGTGCCGATCCAGATGGGCACGTGCCGTTCCCCCTGGATCTCCTTGAGGAGGACCAGCGGCTGGTTGGACGGGAGCTCGATCCTCACCCCGACAATCTCGACTTCGATCATGACGATTCCATGCGCGAGATCCGGTCCTGCACCAGGGCCCGGTGCAGGGTGAGGCAAAGTTCGCTGATTTCCCGGGCCGCTTCCGCGGCACGCGACTGCGAGGCCGCGTCCTTGCGGGACATCAGCGGCGCCACCGCGCGTTCCACCAGCCCGAACTCGCGGTCCGCGGCCGCCTGGAAGGGGCGCAGGTGCCGCGGCTCCAGGCCGTGGCTTTCAAGCTGCACGCAGGCGCGCGCCACCTGCAGGGAGTGCTCGTCGAACTTGCCGTTGACGTGGCTGATCAGACCGAAGTCCAGCAGGGACTGCAGGAGCGGAACGCTGGCGCCGGACTCGGTGCGGAGCTGTTCCTCGCTGAGGGCCCGTGCCCTGCCGTGAATTTCGGCCGCGAGTTCATCGGAGACGATCCGCGGGGAAACGGTCACGCCCGGCGGTAGGTTCTCCGGGCGTTCGCCGCGGTCGATCGCGTCGAGGTAGTCCTTGATGACCTTCAGCGGCAGGTACTGGTCGCGCTGCAGCGCCAGGACGAAGCGCAGGCGTTCCACGTCGCTTTCCGCGTACTGGCGGTACCCGGCGGGGGTCCGCTTGGGGTTGATCAGTCCCTTTTCTTCAAGGAAGCGGATCTTCGACGCCGTCATCGCGGGAAAGTCGTCGCTCAGCTGGGCGAGGACCTCGCCGATATTCAGGACCTGGGGTCCACGCCGTTCCGGCTGGGCAATTGCCACAGGCAGGTACTCCGGATTCAGGCCTGCCCTGCAGCGCGCGCAGGGCTCAGGTAGAAGGTGAGTCGGAACTTACCGATCTGGACTTCGCTGCCGTTCTTCAGCTGCACGCTGTCCACGCGGTCGTGGTTGACGTAGGTGCCGTTGAGGCTGCCGGTGTCCACCACTTCGAAGCCGCCGGCGGTGCGGTGGAATTCGACGTGCTTGCGCGAGACGGTGACGTCGTCGAGGAAGATGTCGGCATCCGGGTGGCGGCCCGCCGTCGTGCTGTCCGAGTCCAGCAGGAAACGGGCGCCGGCGTTCGGACCGCTGTGGGCGATCAGGAGCGCTGATCCCGGGGGCAGGGCGTCCACGGCCGCGCGCTCTTCGGCGAGCAGCCGCGGGGTGACACCGGGTTCGCTGCTGATGGGGGTGAGCTGGATCGAGGTGGTCTCCGACGTCGGCTGATCCAGTCCTTCGGACCGGCCCGGGACCGGGTTCTGTTCGCCGCCAACCATGGAAATCCTCCTCATCCGCCGGCGCCTCCCACAGACGCCGGTTCGCTTCTGCCCGGTTCCGCCGGGCCAAACGGGTTGCTGGTCCGGCCGGTTCTCCGTTGCGGGAGAACCGGCGTGTCGGACCAGATGTTTTTAGCCTACCTGCTGTTCGTACTCGGATGCACTGAGCAGCGACTCGACGGCGTCAGCTTCCGCGAGCTTGATCTCCAGGAGCCAGCCGTCACCGTAGGGATCGGAGTTGATCAGGGCCGGATCGCTGTCCAGCGCGTCGTTACGGGCGATGACTTCGCCGCTCACCGGGGCGTAAATGTCGCTGACGCTCTTGGTGGACTCAACCTCGCCCACCACCTCGTTGCCAGTGATGGTGGTGCCGGGTTCGGGCATCTGGACGTAGACAACGTCACCCAGGGCGTCCTGCGCGAAGTCGGTGATGCCGATGCGGACGACGCCATCGGAGTTGGGGGCAGCCACCCATTCGTGCTCGGCGGTGTAGGAGAGATCGGCAGGAATGTTGCTCATCGGTCGCCTTTCATCTGGACGTTGAGGACCACGACGGCGAAGCAGGCTTCCGCGCCGCCGCTGAAAGTATAGGCACATTCCTCCCGCCTCCCCAGAGGTCTCTGGAATGATGGGCGCAAGAGGGTCCGCCCTGCCAGAAGGTTCCCTTGGAGGAGCATCGCCATGCCTGAACTTCCAGAACTCACGGCCCTGGCCGCCTACCTCGATGCGCGCCTGGCGGGCGCCACGGTGGTGAGCCTGCAGTTCCCCACCCGCTTTGCGCTGAAGAGCAAGGGCTTCGATCCGGAAAGCCTTGCCGGCAGGACTGTCAGACGTGTGCATCGGCGTGGCAAGTTCCTGGTGTTCCAGACGTCAGCGGCCACCGATTCGGCCGAATACGCGGACGAAGGCGGCGCGTTGAGCATCGTGGTCAGTTTCGCCAAGGCCGGTTGGCTGCTTTTGTCCGGGAAGCTTTCCGGGCTCAAGGATGCTCCGGAGCCGGAGTCCGGGAGCATGGCCGCCGCGGGATACGTCTCCGCCCGTTTCCGCTTCAGCAACCACGGCACGGACTTCGGGGTGGACCTCACGGACGAGGGCAGGTGGAAGGGCCTGGCCGTCTTCATCGTGCATGACCCGGAAGAGGTTTCGGGTATCGCCGAGCTCGGACCCGAAGCCCTCGACCCGGAGTTCACGCTCGAGGAGTTCACGCACCTGTTCACGTCCCGTCAGCGGACCAAGGACATCATCAGGGACCAGAAGCGGATTGCCGGCATCGGCAACGGCTACAGCGACGAGATCCTGCACGCGGCCAAGTTGTCTCCGCTCGCCCCGGGCGCGTCCCTGGACGCCGAGGCCGTTGGCCGGCTCTACGCGACCATGCGCGGGCTCCTGGGAGATGCCACCGAAGCGCTGGACGGTCTGGCGCCGGATAAACTCAAGGCCGCCAAGAAGGAGTCCATGGCGGTCCACGGCCGCACCGGTGAAAGCTGCCCCGTCTGCGGCACCACCATCCAGGAACTGGCGTACGTGGGAACATCCTTCCAATACTGCCCCGGCTGCCAGAGCGGCGGGGAGATCCTCAAACGGCCCGCGGGACGCGGCACGGGAGAGGAGCCGGCAGACTGAGTGCCTCTGCCATGATGGGTGCCATGACAGAACAAGCGCCAGTACCCCCTAAGAAAAAAGGCAACTGGGGCGCCAAGATCATCCTGATCCTTGTCGCGTTGGTCTTCGCCGTCATCTCCTACTTCGCCCTCGCCGCCTTCCTCCCCCGCTGGTGGTCGCAGACCATTGGGCAGCAGGTCAACGGCAGCATTTCCGCCGGGATCCTGGCCGGCATGTTCTACGGCTTCGTCTTCACCTTCGCCGCGGCCCTCGTGGCGCTGATCGGGCTGAACAGGAAGGTGGGCTGGCCCTTCAAGATCGCGCTCGTGGTGCTCGGCGTCGCGATCTCGACCCCGAACCTGCTGACCCTCTCCATCGCGCTCGGCACCAGCAACGCTGCGCACGCCGGCGAGCGGGTCCTCGACGTCGACGCGCCCGGATTCCGCACGGCCTCACTCGTGGCGGCAATTGCCGGGTTCGTGGCGGCAGTGGTGTTGGTGGTCCTGGTCCAGATGTGGCGCAGCCGCGGAAAGAAGATGAAGACGCTACAGCAGGCCGAGAGGGACCGGCTCAAGGCGGAAAAGGAAGCGGGACAGGCGGGAGCCGGCCAAACCGACGTCGACGACGCGGAGCAGCAGTAAGGCGGCAGAACCTGCCCGGGCTGGATGTACGGCGCGCGTCGCCGTAGAATATTAGTTGCATGCGCTGCATATATGGTTGCGCGCACTATCGGCAGGAGTTACGGGAACATGGGCATCAAGGACGACGCCGTCGAAGTCCGGGCGCAGGGCTGGCGGACGCTTGCCGCACTGCACGGGACCATCGAGGCGGCGCTGGAGAAGGCACTGCAGTCGGCCGCCGGCCTCTCGGTGGTGGAGTACACCGTGCTCGACGCGCTCAGCCGCCAGGACGGTTGGCACATGCGCATGCAGCAGCTGGCCCGCGCCACCGCCCTGTCCAGCAGCGCCACCACGCGCCTGGTCAACCGCCTCGAAGACCGCGCGCTGCTCACCCGGATCCTCTGCGCGGACGACCGCCGCGGGATCTACACCGAACTGACCGACGCCGGGCAGAAGCTGCTGCTGGCCGCCCGGCCGGTGCATGACGAGGCGTTGGAGATGGCATTGGAAGAGGCCGGGGCGGTACCGGAACTGGAGCCGCTGGTGCGGGCGCTGGGCGCCCTGCAGGCGGTCTAGGCCTTACTAGGCCTTTTTCACGACGCTTGACTTGAGCTGCATCGGGCCGAAGCCGTCCACCTTGCAGTCGATGTCGTGGTCGCCGAAGCCGTCCACGAGGCGGATGTTGCGGACCTTGGTACCCACCTTGATGGGCGTCGAGCTGCCCTTGACCTTCAGGTCCTTGATGATGGTGACGGTGTCGCCGTCGGCGAGCACATTGCCCACGGCGTCCTTGATGAGCTTCTCCCCCGCGTCGTCGCCCTCGGCGACGGGCTCCCACTCGTGGCCGCATTCGGGGCAGACGAGCAGCGCGCCCATCTCGTAGGCGAATTCACTGGAACATTCGGGGCACGGCGGCAGGGATTCACTCACCATCCAAGGATACTAGGCCGCCCAGGGCATCCTTGCCGCCCTTGCCTCCCCGTCCGGGCGCGGCCGCAGCAGCCCCGTCCCTGAGCCCGAGCATAGTGTGCAGCGGGCCGGCGAGCGCACCGCCGTCCACCGGCAGCGTGGCACCCGTAATCCAGGCGGCGTCGTCCGACGCCAGGAAGGCGATGGCCGCGGCCACATCCTCCGGCTCGCCCACGCGCCCGAGGGGGTACATTGGGGCCAGCCTGTCGGGGCCGCCCTGGCCGTCCCACACCCTGGTGCGGATGGTTCCGGGCGCCACGAGGTTCAGGCGCATGCCGTCCGGACCGAGGGTGACGGCGAGGTTCTTCACCAGCAGGCCGAGCCCGGCCTTGGCGGCGGAGTAGGCCTCGCCGCCGAACGCCTGGACACCGTTGACCGAACCGACCAGGACCACCGCCCCGCCGCTGCTCCGCAGATGGGGCACCGCCGCCCGGATCAGGCGCATGGGTCCGCTGAGGTTGAGGTCGAGGTCCGCGTTCCAGTCGTCGTCGCTCATCCCCTCCGCCAGGCGCGGGTGCGGCAGCGCGCCGCCGGCGACGTTCACCAGGACGTCCAGCCTGCCGAAACGTCCGGCGACGGCGGCAACCGCCGCGTCCACGGACGTGCGGTCCGTGAGGTCGCAGGCGAGCACGAGGCTCCTGCCGCCGTCGGGGTCCAGTTCCGCCGCGAGATGCCGGGCGGCGTCGACGTCCAGTTCGGCGAGCGCGACGACGGCACCCTCGGCATGCAGGCGCCGCACCGCGGCGGCGCCGATCCCATGCCCGGCGCCGGTCACCAGGCAGACCTTGCGTTCGAAGCGGTTCATGATCCTCCTTGAGCCCGCAGGGCAGCGGTCCGGGACGCACCTCACAAAGTAGTTGCTTGCGCTTGTTATTTGCGTGTGCAACTATAGATTCATCGGGCGAAATAACCAGCGCCTGCAACTACTTTCCCAGTGTAACAGGAGACCCCTCATGCCTCTCGGCCTACTCGCGCTCGCCATCGGCGCGTTCGGCATCGGCCTTACCGAATTCGTCATCATGGGCCTGCTGCCCGAGGTGGCCGCGGACTTCGCGGTGACCGAGGCCGCAGCCGGATGGCTCATTTCCGGATACGCCCTGGGCGTCGTTGTCGGCGCCCTGCTGCTGACCGCTGCAACCACCCGGCTCCCCCGCAAGGCCGTGCTGCTGAGCCTGATCGTGCTCTTCATTGTGGGCAACGCGCTCACCGCCCTGGCCGGCGACTACGGCCTTGCCATGATCGGCCGCATCATCGCAGCCCTCTGCCACGGCGCCTTCTTCGGCATCGGTTCCGTGGTTGCCGCGAGCCTCGTCGCCCCGGCCAAGAAGGCCGGCGCCATCGCCATCATGTTCACCGGCCTCACCGCCGCGAACGTGCTCGGCGTCCCCTTCGGCACCTTCATCGGCCAGCAGTTCGGCTGGCGCGCCACCTTCTGGGCCATCTCCGGGATCGGCGTCCTGGCGTTCATCGGCATCGCGGTCCTCGTTCCCGTGCTGCGCCACTCCGGTGAACACATCAGCCTGCGCAGCGAACTGCGCGCTTTCCGCTCCGGACAGGTGTGGCTCTCCTTGCTCGTGACGGTCCTTGCCTACGGCGGCATGTTCGGCGCCTTCACCTACATCGCCTACACGCTCACCGAGGTCAGCGGCTTCGCATCCGGTTCCGTGCCGTGGCTGCTGGTGCTCTTCGGCGCCGGCCTGGTGGTGGGGAACTGGCTGGGCGGACGCCTCGCGGACCGCTCCATCGACGGGACCCTCATCTTCTTCATCGCCGCCCTGATCGTGATCCTCGGTCTGTTCGGCCTCTTCGCGGATTCGCAGCCGGCCACCATCGTTGCCCTTTTCCTCATGGGTGGCTTCGGCTTCGGCACGGTTCCGGGCCTCCAGAGCCGCATCATGATCTACGCGGGCCAGGCCCCCACCCTTGCCTCCGGTGCCAACATCGGCGCCTTCAACGTGGGCAACGCGCTCGGCGCCTGGACCGGCGGCCTCGGCATCGCGGCCGGCCTCGGCTACACGTCACCCATCTGGATCGGCACCGCCATCACCGCCGCCGCCCTCGTCGTCATGCTGATCGCGAAGGCGACCGCCAGGAACCTGCGACCCGCGGACGCCGAGGCGCCCGCCGTCAACGAGTCCGCCGTCGCCGTCCACTAACCACCACACCTATCCACAAGGAGAAAAACCATGGCTACACCCCACCTGACCGCAACGGACGCCGAACTGCTTCTCGGCACGGCCCGCGACGCTGCCGCGGCCGAGGGCGTCAACGTCAGCATCAGTGTGCTCGACGCCGGCGGCCACCTCCTGGCGTTCCGCCGGGACGACCAGGCGCTGCTGATCTCCGGCGAGACGAGCACCCGCAAGGCCTACACCGCGGTGCAGCTCAACGCGGCAACGGCCGACGTCGTTGATGCGGTCAAGCCCGACGGCCCGTTCCACACCCTCGCCACCGCCTTGGATCGCCCGCTGCTGTTCATCGCCGGCGGTATCCCGGTGCACCGGGACGGACGGCTGGTGGGCGCGATCGGCGTCGGCGGCGGCGCCCCGGAACAGGATCACTCCTTCGCGGCTGCTGCCGTGGCAAAGCTGGGCTAGCTGCTTCGACGACGGAACCCCCGGCGATTGCCGGGGGTTCCGTTTGTTCAGGGCTTGGTCAGGACCCGGTTACCGCCCCGGCGGGCCTTGGCGATTCTAGCCAGCCCGCTGGACACGGCAGCTCCCACGAGCGCGAGCGCGGCGAGGACGATGAACACGATGTGGTACCCGCCTGCTCCCGGGTTGGCATCGAGGATGGCCCCGTAGCCGATGAACGCGAACATGCCGGGCGCGTAGCCTACCAGGCACGCGATGCCGAAGGCCGTGCCGCTCATCTGTTCGGGGATTCCCACCTCGTCCATCGGAGCCCAGAACACACCGCGCATGGTGAACACGATCAGGGAGAACAGCAGGGTGACGATCATCGCCGGAACCTGGCTGCCGGGATCAGCCGGGAGGAGCAGCAGCACCGCGACTACCGGGATCAGGCACAGGAAGGCCAGGCGGATGTACCGGCTTGCGCTCTTGAACACCTTGTCCGAGAGGACGCCGCCGATGGGGCCGCCCAGGATTTTCAGGCCATACTGGTTGATGATGCCGTAGGCGCCTACCAGCGCGACGGGCAGTCCGTAGACATAGGTCAGGTACGGGATGAAGTAGGTCAGGCCGCAGTAGACGACATAGACCATGAAAACGGTGAAGCTCACCCACCACAGCTGCGGCAGCTTCGCCGCGTGCCAGATCTCCCCAAGGCCGGCCTTCTGCTTCTTCGGAGCGGACTGGCCGCTGTCCTGTGCGGCCGTGCGGGACCGGAGCAGGAGGAGGAGCAGCACGCCGACGGCGATGTCCACGATGGCGTAGAAGGCGATCGCCGCGCGGAAACCTCCGGTGCCTGAACCGAGCAGGACGAAGATGCCCAGCGCGGAGAACGCGACGGCAGTGTCCACGATGCCGCGGCCGCCTTCAAGGAGTCCGAAGAGCCGGCCTTGTTCCTTCGGGCCGCCGAGCTGGCGGATGCTCTTGAGCAAGGCGGGCCAGACCAGGCAGTCCGAGCACACTGCAAGAAGCGCGAACACGATCAGGAGGGGACTGAAGCCGGGGAAGGTGCTGAGGTACAGGCCGAGCGCGCCGGTGCCGATGAGGCCGAGCGGGATGAGGATCCTCGTGGAGAAGCGGTCGGCGAGGAAGCCGCCCACCACGAAGAGCGCCGTCGCGACGATCGAGTTCACGCTCAGCAGTGTCCCGATCTCGGTGTGGTTGAGGCCGAGGGCTTCCTGCATGGGGACGTAGAAGGCGTCCTTGAGGTTGGCCAGCTTGTAGATCGTCCCGCCAGCCATGACGAGCAGGGCGAAGCGGATCCATTTGCTCCAGTCGACGGGTTTGGCGGACGTTGCAGGGGTTTGGGTTGTTGCGGTCATCGTGCACCTGCCAGGGAGTTCGTCGGGTCGAGTTGGGCGACGGCGATGCCGCGCAGGGTGGCGAGCAGTTCCTTCACATGGGCCACCTGGTGGTCGGCCCAGCCAGGTTCTGCGGCGAGGAGGTCCTCCCGGGTCCAGCCGTCGGGGATGCCAGTGGTGCTCACCTCGCGGTACGGGATGAACGGGTCTTCGCCCTCGCCGGCATGGCGGAAGGCGGGGGCGTAGTAGAGGTTTTCCTGCTCCAGGGCCAAGGCGATCACCTGGGGCTTGTCCTCCCCGAGCATCAGCAGCTCGAACAGCATCCGGGCGCCAGGCAGGTCGTCCTCGGGGCTGCCCTGCAGCACACCGCGGTGGCCGAAGCCGTCCCCCTCAGGGAGGATGTGGACGCCTTTCAGGTGGGCCTGCAGGATGTACGGCGCGAGGGCGGTGAGGGCTTCCATCGGGCGCTCGCAGGCATTGATCATGTTCCCGAAGTCGAACATCGCATGGAGCCGCGGGTGGTTGACCCGGCACAGCAGTTCGGCGATCTCGGTGGAGCGGAGTTCCTCGTGCTGTTCGAAGGAGAAGGTCAGATCATGCTGATCGGCGAGGGTGGCGAGCCGGTGGAGGTCCTGCCCAATCCGCTCCTTGACCTCCGAAAGCTGCCCTTCGAAGCGGGAGTAGACGCGGATGTGCCGGACGCCGAGGATGCCCGCGATGCGGACCACCTGGTCCACGTCCGCACGCAGGGTGGTGCTGATTTCCAGGTGGATGGCCAGGCCCAGGTTACGTGCGCGTTCGGAGAATGCGCGCAGCTGCTCGTCGCTCATCCGGCCGAGGCTGCGCTCCTCGCCGTCGAGGAGGTGGATGCAGGCGCCGGCCAGGCCGTGCCGGTGCGCGAAGTCGAGGACATCGACCGGGCCGTACCCGCCGTAGGTCAGGTTGCCCAGGAGTGCATAGGCGTGGGCGAACAGCGGGGCGTTGTCGATCCGGTCAATGAGTTTCCGGGCAAGTTCATCGTTGAGGCGGGGCAGGGACGCGATTTCCTGCTCGTTGAGGCGGGGACTCAGGAGCGCCCGGAATCGCTCGTCGGATGGGGGCATCGGTGGCTCCTCGGGAGGCGTGTCAGGGATGGTGGCGAATGTCACGCATCATTTGTACGACGCCAATGGATGCCAATGAAGATCCATTATGGCCGCACCAGTTAAGTCCATTCAGGATCCTGCCTTGGCACGTTCCCAGCGGTCCCATGCCGCGGCCATCCTTCCGACCGCGTAGGGCATGTGTTCCTCCGCCGTTCCGGCGAAGCCAATCAGCAGCGCCGGGGGCAGCTGCCGCGTGACCCGGTACTCCCCCAGCGGATAGGTGTACACCCCGCCGGCGGCCAGCCCGCGGGCCACCGCGATGTCGTTGGCATCTTCGCGGAGCCAGCCGATGACGTGCAGGCCGGAGTCGACCGGGGCGGCGTCGATCCTGTGGCCCAGTTGTTCGTCGATCGCCTGGAGCAGGGCATCCTGCCGTGCCGAGTACAGGCGCCGGGTCCGGCGAAGGTGGGCGTGCAGGTGACCTTCTGTGAGGAAATCGGCGAGCGCCGCCTGGAGGACCATCGCGGGCGGGCGCCCGATGACCGAGGAGGCGGAGGCGAACGGTTCCACCAGGTCCTCGGGCAGCACGCAGTATCCGAGCCGGATCGACGGCGCGAGCACCTTGCTGAATGAGCCCACGGTGATCACGTGCCGGCTCAGGTCGAGTCCGAACAACGTCGGAAGGAGTTTCCCGCGGTACCTCAGCTCGCTGTCGCAGTCGTCCTCAACGATCCAGGCCCCGTTTCGCTGCGCCCAGGCGATCCATTCGGCGCGCCGCGCCGGGCTCATCGCGATCCCGAGCGGGTGCTGCCGTGCGGGCGTCAGGCAGGCCAGCCGGGCCGGGGACCCGCCGTCGTCGTACCCGGGCCCGGGTTCGCCAAGCATCTCCGGAGGAACCGCTCCCTCCTCGTCGACAGGTACGCCGCGGACCGGGCAGCCCAGCGACTGGAACGCGAGCCGGCCGGAAATGTGGCCGGGGTCCTCGACGATGACGGAATCCCCGACGTCGAGCAGGAGGACCGCCAGGACGTTGAAGGCCTGCTGTGCGCCGGAGGTGACGATCACTTGGTCCGCCGTGCAGCCCAGGCCCCGCACATCGTTGACGTAGTCCGCGATTGCCTCCCGCAGCGCACGGTGGCCGTGCGGGTCGCTGTATCCGATCAGGGTCGGATCGGTGCGCCCGGCATGGCGCGCCAGCAGGCGCTTCCAGGTGGCCGCCGGGAAGGCCGACGACGCCACCTGGCTGGCGACAAAGGACTCCGTTTCCGACGGCGCCCATGAGTGCGGTGCCTCGCTGAAGAGATCGGTGCCGCGCGAGGAGGTGGCTGCTCCGCGTTCGGACAGCGGTGGCCGCGGCATCGGCTGCTGTGGGATCGCCTCACTCCACAGCGTGTCCACGTACGTGCCGTCTCCTGCCCGCGAGCGCAGGAAACCTTCCGCAGTGAGCTGCTCGAAGGCCGACACGACGGTGATACGCGAAATCCCCAGCTCGGAGACCAATGTCCGGGTTGAGGGCAGCCGGGTTCCGCTCGGCAACGCACCCGTCAGGATCTGTGTGCGCAACTGCGCGTACAGCTGCCGGTGCAGGGGCTGGGGAGCCTTACGGTCGAGCTCGAGTCCGGCCAGCAAACGGCCGCCGGCACTCTTCATCGGGCTGCTCCAACCATGGCCACCATTTTACGGACCGTCACACATCGCCACGGCATCGGATCAGGGCAGGCAAGTCCTACCCTGACAGGTGACATCGTGTGCGCCGTTGGCGGTGAGGATGGGCAGGCCGGCGTTGGGCATGCAGGCGATCGGCACCGTGGACTGTTTGGAGAGGTGGCGCAGGTGCTCGCTCATCTCGTCCGGGCCGGTGGCGCAGTTCAGTCCGATGGCGTCGACGCCGAGCGGTTCCAGGGCGGTGAGCGCGGCGCCGATTTCGGAGCCCATGAGCATGGTTCCGGTGGTCTCGACCGTTACCTCGACGAAGATCGGGAGGCGGACGCCGCGGGACACAATGGCCTGCTTGCAGCCGTTGACGGCGGCCTTGGTCTGCAGGAGGTCCTGGCTGGTTTCGATGAGGAAGGCGTCCGCTCCGCCGTCGATCAGGCCCTCGGCCTGCAGGGCGAACGTCTGTTTGAGGTAGTCGTAGCTGGTGTGGCCGAGGCTGGGGAGCTTGGTGCCCGGGCCCATGGAACCCAGGACCCAGCGGGTGCGGCCGTCTTGTTCCGCCGCTGCCTCCGCGCGTTCCCGGGCGATTTTGGCACCCTTGAGGGCCAGTTCCGTGATGCGGTCATCGATGCCGTAGTCGGAGAGGTTGGACCAGTTGCCGCCGAAGGTGTTGGTTTCGACCGCGTCGACGCCGGTGGCGAAGTACGCGTCGTGGATGTCCGCGATGACGTCCGGGCGCATGGGACTAAGTTTCGGCCGGGTGTGCGGTAGGGGCGGGTTGGTTTCGGCTGGTGACGGGGTGGATGCCGGCGGAGCCATCAGAAGAGGGAACGACTGAATGACAATGTTCCTATGACACACAGCGCTGAGATGTATCGAGAGATGCCGTGGCCCTTTCCCAACAACCAGTTCCCCGACGGCCTTGGGGCTGTGGTGATGAGGACGGTCCTCTCCGGGGAACGTCCGGCGCTCCAAGTCCTGCATGACCCGGACAACGGTTGGGCGATTGCGGACGGAGTGGACGACCCCAACGTTCCTGGAGGATGCGTTGCCACGCATATCAGTCACGTGGTCAAGCTCGACCCAACGCTGGCAGCTCTGGCGGCCATGCCACCGGGAACACTTGCCGACCGCCTTGAAACTGGCGCCGAGTGGCAGTTCAGTGACTTCAAGTGGGAAGACGAATAGGCGACGTCGCCTTCACGACCGACTTCCATCAGAAACGACAAAGCCCTGGTGGAATCTCTTCCACCAGGGTTAGACGTCGGGCTGACAGGATTTGAACCTGCGACCCCCTGACCCCCAGACTAAGGCACCGTGTTCACGACTGTCCGCCACTGGGTCAAAAACCGCGGAATCTAGCGGAATTTGACGGTGGCGGACAGTCGTGAACATCCACGTTTGTTGATGCGTTGCTACACTCGTTGCTACATTTTTGCGCAGCGCGTGCGACTGAAAGGATGCCCGTAATCATCCGATGAATCCGCGCAACGACCTGGGGTCTTCCCCGATCCCGTTGCTACATTTTCTTCGCCCGCGTCCGAATCAATTCCCGGACAAGAACAGCATCGACAGGACCCCGGACGCCGTCGAGCAGGCCAGTCCGAAGGCCGCCCAGAGCGCGGGCCACTTCAGTGCCGCGCGGCGAGAACGGAACATTTCCGGAATGTCGTGCTTCATCCACCGGTCCACATCGTCATACGTGGTAACCGCACCCGGCGAAGGATCCGGCATGTGTGGGTAATACCGCCGGTAGGCCACCACCGCAGCAGAGATGGGCGTGACGAAGCCGATAACTTCCAAGGTGATGCACAAGACCAGCATGAGGCCAAAGTACACGGGGGCTCATACTGGATGGCCGGAACCCGCCCCAGCAGTATGTTCACGCCGCCCGCCGCATGGGGCTGCCTACCTGGAAGGTGCCCCTTGATAATTCTTCGTTCCCCGTCAGAATTGGACAGACCTGCATCGATGATGCCGCAGGGTACAGGAAGACATGGGGGGAACATGATGGATTCCAAGATTGTCAGGCTGCACAAGCTCTGGACCAACTTCGCGGCCGACCGCCGGACAGCGCAAGGCGCTCTCCAGGAACGTCTGGATAAGTACGACGCCGCGATAGGCCTGCTGCGCGAGGAGATTATCCGGGCGCAAACACAATTTGATGACCATTGGAAGAACCGCAAGCCGGACATCCAGAAACAACGTGATGACGCAGTGATGGAAGAGCTGGCTACGGGCCGGTCCGCACAGTCCATCCTGCGTGAACTGGGCTCCAACAACACGAAGTGGATTTATGACCTGCGCGCGAGAGTCGCTGACCGCATTCCGGAACAAACTAACGTCAATTCAAGACCTCAACCCCAGGATGACTAGGGCTAAAAGGCTCCGGAAGGGCCACAAAACAATCTTGGTGGACGAAGGCGGCATCCCACGGGACGCAACGGGCCATCGCACAGACAGGCCCCCTAGCTACTCCAGACGCGGGGAACAGCTCTGGCGGGCCGATGAACTCAGGTACGCCCTCGGGGAGAGAGTGCGGGCGACCAAAGCGTGGCATCGCATGGCTCTCGGCGAAACCGGGACCATCGTGATCGTGGAGGAATTCGTCAAGCGAGACTACCTAGTGCTGCCGGACAGACTGATGGAGAAGTTCCAGGAAACCAACAGCGGGCTTTACCTGTCCCGCATGCCCGAGCACTACCTTGAACCGGAGTGATCCAATGCCGGAGCGCGGCCAGCTCCGCGGCCGGTAACCGTCTATTTTGGGATTGCAAGCTCGATTAAGGCCCACGCGGCCGAGGCCGGTATGCCCGTTACGACGGCCCACAGAAAAGCGGTAAGGCCGTATTGCGTCGCCTTGCCGGCAGCGCTCTTTTCAGGGAACCCTGCCAGTTCACGGACTCGCCGGGGCCACCCTATGAACGCCGCGACGCGACCGGCGAGCGATCGTTCATCCCGTTTCGTCCGGACGGCCATGGAGCGAAGCCGGCCCTCTGCTAGCTGGCACGCCCCCAGCACGTCCTCCGGGAGGAGCATGGGTTTTGGCTGAGTGATCACGAGCCAAGAAGCAACAGGATTCAGAACTTGCTCCCGACCCCGTTCGTCCTCCGTTCTCACGAATGAGTTGGTGACAGCTATCCCTTCCTGCGCACTCCCTGCAAGGACCGAGACTTCACCGCGAAGCCGTTTGAATTCCGCCTCGCTGCCCTCTTTCGGAACCTGCCAGGACCCAGCGGGCCCCGCCCCGAATGCAGTTGTGTGGTCCAGCAGCTCCGCCAGCCTTTCGCGGAACTCGTGAAGTTCCCCGGCCATAAACTCAAGATCAGCAGAAGAATGTTTGGGCATGGGTTCATCATGCCAGTCGTCCATGAAATATAGACGCGCGGCAACTCATCCAGCGCCACGCGCGCGCGACCCCCGGTCGCTTCTCGGGGGGAGATGGATCACTGCCGGCAAACGCGGTCCCCGGGGGAAGCTGTCGCGATTGAGACGCCCCTCCCTCCTCAGTCCGAGGACCAGGGCGGGCCCGGTGCTTCCGGGTAGGCGGGAGCGCCGGGCCCGCCGTCGTCGGCGCTGGCAGTTCTGGAAGGGCCCGGCCCGAGGGATGGGGCCGGCCTGCCATCGGTCCCGGCGTGCGCGGCATGACACCGCACGCCGGGTGGCGTTGACGCCGACGCCGGACCGCTTACGCGGCCAGGTCCACCACGGCGAAGGACCCCGGCCGCTTGACCGCGAAACCGAACCGGCCCTCCACGCGCATCGTGACAAGGTTCTTCGTGAAGTTCTCCCCGGACCGGTCAAGGGCCAGGGTGGCGTCCTCCCGGATCACAATCTCCGCCTGCGTCCAGTCCGCCAGCAACGCCGTACCCGCGGCCACCGCGTTGGACGGCACCCTCGGCACCGACCAAATGTTCGCCGCAGAGTCCCCGGCCGGGTCCCCGAGCAGGAACATCCCGGTCGCCCCGTCGGCCCGGAGCAAGTCCAGCGCCTCAAGGTCCGTAGGGTTGAGCACCAGCGCCGTCGGCGTGACCCCGGTGGCCTGCAGCTGGGTCAGCGCCTTACGGATGGACGTGAGCCGGTCCGTTGCGAACGCCTGCCCGACCACGCCGGACGTGGACAGGATCCCGGTCAGGTTCTCCCCGGTGCCGTCACCGTTCACAATCTGGTTCTGCAAGGCGTCCTGGATACCGGCCTCCATCTCGGAACCGAGGAACTGTTCAAGCGCGGCATAGTCCGCAAGCCACCTCTCAGGGACCGGTTCCGAGAGGTGCGCAATGACCCGGACTTTATCCTCAACCTCTTCGACCGAGAACACAGACGTAGGCTTGAGTGCCCCGTCCGCGACGGGGGCCGCGTTGTTGGTGCGTACCGTCTGCCGGAGGAACGTGAAGCTGTTGCCGGTGGAAAAGCCGTCGCTGGTCAGCGGCCGCACCGGGAGCAGTTCGAGCAGGGACCGCGGCGCGGCGGACATGGTCACGACTTCCGTGGCGATGGGGACCGGCACCCCGATGGTGCCGGTCACCAGCGACTTCTGCCCGTCCACGTTCATGACCAGGGCCCGGGAAACCCGCGCGGCCGCGTCCTTGGCCCAGCCCGAGCTCCGGCCGCCGCGCCGGTAACCGGCCCCGGACTCCGCAGGTTCGCCTACTTCCGCCGCCAGGGTCCGGGCTTGCGCCAGAATGTCCTGGTCGGCCTTGGCGCTCTTGGCCTGCTCCAGGTAGTCCCGCGCCTTGGTCATGCGCGCGTCAAAGTCTGTCTTTTCCGCGGCGGTCAGGTCCCGGCCTTCGGCCGCGGCCCTCTCGGCAATGACCCGGGCGGCCTGCGCTTCGTCCGAAGCCTTGGTCCGGAACATTTCCAGACGGTTCGTGTTCATGGTGTGCCCTCCTTGGGCCAGGAATGCGCGCCGGCAAAGTTGGGCGCACGGAAAGTGGTTAGGGGGCCGGGCGGGCTCGCGGACGGATTCAGGGAGCCGGTTCTCCGGACTTGACGCCGTGCGCCCTCGTCCTTGACGTTTCCCCGTACCGCTGGCGGCACTCATTCCTCGGCGGGACCGTATAGGCGGGCGGATTGACCCGGAACGTATCCGGTGTGACCGTTGGCCGTGTCCCTCGCGCCTCGCGGCCCGGTTGAGCCGGGCCGCTTGCGCTTGGGACCAGAGTAGCGTGGCGGGACCGCCCGGCGGCATGGCTAGTGGTCCGCGTCGTCGGGCCCGCCGGCGTCGTCCCCGTCCAGTTGCCGGAGCGCCAGCTCGGCCCAGTCGCCCAGGTCCAGGTCCGTCCGGATGGTCCGGGACGCCTTCATCAGCCCGAGCAGGTAGACGGTCACGCCCAGGACTTCGTCCAGCTCCATCGGGGTCAGCATTGCCACCGCCCCGGCCGGGTCCGTCGCGTAGGCCCGGACCAGTCCCAGCGTGTCGCGCTGCAGTTGCTTGTCGTCCTGCTTGTCCATTGCTGTTCCCTTCGTTTGGTGCTTCCCTATTCGTTGCTTTTCCGTGGTGCCGGCCCAGACGCCGGCAGGTTCCGGATGGGCGGACACATAGGCCCGGCACGCGGCCAGGGCAGGACAACGGCGGCAGGAAGCGGCCGCGGCCCGCGCCGTCGCATCGTCGGCCGCCGTCCATTCCGCCCGGTGGCCGAGGCACGGGACCGTCAGCCCGGCCCGGACCAGGACACCGAGGCGGCCCATCAGGTCCGCGTGAGCTGCCAGCCGTGCCGTGTCGTCGTGCCGTGTGCCGCGCGCGGCCGCTCGAGGCGCATTGGGCCGGCGGTCCCCGGTCATGGCGCGCCCTCCGCCGTTGCCGCCGGGACGTGACCCGGCCGTGTTAATGACCCTGCTGCGCCAAATGCCAGCCCGTATCTGCCGGGCAGCGTTGCCGTACCGGAGGGACAAAGGGACATTCGGAATGTATCCCCTCCCACGAGAATGAGATTTGGGGAATGGGTGCTGAAAGTCCGTTTTGTCCCTCGCGCTGTGTTTCCGCAGGTCAGCACCGGTTTACCCCCACCCGCTCAAGGGCTCGTCCATATCGGTTTTCAGCCCAATCCGTTTCCAGGTCCGGCTCCCGCCGGACTTCCCCTGCACGAATCCGCGCGCTTCCATGGCCTTGGAGAACTCGCGCTTCGTGGCCGCCTGCCGGATGAACCCGGCCGCATTCGCCCACCGCTCCCACGCCCTCCACAGGGCATCCAGCGGAACGTTCGCCCCGTCGCCGGTAACGCAGTTGTCCATGATGAACAGGGCCAGGCCGTCCGAGTCGTCCCGATAGGCCGCCGTCCGCGCCCGGACCTTGTCCGGGTCCGCGAGCCCTAGCCGCCGGTATTCCTGCCAGCCCGCCACGATCCAGGCAAGGACCGCTTCCAGCTCCAGACCCAGCTTTTCGTCCAGCCGGGGGTCCTGCTCCGCGGCCGGGATCACCACCTCGAACGGCACGACTTTCAGCCGCTTCCAGACCGCCTCATCGTTGCCGCTCGTCTTGGGCAGGTGGTTCGCCACCATGGCCAGCGTGTGCGAGGGCTCAAACGCCACCGAGTCCTGCCGCATCCTCCGGGCCCGGATGGTGTCCCCGCCGGTGAGCCGCTTCATGGTCGCTTCGGCCAGGGCCCGGCCTTGCTCGATTTCGCTCATGGTGACCCACCGGACCCCCATCAGGTCCATTTCGTCCGTGGTGTGCGCCCCGTCGCGGGCAAGCAGCAGGTCGGGCCGGACACTCGTCGCGTAGCTGCCCAGCGCCTTGTTCACGGCCCCGCACCAAACACCCTTGCCGTTCCGCCCGGTGCCGGTCAGTATCGCCAGGGCGTGTTCCATGGTCCGGCCGGCCAGCGCCTGCCCGATATAGCGCTGCAGGAACGCCCGGACGTCCTCGTCGGGGAGGGACCGCCGCAGGAACGCGTCCCAGACCGGCCCGGCCGCTCCGGGATCGTAGGACGCCCGGCAAACCTTCGTGATCCGGTCCCGCGGATCATGCGCCCGCAGTTCCATGGTCCGCAGATCAAGGGTGCCGTTAGCCACGTTCAGCAGGTAGGCGTCCGCATCCAGGTCGTCATGGGTGAAAGCGAACGCCTCAAGTTTGGACGCCAGCCGCAGGACGCCGTCCACCCCGTTGGCGGACTGGCAGGCCCGAACGTCGGCGGCCAGCTTGTCGTCCCGGAATGCTTCGGCATGGGCGGCCCGAATGACCGAGTACACGCGCTGCGCCGCCCTCCCGGTATGGTCCTCGACCCACCTGTTCCCGTACCACCAGTGCCAGCCCAGGCCGTGAACGTACATCAGCTTGTCGGCGTGCTCCGCGGCGAGCCGGTACGCGATCCGCAGCTGCCCGCGGAACACCAGGTCCGGGGACTCGCCCGGCATGTCGTCCGTGAAAGCCTCCGCCCGGAACCACTCCGGAATCTCGGTTTCGGCAGCGTCGGTCATGGCCGGCCCCCGTCCCGCCAGCCCCGCCCGAGCCGGGCCGCCAGCTCCCAGGGCCGCCAGCCCGCCCGTTCCAGACGGCGGCCCTCCGCTACCAGCTCCCGCGGCCCCAGCCCGGCCACCGGCGGGGCCACCCGGAACCCTGCCGGCTCCGCCGGGTCCAGAGTGTCCCGGCGTCCGTCCACCAGGGGCGGGCACCGCAGCGACGCCAGCCGGCGACGATGTAGACCAGCCAGCACAGCTTCCGTAGACGCCCGTTTACTTTCCCTAGACGGCGGCGGCAAAAATGTAGGACGTAGCCGGAACGCGCCATTTTCCCGAGCCCTCACCGGCGAGCACCGCCGGCCACCAAGTCCGCCCCGCTGACTTTCGCCGCGAAGGCCCGGATGCTCGCCGCGGTAACCAGCGACCGCCTCCCGATCTTCGCCGGGATCAGCTCGCCTTCCTTGATGAGCTGGTAGATCATCGTGCGCCCAATGCCGAGCGCCTCCGCTGCATCGTCGATCGTCACCAGTACGCGTTCCATGATTCCCTCCAAGTTCATACGCAAGTTCTTATGTACATGGTTACGAACAACTGCGTATCGTTGCAGCGTAAGGAGCCCACCAAGAGAAATGCGTATCAGATGAGCAGAGCAACCCACCACGACACCTTCACCGCCAAGGACGGCCAACTCAGGCTTGAGCTCCGCCGCGAAACCTTCACCGCCAAGGACGGCACCGAACTCATGATTGAGCTCCGCGGCGAAGACGCAGACCCCGACACATGGCACCAAGTGGGAGACTGCCGCGTGCCAGCCGCCCTTGAGGTAATGGAACGCCTCTGGGACGGCGGCACGGAGACCGGCGACCCCCTCCAGGAGTTCCTATACGTCAGATACGGTTTCGGAATGATCGGCGGGGCCCACCGCCTCCTTCACATCGAAATGGACTCAGTAAGCGGAACACGCGAGATACAAGCCGCAGACCTCCGCCGTCCACGGATTGAGTACGTACTCGAAGCATCGCTACTCCACCTATGCCGGACGCCGTGGCCAGCCGGGTCCATAGCGCGCCGCCGTGACGTTGCCACCGTCATGAAGCGCCGCCGCCGCCTCAGCGACGACGTCCTCCAAGAAGTCGCCCGCGTCTACGAAGCCAACATTGACGACGCCCCCACACAAGCCGTAGCCAATCACTTCGACCTCCAACTCCGGACCGCGTCCCTACGGGTCAAGCGTGCCCGCGAAGCCGGATACATCACCAAGCCAGCCAAGACCGGAAGGAAACCACAGCAATGAGCAAGAGCAAGCGAGCGAACGGGGAAGGGTCCATCTACAAGCGCGAGTCAGACGGCCGCTACGTCGGAGCACTCACCCACCCCGACCCGGAAACGGGAAAGAACCAACGCAAGGTGTTCTACGGCAAGACCCGCGCCGAAGTCCGGGCAAAGATGCGCGCAGCCGCAGACCGGCTCGAGGAAGGCCAGCCGGTGGCCGACTCGAAAGCCACCGTTGCGCAATGGGTCACGCAGTGGGCAGCCACCACACTCGCAGCGAGCGACCGCAAGGAGTCCACCCGTTCCCTGTACCGGACGCTGGCGACCAAGCACCTAATGCCGGAGCCCTTCGGCGCACTGCCCTTGGACAAGCTCAAGCCCTCCCACGTCGAAGCGCTGGTCCTCCGCCTCCGGGCACGGACGCGACAGGTCCGGGCCGAGGACGGCAGCGAGGAAGAAATCCGGGCCCTCTCCGACTCCACCATCCGGACCACGTACACCGTCCTGCGCGCCGCCCTTGACGGAGCGGTCCGGGACGGGCTTCTCGCCCGCAATCCGGCCGCAGTCGTACGCCGCCCCGGAGTCGAACGCACCGAAGCCCGGCACCTGTCCCCCGCCGAGGTCCGCGACCTAACTAGCGCCGCCAAATCCTCCCGCTACCACGACGCCCTCAAGTTGATAGCCGCCACCGGGATCCGCCGCGGCGAATGCCTCGCGTTGCGCTGGGAAGATATCGACCACGACGCCGGCGTGCTGAGGATCAGGGGAACACTTTCCCGCGTCGCCGGCAAGCTCATCGTGACCGAGCCCAAGACGGAGAAATCCCGGCGGGTGCTGCCGCTCTCTCCGGTCACGGCCGCACTGCTGACGGCGCAGCGGAAGGCCCAGGTTGCCGAGCGGTTGCATGCCGGCAGCGCGTGGACGGACACCGGGTTCGTCTTCACCACGGAGAGCGGGAAGCCGGTGGACCCGCGCAACCTCTACCGCGTCGCGCAGACGGCCGCGAAGCGTGCCGGGATCAAGGGCGTCGGCGTTCATTCCCTCCGGCACTCCGCGGCCACGGCCATGCTCGAAGCCGGCGTGAACATCAAAGCGGTTTCGGACCTGTTAGGCCACTCGTCCGTCAGCATCACCGGCGACATTTACGGGCATACATCCGATGACAGCGCACGCGCCGCCGTCGCCAAGCTGTCCGATGCTATGGGCTTCTGAGCGGGGCTTTTCCACGTTGCTACACCCGTTGCTACACCCGTTGCTACATTTGGCCGATTAAGCAGCAGAGGCCGCCTCCGGATTTCTCCGGAAACGGCCTCTGACCTGCGGTTTTATTGGTCGGGCTGACAGGATTTGAACCTGCGACCCCCTGACCCCCAGTCAGGTGCGCTACCAAGCTGCGCTACAGCCCGCCATGCCTGCCCGTTATCGCTGTTCGCGGCCGTTCAAGCAACGCGTATCAGCCTATACGAAAGCGGCCCGGATGAGAAATCGGAAGCCCTCCGACACGCCGTGTCGTCGCGCTCATAAATCCGAGTCCACGAACCCGCCAGCAACCCCCAGTTCAAACCTCGTTCAGTCGGGATAGTTACGGTTCCGGAGCACCCCCAACGCCACCCTGTTCCGAAAGGCTCCCCCATGGACCGCCGTCGTTTCTTCACCGCCGCTGCCGCCACCACGGCAGCGGCCTCGCTCCCCCTCCTCACCGCCGGCGCCGCCGAGGCAAGTCTCGCGGCCGACGCAGCCCAGGAACAGAAGCTCACCCGCCTCATGATCGACGCTCTCAGCCGCGAGCTGGAGGACCCGGCGACGGCCGCCGTCGTCGAACCTCACATCCAGGACGTCGGCTTCAGCTGGCACCCGCCGGTCATTGCCGTGGACAACATCGACTACATCGTGGCCTACGCCTTCGGCAACCGCGCCCCGGCCGGCGGCGGCGATCCCGCCAAGGTCCTCTACGAACCCGGGCCCGTCAACGAAGCCCTCGCTGACACCATCGCGGCGATGCGCAAGCAGAAGAACGTTCCCGTCTTCGCCCAGTGGGAGATCGCACGCTTCCTCGAAAACAAGTACGGCATGGACCGCGTGACGTCGATCGAACCGGTCATAGCCGCGGACGGCACCATCACCTACCTGAGCACCGACGGCGTCGCCGCCCAGGTGGTTGCCCTTCGCGGAACCTCGGGCACCGCCGGTGTGGTGGGCTTCCGCGACCACGTGAAGCGCTGCGTCCAGACCACGCGCGACCGCGGCATGACTGCTTTCGCGCCGGCCGGGGCCGAGATGCCGGGCGACTACGATCTCCAGTCCGGCCAGCCGTGGACGCGCCGCCGTGACCTCTACCTACTGCATGACATGTATGCGCAGTTCGCGGTCCTGCGACAGAAGGCGATCATGGCTGCGTACCCGCACGGGTAATCTCGGCGAGTTCAGGGCAGCTCAGAATGGCGGCGGCTTTTTGGCGGCGTCATTGGTGTGGGTCGCCGGTATGGGTGGGTGATCCGTGTGGCGACGTCCGGCGGGGCTGGTCCATTCGAGGACTCCTGCCCCGGTCTGTCGGAGCTTCCACCGGGAGTGATGCTTGAGCACGTGGTGGCGCCGGCAGAGTCCGGCAAGGTTGTCGGTTTCCGTGGCCCCGCCGAGGGCGGCGTCGTGAGTGTGGTCCAGATCCAGTTTGCGGGCCTTGATCCCGCAGCCCGGGAAGCGGCATCTGGTGTCCCGGGCTGTAAGAAGCCGTTTGAGGTCTTCGCCGGGCCGGTACCTGTCCACGGCCAGCACGGCTCCCGTGATCGGATCGGTGAGGACCCTGTTCCACGCGGCGGCTTGGCCGGCGAGGATCCTGGCGGTAGCGGGGTCGATGGGGTGGCGGCCGTCAAGCTCCGCCGGGACCTGGGCAGTGTTATCCGCGCCCGGCGTGCCTGCGGCTCGGTCAGCTTCTCCATCAATCAAGGTCAGCACAGGCACAGTGACATCCACTCGGGCGGTGATTGCTGCGAGAAGACCGTCCGGGGTGTCGTGCGCGGCCGGGGCGCCGCGGAGCAGCAGCTCTGAGAGGAGATCCGCGCGGAGTTGATCGGTAGTGCGCTGATCAGTAGTGCGCTGATCAAGACCACCGGAGGCCTGGTTTGCGCTGGCTTCGGCGTGCGCTTTGGCCATCTGGGTGAGGCGGTCGTGGATACCGTAGGCCACGGCTGCGGGCAGGACCGCGGCGAGTTCGGCCATGCCGTCGGGCAGGGGCGTGACCCAGACACGGCGGTCCTCGCAGGCGCGTTCGTGTCGCGTTTCCAATAGTTCGGGCTGGGCTTTTTCTGCTTCCCGGACGGCCAGGCGCCGCACACGGCTGGGAGCCTGCTGCTCGGCGCAGGGGACCACGATGGACTCGTACCGGGCCAAGGATTCGGGGTCTTCCAGCGCCGTACCGGCGTCTTGGATCACCCGGGCGTGCGCCAGGCTGATCCGACCGGCCGCGAGAGCACCGAACGTGGTCGGGAAACGGTCCAGCAGCTCCACGGCCTGGCCCATCTGCCGCTGGATGGTGCGGTCGTTCGCGCGGGTTGCCGTGGCGATCTCGGCCGCCACCGCCCGCTGCGCGAGCTCTGCCGCATCCCACCGCAGCGAGCCCGCGCCTGGTGAGGTGGCGTCGTCGTCGTTCATCGCCTCCGCGAGCCGGGACGCCAGGGCGAGCGTGTACTCCCGCATAGCCTGCATACTTGCGATGGATTGCTCGAGGGACTCGAGCGTGGAGACCAGACCGTCGAGCACCAGCAAAGGATCAACCGCGGCTGGCTGCGCCCTTCCGTTCAGACTGCTGGTGATCTCCATGAATCCATCACATCATCGACCACTGACATTCTTGGCTACAACCCCGCCAACACCGCCGCCGCTGCCTCGCGGTACTGCCGCCTCGCGGCGTCGTCCGAGAAGACGCTCTGCACCATGTACCCCTGGACCAGCCCGACGGCGGCCGGCGCCACCCGCGCTCCCTCCGCCAGGGCCTCCTTCTCCCCTAGCCCGCGGGACTGCCGGAACCAGGCCGCGAAGTAGGCAGCGAAATGCCCGCTGACCTCGGAGATCAGACCACGGGCGGTCTCCTTGAGCTCTGATGAATGGATCGCCTCGCCCCACACCTGCACGGCAATGTCGGGGAAGAAGCCATCGCGCGGCATCTGCGCCAGGAACTCCGGAATGGCAACACTCGGAGCCGGCACTTTGTCGAGCGCCAGGAAGCCGTCCAGTACCGCGATCTTCGCGTTCAGCACCCGCCGCCCGACGTCGACCGTGAGCTGTTCCTTGCTGCGGTAGTACACGTACACGGCGCCTGCGGACAGGCCGGCCTCCGCGATGATGTCCGCCATCGACGTCGATGCGAACCCCTTGCGCGCCACGCAGCTGAGCGCGGCGTCGAGGATCCGCTGCCGCTGCTTTTCGCGGTGCGCCTCACTGACCTTCGGCATGGCACTCCTTCGTCCCGTCCGCCGGGCATTAAAAACGAATAATCGTTCTTGACAGTCTACCTGCCTCGAGGAAAATAGAGAACGAACATTCTTTTTATTGAAGGAGCCCGTCATGGCTACCGCCGCCCCAGCGCACAAGGCACCCCGCACCGGCTGGCCGCAGGCGCTCCGCATCGCTGTCCTCGCCGCCGTCGCCGTGTGCATCATCCTGCTCGCCTTCTCCTGGCCGAGCGTAACGGCCAAGCCGCAACACCTGCCGGTCGCCGTCGTCGGTTCCGCCGAACAGGTCGAGCAGCTCACGGCCAGGGCACCGGAGGGCATGCTGGATGTCCGGACGGTCGGCAGCCGGGACGAGGCCGTCACCGCCATCAAGGACCGGGACGTGTACGGCGCCGTGGTGCTTCCCGCGAGCCAAGGAGCAGGCGCGCCCGAAATCCTGACGGCCAGCGCCGCAAGCCCGGCCGCCAGCGCGGCGTTGAGCCAGCTGGGGATCGGGCTGCAGCAGCAGATCGACAAGCAGGCCATCGCGGCATTGACCGACGCAGTCACGCAGATGCAGGCAAAGATCGCCGCCGCCCAACGGGCCGCCCAGGGCGGCGCCCAGCAAGGTACCGGAGCCAAACCGCCAGCGAACCAGGCGCCGCCTACCCAACAAGCAGCAGCGAGTGTCCCCACCGTGTTGGTGACCGACGTCGTGCCTCTCTCCGCCGATGACCCGCGCGGCACCGGGCTCGCCGTCGCCGGTCTTCCGCTCACCATGGGCGGCATGGTGGGCGGCATCCTGATCTCGCTGCTGATCTCCGGCGCGTGGCAGCGGCTGGGTGCGGTGGTCGCCTACGGCGTGACCGGCGGCCTGGGCCTGGTGGGCATCCTGCAGGGCTGGTTCCACATCCTCCAGGGCGACTTCTGGGCGAACAGCGCCGCCGTCGGGCTGGGCATCGCCGCGACGGCCGCGATCATCACGGGCCTGTCCTCGCTCATCGGCCGCGCCGGCATCGCGGTGGGCGCCGTAGTCACCATGTTCATCGGCAACCCTCTGGCCTCGCTCACCCAGCCGAGGGAATTCCTCCCGGCCCCATGGGGTGACGTAGGCCAGTGGTTCGTGCCCGGCGCCTCCGGCACGCTCCTGCGGGACCTGTCCTACTTCCCGGATGCCGCCGCGCTCTTCCCCTGGCTGGTCCTCGGTGGGTGGGCCGTGGCTGGAGTGCTGCTCATCGTCACCGGGCACTTCCGCGACCAGGCAGCGGTCGCGGAGGCATAGCGGCCCGGAGACAAAACAAACGGCGCGCCTCCCCTAAAGGGGAGGCGCGCCGTCGTGCGCTAAGCGACGAAGCTAGCGCTTCTTTCCGCGCTTCTCGCGCACGCGCATGCTGACCTCGATGGGCGTGCCCTCGAAGCCGAACGTCTCGCGCAGGCGGCGGGTGATGAAGCGGCGGTATCCGGGGTCCAGGAAGCCGGTGGTGAACAGCACGAACTTCGGCGGGCGGCTGGAGGCCTGGGTGCCGAAGAGGATGCGCGGCTGCTTGCCGCCGCGGACCGGGTGCGGGTGCGCGGCCACGAGCTCGCCGAGGAAGGCGTTCAGGCGGCCGGTGGGAATGCGGCGGTCCCAGCTCTCCAGCGCCTTGTCCAGCGCGGGCACCAGGCGGTCCTTGTGCCAGCCGGTCTTGGCGGAGATGTTGACGCGCGGCGCCCACTCCACGTGCGCCAGGTCCTGCTCGATTTCGCGCTCCAGGTAGCGGCGGCGTTCGTCGTCCAGCAGGTCCCACTTGTTGAACGCGAGGACCAGCGCGCGGCCGGACTCGATGGCCAGCTGCAGGATGCGGACGTCCTGCTCGCTGAGCACCTCGTCCACGGCGAGGAGCACGACGGCGACCTCCGCCTTTTCGAGCGCGGCCTGCGTGCGCAGGGAGGCGTAGAAGTCCGCGCCCTGTGCCATGTGCTGGCGGCGGCGGATGCCTGCCGTGTCCACGAAGCGCCAGGTGCGGTCGCCGAGTTCGATGAATTCGTCCACGGGGTCGCGGGTGGTGCCGGCGAGGTTGTCGACGACGACGCGTTCGGTGCCCGCGAGCTTGTTCAGCAGGGAGGACTTGCCCACGTTCGGGCGGCCGATCAGCGCGATGCGGCGGGGTCCGCCGGAGCGGTCGATGCTTTCCACCTGGGAGAACTCGGGAAGGGTGTCGATGACCTTGTCCAGGAGGTCGGCCACGCCGCGTCCGTGCAGTGCGGACACCGGGTACGGTTCGCCGAAGCCCAAGGCCCACAGCACGGCCGAGTCGGCTTCCTGGACGAAGTCGTCCACCTTGTTCGCCACCAGGATGACCGGCTTCTTGGACTTGCGCAGCATCTTCATGACGCCTTCGTCCGTGGCCGTGGCGCCCACGGCGGAGTCCACTACGAACAGCACGGCGTCAGCCAGCTCCACGGCCATTTCGGCCTGCTCGGCCACGCGGGCGTGGATGCCTTTGGCGTCGTGCTCCCAGCCGCCGGTGTCCACGAGGGTGAAGTTCTTGCCGTTCCAGCGCGCCGAGTACATGACGCGGTCGCGGGTAACGCCGGGGACGTCTTCGACGACGGCCTCGCGGCGGCCGAGGATGCGGTTCACGAGGGTGGACTTGCCGACGTTCGGGCGGCCGATGATGGCCAGGACCGGGTCCAGCTGGAGCGGGCCTTCCTCGCCTTCGTCACCGTAGAGGCCGTCAAGGAGGGCGGCGTCGTCCTCATCGAGCTCGTAGTCTTCCAGGCCGGCCCGGAGGGAGGCGGCGCGGAGGTCTGCTTCCTCGTCGTCCAGGGCGGCGAGGTTCTCAGCCACCTGGTCGGTGCCGGTGGGCGTGTATTCGTCGTCGCCGGCTCCGTGGAGTCCGGATTTATGAGTCGTATCGCTCATTGCACTTTCCTTAGTGGTGGTATGTGGGGCAATGCCTGTCCTGTGATTGCCACGCTCTCCCGGACATGTCCGGCCAGCGCGGCCTGGATTTCGGCGGCCGCCCTGTCCATTGAAACACGCCCGGACTCGCCGGCCCGGCGGCTCACGCACAGCGGAGCACCGAAGCTGACGGACAGGCGGCGGCGCAGCCGCGGGATCGAATCGAGGTGTTCCCCGCCGCGCCGGGTGCCGAGGATCGCGACCGGCACCACGGTGGCTCCGGTGGCCAGCGCGAGCCAGGCGACGCCGCTGGCGATGCTTTCGGCGGAGCCGCTCCCCCGGGTTCCTTCAGGCAGGATCCCGACGCAACGGCCGGCGTCGAGCAGTCCCTTGCCGGCCTGCAGGGCGGCGCGGTCGCCGGAGCGGTCCACCGGGATCTGCCCGGAGGCCCGCAGCACGCGGCCCAGGAAACCCGCGAACATCTCCTTCTTGACCAGGATGTGCATGGGCCGCGGGGCCGCGCCGAACATCACCGGCCCGTCCAGGAAGCTGAGGTGGTTTCCGGCGAAGATCACGGGACCTGCCTTGGGGACGTTGGAATGTCCGCGCACGCTGGTCTTGTACAACACGTGGTCCAGCAGGAATCCGACCGGCCGGCTCCACAGCATGGTCCAGCGAGCCGGGACGCCCGCCGGGACGCGCTGCCCGGTAAGCTCAGTCACCGTAAATGACCTTGGCCACGATCTCCAGCGCCGTGTCTACCGTCTGCTCGAAGTCCAGGTCCGAGGAGTCCAGGGTGACCACGCCGTCGGCGGCGCGGGTGAAGTTCACCACGGCGGAGTCCTTCGCGTCCCGGTGGATCACCTGGGCGGCGAGCTCTTCCTTGCTCTGCGTGCCGCCGAGCTGGATGCCGCGGCGGCGGAGCCTGGCTTCCTCGCTGGCGGTCAGCAGCATGCGGATTTCGGCGTTGGGCGCGACGACGGTGGTGATGTCCCGGCCTTCGACCACCATGCGGTGGTGGTGCTGGTCGATCAGCTCGCGCTGGCGGCGGATCAGTTCGTTGCGGGCGCCGAGAGTGGTGGCGACGGCGCTGACCGAGGAGGAGATCCGCGGTTCGCGGATGTCCTCTGTGATGTCGACGCCGGCCACCACCACGTACTCGTGGTTGGGGCTGGTGCTCTGCTCGAGCGGCAGGTCCTCCGCGGCCTGCTCGACGGCGGCACCGTCGTTCAGGTCCACGCCGGTCTTCAGGCAGTACCAGGTAAGCGCCCGGTACATCGCGCCGGTGTCCAGGTAGGCGAGCTTGAGGCGGCGCGCCACTTCCTTGCTCACGCTGGACTTGCCGGAGCCGGAGGGGCCGTCGATGGCGACCACCAGCGGCTTGCCGGGGCGGACAACGGTTTCGGGGCCAAAGAGTTCACGTGTCATTACTGCAGTACCCGCCATCCACGGTCGCTGAGGGCTTCAATAAGGAGGTCATGCTTGTTCGGCAACACCGATAGTTCCACCATGCCGACGTTCTGCCCGGACGAGTGGTCCAGCCGGAGGTCTTCGACGTTGACGCCGATCTCGCCGATTTCGGTCAGCAGCTGCGCGATCTGTCCGGGCTTGTCATCCACCAGGACGGTCAGCCAAGAATAGGCCTGAGGCGGTCCGCCGTGCTTGCCCGGAACGCGGGCCTGCCCGGCATTGCCTTCACTCATCAGCTGGGCCAGGTCCAGGCGGGCGCCCGGGGCCAGCGGATCCTCGAGGGTGCCGATCAGCCTGTTCAGGTCCTCGCGGACGCCGTAGAGGATCTCCACGATCTTGCCGGCGTTGCTGCCCAGGATCTGCACCCAAAGGGTGGGGTCGCTGGCGGCGATGCGGGTGGTGTCGCGCAGCCCGTTGCCCGCCAGGGACAAGGCGTGCAGCGGGGTTCCCTGCAGGCGGCTGGCCAGCAGCGAGGACATCACCTGGGGCAGGTGCGAAACCAGGGCCACGGCTTCGTCGTGCTCCTCGGCGCTGAACTGGGTGACGATCGCGCCCAGGTCACCCGCCAGGGAACGCGCCGTCTGCAAGGCGTCGCCGCTGCTTTCGGCGGACGGGCACAGGACCCACGGCATCGAGGTGAACAGCTCGCCGCGGGCGGCCACCGGGCCGGACTTTTCGCGGCCGGCCATCGGGTGCGTGCCCACGTAGCGGGACAGGTCCACGCCGCGGCTGCGCAGCTCGGCCTGGATGCCTGCCTTCACGCTGGCGATGTCCACCACCACGGCGCCGGGGTACTCGCCCAAGGCGCGTTCGACGACGTCGGCCGTCACGTCAGGCGGCGCGGCCACCACCACGAGCTGGGGGCCGCCGTCGTGCGCTGCCAGTTCACCCAGGGGCCGGCCGGCCCCGATGTCTACCGCAACAGCCTGGTTGGTGGGCGACGGGTCGGAAAGGAACACCGGCACGCCGCGGCCGCGAAGGCCCAGGCCGATGCTGGCGCCGAGCAGCCCGGTGCCGAAGATGACCACCGGCCCGTCCAGGTGCCCGCGGCCGTGCGTATGGAATGCCGACATGCCTTAGAGCCCCACCGAGGACAGGAGGTGGCCGATTTCCTGCCTGCCGAGGTTGCGGATGCTGCCCTGGCGCTGGTCGCCCAGGCCGATGGGACCGATCTTGACGCGCACCAGGCGCTGCACGGGGAAGCCGACGGCGTCGAACATGCGGCGCACGATGCGGTTCTTGCCCGAATGCAGCACGACCTCGATCAGCACGTAGCCGGGGGTGGAGTCCACCAGGCGGAAGGAGTCGACGGCGGCGATGCCGTCCTCGAGCTCCACGCCGGCCTTCAGCTTGGCGCCGACGCCATGCGGGAACGGTGCGCGCACCTGCACCAGGTAGGTCTTGGGCACCTCGTAGGAGGGGTGGGTCAGGCGGTTGGCGAGTTCGCCGTCGTTGGTCAGCAGAAGCAGGCCCTCGGTGGCGACGTCGAGGCGTCCCACGTGGAACAGGCGTTCGCCGCGGGTCTTGCTGCTCTTGAGGAAGTCGCTGATGCAGGGGCGGCCTTCGGGGTCTTCCATGGTGGACACGACGCCCTTGGGCTTGTTGAAGACCATGTAGAGCAGGTTCTCGTCCAGCTGGATGCGGATCCCGTCAACGTGGATCACGGCGGTCTTGGGGTCCACGCGCATGCCGAGCTCGGTGGTGACCTGGCCGTTGACCTCGACGCGGCCTTCGAGGATCAGTTCCTCGCACACGCGGCGAGATGCCACGCCGGCCTGGGCCATGACCTTCTGCAGGCGCACGCCGTCGGCGTCGTGCTGCTCGGACTGCGGGACGTTGCTCCGGGCGCCGCGCGGCTTGCGTACGGGGCCGAGGTTCTGGCCGAAGCGTTCGCCGCCGAAGGCGCGTGCGCCGGACTGCTTGGCGGGCTTCGGCTTGGGCTTCAGCGCACCGGGGGTGCCAGGGGCCTTGCCGTAACCGGGCTTGTTGGAGCCGGGCTTGCGGGGTGCCTTGCCGGCGGGGTTCTTGCCTGCGGGCGCACCGGCGGCGTTGGCGGCCTTGCGCTTGCCGAAATCGGCCGCCGTGGTGGGATTGTCCGGGTCGAACGGGCGGTCCTCGCGGGGACGGGACGGCCTGGACGGGCCGCCCTGGAAGCTGCGCTTGCCGGCTCCCGCCTGGCTTCCGCCGAAGCCTGCTCCGCCGCGGCCTGCGTTGCCGCGGCTGCTGCCGAAACCGCTGTTGCGTCCCGAACTGTTACGTGGTGAACCCTGGCGTCCCGCCTGTGTCATGACCCGTCCTTTTGTTATGGGCCGGCTTTTCTGGTGCCGGCCGGGCAGATTGGCTCTGCCCACTGTGTTTAATTCTGCCTTGCGTGTGTTTGGTCCCGCCAGCGCACTTACATGCGCTCGGCGTCGAAGAATTCCTCGATGCCTTCGAGACCCGGGAGGTGCGGCGAGATGGGCGGCAGCTCCTCAAGGGAGGCAATGCCCATCCGTTCCAGGAAATAGGAGGTACTCCGGTAGAGGAGCGCCCCCGATTCGGGATCGGTGCCGGCTTCCTCGACCAGGCCGCGCTGGACCAAGGTCCGCACCACCGAGTCGACGTTTACGCCGCGGATGGCCGACACCCTGGCGCGGGAGACCGGCTGCCGGTACGCGATGACCGCCATGGTTTCCAGTGCCGCCTGGGTCAGCCGCGCCGTCTGCCCGTCAAGGACGAACTTCCCCACGACATCGGAAAATTCGGGCCGTGAGTAGATCCGCCACCCGCCGGCGACGTTCCGCAACTCAAAACCCCGGGGTGCTCTGCTGGCGCCTGCGTCAGCAGGTGAACCGCCAGCATCCGTGCCCGGGGCCTTAACAGTATAGCCGTTGTAGTCCTGCTGCAGTTCCGCCAGCAGTTCGTCGACGACGGCGGTGCCAAGTCCCAGCCCCGCGGCCAGTTCCTCGGTGGTGGCGGGCTGGTCGATCACCATGAGCACCGCTTCCAGGGCTGCGCGCGCCCCGCCGGGGCGTTCGCCGAGGGCGGCGAGCCCGGCGACGGCGTCCTCGTAGTCACTCATTGTTCTTCCTCCGGTTCTGGTTCCGGCGCGGTGCCTGTTTCGTACTCTTCGCTGAGGTTCTCGCTGCTCCAACCCTCGGGCCGGCCGGTCCAGCGGACGGTCAGTTCGGACAGCGGGGCAGGCTGCTCGAAGGCGACCACGCGGTCCCGGAACATCTCCAGCAGGACCAGGAAGCGGACCACCACCACGAGGGTGGATTCGGCGTCGGCCACAAGGGCACGGAAGGACAGCGGGCGCCCGTGCTGCAGGCGGAAACCGAGGATCTCGGCCTGTTCCTTGATGCTGACAGGTGCCCCGTGGAGGTGGTCGACGCCGACTTCCGGCGGCGTGGTGTCCTTGGGTTCCAGTGCCTTGGCGGCGATGCCGGCGAACTGCTCGGGGCTGTGCCGCCAGATGAGTTCGGGCAGCAGGGCCGCGAAGTGCGGCTCGAGGGCCACCTGCCGCGGGAAGCGCCGGGCTTCATTCTCCAGGGTCTCCCCCAGGTGGGCGGCAAGTTGCTTGAAGGCCTTGTACTGCAGCAGGCGGGCGAAGAGCAGGTCCCGGGCCTCGAGCAGTGCGACGTCCTCTTCGTCTTCGACTTCGCCGGCGGGCAGCAGGCGCGCGGCCTTCAGGTCCAGCAGCGTCGCGGCGATCACCAGGAACTCGCTGGCCTCGTCCAGGGCCCAGCCTTCGCCGATCTCCTGCAGCCGGCGGATGTACTTGATGAACTCGTCCGTGACGGTGGCCAGGGCCAGTTCGGTGACGTCCAGCTTGTGCTTGGCGATCAGGCCGAGCAACAGGTCGAAAGGACCGGTGAAATTGGCCAGCCGGACCTCAAAGCCGCCCTTGCGGGCGGTGGCTGTTTCGGCGTCGGGCACGTTCTCCGCCAGCGTGAGCGGCTCTGCCATGGTGTCTTAGGGCGCGCCGCCGCGCAGGATCAGTTCCCTGGCCAGGCTGCGGTAGGCGTCGGCGCCGGTGTGGTTGCCCGCGTAGCTGGTGATCGGCTCCGCGGCGACGGTGGCGTCGGCGAACTTGATGGAGCGCTTGATGACCGTTTCGAAGACCTTGTCCCCGAAGGCTTCCACGAGGCGGGCGATGACTTCGCGGCTGTGCAGGGTGCGGGCGTCGAACATCGTGGCCAGCACGCCGTCCACCTGCAGGCGCGGGTTGAGGCGGTCCTGGACCTTTTCGATGGTTTCCACCAGCAGCGCCACGGCTCGCAGGGCGAAGAACTCGCAGATCAGCGGGATGATGACGCCGTGTGCCGCGGTGAGCGCGTTGACGGTCAGCAGGCCGAGCGACGGCTGGCAGTCGATGAGGACCACGTCGTAGTCGTCTTCGATGCTCTTCAGCGCGCGGTCCAGGACCTGCTCGCGGGCCACCTCGTTGACGAGCTGGACTTCAGCGGCGGAGAGATCGATGTTGGCGGGCAGCAGATCAACGCCGTCGACGCCGGTCTGCTGGATGGCCTCGCGGATGTCAACCTTGCGGTCCATCAGGACGTTGTAGACGGTGAGGTCGAGCTCGTGCGGGTTCGCGCCGAGGCCGGCGGACAGGGCACCCTGGGGGTCGAAGTCGACCAGCAGCACGCGGCGGCCGTATTCGGCGAGCGCGGCGGCGAGGTTGATGGTGGACGTGGTCTTGCCGACGCCGCCCTTCTGGTTGACCATCGCGATGACCCGGGCAGGGCCATGGGAGTCCAGCGGCGCGGGTTCGGGGAACTCGCGGTACGGACGGCCGGTGGGTCCCATGACGGCATCGTCCAGATCGAAATCCGTGCCTTCCAGCGTAGTTGTGCCCCGTTCGCTGCTCACGTCTTTATCCACTCTCTCCACGACGGTCAATGACTGCTCCCAAGCAAGGTTACAGTCCCCGACACGGCATTCCATGAACCTTGACATTGCGCGCAATTTGAGCCTTTACCTTCTGGTTGAGGTCGAAGGTTGGGATCTGCACCCGGGAAATCACCCTCGGCGGGAAGACCTCACGCTTCGGCTTCCCGGGCCCACACAGCTTTCCCGATGGCCTCACCGGCCGGGGTTGCGTCCAACCAAAAGAGTTCTCCAGGCATGACAAACGGGTCCTCACGCAGGGCCCACTCCTGAGCCACGCGCAGAACGGCCTCCTCCGGCCTGCAGTTCCAAGGCACGTGGGTGCCGCGGACATCCCCGATGACAACCAGGCCATCAGCGACCAAACGCGCCAACAGCCCGACGGCCATGTCCCGAAGCGCGTGCGGATCTTTGACGCCGCAAGCATCCCGCACGACAGTCAGCAGCAGAGCCGGAACAACCCAGTCCTCAGCCGCATGCGCCAAAACATCCTCCACCAGGGATCGCTCCGGCCATTCCTCAGTCATCAAGGTGAACCCTCTGCCACGTACCTCTGGCCTCTGAATACCCATGGCAGGGCTTCCTGGAACCGTCACGCATTTCCTACGCCCAAGAGCGAATTGCCTCTTCACCGGCCGGCGTTGCACTAAACCGGATTGATATGGACTCAGGTCCAGGCTCGTTCCAGTTCGCAGGTTCGGCCAGGACTTCGGGAACTTGCCCGTTATCAATGACCGAAAGTTCTCCGTAGGGTTCCTGGCAACGATACAAACGCACAAAACCGCGTTCAAGGAGCTCATTCACTACGGACTTGGCTCTCTTCGCGGTTTGAGTCGAGTCGAAGTCCGGGTGGTCAGCCTGGAGCTGCCAAGCTGCTTCCCACAGGCCCGAGTAATCCTCGATCGCCAACCAAAGAATCGCCTTCGCATCGTTCACAGTCAGTCTCCTAGGACGGGATTTCCCCGCAAGGGGATACGCTCAATGGTGCCATCTCGGCTGATCTTGAGATACGGACCAGAATGCAACGGGTCAGCTGTCCCGGCCATCCGTTTTCAATCGCAATAGACTCGCCGGGACGTTTAGGATTCAAGAACCTCACGCCGTCCCCCTTCTTCAACGCCCTCTCGACCCATCCTTCAGGAATGAGGTCGCGAATCTCTCCTGCAGTAGCTCCGCGTAGCGAAGCAACATCGTCCAAACTTTTAACAAGACCGGAACTGGCCGACGCGGCGTCGTCAGCCAGCGCTCCGGCTTTCGCGCCGAGGCTGCCGCCCTTCACAACCGCGCCGCCACCAACGAGCAGCGAACCAACATCAAAGCCGACTGAACCCGCCGAGAACGCGAAGTCGTTCTCCCACTTGCCAATGCGCAACGCGGACTTGCCGGCCTCAGCGACGGTCATGATGGCGCTCAGGTCATCGACCGAAACATTGCGCAACCCCCGCTGGACCGCCAACGACGTCCTGACCCCGGCAAACCCCAATGCACCCAGTCCTTGCCAGGCCTGCCGCTGCTCGTCCACATCACTCGTGCCAAGCAACGTGTACGAACCCTGGACCGAACCAAGAACTGCCGACACGCGCCCTGTCCAACCGCCCAGCCGCCCGGCAACCGCATCGACGGCGTCGGCGGCCCCCAAGACTGATCAGGATGTTCCTCGTCACCGCCAAAGAAATGCCGGACATGGCTGAGCACGTTCGAGAACGGGTCCTTGGACGCCCCGATCTCCAACTCACGGACCACCGGGGCAGAAACCTTCCCGCCACCAATAAGCCCACGGAGCTCATTCGCGCAGTCCGCATCCGAATTGAAGATCTCCTGGGCGAGCGCACTGACCTGGTTGTAGGTATCACGGTGCTGGTTCAGGATCGAGTGTTTGGATTGCCAGTCGTCATTGCCCAGGATCAACGCGTCGAGGGCTGCCACCGACCCCCGAAGCTCAGCCAGCCTGTCCCGCAAGCCGCGGGAACGCCCGGCGTAACGGTTCAGCGCAGCGGCCACGGAAGCAAGCAAAGCGGCCGCCCCGTCCGCCCGCGCAACCACCGGCCCGAACCCGGAGAGGACAACGTCCGCTTCGGGTGCCTGATACGAGCCTGCCAGTCCGGCCCATCGCCTGGCCGCATCACCTGCACCGCTTGAAAGCCGGGTCCCCATCGAGGACAAGGTCCGTGCCTGGCGCTCCAACGCCTCGACGTCGGGAAGCGGCGGAAGACCGTCAAGGTTGATCCCGGACGCACCGCCTGCGGCTTCGCACGTCCCGATCACCGGCGCAATCGCCCCACCACCGGTCTCACTCATCCGGGTTCACCGGTTCCCGGTGGCCACGCGACGGCACCACCCACGCCGCACTCCGCATCGCCGTCGCAGCCATCGCAAGATCACCCGCTTCGTAGTGCGAAAGAGCTTCGGACGCGCCGCGCAACGCCGCATTACTGCCCGAAAACATCCCCCGCACGTCCGGTTCCACGCCCTGCGTCATGACCTCGGCAAATGACTCCTGCACCACGGCAGCAGGCACCGACTGGAAGATCCCCTGCACCGCTTGGTCCAAGGCTGTCAGCTCATCGTCGAGGCCCGCCATCGACGCCCTCGCCGCGGCAATCACAGCCCTGCTCGATGGAACGTCGATACTCCACGCGCTATTCACGATGACGCTGCTCCCCCGGACGGTCGTCAACCCAGCGCGTGCGCCAGGCCGTGCCGCCGCGGCTTGCGGCCGGCACAACAACCACCCTGCCGGAGCTGCCGGAACGTTGCCAGCCGATACTCCGAAGCTGTGGATAACTTCGGTGAGCGAACCGTCGATACGGCTTTACTCGCGGTCCCGCCACTTGACGTCGAACTTCCATCGGAAATTTCAAGGCGGCATCAAACAAATGGATGCGGAAGCCTCTTCTGCGCTTCGAATCCGCGGTGACGCACGCGCCGGAGCTGGGGACATCTGTGCCGGCCGCTCCCCGGCCGTCACTTCTGTGGATAACTCAGACACGGTGTGACAACTTCTGTAAAATCGGGCGGGAACGGGCCTCAGCGCCACAGCCACACCGACTCGGGGGATGTCCACGTGACTCTCAAACTGCACCGTCCTGCGCCCATTGCGGCTGTTTCCATCGCCTTGCTGCTTGCGCTGACCGGGTGCCAGGGGCCTTCGACTCCCTCGTCGTCGCCAAGCCCGACGGCCTCTAAAGCATCCCCGACCCCGGACGCCTCGAAGCCGACCCCGGCGTCATCCGCTGGCCCCGCACGGAACATCCCCGTGCCGGAGTTGCCGGAGGCGGCGACGAAGGAGACCAAGGAAGGCCTCCGGGTATTCGCTGACTACTGGCTGAGCCTGATGAATTATGGTTTCACCACCGGCGACTACGGCCCCGTCAACAAGCTCACCGCTTCAGGGTGCGAAACGTGCGCAAACATTCAAAAGGGCGTCCCGGAAACTTACAAGTCGGGCGGCTGGTTTGTCGGCGGAGAACTCGCCATCAAATCCTATTCCGACTCCTTTCGCCCGGACATCAACGATACCTATGGTCCCCTGATGCGAATCTCGCAAAGCTCCAGGGCGAAGTATGACAAAACCGGAAAGGTGTTGGAATCCCACACTGCGGATGCAGGAGAAAAGAACATCTACGTCCTGTACTCACGCTTCCAGAACGGTGCTTGGCGAGTAGCAGACTTCGGCCTTCCTGGGGGTTCCTGATGAAACTCCCGGGCGTCATTTCCGGTGTATTCGGAATCGCCTTGCTCCTGCTCGCCTTGGCTACGCCAGCACATGCCGCTGACGAAGGTGGGCTGGTTGGGGGTGCCGCCACAGCCGATGCCACCAAGGACGTCCCGCAAAACAAGGCGACCGATGTAGTAAATCAAATCAATGTCGGGGATCCGGAGTTCATATTCAGAAGCCAACGAATCTGCACGTCCGGTGACACTAACCCGCTTGGTATCCACTGTGGTTGGCTCAATAGTCGGTGCACCGAGAAGCCTGGCGGATACGTCGTCAGCTGGGAGTATAGGCGCAGGGACTCACCAACCTGGCAGCTTTTCCAAGACAATGCATGTGTCTACCCAGGTGATCCCACTGACCGCCCTGCAGGTCCAGCCCGCCCGGCGTTCAGCATCACTGAATTCCGCTCCCTGCCCCTGAAACCCGCGAAGATTGTCACCCAGCCCGGACGCCACACGCTCAAGGGCGCCTATACGAACGTCTATGCTGAAGTCGACGATCAGGGATTCTCTCCCCGCCTCGCAGGCAAGGTCATCAGCGTCCGCGCCCACCCGTCGTCGTTCGCTTGGAACTACGGCGACGGCACCGCAAAAACGCTCACCATCCAGGGCGGGCCGCTCCGCCCGGACCAGGCCGAACTCGACTCCGAAACCCGCACCAGCCACGTCTACGCCGGGACCGGCGACTACAACATCTCGGTCACCACCACCTATACAGGCGAATACTCGGTCGACGGCGGGCCCTGGATCCCGATAATCGGAACCGCCCAGGTCAACAGCCCTCCCGTTCCCATGAGTGTGTGGCGCACCGAAACCCACCTTGCCGCCGAAAACTGCCTTGAGAACCCACAGGGATGGGCCTGCGCCGGGACCGAAGAGACGGACACCAACGGCAAATAAGGACAGGCTTCCGGTGGTCGAATCCCCTGGTTCGTCCCGCTCCGCCCCCGGAGATGTTGTCAACCCCCTCAAATTTGGGCGGGTCGCCAACATCTCGGGGGCGGAATATGGCTCATCCCCAATACCACGCCACCGCAAAAGGCAAAGCTGTGGATAACTTCACGGACACACCAGTGGTCCGTGCCGCCGTCGGGGATTTCAGTCCACAAGCAAAAGGCAGGCTCCCCACCCGGGGAGCCTGCCTTATGCGCCGTTGGCCTGCGGAAACGTCAGGCAGGCACTGCTTCCTTCGCCGCCGCTTCCCTCACCTCAGGCTCAGCGTGGTGGCTGATCATCGTGGTCTCGTCGAAGGGAACAGCGCCGGAGAGGACGCTGCTGACCTGCTGCCGGTCGATCTCCTTGACCCAGGTACCGATCAGCACGGTGGCCACGGCGTTGCCGGTGAAGTTGGTCAGGGCACGGGCCTCGGACATGAAGCGGTCGATGCCGACGATCATGCCGACGCCGCCGAGCAGTTCCGGCTTGTGGGCCTGCAGGCCGGCGGCCAGGGTGGCCAGGCCGGCGCCGGTGACACCGGCAGCACCCTTGGAGGCGATGATCATGAAGACCAGCAGGGAAATCTGGGCGCCGAGGTCCAGCGGGGTGCCCATCGCGTTGGCCACGAACAGGGAGGCCATGGTCAGGTAGATCGCGGTGCCATCGAGGTTGAAGGAGTAGCCGGTGGGAACGGTGACGCCGACGACCGGCTTGGAGACACCCAGGTGCTCCATCTTCGCAATGAGGCGCGGGAGGGCGGCCTCCGAGGAGGAGGTGGAGAAGATGAGCAGGTATTCGCGGGCCAGGTACTTCATGAGCTGGAAGATGCTGACGCCGGCAACGATGCGTAGGAGCCCGCCGAGGATGACCACGATGAAGAGTGCGCAGGTGATGTAGAACGCCGCCATGAGGGTGAACATGCTCAGGATCGCCTGGACACCGGTGGCGCCGACGACTGCGGCGATCGCACCGAAGGCGCCCACCGGGGCCAGCCACATGATCATGATGAGGATGCGGAACACGAGGGCCTGGCCATGCTGGACGGCCTTGAGGATCGGGGCGCCCTGGGCACCCATCTTCTGCAGGGCGAAACCGACGAGGATCGCGGCGAGCAGCGTGGGCAGCACGGGGATGTCGCCCGGAATGATGCCCAGCAGGAACGCGACGGTGCTGTCCACCTCGGCTTTCTTGGTGGGGTCATAGGCCGTGAGCTTGAGGCCCTCCCCCGGGTGGATCAGGTTGCCGACCACCAGGCCGATGCCGAGCGCGAAGGTGGACATGAGCACGAAGTAGCCCAGCGCGAGACCGCCGACCTTTCCGACGGTGGCCGCCTTGGCGATCGAGCCGATGCCGAGGACGATGGTGCAGAAGATGACCGGGGCGATCATCATCTTGATGAGCTTGATGAAGCCCTCGCCCAGGGGCTTCAGCGACTTGCCCACCTCGGGGAACAGCAGGCCGACAACGGCGCCGAGCACGACGGCCGCGATGACGGCGATGTACAGGTAGTGGGACTTGTCCAGGCCCTTGCGCCCGGTCTTCCCGCTGGCAATCTCTCCTCGTTGAGAGGTCATGGCATGCTCCTTTGGATACTCTGGAGGCGCTGCGGCATCTGTACTGCATTCCTGCGCCGGTGGTGTGACATCCATCATGGAGCCGGGGGTGACGCGGATCACCGTTGTGGTCATATTGGTCATTGGAGGTGCGCATGATCCGGCGCTGGAGCATTGCCCGCCGCTTGTTCGTGGCCAACGTGCTGTTCGTCCTGGTGCTCAGCGTTGTGCTGGGAACGGCGGCCATCATCGACGCCCGGCAGCGGACGTACGACGACGCCGGGCGCCGCATGCAGACCGTCGCGGCCGCCGTCGCCGCAAATCCCCTGGTGCTTTCCGCGGCTGGGTCGCCGGAGCCCCCGACTACCTTGCAGCCGTACGCGGCGAAGGTCATGGCGGATGCCGGCGTCGACTTCATCACGATCATGGCGCCGGACCGCACGCGCTGGACGCACGCCAATCCGGCGGAGATCGGCAGGCCGTACATCGGCACCATAGAACCGGCGCTGCGCGGCGAAACCTTCACGGAAGTCACCGCCGGAACCCTTGGCCCGTCCGTGCGGACGATCGTCCCGGTCAGGGACAGCGCCGGCACGGTCCGCGCGCTGGTGGCCGCCGGCGTGACGGTGCGCAACGTGGACATCGCGGCGTCGGGCCGCTTCGGGGCGATCATCGCGCTCTGCCTCGCGCTGCTCGCCGCGGGCTCGCTGGCGTCTTGGTTCCTGGGCCGCTACCTGCGTTCGGTCACCCGGGGCTGGGGGCCGGAGCAGCTCGCGCAGTTGTTCGCCTACTACGAGTCCGTGCTGCATTCGGTCCGCGAAGGCGTGGTGCTCATCGACACCCGGGGCACTGTGGTCATGTACAACGACCAGGCGGCGGAGCTGCTGGGACTGGAACCGTCCGACGTCGGCCCGTCAGCTGGTGCCGCGCCGCGCCTTGCGGAGCTGCCCCTGGACGCCAGCCTGCGCGCACTGTTCGAATCCGGCCGCACCGCCCATGACGAAATCCACCTCAGCGACTCCCGGATCCTGGTGGTCAACCAGGCCCCCGCCGTCGGGCCTGGCCGTCCTGGCGGCCGCAACCCTGTCTTCGGCACGGTGGCCACCCTGCGGGACCGCACCGAAATCGAATCGCTCGGCAGCGAACTGGAAACCATGCGGACTCTCTCCGGGGCGCTGCGGGCACAGACCCACGAGCACGCCAACCGGCTGCACACCATCGTGTCCCTCATGGAGTTGGGCCGCACGGACGACGCCCTCGATTTCGCCACCAAGGACCTCGAGCTGAGCCAGCGGCTGACCGACGACATCGTGGCCTCGGTGGACGAGCCGGTGCTCAGCGCGCTCATCATGGGCAAGTCCGCGGAAGCCCACGAACGCGGGGCAGAGCTCACCGTGCACGTTTCCGGCGCCGACGGCCTGCACGGCCTGGCGGTGCAGGACCTGGTAACCATCCTGGGGAACCTGCTGGACAACGCGCTCGACGCCGCCGCTGCCGCTCCCCCGCCGCGGAAGGTTTCGCTCACGATCGCCACGACTCCGGACGCCGTCACCTTCACGGTGGCCGATTCCGGCCCCGGGATCGACCCGGCCATCGCCGGGGACATCCTCGAGTACGGCTTCAGCACGAAAGCATCCGGCGTGCACGACGGCGGTCCCGGCGGTGGCGCTCCCGCGCCGGGCGGCCGCGGCGTCGGGCTCGCGCTGGTGCGGCAGGCCGTGAAGCGCCTGGACGGTACGCTGTCCATCGGCGCTGCCGACGCTCCGGACGACTCCGGCGGAGCGGCCCTGGGCGGTGCCGCATTGAAGGGCGCACTGTTCCGCGTGGTGCTGCCGGCACCGGACCCGGCCGCCCCGGACCCCACAAAGGAAACCGAATGAACGACATCCGTGTGCTCGTCGTCGAGGACGAGCCCATCGCTGCCGATGCCCATGCCGTCTACGTGGGCAGGCTGGAGGGTTTCACCGTCGCGGGCACCGCACCGGACGGCCAGTCGGCGCTGCGCCTGCTCAACGATTTTGCCGCCGCCGGGCATCCGGTGGACCTGGTGTTGCTGGACATGAACCTGCCGGACCTGCACGGACTGGACGTGGCGCGCAGGATGCACGGCGCCGGGCTGCTGGCGGACATCATCGCCATCACCGCGGTACGCGAGGTCAACATCGTGCGCAGCGCCGTGTCCATCGGCGTGGTCCAGTACCTCATCAAGCCCTTCACCTTCGCCACCTTCGCGGACAAGCTGCGCAGCTACCGGGCGTTCCGGGAGCAGCTGGCCGCCACCGCCCCGGGGACCCGGAGTGCCGCGTCCCAGAGCGACGTCGACCAGGCCTTCGCCAGCCTCCGCGCGCCCACCGAGGTGCCGTTGCCCAAGGGGCTGTCCACCGGCACGCTCGAATCCGTGAAGGAGTACCTGGCCGGGCTCGGCCGGGCCGTCTCGGCGAACGAGGCCACCGAGGCCCTGGGCATGTCCCGGGTCACGGCCCGCCGCTACCTCGAATACCTGGCCGACGCCGGAGTGGTGGTCCGCAGCCCCCGTTACGGAACGCCGGGACGGCCGGAGAACGAATACCGCTGGGCCCGCGGCTGAGCTCCAGTACGCGCAGCAGGCGTGAAGGGCTCCTCCCCGGTCCGCTCCAGACGTAAGCTGATTCCGAGCTTGGGAGGGCACATGTCGCAGCCGGGAAGCACGGAGCTGGCAGAGCTCGCCCGGTCCCGGTGGTGGCTGGGCGAACTCCAGCAATCCATGGCCCTGTCCGAACAGCTCTTCGCCCGGCTCGAACGCGAGCGGAAACCGCACGAAGCCGCCCGGACGGCCCTGACCCTGGCCCTCCAATGGGGCACCCGCGGCGACCTCGCGGTGTCCGCTGCCTGGCTGGGCAGGGCACGGCGGCTCCTGGACACACTGCCCGAATCCGTGGAGCACGGCTACCTGCTGTGCGTCGAAGGCAATGACGCGATGAACCTCGACGGCGATCCCGGCCCGGCGCTCGCCGGCTCCGTCCGCCTGCGGGAACTCGCCGGACGGCTGGAGGCCCCCGAGCTGGCAAGCTTCGCCGGGGTGTTGTCGGGACTCGGGTCCATCCGGACGGGCGACGCCGCCACCGGGTTCCGGGAACTGGACGAGGCGATGCTCCCCGTCCTGGCCGGCCAGGTGCCGGCGGAATGGGGCGGCGATATCTACTGCTCAGTGATCCACCTCTGCCACGAGACCGCGGATTACGCGCGCATGCGGGCCTGGACCGACGCCTTGGCCCGCTGGTGCGCCGAACTCTCCCGGACCTTCATGTTCTCCGCGATTGTCCGCGTCCACCAGCTCCAGTTCCTCAGTGCCGAAGGGGCGTGGGACGCCGTGGAACAGGACATGGCCGCGCTCGGCGAACGGTTGCGGTACGCCCACGCGTGGATCGCCGGCGACGCCTACTACGAACTCGGCGAAGTCCGGCGCAGGCAGGGTGACCGCGAGGGCGCCGGCCGGGCGTTCGGCTTCGCCCGCGCGCTGGGCGGGGACGCCGAACCCGGTTCGGCGCTGCTTCTTGCGGACACCGGACGGAGCGACGAGGCGCTTGCCGCGCTGCGGGCGGCGATGGCCGAACGCGGCCCCTTGGGCCGGGTCCGGCTGCTGCTGCCCGCCGTCGAACTCCTGGCTGAGCGGTCACCCGCCGCGGCGGCGGTGTATTGCGACGAACTGGAGGCCGCGGCCGCCTTCTACGGCACGGCCGGTTTCAAGGCCTGGGCACGCCACGCGCGCGGCATCGTCCTGGCGGCCGAGGGGCATCCGGCGACGGCGGCGGAGGAGTTCGAGGCCGCGGCCGCGCTGTACCGGTCCCAGCGGCTGCGCTACGAGCTCGCCGCGGTCCACCAGCGGCTGGCGGCCGTCCGGGCGGCCTTGGGAGACCTCGGGACCGCCGACGCCGAGCGGGCCACCGCGGCGGCCATCCGCGCCCGGCTCGGGACCGGAACGGCGAGCGCCGGAAGCGGCAGCCAGGCTCCGGGTCCCGGCGGGCTGACGCCGCGCGAACTGGAGGTGATCGGCTGCGTGCTGGCCGGGGCGAGCAACCGCCGGATCGCCGAGGCCCTCTCGATCAGCGAAAAGACCGTCGGACGCCATTTGGCCAACATCTTCGCCAAGATCGACGTCGAATCCCGCACCGCGGCAGCCGCCTGGGCACGCAGGCACGGCGTACCCGAAGTCCACGCCGGCTGACTGCACGCTTCGCACCAGAGGCGGCCGGCAGGCCCGCCAAAGATGCCTGAAATTCCCGATGCCGCCGCCACCTCCCCCGCCATACCGTGAATCCACGGACACCTGGACCGGGCGGTCCAGCCGGGAGGCAAAGGACGGGATTCGAAATGGACACCACGGACATCCTGCAGGGCGGCGCACCGGCTGCTGCCGCCGTCGCGCGGGCAACCGACAGGCTGCTGGACATCCTGAATGACGGCGCCATCGCGCTGCTGACCGGGGTGGGATACCAGACGGGACTCTTCGACACGCTCGCCCGGCTTCCCGCCGCCACCAGCACCCTCATCGCCGACGCCGCCGGACTCAACGAACGCTATGTCCGCGAATGGCTCGGCGGGATGGTGACGGCCGGTTTCGTCCAGTACAAGCCCGACGGCGGCACGTACCTCCTGCGCGAAGAGTACCGGCAGGTCCTCAGCGGCCAGGGCCCGGAAAACCTCGCCCCGACCGTCCAGTACATCCCGCTGCTGGGCCAGGTGGCCCCGAAGATCGAACGCGCCTTCCGCGAAGGCGGCGGCACTGGCTACGACGACTACCCCGGGTTCCACCACATCACGGCCGCCAACAGTGCCGTGGTGAACGACGCCGCGCTCCTGGACGCCATCATTCCGCTGAGCGGCCAGGACGGGCCGCTGCGCACCGGGATTTCCGTGGCCGACATCGGCTGCGGGGAAGGCCACGCCTTGAACCTCCTCGCCGCGGCTAACCCGGCCAGCACGTTCACCGGCTACGACTTTTCCGCCGACGCCCTGGCGGCGGCCACGGCCGAGGCGGACGGACTCGGCCTCTCCAACGTCCGCTTCGAGCTGCTGGATGTGGCCACCCTCGACGTAGAAGAACGCTTCGACTCATCACGGCCTTCGACGCCATCCATGACCAGGCCGAGCCGGCACGCGTCCTGCGCAACATCCGCGCGGCCCTCACTCCGGGCGGCACCTTCCTCATGGTCGACATCAACGCCTCCAGCCGCTTGGAAGACAACATTGCCCTCCCCTGGGGAAGCTTCCTGTACGCGATATCCACCTTCCACTGCATGGCCGTATCCCTGGGCCAGGGCGGCGCCGGGCTCGGAACAGTCTGGGGCCGGCAACTGGCAGTCAGCATGCTGCAGGACGCCGGATTCGGGGACATCGCGGTGCAGGACCTGGACGACGATCCGTTCAACGCGTACTACATCGCAAGGCGCTAAACCTGAGTCATGTATACATAGAAGGCCAGATAGGCCGACTACTAGCGGATATGCACCGCCTGTGTATACACTGGCGCCATGCGAGCCAGCGACAAGGCCTACGCGGCCCTCCGCGAGGACATCCTCGAATGGCGCCTCGCTCCCGGAACCGTCCTGGGCGAGGTGGAACAGTCCGAACGCCTGGGCGTCTCGCGCACCCCGGTCCGGGAGGCGCTCGGCCGGCTCACCGCGGAAGGCCTGACGACGGCGGCAGGCGGCCGCGGCGTCGTCGTCACCGCGATCTCGCTCGAGGACATCGACGAGCTGTTCGAGCTGCGCGAAACCCTTGAGGCGCGGGCAGCGGCGCTGGCGGCCGAACGCGGCGAGCGCCGCGTCTTCGAGCAGCTGCACGCCGAACTCCTTGAGGCTCCCGCGCTCCTCGAAGGCGACGATCCCGCCCGCCACGACTACTACGCACTGGTGGCGAGGCTGGACGACGCCATCGACGCCGCCATCTCCAATTCCTACCTGGCCCAGGCCATGCGCAGCCTGCGCGTCCACCTGGTCCGGGTCCGGCGCCTCGCCGCCGACGACGCCGCCCGGCTGGCTGCCGCGGCGGCCGAACACGCGGCGATCGCCGAAGCCATTGCCGGCGGGAACGCGAAACTCGCCGAAGCCGCCACCGTCCTGCACCTGCACCGAAGCCTGTCCCACGTCAAGAACAGCAACGTCAAAAACAGCAACGTCCAGGCCAGCCACACATCCTGAAGGAGCCACCTTGGTCAAGAGCCATCACGTCCGTGTCTACAAGAGCGAAGAGAACCTCCCCCGCGAGGAACAGCTTGCCCACAAGATCGCCGTCGTCGCCGCCGACCCCGTCGAGGTGGCCCCCGAGGTCACGGAGATGATCATCAACCGTGTCATCGACAACGCCTCGGTGGCGGTCGCCTCGTTGAACCGTGCCCCGATCGTCGCTGCCCGGGCCCAGGCACTCACGCACGCCCCGAGCAGCGGCGGCAAGGGCGCGGGCGTGTTCGGCATCGAAGAGAACGTCTCCCCCGAATGGGCCGCCTGGGCCAACGGCGTGGCCGTGCGTGAGCTGGACTACCATGACACCTTCCTCGCCGCGGACTACTCGCACCCGGGCGACAACATCCCGCCGATCCTGGCCGTGGCCCAGCACGTGGGCGCCTCCGGCGCGGACCTGGTGCGGGGCATCGCCACCGGCTACGAAATCCAGGTGAACCTGGTCAAGGCCATTTGCCTCCACAAGCACAAGATCGACCACGTGGCCCACCTGGGCCCGTCCGCCGCCGCGGGCATCGGCACCCTGCTGGGCCTGGACGTGGAGACCATCTTCCAGTCCGTGGGCCAGGCCCTGCACACCACCACCGCCACCCGGCAGTCCCGCAAGGGCGAAATCTCCACGTGGAAGGCCCACGCCCCCGCGTTCGCCGGCAAGATGGCCGTGGAAGCGGCGGACCGTGCGATGCGCGGCCAGACCTCCCCTGTGCCGATCTATGAAGGCGAGGACGGAGTGATCGCCTGGATGCTGGATGGCCCGGACGCCTCCTACGAAGTGCCCCTGCCGGAGAAGGGCGAGGCCAAGCGCGCCATCCTGGACACCTACACCAAAGAGCACTCCGCCGAGTACCAGGCGCAGGCCTGGATCGATCTGGCCCGCAAGCTGAACAAGGAACACCCCGAAGCCACGGACCCGGCCAACGTGGCCTCGGTGCTGATCAAGACCAGCCACCATACCCACTACGTGATCGGCTCCGGCGCCAACGACCCCCAGAAGTACGATCCCACGGCCTCGCGTGAGACCTTGGACCACTCCATCCCGTACATCTTCACCGTGGCCCTGCAGGACGGCGCCTGGCACCACGTGGACTCCTACACTCCCGAGCGGGCCGGCCGTCCGGACACCGTGGAGCTGTGGCACAAGGTCTCCACGGTGGAGGACCCGGAATGGACCCGCCGCTACCACTCGCTGGACATCGCCGAGAAGGCGTTCGGCGGCACCGTGGAAATCACCCTCAATGACGGAACGGTGATTACGGATGAGATCGCGGTCGCCGACGCCCATCCGCTCGGCGCCCGGCCCTTTGCCCGGGAGCAGTACGTCAACAAGTTCCGCACCCTGGCCGCCGGGCTGGTGGAGGACGCCGAAATCGAACGGTTCCTGGCCGCCGTCGAACGCCTCCCGGAACTGGCCGCGGGCGAACTGGACCAGCTCAACATCACTGCCGCCCCCGGCGTGATCGACCCCGCCAACGCACCCAAGGGACTGTTCTAGATGCTGTACTCAACCACCACTCCGGGGCAGAAGCGGCGCCGGCTGCGGGACATGCTCGCGTCCGAGGAGATCCTGCAGTTCCCCGGAGCCTTCAACCCGCTCTCGGCCCGGCTGATCGAGGAGAAGGGGTTCCCCGGCGTCTACATCTCCGGGGCGGTCCTGGCCAACGACCTCGGCCTGCCGGACATCGGCCTGACTACACTCACCGAAGTCGCCCAGCGGGCCGGGCAGATTGCCCGGATGACCGACCTGCCCTGCCTGGTGGACGCGGACACCGGTTTCGGCGAGCCCATGAACGTGGCCCGCACCGTGCAGGAACTGGAAAACGCCGGCCTGGCCGGCTGCCACATCGAGGACCAGTTCAACCCGAAGCGCTGCGGCCACCTGGACGGCAAGAACGTGGTGGACATCGACACCGCGGCCAAGCGCATCCGCGCCGCCGCGGACGCACGCCGGGACCCGGACTTCCTCATCATGGCCCGCACCGACATCCGCGCGGTGGAAGGACTGGAGGCGGCGAAGGAACGCGCCCAGGCCCTTGTGGAAGCCGGCGCCGACGCCATCTTCCCTGAAGCGATGGCCACCCTGGAGGAGTTCCAGGCCATCCGCGACGCCGTGGAGGTTCCGATCCTGGCCAACATGACCGAGTTCGGCAAAAGCGAGCTGTTCACGGTGGAACAGCTCCAGGACGTCGGCGTGAACATGGTGATCTACCCCGTCACGCTGCTGCGCATTGCGATGGGGGCTGCAGAGCGTACGCTGGAAACGATCAAGGCAACAGGGACGCAGCAGGCAGAGGTGGAAAACATGCTCACCCGCGCCCGGCTCTACGAGCTGGTGGACTACGAAGCCTACAACCACTTCGACACCGGCGTATTCAACTTCCAGGTTCCCGGCACCCGCCGGTAACCGGATCCATGAAGGGCACGCAGGGACCGCGCACCAGCCGGTGCCCTGCCAGAGATGAACGAAGGAGTTCGGCATGGCTGCTGAAGACATCAAGAAAGGGCTGGCCGGAGTCGTCGTGGACTACACCGCGATTTCCAAGGTCAACCCGGACACCAACTCGTTGCTGTACCGCGGCTACCCCGTTCAGGAGCTCGCCGCCCGATGCAGCTTCGAGGAAGTCGCCTACCTGCTGTGGAACGGCGAACTTCCGACGCCGGACCAGCTCGCGGAGTTCAGCGCCCGCGAGCGCGCCGGCCGCGCACTGGATCCCGTGGTGAAGCAGGTGGTCGATGTCCTGCCGCTGGAATCGCACCCGATGGATGTGTGCCGCACCGCCGCCTCCGTGATGGGCGCCCGGCACCCGTTGGCCGAGGACTCCTCGCCCGAGGCCAACCTGAAGAAGGCCATCGACCTGTGGGCCGCGATGCCGGCGATCGTCGCCTACGACCAACGCCGCCGCCGCGGCCAGGACGTGGTGGAACCGCGCGATGACCTGGGTTACTCGGCGAACTTCCTCTGGATGGCCTTCGGCGAAGACCCAGTGGACGAGGTGGTGGAGGCCTTCAACGTCTCGATGATCCTGTACGCCGAGCACTCCTTCAACGCCTCCACCTTCACCGCCCGCGTGGTCACGTCCACCCTGTCCGATTTGCACTCGGCCGTCACGGCCGCCATCGGGGCCCTCAAGGGCCCGCTGCACGGCGGCGCCAACGAGGCCGTGATGCACACCTTCGACGAAATCGGCATCCGCACCGAAGAGTCCATGGAGGAAGCCGCGGCCCGGGCAAGGGCCTGGATGGAAGACGCGCTGGCCCACAAGAAGAAGGTGATGGGCTTCGGGCACCGGGTCTACAAGCACGGCGATTCCCGGGTGCCCACCATGAAGGCCGCCCTGGACAAGATGATCGCCCACTACGGCCGGCCCGAACTGCTGGGGCTCTACAACGGCCTGGAGCAGGCCATGGACGAGGCCAAGGGCATCAAGCCGAACCTTGACTACCCGGCCGGGCCCACGTACCACCTGATGGGCTTCGACACCCCCACGTTCACGCCCCTGTTCGTGGCCAGCCGCATCACCGGCTGGACCGCCCACGTCATGGAACAGCTCACGGCCAACTCGCTGATCCGCCCGCTGAGCGAATACAACGGCATGGACGAGCGGCACCTTCCCTGACGGGAACGTCTCCGGAACCGACGACGGCGGGCCGGTCACCTGAGGGTGGCCGGCCCGCCGTCGTATTCAACTCGCCGTCGCAGTCAATTCGGTCAGCGGTGCGTCACGTGGCTAACCGTGGTGTTGTCGTCGTTGAGGACGACGTCGATGTCCAGGACCGTGCCGCCCAGGGCCATTGGCAGCCAGTGTTCGGCGTCCTGCCACATGCGCTCGACCGGCAGGTTATCCACCGCGAACCACTCCGGCGCGATTTCCAGGCTTTCCTGCGGTTCGCCGTCCCAGCGCGTGGCCACGAAGAGCCGGGTGCGCATGTTCCATTCGGGACGGGCGGGGAACACGAACCGGACCGTGCCGGCGTCCGCCAGGTCCGCTTCGCGGACCGTCACTCCGGACTCTTCGAAGACCTCGCGGCAGGCGGCTTCCGCGTCGCTCTCCCCCGGCTCGACGTGCCCGCCCAGGCCCACCACCTTGCCGGCCCCGAATCCTGTCTTCTTCTGCCCGAGCAGGACGACGCGGCCGCCGTCGGGCAGGTCCCGGACCAGGAAGCAAAGGGTGACGGGCGTGAAATGCATGCCCCTACCCTATCGCCGCGGCCGCTCCAGCTAATCGACGTTCCTTTCCGCCACCGTCAACGAGGTAATCATGGCCTTGACCAGCCGGTATTCCTCGGTGTTCCGGTACTCGATGGCCTCGGCCATGCTGTCGAAGACCAGCACGCCTTGGTCCGCGGCCTCGGCGTCCGTGAGGTCCGGGCGCATTTGGGCACCGCTGGCAAACATGTATATGGGAGACAGCTCCGGGCCGTTGACGACGTTATAAATCAGGCAGGCTTTGCCGTCCGCCCCTCCAATGGTGCTGGTCAACCCGTAGGACGCCAGGACCTTACCGTTGCCGGTTTCCATCACCCGGTAGGCGAAACGCGGAGTCACGCTGTTGGTGAACTCCTTGTTGTATGGCAGCTGGACCTCGGCGTAGTCGAGCACTGTGTACGGCACCGGAGTTGTGCACGAACCGCCGAGACCACCCCCTTGGTTTCCGAACGCCAGTTCTGCGACTTTCTTGCCGGACGCATCATGCACTGTCAAGTTCACGGCGTTCGGGGCGGCATCCGGCTTGGGCTGCACAGTCCACTGTGCCGGGTAGCTGAAGCTCACGCGGCCGTCCGGGCTGACGTACCCGTTGGGCAAAGGCACGCCGTCGGGTGTCGCTGCCATCGGCCCCTTGCCCACCAATTGTTCCCGCAGGTTCACCGGGATGCCCTTCTCCGCGAATTCCTTGTCCATGGCCTGCTGCGGCGTCATGGCCTGGCCGTTCTGCGAGACATCGTTGTTCAGGGAGTGGAACTTCCAGGTGAATACGGCGGCCCATTCCTGCTGGAAGTCCGTGAGGAAGCGCTTGTTCCCTTGCAGCCTGGCCAGGTTGTACCAGGCGTTGCCGCCGTCGAGGCCCATCGCCCGGGCACCCTCATCGGAGGTTTCGTACGCGATCCAGCCTTCGGCGCAGCCGAGCACGGTGTAGTACTTCTGCTCCGCTGCAGGAATCGCTTCCGTCACCGGGTTCTGGGTGCTGCGGCGCAGATCGATATTGGCAGGCGTGCACGCAACGCCGTTGGTGCTCAGGCCGGCCGGCTGGGTTGCCGTGGGACTGGGCGTGGCGGTCGGCGTCGGGCTGGCCGAAACCGAGGGAGTTCCGGTGGTGGCCGGATCAGGAGCCGGCTGCTGTACCAAGGTCCCGCCGACCACGACGGCGGCCGCAACGGCTGCCGCGGCCGCCAGTCCGGCTGCGGCAGTACGCAGGGCGGTGCGCCGCACGGGCTTGCGCCCGGCCAGCGAGACGACATTCGGGTCGGTGGAGAACACGATTGAACGGGCCGAGTCGATTCCCGGCGTGGTGTCCGGTTCAGCGACGCGCGGCTTGGCGTCCTTCATGAGTTGCTCGATGCGGTCCATGGCTAGCCCTTCCGTTCGGTCATGAGGTGGGTGGGGGCGGCCTTCGCGAAGGCCTTCCGGGCGCGGTGCAGCCGGACGGCCGCGGCGGAGGGTGAACATTCGAGGCTTTCTGCCAGTTCGGCGGTGCTCAGGTCGTCCCAGTAGCTGAGCATGAGCACTTCCCGGTCGCGGTCGTTCAGCCGCGTCAGGACATCGGCGACGGCGGCGCGCTGGCCATCCTCTACTGCTTCGCCCTGGGTGCGGGCTTCCTCCGCCAGCCGTTCGATGAGCTGTTCCCGGCGGCGCCTGCCTTTGTACTCGTTGCCCAGCACGTTCCGGGCGGTGGCGATCAGCCAGCCGATGCCCGGCGGCTCCTCGAGCCGTTTCTCCCAGACAATGCGGAAGACGTCCGCGGCGAGCTCCTCCGCCCGTGCCCGGTCGTTGATGCGGTACGCGATGTAGTGGTACACGCGGGTGAAGTGCTGAGAATGCAGAGCGATGAACTCGTGCTCCCTGGCAGCCAACATTTTTGCTGATCCCCCGGATTCGATGGCTTGACTTTAATGACTTAGTGTCCCGGGAACAGCAGTTTCTTACATCGCTTGGAGGAATTTTTCAGCGGGGAGTTTTCTAGCCCAGCGCGCGGGGGTGCGCCGCTGCGTACACTTCGCGGAGAGTGTCGGCCGTGACCAGCGTGTACACCTGGGTGGTGGTCACCGAGGCGTGGCCGAGGAGTTCCTGGACCACGCGGACGTCCGCGCCGCCTTCGAGCAGGTGGGTGGCGAAGGAGTGGCGCAGGGTGTGCGGGGAGACGTCCTTGGTGATGTTGGCCTTGTCCGCCGCGGTTTTCAGGATGGTCCAGGCGCTTTGCCGGCTGATCCGGCCGCCGCGCGCGTTGAGGAACAAGGCGGGCGTGCCTTTGCCCTTGGCGGCAAGGAGGGGCCGGCCGCGCACCAGGTAGGCGCCCACGGCGCGTGCCCCGTAGGAGCCAAGCGGCACCAGTCGTTCCTTGGAGCCCTTGCCGAACAGCCGCACGATCGCGGGGCCGTCGGAGCCGCTTTCGAGGGAGACGTCGTCGACGTCGAGCCCCACCGCTTCGCTGATGCGGGCGCCGGTGGAGTAGAGGAACTCGAGCAGGGCGCGGTCGCGCAGCCCTGTGGGGGTGTCCGTGCCGGCGGCTTCGAGGATCCGGGTGACCTCGTCCACGCTGATCGCCTTGGGCAGCCGCTTGCCGGGCATCGGCGGGTGGACATCGCTGGCGGGGTCCCCCGTCGTGGTTCCCTCCAGGGCCCAGAACTTGTGGAGGCCGCGCACGGCAACCACAGTCCTGGCGGCGGATCGCACGCCGAGCGCGGCGGCGCCGTCGGACCCGTCAGAGAGTGCCTGCACGAAGGCCGTGACGTCATGCCGGGAGACCCCGCCGGGTTTGTCGACGCCGGCCGCGGCGAGGAAGTTGGCGTAGCGGGACAGGTCGCGCCGGTAGGCGAAAAGTGTGTTGCTGGCCAGGCCGCGTTCGACCCCCAGGTGCTGCAGGTAGTCGCTGACGGCCCGGTCGACGGCGGTGGGCGCGCGGGTGTCCTCCCCCGGCTGCATGGTCAGCGCTGGCTGGGGTGGGCCGGCCAGGGAGCGTTGCCGGGACGCAGTCCGCTGAAGCCGCCGGCGCGTGCGGCCGCGGCGGCGAGGATCCCGACGACGGCCGAGGGGTTGTGCAGCCGGCCTTCCAGGACGGCCGCGACCGCGTCGTCCAGGGAGACCCAGGCCAGTTCGATCTCGGCCTCCTCGTCCGTGCGGACGTGGCGCTCGGCCTCCGGGACGTCGGAAAGGCCACGGGCAAGGTAGATCCGGATCGCTTCGCTGGAGGATCCGGGTGAGTTGAAGAAGTCCGCCAGGACGTTCCATTCCGCGGCCTGGAGGTCGGCTTCTTCCGCCAGTTCGCGCGCCGCGCCGACCACGAAGTCCTCGCCTTCGATGTCGAGCAGGCCCGCGGGAATCTCCCACAGGTCCATGCCCACCGGGTGCCGGTACTGCTTGAGCAGGAGGATGTCGCCGTCGTCGTTCATGGGCAGGACGGCAACGGCACCCGGGTGGTCGATGTAGTCGCGGACCAGGGTGCCGGTGTCCTCGGCGAGCTCGAATGCATCGCTGACGACGTCCCAGATCCGGCCTTCGTAGACCTTGCTGGACGACAAAAGACGGCGCGGGCTCGGTGTGTCCGAAAACTGCCGGGAACTGCTGGAAGATTCGGAACTGCCGGGCATCGCGCCGTCCTTTGCGGGTGCTGAATGAACTACTTTGCTGCTGCTGTTGCTTTGCTTGCCGACTTGGCTGCGGGAACCTCCGCGGCACCGCTGCGGCGGTCCAGGGCGGCCTTCACCAGGCCCGCGAACAGCGGGTGCGGGCGGGTCGGGCGGGAGCTGAGCTCGGGGTGGGCCTGCGTGGCCACGTAGTACGGGTGCACTTCGCGGGGCAGTTCGACGAACTCCACCAGCTTGCCGTCCGGGGAGGTGCCGGAGAACACCAGGCCCTCGGCGGCGATCTGGTCCCGGTACTTGTTGTTCACCTCGTAGCGGTGGCGGTGGCGTTCGCTGACCGCGGTGGCGCCGTAGGTTTCGGCGACGACGGAGCCTTCGTCCAGCTTGGCTTCGTAGAGGCCCAGGCGCATGGTGCCGCCGAGATCGCCCTTGCCCTCCACGATGTCCAGCTGCTCTTCCATGGTGGCGATGACCGGGTACTTCGAATCCGGTTCGAACTCGGACGAGGAAGCACCTTCGAGGCCGACCACGTTGCGGGCGTACTCGATCACCATGCACTGCAGGCCCAGGCACAGGCCCAGGACCGGGAGCTGGGTTTCGCGGGCGAACTTCAGGGCGCCGAGCTTGCCTTCGAGGCCGCGGATGCCGAAGCCTCCCGGGACGCAGATGGCGTCCACGCCGGCCAGGGACTTCTTGGCGCCTTCGAGGGTTTCGCACTCGTCGGAGGGGACCCAGCGGATCTTGACCTTGGCTTCGTTGGCGAAACCGCCGGCACGCAGGGCTTCGGTCACGGAGAGGTAGGCGTCCGGCAGGTCGATGTACTTGCCCACCAGGGCCACCTCGACCTCGTGCTTGGGGTTGTGGACCGCTTCGAGCAGCTTGTCCCACTTGCTCCAGTCCACGTCCTTGAACGGCAGGTCCAGGGCGCGCACGATGTAGGAGTCCAGGCCCTGGGCGTGCAGGGTCTTGGGGATGTCGTAGATGCTCGGGGCGTCCGCGGCGTTGATCACGGCGTCCACGTCCACATCGCACATGCGGCCGATCTTCTCGCGCATCGCGTCCGGGACTTCGCGGTCCGAACGGATCACGATCGCCTCGGGCTGGATGCCGATGGAGCGCAGGGCTGCCACGGAGTGCTGGGTGGGCTTGGTCTTCAGTTCCTGGGACGGGCCGATGTACGGCACCAGGGAAACGTGCAGGAAGAAGGCGTTGTTGCGGCCGATGTCCTGGCGGACCTGGCGGGCCGATTCCAGGAAGGGCTGGGATTCGATGTCGCCGACGGTGCCGCCGATTTCGGTGATGATGACGTCCGGGGCGTTCTTGCCTTCGGCAGGCAGGCGCATGCGGCGCTTGATCTCGTCGGTGATGTGCGGGATGACCTGCACGGTGTCGCCGAGGTATTCGCCGCGGCGTTCCTTGGCGATAACGGTCGAGTAGATCTGGCCTGTTGTGACGTTGGCCGAGCCCTCGAGGTTCTCGTCGAGGAAGCGCTCGTAGTGTCCGATGTCGAGGTCGGTCTCGGCGCCGTCGTCGGTGACGAAGACTTCGCCGTGTTGGAAGGGGTTCATCGTGCCCGGATCCACGTTCAGGTAGGGATCGAGCTTCTGCATAGTTACAGACAGACCGCGTGCCCGCAGCAGGTGGCCGAGGCTGGACGCCGTCAGTCCCTTTCCGAGCGAGGACGCCACACCGCCGGTGACGAAGATGTGTTTGGTCGTCTTGGACGAGCCCGGGAACCGGGAATTTACACGGGAATTAGATCGCTGCACCACGGAATTCGAGCTTATCATCAATTGCGCCTCCAAGGGTTCCGCCGCTTGTTTCCCCAAATGATCCATGCTCTCCCGCGGCGGCTCCCGCGGGCAAGAGCCTGCCCGCGGGAATTGCCGGCCGGGACCCTGCGAAGGACCCCGCGAAGGCTAGGCGGGCTGCGGCAGGAGCTTGGCGTCGTCGAGCAGTTCCTGCGCGTGGGCGCGGGCGGACTCGGAATCTTCCTGCCCGGCGAGCATCCTCGCCAGCTCCCGCACGCGCTCGTCCTCGTCCAACAGCTGCACGTCGCTGGAGGTGAATCCGGTGGAGGTTTTGCCGTCAGCGCCCCGCACCGAGGTTTTGGTCACACGGATGTGCTGGTTGGCGAAGGCGGCCACCTGCGGAAGGTGCGTGACCACCAGGACCTGGACGTGGCGGGCCAGCATCGCGAGCCGGCGGCCGATTTCGACGGCGGCCTTGCCGCCCACGCCCGCATCGACCTCGTCGAACACGAAGGTGGGGACCGGGTCCACCGCGGCGAGGACAACTTCGATGGCCAGCATCACGCGGGACAGTTCACCGCCCGAGGCGCCCTTGCCGAGCGGTCGGGCGGGCGCGCCCGAGTGCGGCTGGAGGAGGAACGCGACGTCGTCCTGGCCGTGCGGGCCGAGGTCGCCGCTGTCCTCGACTTCGATCACAAGGGTGGCGTCGGCCATGGCGAGGGCGGTCAGCTCGGCGCTGACGCGCGTGGAGAGGCCCTTGGCGGCCTTGGCGCGGGCCTTGCTGATCCGGGCCGCTTGCTTGCGCAGCTCCGCCTCGGCGGTGGAGACGGACGCTTCCAGGGCCTCGATCCGGGAGGAGTCATCTTGCAGCTCGTCCAGGCGGACCCGCGCCGTGGCGGCCCATTCCAGGACCTCGTCGATGCTCGGGGCGTACTTGCGGATGAGCTTGGCCAGCACCGCCCGGCGTTCCTCGATTTCGGCAAGCCGCTCCGGGCCTTCGGAGTCGAGCGACGCCTGGTAGCTGGAGAGTTCCGCGGCGATGTCGTTGAGCAGGAAGCCGACCTCGGCGAGCCGGGACGCCGCCGCGCCGAGCGCTTCGTCGTGTTCGGCCACCTGTTCCAGGAGCCGCTTGGCCGAGTCGACCAGGGTGGTGGCGTCTCCGCTGTCGCCGAAGTCTTCGGCGATCAGGGCTTCGTGGGCGGCGGTCGCGGCGATCCGCAATTCCTCCACGTTGGCCAGCTTCACGGCCTCGCCCTTGAGGGCCTCGTCCTCGCCGGGCTGAGGGTCGACGCCGTCGATCTCCTCCAGCGCCGCCTGCAGGGACTCGGCTTCGCGCAGGCGTTCGCGGACCTCGCTCCGGAGAGCATCGAGCTCGGCCTGGTCCGACTTCCAGCGGCCGTACAGTTCCTGGTACCCGCCCAGGATGCCGGCGAGATCGGGCCCGGCAAAGCGGTCCAGGGCGTTCCGCTGCGCCGTGACGCTCTTGAGCCGGATCTGGTCCGACTGGCCGTGCACCACCACCAGGCTCTCGCCGAGCTCCGCGAGCACGCCCACCGGGGCGGAGCGGCCGCCCACGAACGCCCGGCTGCGGCCGTCGGCACCGACGGTGCGGGCCAGCAGCAGCTGCGCGCCGCCGTCGAACTCTTCGGCCTCGCCGCCCGCTTCGACGGCCCGCACGACGGCGGTGTGCCCCGGGTCCAGGGTCAACAGGGCTTCCGCGGAGGCAGACTTCGCCCCGGTCCGGACGGCACCGGCGTCCGAACGCGAGCCCAACAGGAGCCCCACGGCGGTGACCACCATGGTCTTGCCTGCGCCGGTTTCGCCGGTGACGACGCTCAGCCCGGGGCCGAGCGGCAGGGTGGCGTCGGTGATGACGCCGAGGTCGCGGATGCGCAGTTCCTCGATCATGGATCAGCTCTCCTTCGTGGCTTCATTGCCGTGCCCCGGGCTTTCCTCCCACGCGGCGTCCTCCTGGCCGTATCCGGGATCATGCGGGCCGGGCGGGTCCAAAGGGCCGGGCGGGTCCAAAGGGCCGGGCGGGTCCAAAGGGCCGGGCGGGTCCAAAGGGCCGGGCAAGGGAGTGGGGATCGGCGTGCGGACCACCGGCACGGGGCCGGTGTGGATTTCGGCCGAGCGCGGCACCGGGCCGCGCCAGCCGTGGATGGGAAGTTCGAACTTGCGGACCAGGCGGGCCGAGAACGGCGTCTGGTGGGTGCGGGCCAGCCGTACGGGCCGGGTGGAGCGGGTGACCTCCACGCGGGCGCCGGGCGGCAGGTCCACGGAGCGCCTGCCGTCGCACCAGAGCACGCCCTTGGCGTCGGTGCGGTTGAGGATTTCCACGGCGAGCTTGGAGCGTGGGGACACCACCAGGGGCTTCGTGAAGAGGGCGTGGGCGCTGATGGGCACGATCACCAGGGCTTCCACTTCGGGCCACACCACGGGCCCGCCCGAGGAGAACGCGTAGGCAGTGGAGCCGGTGGGGGTGGCGAGTACCACGCCGTCGCAGCCGAAGGAGGTCAGCGGGCGTTCGTCCACTTCGGTGACCACTTCGACCATGCGTTCCCGGTCCGCCTTTTCAATGGCGGCTTCGTTCAGGGCCCAGGTGTGCCAGATCTTCTGGCCGCGCACCCACACCTGGACGTCGATGGTCATGCGCTCTTCGACTGTGTACTCGCGGCTGGCGATCCAGTCCACGGTCTGGGTGAGGTCGGCCCGTTCGCTTTCGGCGAGGAAGCCCACGTGCCCCAGGTTCACGCCGAGCATGGGCAGGTCCACCTCGCGGACCAGTTCCGCGGCGCGCAGGATGGTGCCGTCGCCGCCGAGGACCATGACGAGTTCCACGTCTTCGAGGCGGACGTCCTCGTGCAGGATCTCGATCGGCTTGTCCACGTGGCCGAAGAAGCGTTCGACGTCGGCCAGTTCGGACTTCTGCATGACCGGCACCAGGCCCGAGGTGTGCAGGGCATCGCAGGCATCCCACGCTGCGCGGAGGGATTCTTCCCGCCCGGTGTGGGCAAGGACCAGTACGCGCCTGCTCATGGTTTTCCGTTCCGCTCGTGGCCTGTTCTCAGGTCCAGATCTTCGCCAACAGTGCGTCGACGTGCCCGTCGCGCTCTTCGATCTTAGGCAGGAGCTGTGACATCCTGCGCTTCATCCACAGGAAGTACTCCACATTTCCGTCCTGTCCGGGCAGCGGGCTCTCCGCCAGCCCGCACAAATCCAGCCCGGCATCCACTGCCGCGCGCGCCACGCCGGCTACCGCCCGGCGTCGTTCGTCAGGCGAGGACACCACCCCGGTGCGGGACAGCCGTTCCTTGCCGACTTCGAACTGCGGTTTGACCATGAGCAGCAGGTCTCCCCCGGGTTCGGTGCAGGCCGCCAGGGGCTCCAGCACCAGGGTCAGGGAGATGAAGGACAGGTCTGCGACGGTCAGGGCGGCGGGGCCGCCGATCTGCGCGGGTTCCATGTAGCGGACGTTGAGGCCTTCGTGGACGACGACGCGCGGATCCTCGCGCAGCATGGGTACCAGCTGGCCATGCCCGACGTCGACGGCGACCACCTGCGCGGCGCCGCGCTTGAGGAGGACGTCGGTGAAGCCGCCGGTGGAGGCCCCGGCGTCCAGGCAGCGTTTGCCTTCGGCCGACACCTCCAGGAAGGCGTCGAGGGCGCCGGCGAGCTTGTGGCCGGCGCGGCTGACGTAGGCGTCCTCCGCGTGGGCCTGGACGTCCAGGGCGGTGTCTTCGCCGCACTGCAGGGAGGCCTTGAGCAGCACCGTGCCGCCGGAACTCACTTTGCCGTCGGCGATGAGCTTGGCCGCGTGGGTGCGGGACCTCGCCAGCCCGCGGCTGACGAGTTCCTGGTCAAGACGTGCCATTCTCAGCTTTCCGGTTCAGCTTTCTTCGGTGTCCAGCGTTTCAGTATCCAGGGTTTCGGTGTCCAGGGTTTCAGTATCCAGGGTTTCGGTGTCCAGGGTTTCAGTATCCAGGGCGGACAGCAGGGCGTCGTGGATCCCGGTGTACAGCCCCAAGTGTTCCTCCACAGGCGCCGCCGGAATGTCGGCCAGCCCTGCCGCAACGGCGTCCACCACGGGATCGCCGCCCTCCTCCGGAGGCTCCGGCCAGCGCACGCTGTCGCCGTGTCCGTTCACGTCAGTCATGCCAGCAGTCTAGTTTTCGATCCACTCCACACGCGGAGCCGTGGCTTCGGCGGCATCGGGGGTGGCCGCCCACCATGCGGCGCAGGCTGCACGCCAGGAGTCCAGCTCGTCCTCGGACCGGCTGACCGTGACGGTCCCGTCCTCCACGGACGCCGTCGAGTTGCCGCAGCGGAAGAGTCCGCCGTCCTCGCTGATCGCGGGGTACGGCTCGTACAGCGCGGTCAGGTCCGGGATCAGGTAGCTGGGGCGTTCCAGGCTGCGGGCGGCGAGGATCGACTCGCGGGTGTCGACGCCGGTGAGCACCGCCGCCGTCGCGAATCCCGCCCGGTTGCCACCCAGGATGTCCGTGTCGAGGCGGTCGCCGACGACGAGCGGGCGCTCGGAGCCCAGCCGCTTGGCAGCAGCGTGGAAAAGCGGCGCCTCGGGCTTGCCGGCGACGCGCGGGGTCAGGCCGGTGGCCGCCGAGACAGCGGCCACCAGGGTGCCGTTGCCAGGGGCCATGCCGCGGGCCTGGGGAATGGACATGTCCGTATTTGTGGCCACCCAGAGCGCTCCGCCGGCCACCACATAGGAGGCCTCGGCAAGCTGCTTCCAGCCGATTTCGGGGTTGAAGCCCTGCACGACGGCCACCGGTTCGCCGGCGGCGTCGTGGACGGGGACGAGCCCGACCAGTTCGATCTCGTGGGCCAGCGCGGCGCTGCCGGTAATCAGCACGTGTGCACCGGGCGCCAGCAGTTCGGACAGGAGGACGGCCGCGGCCTGGGACGAGCTCACCACCTGGTGGTCCTCGGCGGGAGCGCCGAGTTCACGCAGGTGCGCGGCCACCTGGGCCGGGGTGCGCGAGGCGTTGTTGGTCACGTAGCCGAGACCGACCCCGGCGTCCTCTAGCCTGGACAAGGACTCCACGGCGCCGGGAATGGCGTGCGGCCCGGCGTACACCACGCCGTCCAGGTCGGAGAGGACGGAGTCGAAGGCCGAGAGCAGGGACGCCTCAGTCATGGTGCTTGCCTTCTTCGGTGTCGGTTCCGGCGTCCTCGAGGACGTCCTCTTCCACGGAGTCGCGGTCCGATTCGGCGTCGTCGGACTCGAAGTAGTCGGACTCGACGTCGTCGAGGTTCACGTCATCACCCTCCGTGCCTTCAGCTTCTCCCGCGGCTGCCGCGGCGGAGGGCTGCACCTCCTCGGCCTCGGCCGCTGCTGCGGCTTCGTCGCGGCGGAAGCGCGGCTTGACGGTCTCTTCTTCGTCGTCTTCGCCGAGGTCGATGATGTCCGGTTCCTCGAACTGGCCCACGCCCAGGGCGTCTTCGGCCACAACGGCCTGGCGCTGCCAGCGGACGGCTTCCTCCGCACGGCCGGCGGCGGTCAGTGCTTCGGCGTAGGCACGGAACAGGCGCGGGCTGTAGGAGAAGGCGCGGTTGATGTCCAGCTGCGGGATCTCGAGCTCGGCGACGGCGGCATCCAGCTGGCCAAGGTCGGCGCGTGCACCGGAGGCGACGATGGCCAGTTCCACCTTGCCCGGGGCGTCGAGGTCCTGGGCTTCCGGGGAGCGGACGACGTCGAGGGCACGGTCCGGGCGGCCGAGGCCACGCTCGCAGTCGGCCATGACCGGCAGGTGCACGTTGGATCCGCTGATCCGGCGGTAGGTGCGGAACTCGCGCAGCGCTTCGCCGTAGTGGCCGGCGGCGTAGGCGGTGAGGCCCACTGCTTCGCGCACGACGGCCAGGCGGCCGCCGCGGCGGCTGGCGGCGAGGGCGTGCTGGAAGGACAGTTCGGGGTCGATGTCCATGAGGCGGCCGGCCATCACCAGGTGCTTGGCGACCCAGCTCGCGTTGGTGCTCTCGAGGGTCTTGATCTGGTGCTTGGTGGCGCGGTCCAGTTCCTGGCCCGTGACGTCGTCGTCGATTTCCGGCGAGCGGTCACGATCGGGGCGGTTGGCGCTGCGCAGGTCAGCGGCGTTGGGAACGCGGGCGGGGCGGTCTTCGCGGGGGCCGTCGAAGGAGCGGGGGCCGCGGCCCGGGCGGTCGCCGAAGCTACGACGCTCCTCACCCTCACGACGCGGGCCGTCGAAGTTGCGCGGGCCGCGGTCACCGAAACTGCGGCGCTCCTCACCCTCACGGCGCGGACGGTCACCGAACGGCTTACGGTCACGATCGAACGGCTTCCGCTCACCGAACTTGCGGTCGCGGTCGCCGAAGCTCCGACGCTCCTCACCCTCACGGCGCGGACGGTCACCGAACGGCTTACGGTCACGATCGAACGGCTTCCGCTCACCGAACTTGCGGTCGCGGTCGCCGAAACTCCGACGCTCACCATCACGGGCAGGACGGTCACCGAAGCTCCGACGCTCACCATCACGGGCGGGGCGGTCACCAAAGCTGCGTCGCTCCTCACCGTCACGGCGCGGACGGTCACCGAACGGCTTCCGGTCACGATCGAACGGCTTCCGCTCACCGCACTTGCGGTCGCGGTCGCCGAAGCTCCGACGCTCACCATCACGGGCAGGACGGTCACCGAACGGCTTACGGTCACGATCGAACGGCTTCCGCTCACCGAACTTGCGGTCGCGGTCGCCGAAGCTCCGACGCTCACCATCACGGGCAGGACGGTCACCGAAGCTCCGACGCTCCTCACCCTCACGACGCGGGCCGTCGAAGTTGCGCGGGCCGCGGTCACCAAAGCTGCGTCGCTCCTCACCGTCACGGCGCGGACGGTCACCGAACGGCTTACGGTCACGATCGAACGGCTTCCGCTCACCGAACTTCTTGCCGTCGCGGTCGCCGTAGGGNACCGAACTTCTTGCCGTCGCGGTCGCCGTAGGGCTTGCGGTCCCGGTGTCCGCCTGCGCCGCCTTCACGGTCGTCGCGGGAACGGAATCCGCGGGGGTCGCCACCGGAGTTGTTGTTGGCGCGGAAAGGACCGCGTTCTCCCCGGTCGCCACCGAAGTTGCCGCGTTTGCCGCCGTTGTGCTCAGCCATGCTGGATTCCTCCTGTTGTGAGCCGACCACTGGCGCATGCGCAGCCGCTCGTATCCGTATTTTGTTCTCACGCCGCCGGCATCCGGCCCGTTTGTCTCCTGCAATTCTAGGCGACGGTTCGCGGCCTCCCGTATTCCGCAGGGCGCTTTCGCGCCTTCCCGTGGGAAGCATCACAGGCGGAACGCACGACGACGGCGGGAGGCCCGTGCCGCCGTCGCCGTCCTTCGTCTCCGGTGCCGTCCGGGACATTCCGGCCCGGACGGGACGAACCGTCCCGCGACGGTTCACAGGCGCCCTGCCTAAGGTGTGCCCGTATCAGTTCCCGCCACCGGAAGGACCCCCCATGGAACAGCCAGACACCTCCCCGCCGACAAGGCTGCCCCTGGAGGGGATCCTGGTGGCGGACTTCTCTCGCGTCCTTGCTGGTCCCCTGGCCACCATGACTCTGGCGGATCTTGGCGCACGCGTGATCAAGGTGGAACGGCCCGGCAGCGGCGACGACACGAGAAGCTGGGGTCCGCCGTTCTCGGCGACGGGATCGACCTACTTCGAGAGCGTGAACCGGAACAAGGAATCCCTGTGCCTCGACTTGTCCGGCCCTGCCGACCGTGAACTGGCCCGCGAGCTGGCCCTCCGTGCCGGCGTCCTGGTGGAGAACTTCAAACCCGGCGTCATGGCCAGGTTGGGGCTGGGCTACGAGGAACTGTCCGCGGCCAATCCTTCCCTCGTGTACGCGTCCATTTCCGGGTTCGGAAGCGCCGGTGGAGCGGGACTGCCGGGCTACGATTTCGTCGTCCAGGCGATGGGCGGACTCATGAGCATCACGGGCGCAACCGACGGGGAAGGGATGAAGGCCGGCGTCGCGCTGGTGGATGTGCTGACTGCCAAGGACGCCACCATCGGCATCCTCGCCGCACTTCACGCCCGCGGCGTCCACGGCTGCGGAACCAGGCTTGAGGTCAATCTGCTGTCCAGCCTGCAGGGTGCCCTGGCCAACCAGGCCCAGGCGTTCCTCGGCGCGGGCACGGTGCCGGCCCGGCTGGGAAACGTCCATCCTTCGATTGCGCCCTACCAGCTGCTCCGATGCGCCGACGGTCCCTTGGCCGTGGCCTGCGGAAACGACTCCCAGTTCGCGGCACTCTGCGCGGTCCTTGGTTTGCCCGGCCTCGCCGCCGAGCCGCGGTTCGCCGGCAATCCGCAGCGCGTGCGGAACCGTGCCGAGCTCGTCGAAGTGCTGGAACGGACCCTTGCCGCGGCGCCGGCGGCGCATTGGCAGGAACGGCTCACGGCGGCCGGAGTGCCCGCGGGACGGGTGGCCGGAATCGATGAGGGGCTCGAATTCGCCGAGTTCCTCGGCCTGGCGCCCACCATCGAGGTGCACGATTCATCGGGTGCCCGCGTCGGCCGCCAGGTCCGCCACCCGGTCAGCTGGACGCCGCCGCTGGCTCCGCGCACTCAGGCTCCGCCGGCCCTCGGCGAACACGACGCTCCGCTCCGCGCGTGGCTGTCCGGCCGCGACTAGGAGCGGCGCAACCCGAGCCACAGGCGGGCGGCGACATCCGGATCATCAAGGTCCGCCCCGATGATCCTGGCCGCCGTTGCGATCCGGTGCCGCAGGGAATTGCGGTGCACCGCCAGGTCCCGGGCCGCGGCTTCCCATTGGCCCCGGTGCCTCAGGTAGCTGCGCACCGTGGCCACCAGATCGGCCCGCCGAAAGCCCCGAAGCGCTTCAATCCATTCCTCCACCTGCGCATCCACGGCATGCCCGATGCCGGGCACGGAGAGGGTCCCGGACTGCAGGGAAGCCAGGGTTTCAATGAGGGCATCCCGGGCTTCGGGCAGCCTGTGCAGGGGCAGGACCCGGCTCAGTGCGGCGCTGTGGCTTGGAAACTCTCCCGCCGCGTGCAGCTCCGCCGGGACTTCGTTCGAGGGGGCGGCATCCAGGATGAAAGCCGACACCGCCCCGTCCGCGCAGCGCAGGCGGCAGCCGCGGAGAGCGGTGGGGAGCCATGGCACCGGATGTTCCGCACGCAGGCGGCTGACGACGTCGGCGGCCTCCTCGGCCAGGCCCCGCCCGCTCGCGTCGGGCACGGCGCCGTTCAGGAGCAGTAGCCGCACCGGGCCATCGGGCAGCGGGACCGAGAGGTCCCGCGCCAGCATCCGCGCAGCGTCCGGATGCCCGCCGAGGAGCAGTTTGGCGACCGCCGAATCCAATGCGGCACCTGCTGCGTGTGCTTCCTGCTGTTGCTGGGCCTTGAGGGAGAGCAACATGCAGACTGTCTGGATGATCTGGCGGTCCGCCTTGCCGAGTTTCCGGCCGGCGCCGACGGCGAGGAACCCCGCGATGCGGCGGCCCACCAGTACCGGATGCTCGACGACGTCGCTGCCGTGGATCTGGAAGGTGGCGGCCGAGTGCAGGGCGCCGAGGTTGAGCCGGGCAGTCTGCTCTTGCAACTGTGGAATTAACCCGGCTGTGCCTGATGGCCAGGACGTCTCTGCATCCGTGCCGCCCGGGGCCGCCGGCAGGTATGCGGCCCAGCCACCCAGGGCCTGGGCCAGGGCCTTGACTACCGAGGCGTTGGCGTCCGGCAGCAGGGCCGCCCGGGCCAGGGCGGTCTGGGTGCCCAGGCTCGCCACAAGGTCGGACTGGCCGGCTTTGGACACCAGGTCCCAATACGCCCGCGAGACGTTCATGAAAGGAACCCCCGCGGGCACAAGCAGTAAAGGCAGCCCGGCGTTGGTGCACGTATCCGCCAAGGCGGCGGGAACGGCGTCGAGCCCTGCTCCCAAGCCAAGGCCCAAAGCCGATACATCGCGCTCCACCAGGCGCCCGACATAGGAACGAATGCGCGCGGGACCGCCGGACGCGCCTCCGGCGAAGGGTATCCCGGTAGTAAGGAGCAGTTCCCCGCCCTCCAGGTAGGGAGTCGGGTCTTCGAGCTCGGAAATGTGCACCCCGGAGATCTGCCGCCTCGGCACGACGGCGCCGCCGCACGGACTGAGTTCGGCACCGAGCCGGTGCTGGAGTTGGGCAAGGCTGATCATGGCTGCCTTCGCTGGCGCGACAAGGGACTGGACAATCTAACCAGCATTCGCACCGCTCCGGGCAGATCATCCAATGCCGGGCCGCCCGCTGGCGGCCTAGCCTTGGAGGCATGACGCCCGAAAGCAATGGAGCAGACGTGCCCGTGACCGCAGATCTGTTGGAGATAGATTCCCTGTTCACGAAAAACGAGCTCGCCGTGCGCGACACGGTCCGCGCGTTTGTCGATACGAGGATCCGGCCGAACATCGCGGCCTGGTACGAGGACGCCCTCTTCCCGGTGGAACTCGTCCCTGAAATGGGCGAACTCGGACTGCTCGGCATGCACCTGAACGGCTACGGCTGCCCGGGACGCAGCGCCGTGGAGTACGGGCTGGCCGCCTTGGAGCTTGAGGCCGGCGATTCGGGGCTCCGGACCTTCGTCAGCGTGCAGGGCTCCCTGGCGATGAGCGCGATCCACAAGCACGGCAGCGAAGACCAGAAGCACCAGTGGCTCCCCCGCATGGCGGCCGGTGAGGTGGTGGGGTGCTTCGGACTCACGGAGCCCGGCGCGGGTTCGGATCCCGGAAGCATGAAGACGTTCGCCCGGCGCGAGGGCGACGACTGGATCATCAACGGATCCAAGCGCTGGATCGGCCTCGCCTCGATCGCGCAGCTCGCCATCATCTGGACCATGACCGACGACGGCGTGCGGGGCTTCATCGTTCCCACCGACACCCCCGGATTCCGGGCGACGCCGATCGAACCAAAGTTGTCCATGCGTGCCTCGATCCAGTGCGACATCGAGCTCAGCGACGTCAGGCTCCCCGGCTCGGCATTGCTCCCGGGGGCCAAGGGCCTGCGCGGCCCCTTCGAATGCCTCAACGAGGCCCGCTACGGGATCATCTGGGGCGCGATGGGAGCCGCGCGGGACAGCTACTTGGCCGCGCTCGACTACTCGCAGCAACGGCTCCAGTTCGACAAGCCCCTCGCCGGCTACCAGCTCACGCAGGAGAAGCTGGTCAACATGGCCCTCGAAATCAACAAGGGCATGCTGCTGGCCCTGCAGATCGGCCGCCTCAAGGAGGCCGGCAAGCTGCAACCACACCAGATCTCCGCGGGGAAGCTGAACAACTGCCGCGAAGCCATCCGGATTTGCCGGGATGCCCGGGCCATGCTCGGCGGTAACGGCATCACCCTGGACCACCCGCCCATGCGGCACGCGAACAACCTGGAATCAGTCCGGACCTACGAGGGCACCGACGACGTCCACACCCTGATCCTCGGCAACCACATCACGGGGATTCCCGCCTTCCGCTAGGGATTCTTTAAACACGTGCGCCCCGGGTCTGTGGTCCGGGGCGTTCGTGTGGTGTTCGGTTAAATGCGAAGGGGCCCTGACCGTCGTGGTCAGGGCCCCTGTCGTTAATGGTTGTCCGGCGGTGTCCTACTCTCCCACACCCTCCCGGGTGCAGTACCATCGGCGCTGTGGGTCTTAGCTTCCGGGTTCGGAATGGGACCGGGCGTTTCCCCCACGCTATGACCGCCGTAACCCTGTTACCCGGTCCCCTGGTGCCGGTTGTTGTCCGGTGCGGGGTGGGAAGTCTTGTGGTTACCAGGTGTTGCTGCTGGTGTTATTCGGTTGTGTGTTTGTTCCTGGGTTGTTGTCCGGGAACCACATAGTGGACGCGTGCAGTTGATTCTTTGTGTGTGGTGTAAGTTGTCGGCCTATTAG